>CAZKIU010000018.1:56681-68141 GCA_964552955.1 uncultured Prolixibacteraceae bacterium
TTTGAAAGACGCTACATAATGCGAATATTTAGTATTTTATTCGCAGTATACTGCGAATAAAACTATTTTTCCCTGCTCTGCCTTTTCAATATCCTCATGTTCACAAATACACTGCAAAAACCGGACTTTTAAGTATTTTTCTATACGGATTAGCCGTATCTTTACACAAAACTATTGCACATGATCACGGCAACCATTACCATTAAGGCGCCCGCGGAAAAGGTGTGGCAGGCGCTGACCGACAAGGAACAGATGAAAGAGTGGTATTTCGACATCCCCGATTTCGAGATGAAGGCAGGGGCCACCTTTAATTTCCATGAACCGGGCGAAGCCCGCCAGTTCCATCACCAATGTGTGATCAGGGAAATCGATCCCCTCCGGAAGTTCTCCCATACCTGGACCCACCCGGCACTCAGCAAGGGCGAAAGCGTGGTCACCTGGCTTCTGGAAGAACACAACGGCGCCACGCAGGTCACCCTTCACCACGAAGGGGTGGAAAACTTTGCCGATGCCGGATCCGATTTTGCCCCCGAAAACTACCAGATGGGATGGAACGGCTTTATGGCTGCACTTAAGAATTATGTCAATGGCATCCGGAAACACAGATACACCATTGAAATCGCGGCTCCCGCAGCAAAAGTGTGGGAGGTCCTGATTAATGAGGAGAGCTACCGCACCTGGACCAGCGTCTTCTGCGAGGGCTCTTACTACACCGGAAATCTGGAACCCGGCGGAAGGATTCATTTCCTGACCCCCGAAGGATTTGGCATGTACAGCGACGTCATCTTCCTCATCCCTGATTCGTACGTCCTCTTCCAGCATATCGGCGACATCGCCGGCTTCGAGGAACAACCTGTCGGGGAGGCTGCCGAAAGGTGGACGGGCGCATTCGAGGGGTATACCGTGACTGAAAAGGAGGAAAAAACCCTGCTTCTGGCCGAAGTGGACCTGGTCCCCGAACAGGCCGCGGAATTTGACAAAACCTTTCCAAAGGGTCTTGAAAAAGTCAAGACATTATCTGAGACAGCATCAACCAGAGAGTGAGTTTCGCCGACCCTGACCAGCAGAAATAGTCTGTAAATATAAATTGTAGTAGAGTTTTTTGCATTTCCGGTGCTGATTAGGTCATGTAAATTTCATTTTCATCGGAATTGTAATTGTGAAGAAGAATGACCGACTAATCACATGGTTTAAAACAGAAGCATGCCATGAAAAGAATTGTGTTCATCGTCATTTTCGCCACTTTTTGGCTGGCCGGGATGGGCCAGGAAAAAGCCACCCTCCGGCTGAATCCCGAAAAAAACAAGGTCTACCGCCTTATTTCCACCTCGGAACAAACCACCAGCCAGACCGTCCAGGGCATGGCTCAGAACGTGGAATCCAAAACCCGCTACGTCATCTCCCTGAAAATGATGGACGCCACTCCTGACTTCCTGGTCACCGAAATCAGGTTCGACACCATCGACACCCGGACCAATGCCATGGGCAAAACCACCGTCATCAGTTCTGCCAGTGAGGGCGATGTCACCTCCCAGGAGACTGCCGCCCTGCTCTCTTACTTCATGAACCGCCTGAGCAAGAATGCCCTGTTCGTTAAAATCGACTATTCGGGTCATGTCGTCGACATCGTCAATGCCAAAATGCTCTCCGACATCATCCTGAAAGATACCGCCTCCGTCACGCTGACCGGCATGATGGGCGACGCCCTGAAAGGACAAATCGCCAATATGGTGAGCGTGGCCAGTCTCTCTAACATGATTGAAGCCGTCACCTGGAACCTCCCGGGCAGGGAAGTCAACAAAGGCGACAACTGGCAGATTATCCAGAAAATGAACACCGGGGGAATGGCACTCGACATTGTCACCAATTCCCGTCTCGACAATGTGAAGGAGCAGACCGCTTCCATCACAGCACAGTCAGACATCAAAGCCGCCGCCAATGCCGCACCCATCCGGTCGGGAGGGGCCACGGTAAGCTACGACGACCTCCAGGGAATGAGCAAGACCACCCTGCTGATCGACATCCGCACCGGCTTACCCCTCGAGAGCAGCGTCAAAACCTCCATCTCGGGCAACCTGGGCGTCAGCGCCCCCGGCGTGAGCATGCAGATCCCACTTACCATCAACGGCGAAACCAAAGTCAAAGCCCTTTAATTCTCCGGAATCCTAACAGGTAATTGCCATGATAAACAATTGCTCCGGCAAGGTGAATGTGACCCGTATGGCCATTCCACCAGGCTGGTGCGGACAAGTCAGAAGAAAATGAAAAAAATATGCCACCGGAAGAGAGGCCATCCTGAATCAGTAAACCTCCCGGATTGCAGCATCCCTCAAAACCAGTTGAGAGGTTTATGGGCAATAGCCAATACCCCGAAATCGTATCACCCCATGAGAATTTTCGTCATTCTGGCGCTCCTGGCCTTTTCGCTGGCGGCCCATTCACAGAATATCAAAGGATTCATATGCCTTGAAAAGGATAACTCCCCCGTTCAGTTTGCTTCGGTCGGACTGGTGCAACTTCCCGATTCGGCCATGACCCGGGGAACCATCACCCTCACCGACGGAAGCTACCTGATCGACAATGTCAAACCGGGCGATTACCTCGTCAGGGTCAGCTTCGTGGGATATCACCCCGAAGAAAAGGGGGTTTCGATAGCACAGGGTACCACCGAAATCGTCATGGACACCCTCTTCCTGACGGAAACCACCACCGAGGTGGGTGAGGTGGAAGTGGTAGCCGAACGGCTTAAAGGCAAGGAGATGGTCGACCGCACCGTTTATGCCGTGCCGGAAGCCATCGCCAAAACAGTCACCACCGGGTACGAACTCCTCAAGAGAATTCCCCAGGTCAACGTTGACTTCCAGAACAACATCACTCTCAATGGAAGCAGCAATTTCATCATTCAGGTCGATGGCCGGCAGCGCACCCGCGAATTCCTGGCCAAGCTCCTCCCCACCGACATCGAAAGCGTCGAAATCATCAGCAACCCATCGGGGAAATACGAGGGGAACATCGATGGAGTGATCAACATCATCCTGAAGAAAGAGGCGCGGTTCGGACTGAGCGGAAACACCAGCCTGAGCACCAAGCCTTTCAACAAACCCACCAACGCCCTGACCGGAAGCCTCGACTACGCCCTCGGAAAAATCACCTTTTACGTGACCGGTTTCGCAGTCAACCAGAAGTTGAACATCGGCAACCAGGTCGACAGCCGCTTTGCCCTGATCGACTCCCTCAACAGCACTTCGGGAAAAGGGGCGATCGACGTCTCCCTGGGGTCGGTCAACGGCGGTTTCGACTATTACATGAACGACAAGAACAACCTGAGTGTCAACCTTAACCTGCAACCCATCAGGCAGGATATCGATATGGCCACCCAGGCACGGCTCTTTAAAAGCGGAAACCCCCGTAACACCATCGAATCATTGATCGACAACAGCACCCGGAGCGGTGAAAATTCGGTCTCCCTCTTTTACCAGCGGAAATTCAAAAATCCGGTGCAGGAGTTCTCCGCCGAAACCAACCTCTACCGCTTCCATTCCCGGCAGGAAAACGATTTTGACAACACCTGGTATTACAGGAACAGCGATTCCGTCGTTAACAACTACAGCCGCTTTGAAGACGACCTGAACGACCGCTATTATCTCTCTGGAAAACTCAACTACGTCCATCCGCTGGGTATGAATGCCAAAATTGAGACTGGCTACCAGCTCTATTACCAGCGGCTCGATTATGATTTCACCACCAATACCCAGCAGGCTGGCAACCTCTTTGAATATGCCGAGATGCGCCATTCGGTATATGGTGGAGTCACCCTGAACCTCAAAAAAGTGGGCATCCAGGCCATCCTGAGGATCGAGAACAGCCATATCAAAGCCGATTCGGTCACCGATCCCCGGTATACCTGTTACCTCCCCTCCCTCAACCTGCAGTATAAATTCTCTTCGTCACACAACCTGAAGTTCACCTATAACCGCAGGATCAACCGGCCGGGGATCTACGACATGAACCCCAATTTCAAACTCAGCGAGAACTACGACATCACCCAGGGAAATCCCGACCTCAAACCCGACTACCGCGACCGCCTCCAACTCACCTATACCTGGAATTTCGGCAGCAACTACTTCTCGCCCTTCGTCTACCACGAGTTTTATTCCGACAGGATCGGACGCCAGATCGAGGTGACGCTGTCACCAGTCACCAACGCCTGGACCACCCTCACCAAACCCTATAACCTGATCAACGGCTATGAGACCGGCGGAGGAGTCAACGCCATGCTATGGTTCTTTAACTTCAACGCCCGCATCTACAAGGGCCACTTCAATGATTTCAAAGGTGCGACGGCTAATATCCCTGCCCAAGACTACTACTCCTCAAGCATTACCGGAACGGCCTTCAAACAACTCGACAAGAAGAAGACCCTGACGGTGTTCGCTTATGTGGCTTATAACGGAGTGAATATGAACGCTCAAACCAAAACCCGGACGCTTCCCCTCTATGGCTTCGGAGGCCAGAAACAACTCAAGAACCACACTTTCGGCGTCTTTTGGCTCCTCCCCTTCTCCGGGGAAATCGACCTCAACAAGGCCGAAACAGAAACCCCCGCCTATACCTCTACCAACATCACCCGCTTCGATGCCGCCAATTTCATCCAGTTCAGCTACTCCTACCGCTTCCAGAAGGGCCGTAGCGTGAAGAAACTGGGGCGTAAGGCCGATATCGAAAGCGACAGCAAAAAGGGAACCATCGGCATGTAAAGGATTATTGCGTCATTCTGTCGCGTAAGGCCTTTTCCTGCACCGCCGACCAGTACCGGCAGTCTAGTTCAATAAAAACGGACGAATAGGGAATGACTTCTGTGGTTTTAAGAACCAGTACCTTGAACATGGCCGACTTTTCAGTCACCAAAGAAAAGACCTCCTCGTGCGCGATGGTCTGTGGCTGAAATTCCTGAATGGAAGCATGAAGATCCTTGCGAATGTTTTCTATGCCTGCAATCTGCCCTTCGGTGATAAAGGCAAACTCCTGATCGACATATACAATGGGTTTGACATGCAAACTCCGGACGGTCAAATCCAATGTTTTCTTTAGCACGGTGGTCATGGATGCATCCGTGTTAATCACCTCAATATCCTTAGAACTTAAGGCCGGAAAGGCTTTGTCCACCACCAGGATCCAGTTGCGATGCCCGAATTGGTTCACGGTCTCCTTCAGCTTATCCTCCCAGGAAGGCTCTTCCGCCTGTTGGGATTGGCAGGAAACCAGCAGGATCATCACAAGAAACATTAAACATGCCGGGGTGACGAAATTCTTCTTCATGACGTAAATTTCAACTTAGTTATGTTTGTCTTGACTGAGCCAAGGAGAATAAGGATCTCCTCAGGGCTGCTTCAGCCTGATCACCGTCAGGGACCAGGGAGGTAAAGTGCAGGGAAACTCCTTGCCGGCGGTGAAGGTTGTGGTGACCGGCAGAACCTGCCGGTCGCCCGGCGAGCCTGCCAAAACGGTTTTCACCGCAGGAACACCCGCC
This sequence comes from uncultured Prolixibacteraceae bacterium, assembly GCA_964552955.1. Classification (GTDB taxonomy): domain Bacteria; phylum Bacteroidota; class Bacteroidia; order Bacteroidales; family Prolixibacteraceae; genus UBA1413. The sequence continues at coordinate 62,212 of CAZKIU010000018.1, forward strand.
CGACCCCCTCGCTCCGCGGAGGCGCCAGTCGGCCCGGTATTCCCGGAACTTACGCTACCGCTCACCTGAGAGGCACCTGGCTGAACAGACGGTTCCCCGGAAGCAATACGCTGCCCGGATGGCTCCCCGGAGGCGCCAGGCAACACAGAGGGTTCCCCGGAAATGGCGCCCTGCACGGGTCGCTCCCCCGAAGGGCCAGGCAAAGAGGATTTTACCCCGGGAAAGCCCGGCAATAAAGTATTCCCTGACCCTCCGGCACTCTTCCCCCCATCCTCCAGCTTCACATCCATCTCCACCGCTACCGGCAACAGGTTCACCATCTTAACAATTACGTCACCACTGGAGCTCTCCCGCACCACCGAAGTGGCGATGCGCCGCTCTATCGCCGCCAGCTCCATGTCTGTCTCCACTCTTCCGGAGAGGTACGCATCCCCGCCATTCAGCGAGAAAAGCTTCTGCACCTCATAATTCACGGTGGGTCTCACCTCCGTGTTGTTAAAGAAGATCAGGTCGGTACCCCACTGGGTATGCCCCTCTTTCGCCAGCAGCGGCGCGTAGGAGGCCATCACCACCTGGTCGCCGTTCCGCTCCAACGCGGTCATATAAGCCGCCTCCGCCAGGGCGTTGTACCAGTTGTTCCCCCAGGAGGCATATTCCCCGAGATAGACCTTCGCCCGGGTGCGGGGGTACTGGTCGTAAAACGACTGGTGATGTATAAACCACCCCGGAGGCTGGTAATAATGCTCATCGACCACCTCCAGATGCATATCTTCGGCGATTTTCCACCCTTCCTCGTAGTCGGTACCCGAACTGAAAGGACCCACCGTACCAATCACCGTGATTTCAGGATGCCGCTTGCTGACCCCCGCATAGAGGAACCTGAACCGCTCCTCGAAAGTGTCGCTGATCAGCTCTTCATTGCCAATGCCCAGATATTTCAAACCGAAAGGCGCAGGATGGCCCGCCTCAGCCCGAACCTTCCCCCAGGGCGTAGAGGGATCCCCATTGGCAAACTCGATCAAATCAAGCACCTCCTGCAAATAATCCTCCATCTCCTCCATGGGCAGCCCCTTCTGACCGTCATCCCTTGAATTCTGACAGCTCACGGCCGCCGGAACCACCGGCACCGGCTCCGCCCCGATATCCTCACAAAACTGAAAATACTCGAAAAAACCCAGTCCGGCCGTCTGGTGGTAATTCCAGATGTTGCGCTGCCCCTTCCGCTGTTCCACAGGCCCGACGGTATTCTTCCACCTGTACATGTTGTCCAGTCCGTCACCATGCACCAGGCACCCCCCCGGAAAGCGCACAAAACGGGGCTTCAGATCGGCCACTACCTGCGCCAGGTCGGCTCGCAATCCATTGGGTCGCCCTTTAAAGGTTTTCTCCGGAAAGAGTGAGACCATATCGAGTGCCACTTCCCCCTTCCGGGAAATCAGCACCGATGACCTGGAGGATTTACATGCTTTCACCCGGACCAGCACCTCCAGGCGGGCATGACGCGCACTGGCTGCCGGAATCAGCGTTGCTTTATGTTTAGTCCAGCGCCCCGACAGCTTCCCCGCTTCTGCTACGGCCAGTACCTCCCCATTCTCTCCGGTCAACCGCACTTTCAACGTTCCCTTCCTCCCTTTCAGTTGCCGTGCAAATACAGAAAACAGATACTTCTCACCCCTGCTGACCACAATGCCATCGAACCCTTCGTTGGAAAGCCCCACGCCTTCGCCCCGATCAGACATGCTCACCACGGCATAGTGCGGGTTATTGGGATGAAGGGACTCCCGGTCATCTATGCGGAAGTCGCTCCTCGCACCACCATAGGGAATCAAACGCCAGCTCTTAAAACCATTCCAGGTGGTGTCTCGGCCCCCGGTATCTTCCAGCGTATATTCAAAAGACCGGTTCTGTACTAACTCACCATACAAACCCCCGTCGGCGGCATAGTTGATGTCCTCGAAAAAGACCCCCCATAGCAGGTCGCTGATGGGTTTCTTTCCCGTAAGTCCGGCGGTGAGCCTGGCCTTCACCGGCGTCTCCGGAAAGAGCTGCACGTATGTCGGCCGGTTCCTGTCGGCCGAAATCCACCCCTCCCGGGAGAGCTCCAGCTCCACCACCTGGATGGAGGTGCGCCGCTGCGCATAGCCGTCCATTTTCTTCGCCTCGCCTACGCGCCCCGGATGGGTGAAATAAAACATCCAAGTGCGATCATTGCTGGTGATCACGTTGGCGTGAAGCCCATTGGGGATATCGTCCAGACCGGTCCCCTCCCCGTCGGGTAACAACGGATCGCCCGGCTGCCGCTCCCACTGGTCGCCATCTTTGGAGCGATAAACCGCCTGTCCCTTCCAGGTGTCAATGATCAGCCAGTAAAAATCTTTCCACCGGAAGGCCGCCGGCCCCTCACCGCTGATCTTCAGCACCTCGCGCGGTGCCGACCAGGTGTACAGATCGCGGCTTTCAATCATGCCGATGTGGGAATAATCTCTCGAAGCCTTGTAGTACATCCGCCAGGTGCCATTTTCCATCCTGAGAATATCGGCATCAATGACATGGGTGCCCAGCTGATCCAGCCGCTGCACATAGGTCCAGGTGCGCAGGTCGCGGCTGGTGAGATGGCTGATGAATCCCGGCAATCCCCATTTGACGTCGATTCCCGGCTGGATGCTCAGATACATATGCCACAGGCCATCGTCGCCCCTGACGATATCGGGAGCCCATAAGGTAGCCTCTTTCCCCCCGCATTCCGCAGGAAGATCAGGAAACTCAGCCGTTCCCACGTAGTTCCAATGGGCCCCATCGGCCGACTCGGCAATGCCGATGGGCGTTCCGAAGACCCAGCTCACTCCCGGCAACTCCGTCATGGTGGCCCGCCGGTTGGTATAGAACAGCCACCACTTGTTAACCAGCGGATTCCAGACCACCACCGGGTCGGCGGCCCCATCGTATACCGGGTCACGGAACAGGGGCTTCGGCGCCTCTACCCCCTCGCGGCCTGTGTTCTCCCGCTCCACACGGGCGCCACGCTCCTGCTCCGCGATGAGCGCCAGCACCTTCTCCCCCGGAACGGTAACCACCGAACCGTGTTTCACATCGGGCGGAAAGGAGATCTTCGCGGTCACATCCTCAAAGGTGACAAAGTCGCGGGTGAGTTGTGCTTCGTAATGATGCTCCCGGTAAGCCTCCATCAGCACCAGGAAACTGCCATCGGGCAACACCACGATGGCCGCCCCTTCCACCCAGTTTTTGGTAAACGGAGTGGCGCTGATCCTCCGGTAGGGACCGGCAGCCTTATCACTCACAGCGACCAGCAGGTTCTTCTGCGGAACCGGGAGCTCCCGCTCGTCCTTATAAATCATGTAATACTTGCCGCCCACCTTTCTGATGGTCGCATCGATCACGTTATGCCCCGGATCAAAAAAAAGCCGCGCAGGGGTGTAGTTCTTGAAATCTTTGGTAGTGGTGCAGTACATCCGGTGGTCATACTTGTATCCCGGTTCCGTGATCCACGCCCCGATTTTCGCAATGGTGCTTGCCCAGAAGATGAGGTAACACTCCTCCTCTTCATCCCAGATCATCTCGGGCGCCCAGCAGTTGAGGGCTTCAAAACCCGCCATCACCCCGGGGTAACTCTGCCGCGACCAGTGGATGAAATCCGTAGTCGAGGCATGACCAATGCGGGGCTCTTCCCAGTTGATGGTCCAAATACAGTGGTACACCCCGTCGGGACCCTGCATGATGAAGGGATCGCGCATCTTCTTCTCGGTGCCCCACGATCCGAAATCTGACTTCAGGTAACTATATTCCGGACCGATGGCCGTCCAACGGTAGCCATCGGTGCTCCAGGCAAAGTGAAGCCCGTTGCGGTTGTTGTTCTTACTGGTGAAATAGGCAAAGAGATAACACTCCCTTCCCGATAGGGAATCCTTCAGCGTTTCCGCCTCTACAGATTCAGCATCACACTGTAACGCCCTTGTTCCGGAAGAGAAATACTCAACTGGTCCACCGGTTTTGGGAAAATCCTGACATAAAGTGACACCGTTTACCTGATTCCCGGCAGATTCCGGAGAAACAATCAGATTCAGTCCCCTGCCGGGATCAGCACCGGAAATCCTCCGGCTTTCGCAAAAAGCAAAAGCTGATTCAACATAAAGGAACAGGACCGTTAAAAACAGCAAAACCTTCTTCACATGCATGATATTTCTCATTTTGTTTAATTCAACACAATTCCGTCAGAAACCGGACAACAGCCCCGGAACCTCCCTGTTCAAATTCTACGACACTCTCCTGCGTCGCTTCAAAGATGATCCTATGCGTCTATTTTCGCGTCTTAACTATCGTAAAAACAATCCCCTCATAGGGAGATTTCAGGCCCGCTTCGAAAAGACAGCCCGCCACATCTCCCTTTACCCACACAAGATCAGAATAGGCCGATGGCCCACCATACAGTAGTTTTCTATCCGTCCAGGTTTTCCCGTCGTCATTACTGATATGAAGAGTCATCCTGATCCGGTTACTTTCATCTGAGGGATTTAGAAAAAGTAACTTGCCTGGTTTCCTCCTCCTCCCCGGCATCTTCAGAAGACTTGCCTGGCAGATGGGTTCAACCAATGCCTGATCAGAAATAACAGGGCCCCAGGTCTGGCCGCCGTCGGTGCTGTGTGATATTTTCCTGGCTTTTGCGGTACGGTCGTAGTTGCGCATGTTCAGCAGCAGCCGGCCATCAGACAGTTCAGCCACCGTGCATTCATTCACCTGATCCATAGGCGTGATACCCCCTATTTGCCAGGTTTGACCATGATCATCAGAATAAATCACATGAGAATAGTACTTTTTGCTGTCCGCTTCAATATGGTCGCAGGGAATCACCATTCTCCCGCGATGGAGTCCGCTTTTAAGCTGAATACCATGGCATGGGCCCGTGGCATACCAGGTCCATTCCGGCTTTTTCACCGAAAGGGTTATCTCGAGGGGTGCTGACCAGCTCGTACCTCCATCCGGGGAGCTTAAAAGAAAAATCCGCCGCGTATCCCGGCTGGTTTGCGCTATGATTTCCTGTTCATGATCCTCACCCAGGTTCCAGGTGGACAACAAAAAAAGGATCCCGGTCTCCGTGTCAAAAACCGGAGCCGGATTGCCGCATACATTATTCCCATCGTCCCAGAGAACCTTCAACGCTCCCCAGGTTTTACCGCCATCTTCCGACCGCCTGAACACCAGATCAATATCTCCCGTATCCGAAGCACTTCTTTTTCTTCCCTCAGCAAAAGCCACAAGCGTTCCCCGTCCGGCAGACACAATGGCCGGTATCCTGAAAGTATGATATCCCTCCGTCCCGCTTTTAAACAAATAGGACAAATCCTCCGGAATAAGATGTTCCTGAATAGTGTCCCTCATGTCGTACCCATCGCATCTGAGGGCACATCCCTCTTCATGCCCCATGGCTAATACTGTTGGTATCAACATAAAAAACATACTCGCCAGGGGAAAATACCTGATGGCTGCCCTCATGCTTTTTATGGTCATACCGGTTCCGGTTTTCATGATTGCTCAGTATTTTGTTAATCCCTCCCTTGTTTTCACCCTGATGACCTGGGCATTCTCCGATAGCCACACGGTGACCCCCGAAAGCCGCGTGGTGACCCCTAAAAGCCGCGTGGTGACCCCCGAATATCCCCACTTTTTCGATGCGTAATGACTGCCTGATTATAGGAGACGGCACACAGAACCACCTCAGGCGAAACCCCTACAGGGGTTCCATCTGGGCGGTAAAATGCCGCAGGAGCGGAGTCTCATAGGCAATCCGGTAACCCCGGAGTTGTTTCCTTTTCCGGAACACTTCGATGATGACCTCGCAGACATAGTCGATATGGCTCTGGGTATAGACCCTGCGGGGTATGGCCAGCCGCACCAGTTCCATGGGCGGACTGACA
>CAZKIU010000019.1:0-15376 GCA_964552955.1 uncultured Prolixibacteraceae bacterium
CCGAATTTCCCGGAATATTCATTTAGCCTGGCTATCATTTCAGAGGGCAGGGAAGTGGTAATGTTCATATTAATAAAATTCTATTATTTAAGCGATACCATACTTTTTATACGTATAAAACATACATAAGTTAGGGTAAACAGATGCTCCTGTCGGCCACGATGCGTGGGTTGACCAGTGAGGGCTGCTCCGAATTGTCGATTTCCGAATAAAAGGTGGCCAACTGAGGCCCCGGCCTGAAAACCTTCCTCGCTGAAAACCGTGGCGCTGCCAGGACACCCGTCATCATTAACAATCCGGCAATAAATGAAATTCTGCTTTGCATGATTTATGGTTAAAAGGTGATTTTTCTGATACCGGTTTTAAAGTAAGTTTCCCGCATAAAATTAAAACCTGCAGCGACACGAAGGCTTAAACAGTCCATTTAATTTTTCCGGATGCCCACTTAAGGTATCTGCTTCCTGGTTGATCTGTTTTTATTATCAGATTCCGCTTATTTGCTGAAGAGTTCAGGCAACCCTGAAAATCATCAAAAGATCCTATTAAGGGAGCCGTTTTTAAAAGTTTATGTTTTATAGCATGTGAAGTAACTATCGATCATCACTAGTGTCCACTAAACTTTAGTTTTTACTCTTATAATAACTTGATAATATGCATGATATATCGAAAATGTCATGTCCACGATTTGAATCCATACTTTTGATCGCAAAAGTGGATAAAGGGATATGTACACTGGGAAATATGTTTTTGCACAACTCATCGAATTCCTCCCTCAAAAAACATTTCAACGAATTGTAATGAAATATCAAGGGGACAAATACATTAAGTCGTTCAGTTGCTGGAATCAGCTTCTGATCATGATGTATGGTCAGTTGGCTGGTTGTGAGAGCCTTAGAGAGCTCGTTTGTGTAATAACTGCACATACTCCGAAGTCTTATCATCTTGGATTTGGCAAATCGGTGATAACTCGCAGCAATCTTGCCAAGGCTAATGCCAACAGGGACTGCAAGATATTTGAGGAATTTGCCTATAAAATGATTTCTATCGCTCAAGGAAAGCGTATTACCAGGGAATTTGAACTTCCCGGTCGCTTTTATGCTTTTGATTCCACAACGATTGATCTGTGCCTGAGTCTTTTCTGGTGGGCAAGTTTTCGCAAGACGAAAGGTGGGATCAAAGTACACACCCTTTTTGATGTCGTTACCCAGATCCCGACTTTTCTCCACATCACTGCAGCTAAAGTTCATGATATGAACGCCATGGATGAGATTCCTTATGAACAAAATGCTTACTACATTTTTGACCGGGGATACTTTGACCTTGGGCGGCTTTTTACCATTGACAGTATCGGATCCAACTTTGTCATCAGGGAGAGAGGTACCCTTCAATATGAAATCATTGAGGGAGAAGACCTTCTTGAAAGCCCGGATAACATACTCTATGACCAGACGATAAGGCTCACCGGACAGCAAACTGGTAAAAAGTATCCTTGCCTTCTTCGTCGTGTTGGCTATTATTCTACTGAACACAAAAGAACATTCACCTATCTGACCAACAACTTCGGCATCAGTGCAAAACATGTTGCCTTGCTTTACAAGAACAGATGGCAGGTGGAGTTGTTTTATAAGTGGATTAAGCAGCATCTTCACATTAAATCTTTCTGGGGAGTAACTGAGAATGCTGTCAGGATCCAGATATATTCGGCGATCACGGCTTATTGCCTGGTCGCCATTGTTGAACATGACCTTCGACTTAATCGCAGCACTTTTGATGTTCTCCGGATCCTGAGCATGTCTCTTTTTGACAAAACTCCGATCAGAGAACTCTTTGAACGAGCGGAACCAATGGATGATATTGCAGAAAATGGAAACGTTCAATTGCGCTTTAATTTTTAGTGGACACTAGTGATCGATCATATAAATTTTTATTTTTGATAATATAAATGAACCAATATTAGCCTCGTTGATTTCCACCGAAGATTTTGCGATATTTCTAAAGCATTGAAAATTAATAGGATGTTTTTACCCATTCTTCTTTTTAAATCATTAACGTAACTAAAAAATCTATGAAAATGAAATCTTTGAAAAGCTTTCCGTTCAGGGGAGCAGGCAGGAGGGCAGGGCGTATTCTGGGCCTTGTCATTCTGAATTTTCTGGGATGGACGCTCCTGGTTTCCGCGGAGCTCCCGATGCCATCCGATGCCGGCCGTCCGGCCGTGGTACAGCAGGTCAGGAAGGTTCTGACAGGGTTGGTCACCGACAGCAATGGAATGCCCATTCCCGGAGCTTCCGTGGTGGTCAAAGGCACGATGGTGGGGACCATCACCGGTGCCGACGGCCGGTTTACCCTGGAAGTGCCCCAGGATGCGGCAGTGGTAACCGTCTCTTTTGTGGGCATGAAGTCGCAGGACCTGGTGCTGGGTAACCAGACCGAACTGAAGGTGGTCATGGAAGATGAGACCATTGGTTTGCAGGAAATTGTGGCTGTGGGTTACGGTACGCAAACCCGGCGGGAGATCTCCGGATCGGTCACCAATGTTTCGGAGAAAAACTTCAACAGGGGGGTAACCCGCACGGGAGTGGACCTCCTGAAAGGGAAGGTGGCCGGATTGACCATCACCAACGGAAGTGGTGATGTCACCTCGGAACAGACCATCCGCTTGCGCGGAACCTCCTCCCTTAACGCCTCCAGCCAGCCGTTCATCGTGGTCGACGGTGTGCCGGGGATGAGCCTTAACTCTGTGGCTCCCCAGGACATTGAATCCATCAGCGTGCTGAAAGACGCCTCCGCGGCAGCCATCTACGGTTCCCGTTCAGCCAGCGGGGTGATCCTGATTACCACCAAAAAGGGGAAAAGGGATCAGACCTCCATCGAATATGAAGGGTATGTGGCTGTCGACAATGTCACCAACAAGCCCGAATTGCTCAACGCGGCTGAATGGAGGGATTACGCCTCCAAAAACAACATCAGCACCACAGGCCTGGACCTGGGGGGTGACACCGACTGGTTCGGGGAGATCATGCGTACGGGCCTGACCCACAACCACAGCCTCTCCATGACCGGAGGCTCCGGATCACACAACTACAGGGCTTCCATCTCCTATCTCGACCAGCAGGGGGTGGTCAACGACAACGTCCTGGAGCGGTACAACGCCCGGTTGAGCTTTAACCAGAAGGCTTTCGATGATAAACTGGACCTCACCTTCACCGGCGTGATGACCCAGCGCAACTACTCTCCTTCCGATACCCGGAATTTCGTGCTGGCCTATAACATGATCCCCGTCTACCCTGTGAAACAGGCCGACGGCTCCTGGTATGACAACCAGGAATATGACCAGGGCAACCCGGTCAGGAACATTGAGTACAACTCGCGCGACAACAAGAGCAACCTCTATTTCGGGAACATCAAGGCCGACCTGGACCTTTTCGCCGGCATGAAGGCCAGCCTGAACGTCCTCAAACAGCGGGAAAGCAACGATTACGGCCAGTATTACGACTCGCAGACCGAACGGGGCCGCAACGACATCGGCTATGCGCAACGCAACTCCTGGATGGCCGACAAACAGCTGCTGGAAACCACCCTCAACTACAAGAAAGTGCTGGAAAACCATAACATGAACTTCCTGGTGGGCTATTCCTATGAGGATACCTACTACCAAAGCATGGGGGCCCAGAACCGGCAGTTCGTGACCGACCTGTTTGCCTACAATAACCTGGGTGCCGGCGAAAACCTCCGTTCGGGCGATGTATGGTCCTCCAAGAATATGAGCAAGCTGATCTCCTTCTTCGGAAGGGTCAATTACACGCTGATGGGTAAATACGTGATTGCGGCTTCCGTGAGGCGTGACGGTTCCTCCAAATTCGGGAAGAACCACCGCTGGGGGACTTTCCCCTCTGTCTCCGCTGCCTGGCATATGAAGGAGGAATCCTTTCTGCGTGGAGTCAATGCCCTCGATGACCTGAAATTCAGGATCGGTTACGGCGTCTCGGGGAACCAGGACGGCCTTAGCCCTTACCTCTCGCTTCCCCTCTATGGCAGGGCCGGTCAGTATTACGATAACGGCAAATGGTACACCGCCTACCAGTTTGACCAGAATGAGAATCCCGACCTGCGGTGGGAACAGACTTCCATGTTCAACATCGGTCTGGATTACAGCCTCTTTAAGGGAAGGATCAACGGTAGCATCGATTATTACGATAAGAACACGAAAGACCTCCTCTATACCTATTCGGTGCCTCAGCCCCCTTACCTGAAAGGGACGATGATGGCCAATGTGGGCTCCATGAATAATAAGGGGATTGAATTCCTGATCAACGGCGACGTGGTGCGCAACGGCGATTTCCGCTGGAATGCCTCCTTCAATATCGCCCATAACAGGAACGAAATCACCAGTCTCTCCAATGACCAGTTCACCACCAGCGCCATCAAGACCGGGGATGCCTGGATCCGCGGAGGTTCCAACAACACCACCCATATTGTCGAAGAGGGTAAGGAAGTGGGTACTTTCTATGGCTGGCTTTGCAAGGGCATCGACGAAAACGGCAAATATATCATGGATGACATGATCGACGGCAAGGCCGGGCTGACCGACGAGGACCGCACCTACATCGGCTCGGCACAGCCTGACTTCACCTATGGCCTGGCCAATATCATCAACTACAAAAACTGGGAACTCAACTTCTTCTTCCGCGGCGTTTACGGCAATGACATCCTGAACTTCTCGAAGATGTCCTATGCCACCACCCAGTGGCTCCCGGGCGCCAACGTGCTGAAGGAAGCCCTGACCATCGGCCTGAAAGAGAGCCCCAGGTATTGCAGCTACTACATCGAGGACGGCTCCTTCCTGCGCCTTGACAATGCCAGCCTCGCCTATAACTTCGACACGGGCGGGAAATACGGCATCAACCGTCTCAGGGTTTATCTTACCGGTCAGAACCTCTTCGTGATCACCAAGTACACCGGCCTCGACCCGGAGGTGAACATGTCGGGCCTCGACCCGGGCGTCGAAGGCCGGGAATTCTACCCGAAATCACGTACCATTTCCGTTGGTGTTAACCTGAGTTTCTAAATCAAAACTTTTATTGGATATGAAAAAGAGTAAAATATTCATCTTCATAGCTGTCGTACTGACTTCTTTAGGATATTCGGGTTGCACCAACCTTGATGAGGAGGTTTACGACAAGCTCCCGGTTGACCAGTTCGGCAAGAACACCAAGGAGGTCAACTCCCTGATCGCACCTATTTACCGTACCCTTAAAGGAGTTTATCCCGCCAACTTCTTCTACCTGAGCGAATGTTCGGGTGACATGGCCATCACGCCAACCCGCAAGGGGGGTGACTGGTGGGATGGTGGCCAGTTTAAGGAGCTGCGCCTGCATAAATGGTCGCCCGGGAACAACTCGGTGACCAGTGCCTACAATTCCGCCACCTCGGGGATTACCCTGTGCAACAAGATATTCGTGATGATCAACGAGAATCCCTCCATTGAGAACAAGGAGATGATTCTGGCGGAAATCAGGGGAGTAAGGGCTTTCTGGTATCTGATGCTGCTCGACTATTACGGAAATGTGCCCATTGTCACCGACTTCAACGACAAGGAGCTCCCTTCCACCAAGAGCCGGGCCGACGTGTACAAGTTTGTCATGGACGAACTCAACGCCATCAAGGACAAGGTGCGGGCCGACGTCTCCTCCGCCTCTTACGGAAAGATCACCAAGGGGGTGGTGTACACCATGCTGGCCAAGCTATACCTCAATGCCCAGGTATGGAATCCCGCCGGTGGCGCTAAATGGCAGGAGTGCATCGCGGCCTGTAACGAGGTCATGAAGCTTCCCTACCTGATCGAGCCTACCTGGAAAAACAGTTTCATCGTAAAGAACCAGAATTCACAGGAGATCATATTCCCGGTGGTTTTCAGCACCAGCGACGGCGGCAATACGATTGCCCAGCGCACTCTTCACTATCTGGCGGCTCCCTCCCTGGGCTTAAAAATCGGCACCTGGAACGGGGTTTGCGCCATGCCTGACTATGTGAAGGCTTATGATCCTGCCGACAAGCGGCTGGCCTGGTCTTTCCTGACCGGCCCGATGAAAAACCCGGCCACCGGGGAGACCTATATCACCGCCCATGGCCGGCCGCTGATCCATACCGTGGATGTCACTATGAAATATGGTTTCGACAGTGACGGCTGGGGCCAGGTGGAACAGGAAGACGGTGCCCGCTGCTGGAAATGGGAATTCGAAAGCGGACAGAACGGCGATGCCGAAAATGACTTCGCCATATACCGGCTGGCCGATGTCTACCTCATGAAAGCCGAGGCGCTGATCCGCGCCAATGGAGATATCGCCGAGGCCACACGGCTGGTTAACGTCATCCGCAGCAGAGCTTTCGATTCCCCCTCCAAGCTGAAAACCTCCGTGACCCTCGACGATGTATACAAGGAGAGAAGGTTTGAACTGGCATGGGAAATCTCCAACCGGCAGGATATGATCCGCTTCGGTACCTTCCTGAATGCCATTCCCGGATGGAAAGGGGTGACCGATGCCAAATACCTCCTTTTCCCCATCCCGCGAACGGCCAGGGATGCCAACCCCAACCTGACCCAGAACCCGGGCTATTGATAGTTAATAGTTTAACGTTCTGATTTATACCCGAGACTGCACCAGTGATGCCGTCCACTTTGCCGGATGGTCTCCCTCCCCTTCTTTACGGGACCCTTCTCCCTTTCTGCGGAACTTTCGCGGAAAACGGAAGGTCTGCAGAAAGGGAGATCCTGGTGCAGTCTCTTTTTTATAGACCCTGATTTATGGGAATCTTACCTTTTTGATAGTTTTACAATCTGTATCCGGGTCCTTTGGAAAAGCATGGCCCGGAAAAAGCCTTTCGACCGATGCGGTTGCCGGTTAATGGCATCAGTGCTGACCGGCCGTTGTATAAAAAAACAGAACCTTAATTAATAGGAACAAGCATATGAAGAAACTGATTCTCCTTTCAGGGCTGGTATGGCTTTCGGTGCTGGCAATGGCCCAGCAGGCACTTCCGCCCCGGCTGATCGTCCGTGCCGATGACATGGGTTCTTTTCAGGCTGCCAACGATGCTACCCTGCGGAGTTACACCAACGGCATTGTCACTTCCATAGAGGTGATGGCCGTGACCCCCTGGTTTCCCGAAGCCGTACGTATGCTCAACGAAAATCCCGGTATCGACGTCGGTCTGCACCTGGTGCTCACCAGCGAATGGGATAACATCAAATGGCGGCCCCTGACCCAGGCGCCCGGGCTCACCGATCACAACGGTTCTTTCTTTCCGAAGATCTTCCCCGATAAAAATTACCCGGGGCAGTCGGTCATGGAGAGCCGGTGGACTCCGGAGGAGGTGGAACGGGAATTCAGGGCACAGATTGAGCTGGCCCTGCGCAACATCCCCCGGATTAGCCACCTCTCGGGGCATATGGGCTCCACGGCGTTTGACCCCAGGGTGGCAGAAATAACGGCCCGGCTGGCCGAAGAGTATCATCTGCCTTGTGTCGACCGGAATGGGATGGCTTATTTCTACCAGACGGGCGGCAACAAGGGGAAAACTCCGGAAAAGGGAGATTCCGGAGAAAAGGGAAAATCAGTGGTCCCTGGCCTTGAAGTTTCTGAAGTAAAATCTACCGGGTTCTCTGGGCCCCACGCCACCCAGAAGGAGAAGATTGAAAGTTTCACCGCCATGCTCAACACCCTGGAAAAGGGTAAAACCTACGTCTTCGTGGAGCACCCGGCTTACAATACTCCCGAGATGCAGGCGGTCCACCATATCGGCTATGAGGATGTGGCCGTCGACCGGCAGGGGGTTGCAGATCTTTTCACGAGTGACCGGGTCAGGCAGGTCATTGCTGAAAGGGGAATTGAACTGGTCAATTACAACGCGGTTTTCAAGGCGCTGCCCCGGAGCACGCCTGAAGCCGAAAAGGTAGATATACAGGGCATCGGTAACTATTTCGAGGCGGTGAAGCAAAGCGGCCAGGAGTTGCACAGTGTGATGGTGCTACGTCATGGGAAGGTGGTGGCCGAAAAGTGGTTCCATGGGCATGGCCCGGCCATCCCCCATGTGATGCATTCGGTGAGCAAAACATGGACGTCTACGGCGGTGGGCTTTGCCGTCCAGGAAGGCCTCCTGAAGGTTACAGACAAAGTGATCCGCTATTTCCCCGATGATTTACCCAAGGAGGTCACCCCCTGGCTGGCCGACCTGGAAATCCGCGACCTGCTGACCATGTCGGTGGGGCATGCCACGGAGCCATCGCTCGACAGAACGCGGCCTGACCTGAGCTGGGAGAAGACTTTTCTGGCCCATCCCATCAAATATGAGCCGGGAACGAAATACCTCTACAATAGCATGGCCACCTATATGGTAGCGGCGATCCTGCAGAAGGTGACCGGCGAGAGGGTGCTCGACTACCTCTACCCGCGGTTGCTGCGTCCCCTGGGGGTCACCGGTGCCGTATGGGAAACCAGTCCCTCGGGCGTCAATTGCGGCGGCTGGGGCCTCCACATCAAGACCGAGGATATGGCCAAACTGGGGCAGTTCTATCTGCAAAAGGGCAAATGGAACGGGAAACAACTGCTGAACGAAGCCTGGTTTGAGGAAGCGACCAAAGCACATATCACCCAACCTCCGCAGTGGTTCCCTGAAGACGGCAACCCCCTGGAAAGTGACTGGGTCCAGGGTTACGGTTACCAGGTCTGGCGCTGCCGCCACAATGCCTTCCGGGCCGATGGCGCCGTGGGCCAGTTTATCATCGTCATCCCCGACAAGGATGCCGTAGTGGTCACCACCGCCAACATCAATGATATGCAGGGGGAGATCAACCTGATCTGGGAACACCTCCTCCCCGCCATGAAATAGGAGTTGTCGCTGTGCGCCGAAAGGATCAAAATCCGTCGCTGTGCGCCGAAAGGATCAGAGCCCGTCGCTGCGAGCCGGAGCTCCTGAGCCCAACCCTCAGAACAGCCCAGCACAAGAACCCTGCCTTCCGATAAGGCCTATGCCAGAGGCCCTCGATGCATTCACCAAGGCCCAGAGGCTGACCCTCCGGTCAGGTGGGGTGTTTGTTTAGGTACAGGTTGAAATACAGGGTCAGATTAAGGTCAAGGCTATGGTGGAGGGCTTTCGGTCAGGTGACCTCTATTCATTCAGTATCTGCCCCTTCTCGAGCAGTACCTTCTTCAGGGCAGGGTAGGGAACCTCCTGGACCGGGATTTTACGATCGATGGCCATGCAGGCCGCTACGGCGGCCGACTGCCCCAGGATCATGAAGACGGGTTCCATACGGATGGAGCCGTAGGCAATATGGGTCGCCGACACGCAAACGGGGACCAGCAGGTTGGTGCATTCCTCCTGTCGGGGGACCACTGAGCCATAGGCGATGGCATAGGGCCCCGGCAGTCCCAGCCCCACATCCCCTTCATTCTGAACGTTGCCGTTTTCGTCGGCATACCGTTGCACGTTGTGGGAGTCAATGGTATAGGAGCCCATACCGATGGATTCCGGGGTGGGGGAGCGACGCGTCAGTTCGTTCTCGGTCATCACAAAACTTCCCCGCATCCGGCGCGACTCTCTGATGTACAACTGATGGGGCCATCCGCCGTGGTCTCTGAACTCATCGGCCGCCAGTCCCCACGCTCCCATTTTTCTGCGGATGGCTTCCGGAACACCTTCATCGTGGGTCATAAACCAGAGCAGTCCCTTCTGGTACTCCTCATGGGCTTTGATGATTTCCCTGCGCTGTTCATAGGAAGCCCCGGGATAGTCGTAATTCATACCGATATAGTCGCTGCTGACGGGGCCATGGTTATTGGTGTCGGTTTTCCGGTTGGGAAGGGCGTCGTATTTGTCGAAGACTTCGTTCCATCCCCGTTCGAAAACCCTGGCCAGCAGTTCATACCTGGTGGAATCGTAGTTCGCGGGGCGGGGAAAGGGAATCCTGTTGGCAGGATGGTCGGTCATACAGAGCCGGAAACAGTAAGCCTGGACGCGGTGATCGGCCGATCCGTTTTCACCCGGAGGATCAGGACTCACCAGGGGCAGAAGTCCGCTGCCGGGGTCTCCCGGAATCTTGTATGCGCTGACAGGCTCCTTCAGCACCATGAAGTTGTGGCGGTGGTGCCAGGCGCCTTTCTGGACCCCGTTCCACAGCTCGCCGAACTCGGCGTTGCTCTCTCGGCCGGTGACAAAACCTACGCCTGCCGCAGCCATCAGGTCCCCCTCATAGGTGGCATCCATAAATATTTGGCCTCTGAAGGTCATGCCAGAAAGGGTGGTGATCGAAACGATCCTCCCCTTTTTCAGGGTCACCCCCTTCGCTCGGTCCAGCCATTCATCCCGGAACACGGGGATGGCGTATTCACGGATATAATCCTCGAAGATCTTCTCGGCCACGTGGGGCTCAAAGAGCCACATGGTGCGGTTTTCACCATCAATGGCGGGAGTGCCCTGCCCTTTGTTCCCGAAGTCTGCGGATTTCTGCCATCTCCAGGCTGAATCGCTCTGGTAGTGAAGCCATACCCGGTGATAAAAATCACGCGACAATCCGCCGATGGTCTCCTTCTTTCCCGTATCGGTGTATCCCAGTCCCCCCGAGGTGAGCCCTCCCACATGGAGGTCGGGGGAGACCACTACCACGCTCCTCCCGGAGCGGATGACTTCTACCGCGGCGATGATGGCTGCTGACGTTCCACCGTAGATGACCACATCGGCGCGAACCACCCTCTGCCCGGTGGCTGTGGAAGAAAATGGCCGTCTGGCTTCAGCCTGACCAGGCAGGAGGATCATCATCGCCAGCCACAGGAGTAACGTCACTTCTGAAAGGGATGGGGTTCTCATTTTGGGGGAAATGCTTTAAGTTGGTTATTCCGGTAAAAGAAGAAGAGTAAGCCGGCAACAACTGCGGCGAGGATGCCGGCAGGCACCGCTATGTGGAGGGAGAGGGCGAAGCCTTCCGGCGCGAAAAGGAGATAGGCGGTGATGACGGCGGTCATGAAAAGGGCAGGCAGGAAGGTCACCAGGAAGGCCCATTTTCTTCGCATCAGATAAATGGTGATGGTCCAGAGTACCAAGGTGGCCAGGGTTTGGTTGGCCCAGGCAAAATAGCGCCAGATGATATCGAAGTCGGTACGGGTCAGCAGGAAGCCAATGGCGAAGAGGGGGATCGAGATAATAAGTCTGTTTTTCACGGGGCCCTGTTTCAGGTGGAGGAAGTCGGCGACGATAAGGCGGGCGCTCCGGAAGGCGGTATCGCCCGAGGTGATAGGGGCGGCCACCACTCCCAGCAATGCCAGGGCACCCCCCACCTTCCCGAGGAGGGAATTGGAGATGAGGTTGACGACCCAGGCGGCATTCCCCTGATGCTCGCTCATCACCTGATTGAGCTGTTCTATCCCCCCGAAGAAACTCATGCTGATGGTGGCCCAGATCATGGCTACCACCGACTCGGTGATCATCGCCCCATAGAAGACCCGCCGGCCCAGCTTCTCATTGGTGATGCAGCGGGCCATCAGGGGCGACTGGGTGGCGTGGAATCCTGAGATGGCCCCACAGGCGATGGTGATGAACAGCATCGGGAAGACAGGGAACCTCTCTGGAGTGACATGGAAATTCCGGAGGTTGGAAAGGGTGAGCTCAGGAATGGAATACCCTTTTACCAGCAACGCGGTCATCAGTCCGACCGCCATGAACAACAGCGCAAAGCCAAATACAGGGTAAACACGGCCGATGATCTTATCGATGGGCAACATGGTGGCCAGAATGTAGTAAATGAAGACGACCCACACCCAGAAGGTCATGTCGAGTACTTCGGGGGTCAGGCTTTCCAGGATTTTGGCCGGGCCGGTGATGAACACAGCCCCCACGATCACCATCAGAACGACCGTGAAGCCCCGGGCAAACTGTTTGGTGCCCTTCCCCATGTAAATACCGATGATCTCGGTGATGCTCATCCCCTGGTGGCGGATGGAGAGCATGCCGCTGAAGTAGTCGTGGACGGCCCCGGCAAAGACCCCTCCCAGGATGATCCAGAGGTAAGCCACCGGCCCCCACATCGCTCCGGCCACCGCACCGAAAATAGGCCCCAGTCCGGCGATGTTCAGAAACTGAATCAGAAAAACCCGCCACCATGGCATAGGAACATAGTCTACTCCATCGGTCATGGAGAGGGCCGGGGTCTTACGCGACCCATCCACTCCTTCGATGCGTTCCAGAAGCCTGGAATAAAGGAAATATCCCAGGAGCAAAAAGGCCAGGGCTAAAACAAATGTGATCATCTTCTTAATTTTAGGAAAAACCAAGGCGTTGGCCGGCCTGGTTTTTCATTCGCATAGGATATGTGAGGTTCAAAAATAACAAACTTCGCTGCGATTCTCCATGTTCTTGTCAAATCTGGAACTATTATTCTATTTTTATCCTTTTAAAACACACCTCTTTTATGACGCGAGTTGCACAGATTTTTCTCCTGGCCGGAATGTTAATGGTGATGCCGGTTGCAGTACAGGCCTTGAAGCCTGCCGGTGCCGATCTGGGCTCCCATCCTCCCAGGATCATCCGGACCTGTTGCATGTTTGGTTCGCGGGTAGGGGTTGTCGGAATCCCCTTCCTGAAGCTGTCAGCGATTACCAGCACTGAAAAAATGGGGCAACACCGGTTTCTGGGAGGGGCTTCGGAGAGCAACGGGGTGGTTTACACCCTGCATGGAGGATTCATTGATATGGGGCACCTGCGTGACAATGCCGACTGGACGGCCTGGATTTACACCCTACTGGAGACCCACCGGGAGGATACCCTCATCGAGCGGGTCCTGGGGTATGAAGGGGGTGAGAAACGCCTCTCCATTCACCTGCCTGCCGATGTCAGCGATGAGGATCTGCTGCTTCTGGCGGGAAGAATAGCCTATGACCTGGCTGTATGGCACGAAATAGCCACCTGGTATGGGGTTTCTTCCGTGCCGCTGGTTTCCGAACAATATTCCAGTTTCTCGGTGGAGGATACCTACTCCAATCTACAGGGCGTTCTTTTGGGCATGGAGGCCATTCGCAGCCCCCTTCCCTATGAGGAGGCCATGACCGCGCTGGTGGCTGCCCGGCTTCAGGAAATGGGAGCCGTCGAGGACGAACAGTCGACCATTGCGGCCATGGAGCGTGTGCGCGATATCTGGTGGACCCGCCTCAGACGCTACCCCAGTGCCAAGGTGGTGATGCTCCGCAATGTCCATCCCTATGCGGCGGTCTATCCGATTCTGGTGGATCAACCCGAGGAAATCCCCCACTCCTTCCTTCCCCTTCTGCTTCCCCCGGTGAACACCCAGGGCGATACCCTGACCCAATTCTACACCTTCTCCATCCGTGCCAACCACAAATTCCCCCTGAAACGGCTTTTCCCGGGAGATAAAGACCCCCTGGTCACCCAGCACGACTTCCCCCTCTTCCTGGCTGACATCAATACCGAATATGCCACTGGATTTCTAGTCCCCCGGAAGCTGAAACCCTACAACGGAGAGAAGGTCACTGACGGAAGCAACTCCAGAAAAAACCAACGTAAGGAGAACAAGCAAAAACATGAAGATTCCAAGGGATGAAGGATTCAAGGGAATGGTCACCCTGTTGCGGATGGCCATCGGATGGCACTTTCTCTATGAGGGATTTGTCAAGGTGGCGGCCGGGAACTGGAGTTCCTACAACTACCTGATCCACACGTCCGGCAGCCTGTCCGGTTTTTTTCACTGGCTGGCATCCGATCCGGCTCTGGTCCGGTGGGTTGATTTCCTCAATATCTACGGGCTGTTGCTGGTCGGGAGTGCTCTTTTTCTGGGGATCCTGATCCGCTGGGCCATGGCGGGAGGGATCTTGCTGCTGGGGCTCTATTATGCCGCTTATCCCCCGTTCGGGAGCAGTCTGGTGAACAGCACCGGAGGTCAGTTCTTCCTGATCGACAGGAATTTGCTGGAGGCTTTGACCTTGCTGTTACTCTTCCTCCTTCCAGAAAAAGGATATGGATGGTATGCTTTAGCCCGGTTTATACCGTTCCGGAAGCAGAAACAGGGGGAAGGGCATCGCGAAGGAGAAATCCCCGGAGGCGTCTCTTTTTACCGGGGAGTACCAGAGACACAGGATCCGCAAGGTGATGCAGGGGGTATTGCTGCGCCAGCGACCGCTGATCTTATGGCCGGAAGGGGCGCGACCCCAACAGAAGAGGGTCGGGTTTCACAGGACCCCGGCGACCTTTCTTGGGCCGGGGGGTCGCCCTCCCGGCGGGAGGTAGTCCGCAACCTGGTCTCCATTCCCCTGCTGGGGGTAATGGGGTGGGGGGCCCAACGGGTGACCCGGGAGTTCGGGGTAGACACCCTCTCGGGGGCCACCATACAGCTTAAATCGGCCGATATCCGCCAACTGGAGGGCGATCTGCCCCGCGGGAAAATAGGCCGGCATGCCATCAGCCGGCTGGTGATGGGCGGGAACCTGATCGGCGGTTGGGCCCATTCGCGCGACCTGATCTATGTCCCCTCCCTCTTCCGGGCTTACAATACCGAGAAAAAGATCTTCGAAACCCTTATCCTCTGTGAAAAAGCAGGTATCAATACCATTAATATCGGGTATCCCTCGAACGGACTTCTTGCCAAATACAAAAAAATCACCGGCAGCACGCTTCAGGTCATCTCCCAGGTGGCTCCCAACATGGATAAAGGGGATTACTATGAGCAGATCAACGAGGCGATGGAGGCAGGGGCTGATATCCTGCAGGTCCAGGGCAACTGGTGCGACTGGCTGGTGCGCGATGGTAAAACAGAGGTGATTGCCGCCATGCTGGAACGGATCAGAAGTCAGGGGTATGTGGCCGGACTGGGGGCTCACACCGTGGATTCCCTGATCGCCTGCGAGGAAAAGGGCATTCTTCCTGACTACTACATGCAGACCATGCACCACGACAACTACTGGTCGGCACACCCCAGGGATAAACGGGTCCCCTTTGAGGTCGACGGAATGAAATATCCCGACCACGACCGGTTCCATGACAACTGTTTCTGTCTTTTTCCTGACCGGACGGTCGAATTCGTGAAGCGGACCACCCTGCCCGTCATGGGATTCAAAGTGCTGGCGGCTGGGGCCATCTCCCCTGAGGATGGATTCAAATGGGCCTTCGAAAACGGCGCCGACTTTATCTGCGTGGGCATGTTCGACTTCCAGGTGGTCGACGATGTCAATATCGTGCTCAACACCCTGGGAAACCTCCCCGGAAGGGAACGGCAGTGGTTCGCCTGACGCCCTCCGTCTCTCCGTCCCTCCGTCCCTTCGTCTCTCTGTTCCTTACTCTCATCGTATCATCGTCTCTCCGTCTCTCCGTCTCT
>CAZKIU010000019.1:15476-67808 GCA_964552955.1 uncultured Prolixibacteraceae bacterium
CGTCTCTCTGTTCCTTACTCTCATCGTATCATCGTCTCTCCGTCTCTCCGTCTCTTAGTCCCTTCGTCTCAAAGTCCCTTAGTCCCTCCCACTTCAGGTGCGGGCATCAGGTGATGGGGGGAGTATTTTTTGATTTCGGTTTTCAGCCGGGCGGCCTGATGGCCGGTAAGTTCGTCGAGCAGGTGATGGAATTCCGGGCCATGGTTTTTAACTTTGGTGTGGGCCAGCTCATGAAGAATGACATAGTCGATGAGGTGGTCGGGAAGTTTCATCAGGTGCAGGTTGAGACTGATGTTATTGCAGTGCGAGCAACTCCCCCAGTTGCTCCGGTTGTTACGGATGGTCACCTTCCCGAAGGATAGTCCGGCCTCAGCCGCCAGTTCCCTCACCCGGCCCGGAAGCAGTTTCCGGGCTTCCCAGCGGTATATTTCGTTCATGATGGCGGTCACCTTTTCTATAGCTCCGTTTTCCGACGCCTCAGACGCTTCCGGAAGGGAAATCACGATATCAAACCCTTTCTGCCGGACGCTGCTCTTTTCGCCGCTTCTGACGATGAGCACCGTGTGGTAACGGGTCTTGAAGGGCGTATTTTCCGGGTATACCGATGCCGGCTTTTGTTGCCGCTCCAACTGGCCGAGAATCCATCCGGCATGTTCGGCCACAAACCGCTCGGCCTCCCTGAAGGGAAGATGCCAGGGGTAAGAAACCAAAATCCTCCGGCCTGCCCTGACGCTTAACCTGATGGTTTTCGAACGGCGATTCCGGCGGAAAGTGACCTCGCCTACAGGATTTAATTGAACCACTTTAACGGACATGCGTATATAAAAGAAAAGTCTTAATTTTAAAACCAAAGATAACCTAATATGGAATTCATCAAAAAACTGGAAGTCTTCTCAAACCTGCTCAAACAGGAGACTCTTTTCCCGGTGGAAGACAAAGTGGTCAGCGGCAGCCTGGTCTTTGAATCGCTGGATCCCTTTCCGGGGTATTACCACGATACCCCCGACAGTTCGCCGCCGCTTTATCTTTACCTGGCGCTGGACAAAATGTACCGGCTGGAGGAGATCATACGGGCATCGCAGCTGATAGAGCCCAGGTTTGAGGGCCATTTCGATGCCGGGAAGGGGATTCTGTACTATGCTGCCGAGGAAATCCCCGTCATCAGGTTGCGCCATTTCGGCCAGTATGATGTGGTAGCCCCCCTTCAGGAAGCCTTCCGTGAAGCAGGAATCGGTTATCTGCGCAAAAGCCGCAAACAGGGGGAATTCACGGCGCTGATCCGTATTGTCAAGATGATGTGGATCAAACTGGTGGAAACCGGGGTTTATGTCGATATGAAGGAAGACTTTCACGGATATATTGAAATCCCCCGTTTTCTGAACTGGGAACAGTTTGAGAAAGTGACCCGCCAGGTGAAAAACAACTGGTTCGGGAGTAAGTTCGATGCTGCCGTCGGCTCTTTTTATGTGGAAGGGAGGCTGCGGGAGTTCGTCCGTATCTATTCCAGTAAACTCGACACCAGATATCTGCAGGATATCAGGGCCCTCTACCTTGAAAAAATGAGCCACCCCCTTTAACTCCTCACGGGAGGATGCCCCCTTCTGAGGCTGGGGCAACTTCTCTGCGTGCCGGTCGGTGATGACGCTCAGTAAGGAGTAAGTGCGTTTTATTTGCTTCCCGGAGAGAGAGCCTTCGGATGCTATGGCTGTTGGTCAAAAAGCCGGTTGAAGTGATTCTCCAGGTGTTTCCGCATCGCCTTGCGGAATTTGGAGACATCCCGCTCTGCCAGAATTTCCACCAGTCCGCGGTGCGAAACATACTTCTTTTTGGCCACCGGCTTGTTGATCAATCCGCTCGAATAGACATATTTAAATACGGGCAATAACAACTGCTGAAAGCCTTTCAGGGTCTCATTACCGGTGATTTCATAGAGTTTGCCATGAAACTTCACCTCGTAATCGATATCAAAAAGGGTATCAGGGGAAGGGGAGCTCTCGCTTCTGACAATTTCCGCCAGCTCATGCAGGTCCTGGTCGGTAATCCTCCTGACCACCAGGTCGGCCATGCCTACCTCGAGGACCAGCCGGAGTTCGAAGGCATCCCTCAGGGAACGCTGGTCGAGGATGTTGGGGATCATGGACTTCTGGAGAATCTGCGGCAGATCAGGACTCTTGATCAGGGTTCCCTTATGCTTGATCGACTCGATGAGCCCCATCGTTTTCAGACGGTTCAGCGACTCCCTGATGACCGTACGACTCACCCCCATCACCTGGGCCAGTTCCACCTCCTTGGGGATCACATCACCCGGACTGAGTTCCTTTTTAATAAAGAAATCGATCAGGTTCATCTCTACCTTATCCACCAGGCTTCTTGTATCAACGGCCTCAATGCCGGTCATCAGATCTTCTGTGTTCATTTTTTTATCTCAACGGGAAAACATCACCAAAGGTATGAAAAAAAACCAATCGTTGATATGTAGGACATAATACCCTTAAAATATTTTTTTCCCGGAGGCTGGCTCTGAGGGGAGGATTTTTCTTAATACAAAATAATGCATTGTTATACAGGGGCTATTATTTAAACCATGGTGGCGGGTGGTTCCGAAAAACATGACAAAAATCATGTAATATGCCCATAAAAAAATACTGAATTTTCTTGCATCTTAAAAATCTCTCTATACTTTTGTCGCGTAATGTAGTACATAAGACTTTTTAGATTTTTTTAACCATTAATTCGAATGCTATGAACAAACATTCTGTACTGAAGCCGTTTTTGCTGGCATTGACAGTTCTTCTGTCCTTCGGTCAGGTTCTGGCCCAGATGACGTTAACCGGCACGGTGACCGATGCCCGTGATGGCTCGACCCTGCCGGGCGTCAATATTGTGGTGGTAGGGACCACCGTGGGCACCATCACCGACATCGACGGAAATTTTACCCTTGCCGTGCCAGCCACTGCCAAAGAGCTGCTGGTCTCCATGGTGGGTTATTCCTCTCTGACGCTGCCTATCGGCGACACCCAGGTTTTTAACATCGCCCTGAAGGAGGCCACCAAAGCCCTTGACGAGGTAGTGATTGTTGGGTATGGGACCCAAAAGAGAAGTACGCTGACCGGGTCGGTGACCAAGCTGGATGCCAAACTTCTGGAAACCGGGGTCCGTTCCAACCCTGCCCAGGCTCTGGCGGGTACCATTCCTGGTTTACGGGTGGCCACCACCTCCGGGCGCCCGGGATCGCTCCCCTCGATTGTACTCAGGGGGGGGACCAATTTTGATGGTTCCGGTAGTCCGCTCATTATTATGGACGGGCAGATCCGGGGTTCCATGAGCGACATCAATCCCGAAGAAATCGCCAGTATCGAAGTGCTGAAGGATGCCTCCGCCACCGCTATTTACGGGGCACGTGCCAGCAATGGTGTGATACTGATCACTTCCAAGAGGGGAAAATCAGGGGCTGCCCAGGTGAATGTGAAGGTTAAAAGAGGTGTCAGTTATCTGAATACACCTTATGAATTTGAAGATGCCGCAGGCTATATCAAATGGGCCCGTCTGGGGGCCGAACAGGCCATCCAGAATGGCACGCTGGCCATCACCAACGTGGCCGGTGTAGGCCCCCGCGGAACTGGGAACCAGTACAAGGATGCCAATGGGAATATTCTCGATGGCAATTATAACTCTACCGCCATCTGGAGTGTGATGCGCCTGAACGAGGTCAACAAGGAGCTGTTGAGCAAACCCGGCTGGAAAACCATGAAGGACGTGATTCCTACCAATGCCGCCGGGAACTATGATGCCAACGGTACCTATTACGATTTGATATACCGCGATTTCAACTATGGCGATTATGGGCTCAATGAAACGGCCATCACCCAGGACTACAACGTGGGGTTGAGTGGCGGCAATGAAAGAGGCAAATATTTCGCCAATCTGGGTTACTATGACGAAGGCGGTTTATCACTGGCCACCTTTTATAACAGACTCAACTTTGCCTTTAACGGGGATTATAAAATCAACGATTGGGTGACTTCGGAAAGCGGGGTTCAGTATGCCCGGGCCAAATGGAGAGACCAGTCGCTGCAGAACGGGGAAACCAACTACTGGGCCCGTATGTTGTCAGCCCCTCCCACGCTGCGGGAATTCAATGAAAACGGCCAGTGGATCCTGGGCCGCGATGCCAGCGACGGGAACCCCGCCTTTAATATCGACAAATACAAACGCGATAACCAGTCCGACAAGTTCACCCTCAACCAGGCTTTCAGGGCCGACATCATGAAGGGCCTCTATATCAGAGTGGCCGCCATTCTGATGTATGACGAATCGGTGGAGGAATCCTTCAACAAGGATTTCAGAACCGGGATCATGAGCTATACCAATCCCAATACCGGCTGGAACAGAACCCGCAGTTCCTCGGCCCAGTTCGACCGTACCATTCGTCAGACCTACAATGCCATCGCCAATTATTCCACCAAATTTCTCGGTAAAAACAACATCGATGCGATGATCGGCGGGGAGTTTTACGATTCCTTCAACAAGGGGATTTATGCTGGGGGCAGTCTGGCCCCGACCGACGATTTCCAGGATCTGGGCCTGACCAAGAACAACACCGAGCAGCAAACCAGAAGCACCGACTCGTGGCATTCCAATGAAAGAATTCTGTCGGGGTTTGGCCGCATCAACTATAATTACGACGAAAAATACCTGCTGACCCTGACCGTCAGAAGGGATGGCTACTCCAGGTTGCTGGGGGATAACCGTTATGGCACCTTCCCCGCTTTCTCCGCAGGGTGGCTCCTCCACAAGGAGTCGTTCATGAAACCTACCGAAAAATGGCTCTCTTACCTGAAGTTGAGGGGCAGCTGGGGGATGAACGGTAATGTCGGTGGTATCGGTACCTATGAGCTACAGGGCTCCTATGGTTCACAGACTGCCTACAATGGGGCCATTGGTTTTCTGCAGACGGGACTGGCCAATCCTACCCTCCGCTGGGAAAAATCGAACACCGTGGAAGTCGGTGCCGATATGGGATTCATTGACAACCGCATATATGCCTCTCTCTCCTATTACAACAGGATCACAGAAGATAAAATCGCCAGTGTTATTCTGCCCACTTCTTCCGGCATCTCCAGCATCCGCACCAACAACGGAAGTATGCGCAACCGCGGTGTAGAACTGGAAACCACCATTAAGGCGGTACAGAAGAAGGATCTCAAATGGGAGATCGGCTTTAACGGCTCCTGGATTAAGAACACCGTACTGAAGCTTCCCTTCAACGGCAATGAAAACAACCGGCAGGGAGGTCAGCAGATTTATGATCCGAAAACCGGCAAGCTGATCTGGGTGGGTGGTTACCAGGAAGGACAGGAATGGGGTGAAGTCTTCGGCTTTGTCAGCGAAGGCATCATCCGGACCGATGCAGACCTGGCCAACTACAATAAAATCGACCTGGCTGCAGGACAGGTCTGGTATGGGGCATCCGCAGGGAAACGGGTGGCCAGCCAGAAACTGATGACCGAAAGAGGCCTTACCGTGGCCAGCGGATGGATTTCCACTAAAAAGGGAGATATGATCTGGAAGGACATTGACCAAAACGACACCATCGATACCCGCGACATGGTTTCTCTTGGGCGCCAGCTGCCCCGGATTACTGGCGGTTTCAACACCTCTCTGACTTACAAGGATATTACGCTGGCCGCCAGGCTCGACTTCGGACTGGGGCATATCCAGCAGGATCAGATGCAGATGTGGGCACTCGGGTGTTTCCAGGGTGAATTTAATATGACCACCGATGTCAGGGACACCTGGACGCCCGACAACCCCGATGCCCAATTTCCCCGTTACGTTTGGGCCGACCAGCTCAATACCAAAAACTTCGACCGCCCCAGCAGTATGTTCTGGAGAAAATCCGACTACCTCGCCTTCCGCGAAGTCTCCCTCAGCTACAGCCTTCCCTCCTCCCTGCTCCAGAAGGTGAAAATCCCCAAGGCGACCTTTACGGTCACCGGACAAAACCTGGGCTACCTCACCGACCGGATGCTTAACTTCCCGGAACGTACAGGGAATCAGAACGGAGCCTACATTATTCCGACCCAGTTGATCTTTGGTCTGGATATTACATTATAAGCTTGGTTTGTCATCCTAAAATTGTGAGTACAATGAAAAAGTTAAAATACATATTTGGAGCGGCGGTGATCTTTCTGCTGACCTCCGTAAGCTGCCAGGAGACCCTGGACCTTTCCCCGATCGACTATTTTGGTGACGGTAACTACTGGCAGAATGAAGCCCAGGTTTCCAACTTCATGGTCGGTATCCATAAACAACTGCGCGACAATCAGTTCATGTTTGTGCGCCTCGGCGAGATGCGAAGCAGCAACTACAGCAACATCGACCGTCAGAATACCTCCCTGAATGAACTGCCCATCATTGAGCAGCGTATCGATGAAAACTCATCGGGTGTGTCGAACTGGGCCGGTTTCTATGGACCCATTCTGCAGTTGAATCTTTTTATTCAGAAAGTGGAAGCCAACACCTTCGTGGGTGAAGCCCAGAAGAAGTTTTACCTGGGGCAGGCTTACGGGATAAGGGCATTCTATTATTTCCATCTGTTACGTACCTATGGGGGGGTTCCCCTGTGGCTCGAACCGGAGGTCCTCAACGGCAATACCGACCCGGTGAAGCTGCGTAAAGCCCGCTCAACGGAACAGGAAGTGCTCGAAGCCATCAAAAGCGATCTGACCAAATCGGTCTCCAACTTCGGATCTGCCGCCAGTCCTGCCGATAAAAGCCTGTGGAGCCCTAAAGCAACCCTGATGCTCAAAGGCGAAGTCTACCTCTGGTCGGCCAAGGTGTATGGCAATGCCGGAGATCTGGCCGAAGCCAAAAAAGCACTCACTGATATTAGCGGGACCAGCCTGATGCCGAATTTCGCCGATGTCTTTGCCTACAACAAGAAAAACAACAGCGAAGTCATTTTTGCCCTGAGGTACCAGGTGGGTGAAGCCGAAATGTCGACCTATTCCTACTATCTCTATTCCACCTATAACTTCGACAACCTGCATTACAAGGATTCCCTCGCCAGTGGTGCGCTGCTGGTCGATCCGCTCCAGATTGTGGCCTCCAATTCCACGCAGATCATCCAGCGCTATGGCTATACCTTTGAACTCTTCAAATCGTACGATGTGAAGGATAAAAGACGGGATGCCACGTTCTACGATTACTATAAGGTGACCAAAACCCCCTATCAGGTGAATATCAGGAATACCGCGCTGGTCAAATTCCTGGGTACCCTGAGTGCGAACAAACGTTACTTCTCCGATGACTGGACGGTATACCGTGAAGCCGACCGGCTCCTCATGCTGGCCGAAATCGTCAATGCCGAAGGAGGGGATCCCTCGTCTTATATCAAACCGGTCCGTGACCGTGCTTTCTATCCTGCAGCCGATCCGACTCCTTTTGTGAATTCAACGAAAGACCAGAATGAACTGGCAATTTTTGCCGAACGCAACAAGGAGTTTGTGCACGAAGGAAAAGCATGGTATGATCTGAGACGTATGAAATTTGGTGGTGATTTCCTGGTATTCAAGAGTACGAGCCATCCTTATGGTGTCCTCAACAAGTCGACCCAGGCCCATATGGTCCTCTGGCCAATCGAAAAAGCCATCTGGACCAACGACCCGTTGGTGAGTCAGACCCCCGGTTATGCCACGGCAAAACCCTGAGATGGAGCGGTGCATTCCATTCATCAGCAGTATCTCTTTAAAAATCTTACCTGGCCAAGAACAGGAAGCGCACAGTTCATAGATTTGTTTAATGTAAGTAGAAGTGAAGAACCCGGTTCGCCGGGTTCTTTTTCCTTCTGCAACGAAATGGGCCTGACATTGCGCTCTCTGGAAGATCTGTTACGGGAAAGAAAATGTAAATTGCACACCCGGTTCGCATTCAGGTGGTGGAAACGATCTCCTGCCACCCCGGTTCTCTGAAATGGTTATCACGCCAGGTCTGTTTTTGTGTACAAATGAAATCTAACAAATAGTCTTCCTATGAATACTTCACGGCCCTTTTTCAAGCTGTCACTGCTCCTTCTTTTTCTGATCATTTTTTCATCCCTGGCCATTCAGTGCCGGCTCCTTCCTAAGATGGATATTCAGGAGGTGATTCCTGAGGCGGAGGTCATCATCTCGAGAATGCCCCTTTTCGCCGGAAAGAGCAATGACCAGCCGGTGGTGGTCAGGTGGGTGACCTCGGGGGTGGAGAAACCGCTGGTTCTGGAACGGGTGACCCTCATTTTTGCGGAAGGGGGTGATCTGGCGGGGCTCGACACGGTTTCGGCAAGCTATACGGGAGAGGCCTCCCCGGTGAACTTCGGTGCGGCCCTACCCTCCTCCGGAAAGGTGGTCCTGGAGGGGAGCACTGAGCTGACCGGGAACAACCATGTGCTGGATTTTAATCTCCTGTTGAAGTCCGATGCCGGACTGATGACGCGGTTTGAAGTCGGGGCAATCGAACTCACCTTCAAAAACTATAAGCCTCTGACGGTTCATCCCGCGGAATCCTACATCCATCGTACGGCCTTGTTGCTGAGGGCTGCCGGACAGGACAGTTGTGACACCTACCGGATACCGGGCCTGGTAACCACCGCCCGGGGGACGCTGATCGCGGTCTATGACAACCGGTACAATAACTCCAAGGACCTCCAGGAAGATATCGATATTGGGATGAGCCGCAGTACCGACGGGGGAGAGACGTGGGAGCCCATGCGGGTCATCATGGACATGGGGGAATATGGTGGACGCCCGGAGCGGCTTAACGGGGTCGGTGATCCCAGCGTGCTCTATGATCCCACCACGCATACCCTGTGGGTGGCCGCCCTCTGGATCAGTGGTTCAGCTCCCGATAAAATGCTTTGGTGGGCTTCCAAACCCGGCATGACGCCTGTGGAAACCGGCCAGTTCCTGTTGGTGAAGAGCACCGATGATGGCCTGACCTGGTCTGATCCCATCAATATCACCCCTAAGATCAAGGATCCTGCCTGGCAGCTCTTGTTCCAGGGCCCCGGCCGGGGGATCACCACCCGCGACGGGATACTTGTTTTTCCGGCCCAGTTCAAGGCCGACATTGGGGAGAAATCTCTCGACGGGGGAGCCTACACGTGCCACTCGACCATTGTATGGAGCAAAGATGGCGGTCAGTCGTGGCATATCGGCACTGGGGCCAAATCCAACACGACTGAAGCCCAGGTGGTGGAACTCGCCGACGGCAGCCTGATGCTCAATATGCGCGATGACCGCAACCGCTCCGACAAAGGCGCCTCCAACGGGAGAGCCGTTGCCGTGACCCGTGACCTGGGAAAAACATGGACCCTTCATCCCAGCTCCAACAGCGCCCTCCCCGAACCCAACTGCATGGCCAGCCTCATCACCGCTGACCTCCCCATCGGGAGTGCTCAGCAACAGGTGCTGTTCTTCTCCAATCCCAACAACAAGGAGGCCCGCACCAACATGACCATCAAAGCCAGCCTCGACGGCGGTCTATCCTGGCCCGAAACCCTTCAGCAGGAACTCTATTCAGCCCCGTCTTTCGGCTACTCCTGTCTCACCATGGTCGACGAAAACAACGTGGGAATCCTCTATGAAGGCACCAAAGAGCTGATATTCCAGAAGGTGCCGGTCAGTGAGATATTAAACCTGCAGGAAAAACAATAACTCCGGGACCCGTAAAATTACTCCATATGGTTCAGAAATGCAATCGTTCAGATCTGAGGAAAGGAGGATTATTTCGATGGATCCTGGTATGCTCTTTCCTGATAGCCGCTATGCCCTTTACCGGCTATTCAGTGGAAGGTGACGGTTCCGCAGGAGATAAGGGAGATCAGACGGGAATCATCAGGGTCGCCTGTGTGGGGAATTCGGTGACTTATGGATATGGACTAAGGAACCGGGAGGTGGAATGTTATCCCGCCGTGTTACAATCCCTGCTGGGGGAGGCGTATGCGGTAGGCAACTTCGGCCGCAATGGAGCCACCTTACTCGCCAAGGGACATAATCCTTATGTTAAGTCAGAAGAGTTCCGCAAAGCCGTTGAATTTGAACCTGATGTAGTCATTATCGACCTGGGGCTCAACGATACCGATCCCCGCAACTGGCCCCAATATGGGGAGGATTTCCTTTCCGACTATCAGCGGCTGATCAGCGCCTTCAAGACCCGGCAGGGTGGGGTTCCGCAGTCCTATGTCTGCCTGATGACGCCCATTTTATACGGTCATTCGCGCTTTAAGTCGGGCACGCGGGACTGGTTCTGGCAAATTCAGGAGGCGATCGGGCAGGCAGCCCGGAACAGCGGCGCTCACCTGGTCGATCTTCATACCCCTTTACATGCACGCGAGGAGCTCTTTGCCGACTACCTTCATCCTGATGCTACCGGTGCCGGCATCATTGCCCGCACCCTTTTTGGGGCCATCACCGGAGACCATGGCGGCTTCAGGCTGGCCCCGGTCTTTGGTGAACACATGGTTTTCCAGCAGCAGAAACCGGTAGAAATTTATGGAACCTCCAATACCCGTGACCTGATCGCCGTCAGCTTGCACCATCAGCGTGCAGAGGCCACCGCCGGCCCCGACGGCAAATGGACCATCACACTGCCCCCCCTTCCTGCCGGAGGCCCTTATCCCCTTCAGATCTGGGTCAATGGCCTATTGAAAGTGGAGTGGAATGACCTCCTGGTGGGGGAGGTGTGGTTTTGTTCGGGGCAGTCGAACATGGAGTTTGAACTGAAAGGGGCTGAAAACGGGGTCGCTGAGGCCAGGCAGGCTACCGACCCGCACCTCCGGCTCTTCGGCTACAGGGGATTTATCAGAACCAACGATGTGGCTTTTGATTCCC
This sequence comes from uncultured Prolixibacteraceae bacterium, assembly GCA_964552955.1. Lineage (GTDB taxonomy): Bacteria > Bacteroidota > Bacteroidia > Bacteroidales > Prolixibacteraceae > UBA1413. The sequence continues at coordinate 26,348 of CAZKIU010000019.1, forward strand.
TTGCCCTCCAAAGGATCAATGATCTGGGCTACTTCGAAGGAAGCTGGCAAACCTGTGACCCCGCAACCGCAGCGGAGTTTTCAGCGATCGCCTATTATTTCGGCCAGCGGTTGCGTGAAAAACTTGAGGTGCCTGTGGGGCTGGTTCAGGTGGCCGTGGGGGGGGCCCCCATTGAAGCTTTCATTGACCGTAAAAGCCTGGAGTTTCATCCCGTGCTGGTCGATATTTTTCCCAACAGAGCCAAAAATGACTTTATATTTGAATGGGTAAGGCAGCGTGCTGCCCGCAACAGCTCCCTGAAAAGCCAACCGCTACAGCGTCATCCTTATGATCCGGCCTATATCTTCGAAGCCGCCCTGGAACCCCTGGGTTCATTTCCCTTGCGGGGGGTGATCTGGTACCAGGGGGAATCCAATGCCCACAATACAGACCTCTACCGTATAGGCTTTCATGCCCTGGCAGGTTCGTGGCGCAACCATTGGAAGGATCCGCAGATGCCCATCATTTTCGCGCAGCTCTCCTCTATCGACCGCCCCTCGTGGCCCCGATTCAGGGATATGCAGCGGCAGCTGGCCCTTGAGATGCCCCATACTGCCATGGTGGTGACTTCCGACCTGGGTGACTCGCTCAATGTCCACCCCATCAGGAAAAAAGAGGTGGGCGATAGAATGGCCCTGCAAGCCTTCGATAAGGGTTATGGCTTCCGCCTGAAAGCCGGAGATCCTGCCCCGGTAAAGACGAAAACCAGACCCGGACAGGTGATCCTGACTTGTAAACCGGCCAGGAAGCTGAAGACCTCCGATGGCCTGCCGCTGGCAGAACTGGAAGCCGCTGGCGAAGAGGCCATTTTCAGGCCGGTCACGGCTACCCTGAAAGGCCATAAAATATGGATTCCCGATCCTGAAGGGGAGATCAGGGCCATCAGGTATGGGTGGAAACCCTATTCCCGGGGTAACCTGGTCAATGAGGCTGGATGGCCCGCCTCTACATTTTTAATCAGAATAGAGTAATATTTCATAAAAAATAGGACAACCATGAAGAAATTTGAAGGATTGATTGCTGCCCCATTCACTCCGATGGATGAACAGGGCGAGGTGCTTTACGGTGAAATACCGGCATATTGTGATTTTCTGGTGAAGAACAGGGTCGTAGGGGCGTTCATCAATGGCTCCACAGGAGAAGGGGTTTCCCTGACCCAGAAAGAGAGGATGAAAATCACCGAGAGCTGGGTGGCAGCGGCCCGTGGCCAGGCGATCAAGGTGATTAACCTGGTGGGGGGGACCTCCTGGAAGGAGGCCGCCGAGAATGCCGTTCACTCGGCTGAATGCGGTGCCGATGCCGTGGCCATCCTGGCCCCCTACTATTTCAAGCCCGCCGGTGCACCCCAGCTGGCCGAATTCTGCGCCAGGGTAGCCTCCGCCGTTCCTGACCTGCCGGTTTATTTCTACCATATTCCCGTGCTGTCGGGCTGCTATGTCAGTATGATCGATTTCCTGGCAGAGGCAGAGCCCCTGATACCCAACCTGGCCGGGATCAAATACACCCATGAGGACTTCATGGACTTCCTCAGTTGCATCCATTTTAGGGAGGGCAAATACGACATGATGTGGGGCCGTGATGAAAACATGCTTTCAGCGCTGGTGCTGGGGTGCCGCAGTGGGGTGGGGAGCACCTTTAATTATGCCGCCCCGCTCTATTACGCGATGATAGAAGCCTTTGACCGCGGAGATCTCGTGAAAGCCCGCCGGCTTCAGCAACAGTCGATCGATATGATCCGTCTGCTGGGCAAGTACGGGGGGATCGCCACCGGTAAGGCCTACATGCGTTATCTGGGTTTTCCCTTCGGGAACTTCAGGCTCCCGGTGAAAAATATGACTGCCGGAATGTTTGAAAAATTCAGCGCCGATGTGGAGGCATTGCATATGGAATCCCTTTTCTCGAAAAGGTAAACAGGGTTTGATCATTCTGATGGTGATGGAATCAATGATCGCAGGTTCCTGCGGGAACCATAACCCTGAAGCGGTGAGGGTGGAACCGCGGCTGTTGCCGCCCCTTCCTCCGGCCGCAGGCCAGCAGGTACAGTTTGGTCTGGCGGGTCCCCTGGCAGGCCGTCTGGGCGATCTGGTGATGGTAGCCGGTGGAGCCAACTTCGAAGATGCCATGCCCTGGCGGGGAGGCACTAAAAGTTACCATGATGAGATCTATCTTCTGAGAAAAGCAGGAGATCAGGAGGTAGCCTGGCAGCAGAGCCTGCAACGGCTTACAGAACCCCAGGCCTATGCGGGCTGTCTCTCCCTGGATCAGGGCCTCCTGGTCATCGGTGGCGAGAACGACCATGGTCCTGTTGATCGTGTCTCCCTCTATACTTATGATGGGGATTCCCTCCGGGTGACCCCGTTTCCTGCCCTACCGGAGGCCATCACCTCTCCCGGGGTGGTCCACTGCGGGGGCAGGGTGTATGTAGTAGGAGGCCTGACCGCCTCGGGCGCCACGCCCCTTCTGCTTTCCCTCGATCCGGCACGGCCCGAAGGAGGGTGGCAGCGTCTCCCCGACCTGCCGGTCGCCCTCTCCCACGGCGTGGTGGTGGCGCAACAGGATGGCACTGAAGAGTGCATCTACCTGTTGGGGGGAAGAAACAAAACTTCCGAGGTGCATACCTTCTTCAGCAAGATATGGAAATACGTGCCATCGGCAGCCTCCTGGCAGGAGGAGGGAGAGATCCTTTCCGGAGGAGAAACCCTGGCGCTTTCGGCCGGAACAGGCCTCGCCTGCGGTAACGAAATGATCCTGCTTTTCGGGGGTGACCCGGGGATTTATTTCCGGCAGACGGAACTCCTCAACAATGCCCTGGCGGCAGCTTCCGATTCGGTCAGGCCGCGGCTGCTGGCTGAAAAGGATACCCTTCTGACCCATCACCCGGGCTTCTCCAGAGATATCCTGGCGTACCATACCCTCTCCCGGAAGTGGAAGAAGGTGGGCGAGGCCGGGGAAGGGCTGCCGGTCACCACGGTGGCTTTTCAGTGGAACGGGATGGTGCTGATCCCCTCAGGCGAGATCCGCCCCGGCGTGCGCACCCCTGTGGTCACTGCCTTTACGGTCAAATAACGAAACCCCGGTGCAGACCTGAAGGAATCCCCTGGTTTCTGGTGGGATCAACCGGATCCGAACTTTATATATGCTATCTTTATTGTACGGGTCTGATCACTGTCCCCTCACTTGCTGGATGGGATTTTACCAACAGGTCAATCTTGATCCAGGGAACCAGTGAGGCCAGTCAGGTCCGTAAGGCAAGACTAAAAGTATCTAAAAATGGAAAAGGAAAAACTGATTCAGCAATACCGGTCGGCCCTGTTTGACGATGTGGTTCCCTTCTGGATGAAAAATTCGAGGGATGAGCGGTGCGGCGGCTATTTTACCTGCCTTGACCGGCAGGGGAGGGTGTATGATACCGACAAGTTCATCTGGCTGCAGGGCCGGGAAGTGTGGATGTTCTCCTCGCTGTACAACAGGGTGGAGAAAAAGGAGGAGTGGCTGGAGATGGCGCTTCATGGTGCCCGTTTTCTGCGTCAATATGGTCATGACGGGCAATTGAACTGGTATTTTTCGCTGACACGGGAGGGGCAGCCGCTGGTGGAGCCCTACAATATTTTCAGCGACTGTTTTGCCACCATGGCTTTCGGGCAGTTGTTCCGGGCTTCGGGAGATGAACAGCACGGGGAGATCGCCCTGAAAACTTTTGAGAACATCCTGCGGCGGGCCGGCCATCCCAAGGGGAAATGGAGTAAAGCGGTTCCGGGTACCCGTCCGCTCAAGGGATTCTCACTGCCCATGATCCTGTGTAACCTGTCGCTCGAAATCGAACATCTCCTGACCCGGGAGAAGGTAGAGGAGACCATTCACGAGGTATTGCATGAGGTGATGGAGGTCTTTTACCAGTCCGATTCGGGGCTCATCCTGGAAAATGTGCAGCCCGACGGGAGTTTCAGTGATTCCCATGAGGGGAGGTTGCTCAATCCGGGGCATGCCATTGAGGCGATGTGGTTCATCATGGACCTCTCGGTGCGGCTGAACCGGCCTGAGCTGGCCCGGCAAGCCGTGGAGATTGCCCTGCGCACCCTGGAATATGGCTGGGATGAGGAGTTCGGAGGTATCTTCTATTTCATGGATCTGCTGGGCCACCCCACCCAGCAACTCGAGTGGGACCAGAAACTCTGGTGGGTCCATATGGAAACCCTGATCACCCTGGCCAAGGGATACCAATTGACTGGAGACCAGGGCTGCCTTCAGTGGTTTGAGAAGGTCCACGATTATACCTGGTCTCACTTCCCCGATCCGCAGTATGGCGAGTGGTTCGGCTATCTGAACCGCCGGGGTGAGGTGCTGCTGCCCCTCAAGGGCGGTAAATGGAAAGGCTTCTTCCACGTTCCGCGTGGTTTGTACCAGGTCTATTCTACCCTGGAAAAAATCTGACCGGTCACCAGGCACTCACCTGCGCCGGACGCTAAACCATACCGGCCGCTCCCCCTCCCGGATACCCCCCATCGCGGGAGCAGCCTGCAGACCGGAAAAAACCTGGATAGAGGAAGATTAGTCGTCAACAAATAACTTAAACTAAAAATATAAAAATGGATTTCCGGAATAAGAAATGGTACCCCTGGGCCGTGGTAGGGCTGCTGTGGGGGGTGGCTCTGCTCAACTACATGGACCGGCAGATGTTGTCGACCATGAAAGTGGCCATGATGGGTGATATCCGAGAACTGGAGACGGCCGAGAATTTTGGGAGGCTGATGGCTGTCTTCCTTTGGATTTACGGGCTGATGAGTCCCATGGCCGGGCTTATTGCCGACCGCATCAACCGCAAGTGGCTCATTGTGGGGAGTCTGGGCGTCTGGTCCTTTGTGACCCTAATGATGGGGTATGCCACCTCCTTCGATCAGCTCTATGTTTTGCGGGCCATCATGGGGGTGAGTGAGGCGTTGTATATTCCGGCCGGACTGGCGTTGATTGCAGATTATCACCGGGGCAACACGCGGTCCCTGGCGGTGGGCATTCACATGACCGGATTGTATGTGGGACAGGCGCTGGGGGGCTTCGGAGCCACGGTGGCCCACACCTGGTCGTGGCAAACGGCCTTTCATAGCTTCGGGATGATCGGGGTGGTCTATAGCCTGGTGCTGGTCCTTCTGCTGCGTGAAAACCGGTCTGATCGCCGGGAGGTAAAGAAGGAACAAGGGGCGGTCACTGCGATGCCGGGGAAGTCAGGGTTATCGGCCGGGTGGGCCTCGGTGCGCCATAGTCTGGGTATGCTCCTGGGGACCATCAGTTTCTGGGTGATTCTCTTCTATTTTGCTGCGCCCAGTTTTCCGGGGTGGGCCACCAAGAACTGGCTGCCGACGCTTTTCTCGGCGAGCCTGGGCATTGACATGGCCCATGCGGGCCCGCTGAGCACCATCACCATCGCCTTCTCCTCTTTTGTGGGGGTGATCTCGGGGGGTATCCTGGCCGACCGGTGGATTATGCGGAACCTCCGGGGTCGCATCTATACCGGGGCCATTGGATTGTCACTGACCATTCCTGCCCTGTTCCTGCTGGGTTTCGGTAATACCCTGGTCCCCATCGTCGGGGGAGGGATTCTCTTTGGAATAGGCTATGGCATGTTTGACGCCAACAACATGCCCATTCTCTGCCAGTTTGTAAGTCCGCGTCATCGGGCTGCCGGTTACGGACTGATGAACATGACGGGGGTGTTTGCCGGGGCATTCATCACCAGCTGGCTGGGGAAATCAACCGATGCAGGCCACCTGGGGCAGGATCTGGCCATGCTGGCGATTCCCGTGGCGCTGGCTGTGGCGCTCCAGTTGGCTACCCTCCACCCCAGGGCTGCAGACAAAACCGAAGACTGACACTGCACCAGAACGGCAACGACCGGCCACTGCAGGTGCACCAGCCCGTTATCCTGAACCTCGTATCAACAGGGAGCGTACCGGAGTGATTCCCGGGTTTGGGTCACAAAGAGGTTCAGCTCCGTAGAGCGTGATGGCCTTTTGGCGGGAACGGCCTGCTCCAGGTCACGGATCCCTCCGGTGAAAGTACTTAGAAGCCCAGACCGATATGCCACCCCAATGAGAAATGGTGCTCTTCGCTGTCGAAGCCGAATCCGGCCATGGGACCCAAATGAATCTTCCCGACATTGAATTCAGCCAGAATCTCGCTGTGAAAGGCAGGCAGGATCTCCTGGTGCCCCTCATGGCGGGTGATGGCGACTCCCGGGCCGGCCGTCAGGGTCAGGAAAGGGAAAAGACGCGAGGAGAGCAGCAGATTGAGGCCGTGGTGGCTGTGGCCACCAGGGATCATCTCCCAACCCACGCCGGCGCCCCATTGGTGGTGGCTTCCCAGTTGACGGGACAAATGGAAATGGTACCCCGGCATTACCCCCTGCTCGCCTTTGATTTTCACTGCAGCCAGGCCCACCCCCACATGCCACGTGTGAGGATCGTCATGGGAATGAGAACCTTCATGGGCACCACTGACAAGACTTTCAGGGGCGGCCGGTGCCGGGAGGGACTGACCGGTTGCGGCAGAGACAAAAAGAAGCATCATGCCGGTGAAAACCGGCATCAGTAATCTGATCTTCATAAAGCATGTAAAAGAAGAATAACCCTTTAATCGGGGAAATAGCCTCTGATGATGCCCCGTTTGGAGTCTTTAACGAAAAGAAGAATCTCATCTCGCTCGGGAGAGGCGGGCATTTCAGCCTCGATGACCTCCAGCGCCTGGGAGGTGTTGAGTCCTTTCTGGTAGATGTAGCGGTAGATGTCCTGGATTTCGCGGATTTTCTCATTGGAGAAATTCCTGCGGCGGAGCCCGATCGAGTTAATGCCCACGTAGGAGAGGGGTTCCCTTCCGGCTTTGATGAAGGGGGGGACATCTTTTCTCACCAGGGAGCCCCCGGCGATCATGACGTGTGATCCGACGTGTACGAACTGGTGAACGGCCACCATGCCGGCCAGGATGGCATAATCGTCTATGATCACTTCTCCGGCAAGCTGGGTATTATTGACCAGGATGACATTGTTCCCGACGATGCAGTCGTGAGCCACGTGGACATAAGCCATCAGCAAGCAGTTGCTGCCCACAACGGTTTTTCCCTTGGCTGCTGTGCCACGGTGGATGGTGACAAACTCCCTGATGGTGGTGTTGTCGCCAATTTCCACCGTACTGTATTCCCCACGGAATTTGAGGTCCTGCGGAACGGCCCCCAAGGCTGCTCCTGGAAAGATATTGCAGTTTTTGCCGATTCTGGTTCCGGGGAGTATGGTCACATTAGACCCGATCCTGGTCCCCTCACCGATGACCACATCCTTGTCGATGGTCACGAAGGGTTCTATAACCACGTTTTCTGCGACCCTGGATTCCGGGTGAACATAAGCTAAAGGCTGTTTCATACTTATAAATGTACTTTAATTATTTGTTCCTATATGACGACTGAGGTGAAGCCATGATGTTGCTTCGTGCTCTATTGTGTTCGAAGTGCCAGGCCTGTTGCTCAGGTGCTGTTTCATGGTCAGGGCAGGAGGGGTCAGTTGTTTCTGACGATCTGGGCCATAAACTCCCCTTCGGCCACAATTCTTTCCCCGACGAAGCATACTCCGCGCATCATGGCGATGCCGCGGCGGATGGGGGAGGTCAGTTCAAGCCGGAACAGAAGGGTGTCACCCGGGACGACCTTTCTGCGGAATTTCACGTTGTCAATCCGGATGAAATAGGTGCTGTAGGTGCCCTCGAGCTGACTGAGGACCAGCAAGCCTCCGGTCTGGGCCATGGCTTCCACCAGCAGAACACCCGGCATAACGGGTTCCCCGGGGAAATGGCCCTGAAAGAATGGCTCATTGATGGAGACATTCTTGACGCCTACGATCTGATTTTCTCTGATATCAATGATTTTATCGACCAGCAGGAACGGGAAGCGGTGGGGGAGTAATTCGGTGATTTTCACCACGTCCATGAGGGATTCGGCATTGGGGTCGTAAGCGGGGGCGCCGCTTTCCATTTGGAGGAGGGTTTTCTTGAGGGCCCGGGCCATGGCGGTGTTGGCGCTGTGGCCGGGCTTGGTAGCGATGATTCTCCCTTTGATATGCCGGCCGGCCAGCGACAGGTCGCCGATGACATCGAGCAGTTTGTGCCGGGCACATTCATTGTCGAAATGGAGGTCTACATTGTTGAGGATCCCCTCCTTCTTGACCGAGACATGCTCATGTTTAAAGAGATCGGCCAGCCGGTCGAGTTCCTCCTGGTTCATGTCTTTGTCGATGATCACAATGGCGCTGCTCAGGTCACCCCCCTTGATCAGGTTGTTGTATTTAAGCAGGAATTCCAGTTCATGCAGGAAGACAAAGGTGCGGCACATGGAGATCTCTTCCCGGAAGCGGGAGATGGAACCCAGGGTGGCAAACTGGTTGTTGAGTACCCTGCTGTTGAAGGCAATGTTCACGTTGAGGGCGTAGTCGTCGTCGGGGAGGGCAATCAGTTCGGATCCTGTTTTTTCATCGCGGTACACGATCTTCTCCCTGATTTCCAGGTAGCGTCTCTCCTCTTTTTGTTCGACGATGCCTGCTTTTTCGATGCCTTCCACGAATACGCGTGCGCTGCCGTCGATGATAGGGGCCTCCTCGTTGTTCACTTCGATCATGACATTGTCGAGGCCCATTCCTACCAGGGCCGCCAGGGAGTGCTCGATGGTTCCGATGCGGGCACCGTTACTTTCCAGGAGGGTTCCCCGGGAGGTGTCCACCACCAGGTCAGCATCGGCTTCGATGATGGGTTGCCCGGGCAGATCGATCCTGCGAAATTTAAAACCATGATTTTCAGGTGCGGGAATAAAAGTCATGGTGACATCGACACCTGTATGGAGTCCCCGCCCATGGATGGAAAACGGCCGGGCCAGGGTCCGTTGCATTTGTGCCATAATAAATAAATTCTGTTTACTTGGATAATTGGTCTTTCAGGATTGAAATTGCTTTTTGGAGGTCGATGACTTCCTGCCTGAGCTGGGGCAGGTTACGCAGGACCATATACATGCGGACCGCCTGTTTGTAGTCCATGGCGGGTGACCCCAGGATCGTCTGATCGGAGGGGACATTCTTAACGACCCCGCTCTGGGCGCCGATCTGCACATTGTCGCCGATGGCCAGATGGCCTGCCAGCCCTACCTGGCCTCCGAACCGGCAGAAACGGCCCACCCGGGAGCTGCCTGCCAGGCCGGTCAGGGCAGCCATGACGGTATGATCACCTACTTCACAGTTGTGGGCGATCTGGATCAGATTGTCGAGTTTGACCCCCCGGTGGATGATGGTCGGCCCCATGGTGCCGCAATCTATGGTGGTGTTGGCCCCGATTTCCACATCGTCCTCCAGGATGACATTCCCCAACTGGGGAATCTTCTGGTAACTCCCGTCTTTCTGAGGGGCGAAACCAAAACCATCAGACCCCAAAACCGCCCCCGAATGAATGATGCACCGTTCACCGATCACGGTGTCGGCATAAATACGGGCCCCGGCATAAATGACCGTGCCATCCCCGATGGTCACATTATCGCCGATATAGACCTGGGGATAGATCTTCACCCCGGTGCCTATTCTGACATTCTGCCCGGCGTAGGCAAAGGCTCCGAAGTAGAGTTCCTTTCCTGCCACTGCCGTTGGATGCATAAAAGAGGGCTGTTCTATCCCCCCCTTTTCACTCGTCCTGGCCTCGGCCACCATCTGTAACAACCGGGTAAAGGCCTGGTAGGCATCCTCTACTCTGATCAGGGTCGCACGGAATTCACCCCTCGGTGTGAAATCCTTATTTACCAGAATCACAGATGCTTCCGATTCATAAAGATAATGTTCATACTTTGGATTGGAAAGAAAAGCCAGACTTCCAGCCTTTCCTTCCTCTATTTTCGACAGGGTGGAGACTGTCACCTCCTGGTCGCCGATGACCTCCCCATGCAGGTAACTTGCAATATCCCCGGCTTTAAACTTCATGGATGATATATTTAGCGATGCAAAAATAGAGTAAATTAATTAACAACCAATTCTTTCGTTTTATACTATTTATTTTTGCCGTTGATTATATGCAGATATTTATTAACTTTGCGGCGTATTTTCAGGCAGACTGAGGGTAGGGGGCACAATGTCCCCTATTTTATTACTGATCATGATTACCAGGGAGAAAATAGAAGAACTGGTCCATCAGAAACTGAAGGAAAATCAGTTTTTGGTGGATGTGCATGTATCCCCTACGAAGGCGATTCACGTGGAGGTGGATAGTATGCAGGGGGTGACCATTGATGATTGTGTGGCCATCAGCCGCCATATTGAAAGCCATTTGGACCGGGAGGAGGAAGATTTTGAGTTACAGGTTTCTTCGCCAGGCATTGATCAGTATTTCAAGGTCAACCAACAGTTTCCGCGCAATCTGGGGCGGGAATTGGAGGTGGTGACCCATGCTGGCGGGGAGTACCGTGGTCAACTAGTGGAAGCCTCCGACAGCGGAATCGTATTGGAAGTCAGCAGCCGGGAGAAAATGGAAGGCGAACGCAAAAAGCAACTGGTGACCCGAAGGTTGCCCTTTGCCTATGACGATATCAAGAGAGCAAGAGTGGTTATTTCATTTAAATAATAGCGGGAACCATGGAGAACATGAATCTTATAGACACTTTTTCCGAGTTCAAGGAATTGAAAAACATTGACAGGGCCACGATGATGAGCGTCCTGGAAGATGCCTTCAGAAGTGTCCTGATCCGGCAGTTCGGTACGGATGAGAATTTCGACGTGATCATCAATATAGACAAAGGAGACTTTGAGATTTGGCGCAACCGCGTGGTGGTGGAAGATGATATGCTGGAAGATCCGGCCAAGGAGATTACCCTGACGGAAGCCAAGAAAATCGACGAGGATTATGAAGTGGGAGAAGATGTGACCGATGAGGTGAAGTTTGCCGATTTCGGGCGTCGGGCGATTCTCAACCTCCGGCAGAACCTGGCTTCCAAAATTATGGAACTGGAAAAAGACCATATCTTCGGTAAATACAAAAAGAGAATCGGGGATATCATTACCGGTGAGGTATATCAGGTGTGGAAGAAGGAGATCCTGGTGCTGGATGATGAGGGCAATGAGCTGATTCTTCCCAAGAGTGAGCAGATCCCCTCCGATTATTTCCGGAAGGGAGATTCCCTGCGGGCGGTGGTCATCATGGTGGAATTGCGCAACAACACGCCACTGATCATATTAAGCCGGACTTCACCGGTGTTTCTGGAGCGCCTGTTTGAGTTGGAGATTCCCGAGATTTTCGATGGTCTGATCACCATCCGGAAGATTGTCAGGATCCCCGGGGAGCGGGCCAAGGTGGCCGTGGAGTCGTATGACGAGCGGATCGACCCGGTGGGGGCCTGTGTGGGCATGAAGGGGTCGCGCATCCACGGTATCGTCAGGGAGTTACGCAATGAGAATATTGATGTGATCAACTTCAGCAATAATTTACAACTCTATATCAAGCGGGCGCTGAGCCCGGCCAAAATCAGCTCGATCAGGATTCTGGAGCAGGCCAAACGCGCCGAGGTCTACCTCAAACCCGACCAGGTCTCCCTGGCCATCGGTAAGGGAGGGCTCAATATCAAGCTGGCCAGTCAGCTGACCGGCTACGAGATCGATGTCTTCCGCGAAATCGAAGAAGATGATGAAGATGTCAACATCGAGGAATTCGCCGATGAAATTGAAGGCTGGGTCATCGATGAACTGAAAGCCATTGGTTGCGACACGGCCAAGAATGTATTGGCTCTTTCGCGGGAAGATCTGATTGCCCGGACCGACCTGGAAGAGGAGACGATTGATGAGGTCAGGCGGATCCTGAGGGCTGAATTTGAACAGTAAATACGATCCGGCGGGTTCTGCGGAACCTGGCCGGCCGAAAGGGCTGCATCGACAGACCGTTAAAAAATTATTAAAGGAAGAATATGGTTTCAGGCAACGCACAGCGTTTAAGTAAATTGGCAAAAGAGTTCAACGTGGGAATCCAGACGATTGTGGAATTTCTCCACAAGAAGGGTATCGTGGTAGATGCCAATCCCAATACCAAGGTCTCCGAGGACGTTTGCCAGCTCCTGGAAAAGGAGTACAAGGGCGATGTCAAGGTAAAACGGGATGCTGAGCAGATCACCCTTCGTCAGCAGCGTCCCCGCAAAGAGGTCATCACCCTGGAAGATATCTCCAGGAAGGATGAACCTGAAGAAGATTATCCCGAGGACGTTTTGGAAGTCAGGGATCTGAAGAAGACGGCAGCTGCAGCAGCCCATAAACCCAAGGAAAAAGCGAAGCCTGTGGAGCAGCACGAGGAGATGCCCCGTGAGGCTTTCATTAAGCCCTTTAAGATAGTGGATCAGATAGAGTTGAAAGATTTGCCGGGGGCAAAGAAGAAAGCCACGGAGAAACCAGAGGAGCCGTCGGTGGTGAAGGGCGGGGTCAAGGTACCGCCTCAGGTAGAGGTGGAAACCCCAGCGGTCACTGCGCCAGCCACGGGAGAGGCCATAATGGATACCAGCAAGACGGGTGGTGGTGATGGTGGTGGAGTGGTACCGGAAAAACCTGCCCCGGGTGCACCCCGGGAGGCTGGCAGCCAGCCTGAGGAAATAGTTAGCCGGAAACCTGTTGAAAAGGAGGTTCCTGTGACTGTCGAAAGTCAGGCGCCATCGGTTTCGGCGCCGGCGGCCCCCGCAGCCCCTGCCGCCCCTGCTGCCCCTGCGACCCCTGCCGTCCAGGAGTATATCCCCACAGATGTACCACGCATGGATGAACCCCGTGTGGTAGGGAAAATCAACCTTGACGAGCTGAACACCCGCACCCGCCCCGAGAAAAAAAGCCGCGAAGAGCGGGAACAGGAGCGGCGCGAGAAGATACGCCATGAAAAGGAGAGCCGTCAGAGGGCAGCTGCTCCGGCGGAAGTGAAGGCCGAGGGTGCGCCAGTGGCCCCCGCGGAACCCGAACTCATTAAGGCCAGAGCCGAAAAACTGGCAGGGCCGACCATCGTAGGCAAGATCCAGTTGCCCGTGGAAAAAGATAAAAAAGGAACCTCCGACAGTGACAAGGAGCGCCGCAAGAAACGCCGCAAGAGAATACAGAAAGACACCGAAAAAGTGAACCTGCAGGCCCGGCCCCATGATGATGCCAAGAAAGTGGAGGAAGCCAAGAAGCCAAGCCGCAAGAAAAAACTGTTGAAGAAAGAGGTCAACGAAGAGGATGTGCAGAAGCAGATCAAGGATACGCTGGCCCGACTGACCTCCAAGGGAACCAAGTCGAAGGGGTCGAAATACCGGCGTGAGAAAAGGGCGATATTCAGTGAGCGGGCGGCTGCTGAGGCTGAACTCAAGGATCAGCAGAAGAATATCCTCAAGATGACCGAGTTTGTAACGGTCAACGAGCTGGCCACCATGATGAATGTTCCGGTGACCAAGATCATCGCTACCTGTATGAGTCTGGGGCTTTTCGTCTCCATCAACCAGCGGCTCGATGCCGAGACCTTAACGGTGGTTGCCGACGAGTTTGGTTATAAGGTGGAGTTTGTGAGTGTGGATATTCAGGAGGCCATTGAGGAGCATGAGGACCATCCCGAGGATCTGGAGTCCCGGCCACCGATCATCACCGTCATGGGCCATGTCGACCATGGAAAGACCTCCTTGCTCGACTACATCCGCAATACCAACGTGATTGCCGGGGAAGCCGGGGGGATCACCCAACATATCGGGGCTTACAATGTGAAACTCCCCGACGGGCGGAAGATCACCTTCCTCGACACGCCGGGTCATGAGGCCTTTACGGCCATGCGTGCCCGTGGAGCCCAGATCACCGATATCGTCATCATCATCGTGGCGGCTGACGACAGCGTCATGCCCCAGACCGTAGAAGCCATCAACCATGCTTCTGCGGCGGGGGTGCCCATCGTCTTTGCCATTAATAAGATAGATAAACCAGGTGCCAACCCTGAGAAAATCAAGGAGGCTTTGGCCAATATGAATTACCTGGTGGAGGAGTGGGGCGGCAAATACCAGTCGCATGACATCTCCGCTAAAAAGGGGACTGGCGTGCATGAACTTCTCGAGAAGGTGCTTCTGGAAGCCGAGCTGCTTGATCTGAAAGCCAACCCCGGCAAGAATGCCACTGGAACCATCATCGAGTCGTCACTCGACAAAGGGAGGGGGTATGTGGCCACCATGCTGGTGCAGTCAGGGACCCTCCGGGGCGGGGATGTGGTCCTGGCCGGGCAGCATTTCGGGCATGTAAAGGCGATGTTCAATGAGCGCAATCAGCGCATCGACAGTGCCGGCCCATCGGAACCCGTCATCATCCTGGGATTGGATGGAGCCCCTCAGGCGGGCGACAAGTTCCATGTGATGGAGAACGAAAGGGATGCCCGCCAAATCGCCAACAAACGGGAGCAACTGGCACGCGAACAGGGACTCAGAACCCAGAAGCACATTACCCTCGACGAAATCGGCCGCCGGATTGCCATCGGCAGCTTCCAGGAACTCAACCTGATTGTCAAGGGCGACGTCGACGGCTCTATCGAAGCCCTCTCCGACTCCCTCATCAAACTGTCGACCGAGAAAATCCAGGTCAACGTGATCCATAAGGCGGTCGGACAGATCTCTGAGTCGGATATCATGCTGGCCTCGGCTTCAGAAGCCATCGTCGTCGGATTCCAGGTAAGGCCCTCATTGAGTGCCCGCAAACTGGCCGAGAAGGAACAGATCGACATCAGGTTGTACTCCATCATTTACGATGCCATCAACGAGATCAAGGCGGCCATGCAGGGTATGCTTTCCCCGGAAATCAAGGAGGAGATCACCGGTACCCTCGAAATCCTCGAGATCTTCAAGGTGACCAAGGTGGGGACCGTAGCCGGATGTATCGTGCGCGATGGAAAAATCAGCCGCAACAACAAGATCAGGGTGATCCGCGACGGCATTGTCATCTATACGGGTAACCTGGGCTCTCTGAAACGGTTCAAGGAGGATGTCAAAGAGGTCAAGAATGGCTATGAATGTGGTCTGAATATCGACAATTTCAATGACCTCAAAACGGGCGACAATATCGAATCATTCGTTGAGGTCGAAGTGGCAGGGGTTCTCTGATCCCGGCCGACTGCTCCCCCCAACAGGGGTTTCAACCCAGGTCAGGATATAAGCGGGGGAGAGGGAGGACCGGCCGGAACCCAAAGTAAAATAGGGACTTCACGGAATGGCCGTGAAGAAATAGGATGGCTAATCGAAATATGTTATGAGCGGAGGAGAAATCATTGTGGTAGTCCTGGTGGCTTTGCTCCTGTTTGGAGCAAAGTCGATTCCTGACATTGCCCGGATGATGGGCAAGGGAATGCGTGAATTCAAGAAGGCAACCAGTGAGATTCAGCGTGAAATCAATGACAATACGGGTGACCTCAGGAAGGACTTCACTAAGATCGCCGATGATGTCAAAAAGGAAGCCGATACCATTAAAAAGCAGGTGGAGGATGAGGCTGCCGGCTGAGGACGACCATGATCAGAGCAGAGAATATCAGGAAGTCATTTGGGGCGTTGCAGGTTTTGCGGGGCATTGACCTGGAGGTACCTGCCGGTAAAATATACTCCATTGTGGGGGCCAGTGGTGCAGGCAAGACTACCCTTTTGCAGATCCTGGGGACCCTGAGTCTTCCCGATACAGGCAAGGTGTGGATCGATGGCCACGATGTGTCGGGGTTGGATGAAAAGGAACTCTCCCGCTTCCGGAACCGTAAACTGGGCTTTGTCTTTCAGTTTCACCATCTTCTGCCTGAGTTCACCGCGCTTGAGAATGTGGCCCTGCCGGCCTATATCGCCGGTTATTCGAGGAACAAAGCCGAAACACGCAGCCGCGAGCTCCTTCACTTTCTGGGTTTAGACGATCGCCGTGATCATAAACCCTCCCAGCTCTCCGGAGGAGAAAAACAACGGGTCGCCGTGGCTCGTGCCCTGGTCAACAAACCGGCAGTCATCCTGGCCGATGAACCCTCGGGAAACCTTGACTCCCGCAATCGCGATGAACTTCATGATTTGCTTTTTACCCTCCGCAACGATATGGGACAGACCTTTATCATCGTCACCCATGACGACTCCTTTGCCGAACGGAGCGACAAGATCATCCATATCAAAGACGGACTGATCCTCCGATGAACCCTGAAGAACTCAGGGAGTTCCTGGAAGAAAAGGTCCTTTTTTACAACCGGCCCCTCTTTGTACAAACCGATCCGGTAAGTCTGCCCCGTAGTTTCACCAGAAAAGAGAATGCCGAGATTGCCGGTTTCCTGGCAGCTACCATCGCCTGGGGCAAAAGGGAACAGATCCTCGTGAACGGCCGTCGCCTGATGGCCCTCATGGACAACCATCCTTATGAGTTTCTCACGGAGGGCTCCCCTGCGGAGTTCCTGCGGGCCTCCCGCTTCTGCCACCGCACCTTCAATGGGGAGGATGCCATTTTCTTTTTTCAGGCCCTGAGGCATATTTATACCACTCGCGGGGGACTGGAGGAGGTTTTTACCAGGGGGTATCGCGAGGGGGGCCATGTTGCCGCGGCGCTGGTTTACTTCAGGGAGGTTTTCCTGGAGTCAGGAGCTCCCCTGCGGAGCAGGCGCCATGTCGCCGATGTCCGTTCCGGTTCCGCTGCCAAGCGGCTCAATATGTTCCTGCGCTGGATGGTCCGCGATGACAACAGAGGCGTTGACCTGGGGCTCTGGAAAGGGATCCCCCCATCAGCCCTGATGCTCCCGCTCGACCTCCATACCGGAAACGTCAGCCGCAAACTCGGACTGCTGACCCGTCAACAGAACGACTGGAAAGCCGTGGAAGAGGTAACTTGTCACTTGCGCCGCTTCGATAGGGAGGATCCTGTGAAATATGATTTCGCCCTCTTTGGATTGGGTATCTATGAGGGCTTCTGATTCCTGGTTAAAGGGAATCCTGTGTCAGGCTACCGATGAGTCTCTGCCTGCCTGTCACAGGATAGCGCCGGAGATCAGGGAGCAGAAAGGGAGTCAGAGGTTCACTTAGAGTCTGTTTTCTCCCCATAGGCCAGATCCCCTGCATCACCCAAACCGGGTACGATATAGGACTTGGAGTTCATCCCCTCGTCGATGGCGCCCAGCCAGAGCGTCACCCGTGGGTCATCAATCCTGCTGGTGAGGTATTCGACGCCCTGCTGGCTGGCGATCAGCGATACCAGGTGGATGGCGGCAGGGTTGCCCTTACTCAGCAGGGCATGGTAGCTAATTTCCATGGATCTTCCGGAGGCCAGCATGGGATCGGAAAGGATGACCACCTTTCCGTCGAGGCCAGGCGAAGACATGTATTCAAATTCGATTTGAAAGCTGTGGTCTTCGGTGTATTTCCGGTAGGCCGAGATAAAGCAGTTTTCGGCATGGTCGAAGATGCGGAGCATCCCATGGTGCATGGGGAGCCCGGCCCGCAGGATGGTGGCCAGCACCGGCTGCCGTTCCAGTTGAGGCACCATGGCCACTCCCAGGGGGGTCACCACTTCCGTCGCCCGAAAAACCAGTGTTTTGCTGATTTCATAGGCAAAGAGCTCTCCCAGACGCAGGAGGTTCTCTCTGAAACGCAACGGATCGCTCTGGATCTTCTGATCCCTGATTTCTGCCAGATACTGGTCTATGATGGAGTGGCGGTTGCCCGAGATGATGATTTCCATGGAGTTGGTGTTTAGCCGGGTTTCTGCCGGAACGAAAAAGCGCTCCGGGGAAACCCCGGTAAAGTTATATAAAAATTGGCCTTTTTAGGGCGGTTACCCCCGTGAAACTCCTATTTTTGCCCTAAACGGAACCCACTATGAATCCATTCATGGGAAAAACATCCAAAGGATGGGCCCTAGCTGGGGAAGCTCTTCCCTGGGTGGCGCTCCTGGGCCTGGTCCTGGCCACCGCGGGGCTTCCCTTTTTCTGGGATACCCTCCAGTTGGCCTCGCGCCATGCCCATTTCTTCTATGAAAACCATTTCTCCTCCCTCTTCCTTCCCAACGATATGGACAGCGGGCACATCCCGGCTTTTGGGATGTATTTGGCGCTGATGTGGACGCTCCTGGGCAGAAGTCTGGTGGTGAGCCATCTGGCCATGCTCCCCTTTATCCTGGGCCTCCTTTTTTTCACCCGCAGGATTGCCGGTCGTCTCTTTCCCGGCCGGTATGCCTGGCTGATCACCCTGCTCCTCATTGCTGATGCCACCCTTGTGGCCCAGATGACCCTGGTCTCCCCTGATATCTGGATCGCCTGCTTCTTCACTATGGCCCTGTGGGCCCTCCTGGCCCGCAGAAGAGGCCTGCTGACCCTGGCTTTCCTGGGCCTGACCCTGACCAGCATGCGCGGCATGATGATGGTCGCTGCCTTCTTTATCACCGAAACACTCCTCTTCCTCTTTCCGGCTGCAGGCACACCAAAGAATACTCAAGAACCCCGTGAGCCCCTGCTGAAAGGGTTCTTCCGCTATTTCCTCCAACAACTGCCGGTCTATCTGCCGGCCACCCTCACCGCCCTGCTCTACCTGGGAGCCCATTACCTCCGCACTGGCTGGATCGGCTACCATGCCGATATGCCCTGGTACGACCATTTCGCCCGGGTCGACTTCCTGGGATTCCTGCGGAATATCCTCATCATGGCCTGGCGCCTGGCCGACCAGGGACGCCTCTTCTTCTGGATCACCGGCGCCCTGCTCATCCCTTATTTCCTCAGGGGTAAAACTAAAACCACCCCCGACGGCCGGCTGCTGATCCTCCTCTCCCTGGTGCTCCTCCTGGTCTTCAGCTATTCGGCGCTCACCTATCGCAATCTCGCCGGCCACCGCTACTTCATCCCCCTCTTCCTGATGGTGGCCCTGACGGTTATGGTCCATCTCTTCCTGCTGGTCAAAAGGAAAAAAGCGATTCTGCTGGTTTTGGGTCTTCTTCTGGCCGGCGAACTCTCAGGGAATTTCTGGGTCTACCCCGATTCCATCGCCAAAGGATGGGATGCCAGTTTGGCCTACCTGCCCTACCAGTACCTGCGGCGCGACATGAACCGCTACCTGGAGGAACAGGGGATTCCTCCCGACGCCATTGGAACCTCCTTCCCCAACAACGTGGCTTTTAAATACACCGACCTGACCGGTGACGCCCGTTCTTATGGAACGGCAGGCGAAGCTGACCCTGAATTCAGATACCTCCTCTGGTCCAATGTCTTCAATGACTTTCCGGAAGCACTTAAAGCGCGTCTTGACAGCGAATGGGAAAAGGTCAGGGTGTTACAGTCGTGGCAGGTCAGGATGATTCTTTATGAAAATCCGGCACCGGCCGGCGCGACCCAGGGAACCACAGGGGGGCGCTGACCTTTGTCAGGAAAGCTCGGAATTGAGGCTGTTCCATGTCATTGCTGCACTTTGGTGCACCTGAAAATCAATTCCCGTTCACCGTTGCCGGTGCTCATTCTCCGGCGTTCCTCCCCCTTCATGTGAGCGGCGTAGTCGATCTCTTCGATGAGGATTCCCGGGCGTTGAAGCCGGTGGGCGAAGTCGCGGCCATGGCGTCTGACCAGGTCGGGCTCCCCGTAACGGGCCAACCGCTCCTGCGCGGTGGTCACCCCGGCATCCTCCAAGGTCACGGGATTCCTCAGGTCTAAGAGGGTCATCACCAGGGCTTCCCCCCCGGGAGTCAGCACCCGGTAGATTTCATCAATGGCCCGGGGTTCGTCGGGAACATGCCCCAGGACATGGGAGCAGATGACATAATCAAAAGAATTATCGGGATAGGGAATGCGGGTGATGTCGGCCACTACTTCCCCCAGGGCGGGATTGATATCGGCAGCGATGTAGTCCCCCGGGCGGGCCGACCGTTTGATTCTTTTGAGGATACTCCCTTCCGGGGCGAAGTGGAGGGTGCGGGTGCCCGGGGTGAATACCCGGGTTTCCCTTTCCAGATAGGCCATCAGAACCCGCGTTCTTTCCAGGGAGTGGCACCAGGGACAGAGGGCGTTGGGGCGGGGCTGGTTGCCGTAGGGCAAGAACTTGCGGAAACTCCTGCCACAGCAGTTACAGGTGAAGGCCTTCCCCCTGAGGGTTAGGCTCCGCAGCCGCATTCCCGTCATCAGCAGGGCAATACGTTGTTTCTCGGGCATCAGGGCCCGCACCAGGGTGTGAATCATCATCGGTTGATTTTATTTTTACCAAAAGGAGCTTTCATCAGGAAGTAGAGATATTCTTCCCTGAGGATGGCCCGGGCCGGGAGGTCACCCCGTTCCATGGGGATCCGGTGAAGATGGCGCGGAAACGCCTCCTTCTTGAGGCCTGAGATGCCAAACGTCAGGCTGATCTTTCCGGTGGGTGGGTGCACCTGGTGAAAGAAACTGGCTGGCACCTCCTCGTCGGAGAAAGGGAAAGAAAAGAGCAGGGGGGCCACGCCCATCTGTTCTTCCAGCCAGCGGGTAGATTCCAGGGCCTGCCGCAGTTGTTCCTCATGCGAGAGCTGGCGGAACAGGGGATGGTCCACTCCGTGGGCTCCCACCGTGAAACCCTGGTGGATCAATGCTCTGATCTCCTCTTCGTTGAGATAGACCTCCTGGTGGCGCAGGTAATCCCCGAAGTCCACGCCCAGTCTGGGGGCTACTTGCTGAAGGAGCTCCCTATGTCTGTAGTCGATTGCCAGCAGTTGCTCCCGGAGGGTGGGGGCTTTGATCCCCCCGGAGGTCAGGATTTCTGAAGCCTCCCTGAGGCTCTTCTCCCCTGCTGCTCTCACCTCGAGGATGCTGAGGAGCAGGGAGACCCCGAAACGGTAAAAGAGGTCCCGGTTGCCAATAAAGCGGGTGTTGACGAAGAAGGTGGCCGGGATCCCCATTTCCCTGAGCAGGGGGGCAATGACGGTCGCCACTTCCTTCAGTCCGTCGTCGAAGGAGAGATGGATTAGGGGTTTGCGGGGCGCGGGGGCTCCTGCGGCCAGGGCTTCGAGGGTGGCCACCTCCACCGGTTCAAAATGACGCAGGAGCCATTCCAGGTCCTGGCGGAAGATACGGGTATTTCGCGTCTGAAGGACATGGCGCAGGTGAGGCGGGGGCTGGTCACTGATGGCATGGTAAAAGGGAAGAATCACCTTTTGTTGTGAAAGGGCGGTCAGCAGCGGCAGGGGCAGAGGAGTGGCGGCCGTACGGGCCAGGGATCGCAGAAAGGGGTGGCTCTCCATGTGCAGGCGGTTTTTATTGCTTGATGCGTCTAATGGGCCATGGCAGCCTGTTGAGGCGGAAGAGGTAATAGGGGGAGCTCTCTGCACCGAAGGCCGCAAAAAAGCGGTCCACCCCTTCTACAGAGGAGCCCTCAAAGTCAAAGGTGATGGGGAGGTGCCCATGATCGCGGAAGAAGGTGTCGAGGAGGGCGAAGCCCGCCCTTAAGGCACGGCCCCGGGGCCCGGAACATACCGCCATGTAATAGGCCGTGTCGCGCCACAGGATGAAAAAGGCGGCGGCGACGGCCTCCTTCCCCGGGTCACGGGCGACCAGCAGAAGCCCCCTCCCGTCGGATAGGGTGGCTTCCATCAGCCTCCGGAACCGATTCCACGCATCTGCAGGCACGGGGATTTTCCTGGAGACCTTCTGTAGTTCAAAAAAAACGGCGGGCTGGAATTCACGGGACACCGTGATCTGGCTCAGGGTTGCCTTTTTCAGGTTCTGGGTGATATAGTCCCCGAAACGGGCGGCCAGAGAGGGGTAGCCTGTTCCAAGCCTTAACCGGCGGGTATGGTGCTCCATGATGGTGAAGCCGGCAGCTTCCGCCTCCTCCGCTCCATATCCGGAAGGATAATGGATGTAAGGATACAGGGACGCCAGCAAGGTGAAGAAGGCGCGGGTTTCGTCGGGTGGGGCAGCAGGATAGATCCCCAGTTGCTGGACAAACACCGGCTGGTAGACATAAGAAATGCCCCATTTGCGGCGGAAAGCCACCGGCATCACATAACGGTAATCATCCCACACCAGTACTTCCCACTTCCCGGCCATGATATCCAGAAACCAGGGCCAGGCATAAACAGGCGCGCCGGGGGGGGACGTCTCCAGGCACTTCTCATAGCGGGAGAGGTGAAGCTCCTGCCGGCTGACCCTTGTGATGGGAAAACGCTTATCTCCTGTCATGGCTGATGCCTTCCTGGGTGATCCGTTCGAAAACCATTTTATACCCTTTCCAGACTCCCTGGTTATGGAGGGATTCATTGTGCCAGATGGTGGTGTACACACCGCCCGTGGAATGTACTTCCTGCAGAAGGGAGGTCAGCAGGTCAATTGCCTCCCCGGCCGATAACCGTTGATATTGGCGCAGGGTGACATCCATGGCCAGGAAAGGATAAATCCTGAGTGGGGTGATTTCCTCTTTTTCAAGATCATAGAAGAAGAAAGGAGTGGCTGTGCCTGCCCTGAATCCGGTGACCTCAGGATAGCCCATCGAATAGTCAGAGGTAATCCCCGCCTCCAGCAGTTTCCGGTAAGTGTGAGGGAACTGCAGCAGCAGGTAATGCTGGCGGCTGTGGGTCACAGGGCTGCCGGTGATCTTCTCCATTCTCTTCTTTTCTTTGAGTGTGGGCCCTGCGGCCTCCTCCTGCCCGGCCCTGTAGGAGGGGTGCAGTCCGGTCTGAAACCGCCCGGCCGTCTGCCGTACCAACTGCTGCAGCCTTTTATTCCGGAAGGAAACCTGCTTGTCATAAGGGCCATAATCTCCCAGAAGGAAGAAAAAGAGGAGCTTGTCTTCGTTTGCCCTGAAGTGGTCGGCCAGATAATCATAGGTATCATAGGGATCATCCTGGAGACCGCTGAGGACCATCATTTGCCCGGCAGCCTCCTTCCAGTGGCCCGTGAAGATCTTCTTGAGCAAGGATCCGCTGTTTCTGAAAAGCCCTTTATGGCGGAAAGCCCAGGCGTTATCAATATCCACGGTGGTGAGCACCCGGCATGAGAGGGGCGGGAATATTTTTCTGTCATAAGCCTCTTCCAGGAGGGTGGCCACCAGCCCTGCCCAACGGTTTACCATGGCCTTATGGAGGAGGCCATAGCGGGAAAGGAAGGAGTTGGCGGCCAGGAATCTCCCGTGCGGGTCGCGTGAACCTTGTTCGTACTCTTCGAGGCGTGAAACGGCCAAAAAAGCAGAGGCAAAAGGGTCGAAGGGCATAAAGGAGCCGGGAGGGGTGGCCAGAAAGCCGGTTTCGCCCCTGAACTGGAGCGGTTCCAACGGGGGCATCCTCCGCTCCGGGGTGGTCAGCAGGGGGTGAGCTCCCATGAACAGGCCCGTCGCGATGGGTTGCGAAGAATAGCAAACCACGGGCAGCGAGGAGTGCCTGCATTCATCAGCATCGGTGGTCAGTGCTACTTCCGCGCCGAGCACATCCCTGAAGATCAGTGAAAAAATATATTCCAGACGGGAGGTTTTCTTTTCGGTAAAGATCAGAATCATGAGTGCCTCAGTTGTGGCTCTAAAGATATAAAATTTAAGGTAACCACAACGTCCTCACTTACAGCTTTCTGCAGGGGTGGGGATGATGATGGGGCGAAGGGGCTCTTCAGATTGTGCCTCAGAGGATGCCGTTGTCGGCAAAACTGTAGAAGCTCTTTTGGGTGATGATAAGATGGTCGAGGACCTGGATTTCCATGATTTTACCGGCATCTTTGATTTTGCGGGTGATCTGGAGATCGGCATCGGAAGGGGAGAGGTTGCCGGAGGGGTGGTTATGGCACAGGATCATGGAGGTAGCTGATTTTTCGACGGCGCATTTCATGATGGTGCGCACGTCGATAACGGTTCCGGTGATGCCTCCCTTGCTGGCCATGAACTTGTCGAGGACCCGGTTGCTGCGGTTGAGCAGGAGGATCCAGAACTCTTCGTGGTCGAGGTCGCCCAGCAGCGGGGCGAAGATGGCGACGGCATCGTTGCTGCCCGTGATGGTGGGTTTTCCGGGGAGGGAAATCTCCTTACGGCGGCGCCCCAGTTCCATGGCGGCCAGAATATTGATGGCCTTGGCTTCACCGATCCCCTTGAACCGGATCAGAAAATCGCTGTTCCGGCGCCCCAGGTCATCCAGGTCATTGTCGACGGCATGCAGAATCCTGCGCGATAACTCCACTGCCGTCTCCCCGGTATTTCCCGACCCGATCAGAATGGCGATCAACTCGGCATCACTCAGTGCCCGCGGCCCCCGGGCCAGCATCTTCTCCCGCGGGCGGTCTTCCACGGCCCACTCCTTGAGGTTGAGTTTCCTGTATGGCTCCATTTTTGGGGGTCTGTTGCTCCAACCTTCCAAATATACTACCTTCAGACCAGATCAGCCGGTTGCAATTATTTAAAACCCGGTTATGTTCACCCTGCCGCCCGGTCTCCTTGCCCCGGGCGCCAGAACAATGCCCCCCCTGGCATAAAAAAAGCCTCTCCGGTAGGGAGAGGCCTTTTTCGTCTCTTTATGAAATTGTTGCCTTACAACCTGTTGATTTGTAATGCCAGCTTTGACTTGAGATTGGAAGCCTTATTCTTGTGAATGACATTCTGCTTGGCAAGCTTGTCAATCATGGAAACCACTTCGGGATACATTTTCACCGCTTCTTCCTTGTTGGTTTCCGAACGGAACTTCTTGATGGCATTGCGCGTGGTTTTTGCATAATACCTGTTATTCAGCCGTTTCGATTCGGTCTGCCTAATTCTCTTTAATGCTGACTTGTGATTTGCCATTTCTAATATTCTATTAAAAAGTTGCAGTCGGTAGGGGATTCGAACCCCTATGGCAAGAATGAAAATCTTGAATCCTAACCCTTAGATGAACCGACCGTTTCGATTATTTTTCTGAAAATCGGACTGCAAAAATAAACCTTTTTTGTAATCCTGCAAAACAGAAAAGAACTTTTTTGCCATTAACCGCAGTATTGTTTTACTGCCTGTTTTTTTGGCGCTGCAAAGGAAATAACTTTTTCTGAAATTTCGAGGGGGTGCTGAGAATTTTTTTTCATTTCCATTCCACGACCGAGCCTCTGCCTGCAGCGGTCATTTCGGGGGGTACGGCTTTGCTGACTTCCTGCCAGAGCAGGTTGATGAGCCGGTGTTTGGCGAAATGGCGGCTGTAGACCAGGCTCACTTCGCGCAGGGGTCTGACAGAAGTAAAGGAGCGGATATTCTTTTGGCGTTCTGGGCTCATTTCCAGCCGGGCCAGTTCAGGAATAAGGGTGAGTCCTCCTTCCTTGTCCACGATATGAAGGATGGTTTCCAGGGAGCCGGCCTCGAACTGAAAGGGCAGGGCTCCGCCGGCGCCGCTCATGAAAGCGCAGAGGTTGACCACCTGGTTGCGGAAACAGTGCCCGTCGCTCAACAACCACAGGTCCGGTGTGGCAATATCTTCCGGGGTGATCTCTTTCCTGGCATGGATAGGGTGACCAGGGTGGGCATAGATCAGCATCTCTTCGTAGAAAACAGGCTTCTCATTTATTTTATCCTCCCGCAGGGGAGTAACCAGGATCCCCACATCGAGAAGGTCCTTATGAAGCAGGTCGATGATGTTTCGGGTGGTGAGTTCTTCCACCCTGATCAGAATATTGGGATAGGCCCGCTTGTAGTTCCCGATGAAGAGCGGCAGCAGGTATGGGGCCAGCGTAGGGATGATGCCGATGCGCAGTACCCCGGAAACCTGGTTTTTGTGGTCTCTGATGATATTCTTCAGTTCCTCGGCCTGGGTGAGCACGACCCTGGCCTGCTCAATGATCCGCTGCCCTACATCGGTGGGTATCAGCGGCTGCTTGCTCCGGTCAAACAAGATCACCTCCAGATCCTCCTCTAGCTTCCTGATCTGCATGGAAAGGGTTGGCTGAGTCACAAAACACTGTTCAGCGGCCTTCCCGAAATGACGGTATGTGTCTACCGCAACGATATATTCCAATTGGGTCAGAGTGACCATAAAGACGATCTATTTTTTTGCGAAAGGTAGAGATTAAATCGGATCATGGTTTTCGCTCTCCTCCAAAAATTAGGTGGCACAGGAACCGGAAAGGATGAAAGTCGTATCTTTGGCTTTCTAAACGGGAATGCAGATGTTTTTTGCTACTTTTTCAGGACAGATGCTTCCTTTACTGCTGACGGTCTGCTTCCCGCTCCTCTTTTTCCTGACAGGGCGGGCACTCCCCCAATCTTCAGCAGATGGGACGAAGGTTGATTGGCCCCAACTGCGGGTGCTAGAAATCCCATGTGTGGAGACCCCATGTGTGGAGATCCCATGCGTGGATACCACAGACACGAGAGTGGGGATGCCCATCCTTTCTGTTGTGACGGAGCAGGGAGTGCTACCCCTGCCACCAGCCCCTGTGCTGCTCTTTTCACCTTCTCCGGTCAAAGGGTTCCCTGCACTCCCGTTCCTTCACCATTCCGGGAACAAAGCCCCGCCCTCTGGCTGCTGATTTCTGCCCTCTGCTGCTGATTCCCGCCCTCTGGCTGCTGATTTCCGCCCTCTCCTAAAAAAGTCACTCCGGAGGGTGCGATGCCTCATCTTTGTTCTGCAGGGCACTTAACAGACAGCCTCCAAGGCCTCTTTCCCTGCCCTGGGGAGCGGGATCCAACCCCCTGTGGTTGATCCTTCCCGTGCTTTTCTGGTAAAGCCAGGGGGAAAGAGTAACAGGTTACGGCTCCACAGGAGGAGCATGGCCGGATATTGTGCTCTATAACAAGCTGTAACCGGCAATGTTGCGGATCTGCAAGAGGAGGATGGTCAGAGGGGACCGCTCCGTGAAAGGTTCACAGAGTGTTTAATGACAACTGTATATGAGACGACTAAAAACATTACTTATAGGTATATGAAGCGAATACAAATAATACGTACAGCACTCTTCCTCATGGTGCTGGCCCCCGTGGTGCTGCAAGCGCAGAACACCATTTCGGGGGTAGTCAGGGGCACAAATGGTGAACGCCTCGCGGGCGCCAACATCATCATCCAAAGTACCACCATGGGAACGGCTTCCGATGACCAGGGCCATTACCGGCTCAGCGGTCTGCGGAACGGCAGTTACACCTTGCGGGTCAGTTATTTCGGATATCAGACCCTGGAGAAGGTGGTGACCCTCAGCGGAGTGCCCCTCCAGGCCGATTTTGAAATGGAAGAGACTTCCGTTGACCTGAATGCCGTGGTCGTGACTGGGACCCGCACCGAAAAGAGCCTCAGCAATACCCCGGTGCTCACCCAGTCGATAGGGATCAGGGAGCTGGTCAGCCGTGATGTGACCGACATCACCCAGGCGTTGGAGCTGGTGGTACCCGGAATGGAGTTTGCCTCCACGGCGGCTGGCAAGTCGTTATCCCTCCAGGGTATTGACCCGCAATACACGGTTTTTCTGGTTGACGGGGAGCGTCTTTCCGGCGACACCTATGGAGATATCGATTACAGCCGGATCAACATGGCCGATGTGGAGCGTATCGAGGTGATCAAAGGGGCAGGATCTACCCTGTATGGGTCGAATGCCCTGGGTGGCGTGGTCAACATCATCACCCGCACCCCGTCGGAGGTGGCCCGCCATGCGGCATCGGCCCGTTTCTCCAATCACAACACCCAGAACTACCAACTCAGCAGTGGCATGAAATGGGGGAAGTTATCCTCCCAAACCTCTGTGGTCATGGATAAAACCGACGGCTATGACCTGCTGAAAGGGAATACCTACCGTACCCAGGAGCGGGAGGATGCCGTGGTGGTCAATGAAAAGCTGCGCTTCACCTTTTCTCCTGAATTCCTGGTGGAAGGCAAACTCTCCTATATGGATAAGAACCATGACAATACGGCTGAGCAACTGTATGACCGGAATAACCGGAACCTGACCTGGGGGGCCAGGGCCACCTGGTTCCCGGGGCTCCGCCATGACCTTACCCTGAGCTGGCATTCCGACCATTACGAGCTTTTTAACAAGATCACTCCCGATTCGCTGGTCAGCGACTATGACAACCGCTACCAGAACGTCAGGCTACTGGGGAATTTCAGGCTGGCCCGGTGGAATCTGCTGACCGTGGGCACCGAGTACCTCCGCGAAACGTTGACGTCCCCCCGCAACAATATCGCCGAGAAAAGCAACAGCGATTACATCCTCTATGCCCAGGAGGATGTGCAGGCCACCGGAAACCTCAACTTCACCGGTGGCTTCCGGGCCCACCACAACTCCCTCTACGGGTGGCACTTTACCCCCCAGGTGTCGGCCATGTTTCATATCTGGCATTTTACCTTCCGCGGTAATTACGGTTTGGGGTACAAAACCCCCAGCCTCAAGGAAAAGTACATGTCCTTTAAGATGCCGATTCCGGGGCCACCCATGTACCTGCTTGGGAATGAGGATCTCAAACCTGAGGATTCCCGCTTCGCCTCCCTCTCCATGGAATATACCCGCAAGGGCGTCTCCTTTTCGGTTTCGGCCTTCCACAATGATATTTCGGGGATGATCACCGAAGACCTCGGCGAGTTCGCGGTGAAACCCGGAGGAATCATCGAATATACCTACCGCAATTACGACCATGTCACCGTCAATGGCATCGATGTACTGCTCAAAACCAAGGTGGTTCGCAACCTCCTTTTTTCGGGGGCGCTCTCTTTTTCCAAAAAGTACGACGAGATCGATAACAAGGCTTTTGATAACGTCCGGAATTTCACCGGTAAGTTCAATGCCGATTACCGCCTGACGGCAGGAGATTATGGGCTGAATGTCAACTTGCAGAGCAATCTCTACGGTAAGAAAAAGCTCAACCTGATGGATGACCGTACCCACCAGACGACGGTCATCGACCTGGAGCGTTTCTCCCTCTGGAAGCTGACCACCACCCATACCTTTATATCCCATTATTACCTGAAAGCGGGTGTGGATAATATCTTCGACTATACCGATCCGTCAGGGGGATTCAATACAGGAACCCCGGGGAAGCAGTTCTTCCTGGGACTGGGGGTTAATTTCTAAAGGGAGAATTCCCTATTTTTGTAGTCGTTAGTTCTTCGTGATGATCCATTTGGCGCGGTGGGAGTTGTTAAGCCGCCACATCGGGGTCATGAGAACTTATACATGGACCAATTGATGCAGATGATGAAAAAGAGAGACCGGGACAAAGCCCTATGGATAGGGATACTCCTTCTTATAGTGGTATTGGGGTGTGGGCCTTCACAGGAGGAGAAAGCATCAGCGCGGCTAAAGGTCGCGCGGGGGCTGCTGCAGGGTGGCGATACGACCACTGCGCTCCTGCAGATCGATTCGGTGATGCTGTTGCATCCCAAGGCGGCCATTTCGGTCAATGCGGCCACCAACCTGCGCAAGGAAGTACTGTGGTCCCTTTTTCAGCGGCGACAGGTCAGTCTGGATTCTGCCAGGGCCTGGATAGCGCGGCTGGAAAACCGTTTCCTGCTCACGAAGGGCGAGTTTGAGCGGACGCCCCGTTATGTGCACCTGCAACAACTGCCCGAGGAAAATCTCTCCCGTTCCTATCTCCGGGCCGATGTGACGCCCGACGGGGAGCTGGTGCTCACCAGCCAGTATTACGGCAGCGGGCGTCTGGCTCACCAGCGCATCAGGATTTACGATGAAGCGCTGGAAGCCTTTACCGACAGTGTTGCCCCGGGAAGCGCCGATGTATACCACGGCAGCTTCCTGGGGACGACCTGGGAGAGGGTGACTTTCAGAGGCGGCCGGGAGCGGGAGGTGGCCCCCTTTATTGCAGACCATGGGGACCTCAGGCTGAAAATGGCCTTCCTGGGTCGCAAAAGCAGTTATGTGGTCTTCCTGGAAGACCGCGACAAAAAGGCCATCAGGGAAGCCGTGGAACTGTCACAGGCCCTGCGGAATAAGAAGGCGATAGAAGAGGAAATCGCCCGTCTGAACCTCCAATAGTCAGGGCAGGCGGTTGCTCCGGATGCGGCTGCAACCCGGGCTCAGAGGATCTTTTCAATTTCTTCCGGGGGAAAGGCCACTACAGCCTTATCGCCATTGACCACAATGGGGCGCTGCAACAGTTGCGGATGGGCCGCCAGGATCCTGATCCATTCGTCGGGAGAGAATTCTTTTTCCTTGAACGCCGTCCTGTAAAGAGGCTCCTGGGTGCGTACCAGCCCGAGAGGGTGTTTCCCTGTTTTCTCCACGATCTCACGCAGCTCGGCCTCGGTGATTCCCTCGGTCAGATACTTGTGGATCTCCAGGTCATATCCTTTTTTCTCCATGTATTTGAGGCCTGCCCGGCTGTGGGAGCAGCGGGGATTGTGGTAGATCTTCATGATGACGTGGTGCTGTTTACGGATGAAGTTATAAAAATCCTCCTGGGCGCGGTATTTGTGAATGGGATCACTCCGGTCATAGAGGTTCCGCAGCTCAGGGTCGAGGATCCGGGCTTTGGTATTATCGCGGAGCTGGATCTGGAGCATCTCCCTGAGCTCGTTGCGGATATCGGGATCGTAAATCGGAACGGCCACCTCAATGCGCCGGTTGAGATTGCGGGGCATCCAGTCGGCAGAACTGATAAAATAACGCTCATCGCCGTCGTTGCCGAAGGCGAAAATCCGCGAATGCTCCAGATATTTATCCACAATACTGAGCCCTTCAATGTGGTCACTCAGTCCGGGAATCCCTGTTTTCATGCCAAAGATGCCACGTACGATGAGTTTGACCTGGACGCCGGCCTGGGAGGCTTCGTAGATTTTCTCCATCATTCCGGGGTCGATCAGGCTGTTCATCTTGAGGATCATCCAGGCAGGTTTGCCTTTCCGGGCCAGCTTGATCTCCCTGCGGATCATTTTGACAAAGAATTCCCTCATGCCAAAGGGACTGACGATCAGGTTCCGGTAGTCGAAATGCCTGTAATTGTGCTTAAAAAACTCGAAGACATTGGCCACTTCGTCGGCCAGCCGCGGATCGGAGGTCATCAGCCCCTCGTCGGCATAGATACGGGCTGTGCTTTCGTTGAAGTTGCCCGTGCCGATATAGGCATAATTGCGATAACCCGTTCCCTCCTGACGTTTGATCCACAACAGCTTGCTGTGGACCTTCAGCCCGGCAATCCCGTTGATCACATTGGCCCCTTCCTCCTGGAGTTTGTTGGACCAGAAGATGTTGGCTTCTTCGTCAAAACGGGCCTGCAGCTCGATGACCACCGTGACGCTTTTACCGTTGCGGATGGCATTCAACAGGGCATTCACCACCTTGGAATCGGCGGCCACCCGGTAAAGGGTGATGCCGATCTCCTCGACCTGCGGGTCGATGGCCGCTTCGCGCAGCAGGTCGATGAAATGGAGAAACATCTGGTAGGGATAATGCAACATGACATCCTTCCGGCGAAGTACCTTCAGCAGACTGGTATGCAGGGGGAGATCCTTGTGCCGGAAGGGCGGTAACTTCAGGTAATAGTGGCTTTTCTTACCGATTTCCGGAAAATCCATGAAATCCTTGTGGTTGTGGTATTTCCCTCCGGGAACCGCATCTTCTTCCTCTTCGATCTTCATCTTCTTGAGGATGAACTTGAGCAGGTCAGTGGGCATCTCCCGGTCATAAATCAACCTGACCGGCCTTCCGGTCTTTCTTTTTTTGAGACCGGTCTCCATCTTCTCTATGAATGACTTGGAAATGTCATCGTCGATGTCAATTTCGGCGTCGCGGGTGATCTTAATGGTATAGGCCTCATACCGGTTGTAGTCGAAAGTGTAAAAGAGGTCATCGAAACAATAGCGGATGACATCATCGAGGAACATGACATATTTTTTAGTGCCGGAGGGGGGAAGCACCAGGAAACGGGGTACCGACCGGCTGGGGATCCTTATGAGGGAGTAGGCGAAGTCATCGGGGGAGGAACTCCCCGTCAACTTGACAGCCAGGTAAACCGACCGGTCACGCAGGTAGGGAAAGGAGTTCTTCCGGGAGAGCATGATGGGAACCAAATTCGGCAAGACCCTGCGCTGGAAATACTTCCGGACAAAGACCCCCTGTTTGTGGGTGAGTTGTTTCTCGTTGATCAGGTAAATATCATCTTTGCGGAGTTCCTCCAGGATGTCATTGAAAATGCGGAGGACTTTATGTTGCTGGCGGCCTACGATTTCCAGGATCTGATCGTGCAGTTCCTTGGGTGTCATCTCTCCCAGAAGGGCTTCTTCGTCCCGGCCGAAATCGACCATCCGTCGGACGGTAGCCACCCTGACCCGGAAGAACTCATCCAGGTTATTGGAGAAAATACCGATGAACCGGATCCGCTCAAAGAGCGGAGTTGCCTGATCTTCAGCTTCCTGTAAAACCCTCTCATTGAAGGAAAGCCAGCTGATCTCCCTGTTGATGAACAACTCTTCTGAATTCATAGCCACCTCGAACCTCAAATTTATCAAATTAACCAATCCGTGATCTTTTTGTTTCTGAAATCTGTTGAAGTCCCTCTTTTTTGCCACCTTTGAAAGCCGCTGACTCCGGCCGGGGCCTCCACTGCTGGAGGAAGGCCAGGAGCGGTCGTATAAGGCCTGAACATAATAATAACCCTGAATATGGGAGCAGAGCAACCGCATTACCGTCATTTGTTTTTTGATCTGGACAACACGGTATGGGATTTCAACCGCAACTCCTGTGCTGCGCTGGAGGAGTGTTTTCCGGTATTTGGACTGGAGGAGGGATGTTTTGAGGCCTTTTTTACACATTATAACAGGCATAACGATGCCTTGTGGGCATTGTACCGTCAAAACGGCATCACCAAGCAGGAACTCTCCCGGGCCAGGTTTGATCTGACGCTGGCCGACCTGGGCATCACCGGCATTGATGGCCTGGAGTTCAACCAGCTCTATCTTTCGCGGATGCCCCTCCAGACCCGCCTCTGCGATGGCGCCGGGGAGGTGCTTACCCTCCTGGCGCAAAAGTACCAGATGCACATCATCACCAACGGATTTAGTGAAGTGCAGTATAAAAAGCTGACCAATAGTGGTCTGGACCCTTTTTTCGGAAGGGTTTTCGTGTCGGAGGAGATCAAATCCCCCAAACCCTCCCCTGAGATCTTTCGTCATGCCCTCAAAACATGCAACGCCCGCAAAAAAGAGAGCCTGATGATCGGCGACTCCTGGGAAGTCGACATCCTGGGCGCCATGTCGGTGGGCATTGATCAGATCCATTATGCCCCGTTCCTGCCTGCCCCCTCCTTCACCCCGGAAGAACTACAAACCCTGAACCGGAACCGTACCCTGACCCGCCGCATCAACAAACTGACCGAACTGCTTCCAATACTTTTGTAAACATTAAAAAGCAGGATTAAAATACTGTTAAACAGCATGGTAAGGACGTTTAACCCTATGGTTATGCTCCCCGGAGCTGGCTGTCTCCCATTAAATTTGTTAAAATTTATTAATAAAGGTCAAAAAAAATTAAGAATTGTCTTGGCGGTATGGAATTACTTTTTTTACATTTGTGTTGATTGATTTTTGTAAATAACCGCTGGGATTTATTTTAAAATTCAAATCTGACTCGTGTGTCCTGCAAAATGGTGGCATATTCCGGAGAAGAATGGGGAGAAAGACGGAAGATACCATCAGGTCTGGATGGGGACAGGGTAAAAATAGTTTACTATCTCTATTTATTAACTTAAAATTATCTCTATGAAAAAAGTTGCGCTGTTACTGGCCCTTCTTCTGTTAGGGCTGCAGGGCTTGTTTGCTCAAACCCGGGATATTTCGGGGTCCGTGACTTCTTCGGAAGACGGGGCTCCCATTCCGGGTGTGTCTGTAGTGGTCAAGGGGACCACTTTGGGGACGGTGACCGACATGAACGGAGCCTTCACCCTGAGGATTCCCGCCAATGCACAAACCCTGATGTTTTCTTTTGTGGGTATGAACAGTTTGGAAGTTCCCATCGGGACCCAGACCAATTTTAAGGTATTGATGTACCCTGCCACCTTTGGTGTGGATGAGGTGGTGGTGACTGCCCTGGGTATTTCAAGGGAGAAAAAGGCCTTGGGTTATGCTGTGCAGGATGTGAAGGGGGAGGAACTGACCAAGGTCAGGACCGCCAATGTGATCAGTTCTCTTGCCGGTCGTGTTTCGGGGGTACAGATATCCACGGCCACCGGTCAGATGGGTGGCGGGGCGAAAATCAACATTCGTGGGAATACCTCCCTGACTAAGAATAACCAGCCTTTGTTTGTGGTTGACGGGATTCCGCTCGACAACTCAGACTTCTCTTACGGAGCCACAGGGGGTGGTGGTTATGACCTGGGTAACCTGGCCAGCGATATCAACCCTGACGACATTGAATCGGTATCGGTGCTGAAGGGAGCCAGTGCTTCCGCACTTTATGGTTCACGTGCCGCCAACGGGGTCATTATGGTCACCACCAAAAAGGGCACAACGGGCGGTAAGAAGGCCCTGGGCATCTCGGTCAACTCCAGCGTCACCCTTGAAAATGCCGCTTACTATCCCCAGTACCAGAAACTCTATGGCGGGGGTTACGGCGATGAATTCCTCAGCTTCGAACTCAATGGAAAGGAGTACCTCTATCCCGATTTCACCACCGACGAAAGTTGGGGACCGAAGTATGACCCCAGTGTGAAGGTGCTGCTCTTCAACTCTTTTGATGAGTGGGATACGGCTAATTATCTGAAGGAAAAACCGTGGGTGTATCCCGAAAACGACTACACCTATTATTTCAGAACAGGAGTCAACTACCAGAACAATGTGGCCCTGACGGCCAACAACGAGGCGAGTGCGTTGCGTATCTCCCTGACCAACATGGATGTCAAGGGGATTTATCCCAACAGCACCCTGACCCGCAATACCATTAACCTGAGCGGAAGTTCCCGTTTCAACAAGTTCATGGATGGTTGGGTTAATGCCAACTATATAGAGAATGTGGCCGTGGGTCGTCCCGAAACCGGTTATGGTGACAGGAACCCTGTGCAGAAGATGTGGCAGTGGATCCATACCAGTGCCGATTACAAGGCCATGGAAAATTACAAGAATCCCGACGGGACGCAGAGAAGCTGGAACAGGCAGG
Source organism: uncultured Prolixibacteraceae bacterium (assembly GCA_964552955.1). Taxonomy (GTDB): domain Bacteria; phylum Bacteroidota; class Bacteroidia; order Bacteroidales; family Prolixibacteraceae; genus UBA1413. Next base: position 61,391 of record CAZKIU010000019.1, read on the forward strand.
ACTGGAATGTTGCTCCTCCGGCTTATACCGACAATCCATACTGGAGTGCCTATGAAAATTACGAGAACGACCGCAGGGACAGGTTCTTCGGCAATTTCGGCCTCAACATCCAGTTGTCGCCGTGGGCCAAACTGACCGGCCGTTCAGGTGCTGACTTTTACAAGTTTCTGACCGAAGAGAGAATGGCTATTGGTTCACAGGCCCAGTCGGAATATTACAAAAGCGTTTACACCAACCTGGAAGTCAACAATGAACTCTTCCTCACCCTGACCAAGAGGTTTATGAACAACGACCTGGGCGTCAATGCTATCGTCGGAGGCAACAGGCTGGACCGCAAATATTGGAGGGATGGCGGGATTACCGTTGGGGGGCTGATTCAGTCCGGGTTATACAATCTCTCCAACTCTCTTAACAAGGCTACTGTTTATGACTATAGCAGTTGGAAGAGGATCAACAGCCTCTATGCCAATGCCAGCTTTGATTACAAAAATATGGCTTTCCTCGAATTGACCGGCCGTAACGACTGGTCTTCAACCCTTCCCAGTGGAAACCGTTCCTATTTCTATCCCTCCGCCACCTTCAGCTTCCTCTTTTCGGAGCTGGAAGGACTCAAGGACAATCCGGTGCTCTCCTTTGCCAAGTTAAGGGCAGGTGTTGCCAAGGTGGGGAATGACACGGGTCCCTTTGAGCTGCTCAACTATGTGGCCATCAACTCCACATTCATGGATGCCGAACTGGAACAGAATCCCCGTATGAGCTATTCTAGCACGCTGAACAATCCCAACCTGAAACCTGAAATCACCACCTCGTGGGAAGTGGGTACCGAACTGAAGTTCTTCCAAAACAGGATCGGGCTGGATCTCTCCTATTTCTATAAGGAAACCGAGAACCAGATTGTTCCGGTCAGGGTTTCGGGAGCCACCGGTTACGGTTCCAAGATCATCAATGCCGGTTTGATGACCAACAAGGGTATTGATGTCGCCATTATGGCCACTCCAGTCAAGGTGAAGGATTTCTCGTGGGACATTCAGCTGAACATGGCCACCCTGGAAAACAAGGTGGTAGAAATTGCCGAAGGTCTTGACTACCTGACGTTGGGCTCAGGCCCCTTCAAAGTGCAGACCGGTGCTTTCAAGGGTTTCTCCTATCCGATCATTTATGGTACCGACTATGTGACCGATGCCCAGGGCAACAGGGTGGTCAGCACCAGTGGCCATTACATTCCTTCCGAAATCAAGCCTTTGGCCAATGTCACCCCGAATTTCACGGCTGGTCTGACCAATACCTTCAACTATAAGGGTATTGATCTCAGCGTCCTCTTCGACATGCAGAGGGGCGGAAATATGTACTACCTCTCCTATATGTGGGGGATGTATTCCGGTATTCTCGAGGAGTCGGCCGCTCTCAATGAAAACGGCAAAAACATCAGGGATGCCAAGGATGATGGCGGAGGTCTTCTTCTCGACGGAGTATACGGACGCTATGATGCCGTGACCCGAAAAATCACCTATCTGAATGCCAACGGCACTGAAGCCTCCAGCCCGGTGAAAAACACCACCAGGGTTGACGGACAGGCGTGGGCTGAGAAACACTATGATGGTCCCGACCGCCAGAGCATCTTCAGCACTGACTTTATCAAACTGCGTGAGGTGAGACTGGGTTATACTATTCCTTCGCGTTACACCGGACCGGTGAAAGACCTGCGCATTTCCGCCTTCGGAAGGAACCTGGCCATCTTCGGCGCCGCCACGAACCACTTCGATCCTGAATATCTGCAGATGGCAGGCAGCAATGCCCAGGGGATTGAAGGGGGTTATCTGCCCGGAACCAGGTCTTACGGATTTGGACTTAACTTTAATTTTTAATTCTAAGAAGTATGAAGAGGTATAAATATATTCTTGCATTTGCCACTTTGTTAATCTTTTCATTAACAGGGTGCGAAAAGGATTTCGACAAGATTAATGACAATCCTAACCAGTCTCTGGAAGCTGCTACCCCGGCCCTTTTAAGCCAGGCCATCAGGGATATTGCTTACAATAACCATGATGTATGGTACATGTGCCGCCAGTCAGCGGTTGCCGCCCAGCATTTTGCCCAGCGCAACTACACCTCCGAAGACCGTTATTCCTTCCGGTCGGGAACTACTGACGGTTTCTTCAGGAACAACTACATCTACCTGAACAACCTGCAGAAGATCATCAATCTGAATACCGGTACGGACACCAAGGACAAATACGCCGCTCTTTATGGGGAAAATAAAATGCAGATTGCCGTGGCTGAGATCATGAAGGCCTGGTCTTTCCAGTTGCTTACCGATTATTTCGGCGACATTCCCTATTCCCAGGCCATGGATCTGGGAAAATATCCCCAGCCGGCTTATGACAGCCAGAAAGCGGTATATGACGGCCTGATTTCCGTGCTGAAGAAGGCGGTAGAAGATCTGAGTGCCTCGGAAACCGGTTTTGCCACGGGCGACCTTTTGTTCAACGGCGATCTTGACAAATGGATAAAATTTGCCAACTCCCTACGCTTGAGATTGGCTTTACGTGCCTCAAAGGCGAATGCTTCCTATCTCACCGAAGCCCGCGATGCCATTGCCGACGGAGTCATGGAAAGCAATGATGACAATGCCATGTGTGCCTTCAGTACCTCGGGAGCTCCCAATGAAGCCCCGCTTTATAACGGTTATTTTGTGAACAACCGGAATGACTTCACCTTCACCGCCCAGTTCATGGAGCTCATCAAGGGGAACGACTACCTCTCCTTTGTCAATCCTTTCAAGGGGCTGCGTGATCCCAGGTATACCGTCTTTACGACTTACACCACCAACCGTAATGGAGTACCTTACGGGATGACCGACGCTCAGACCCAGCAGTGGTGGTCAGGGAACTCCGCTTCCCGTATCAGCTTCCTGGGTAGAAATCCTGTTTTCCTGCATGCCGATTATCCTGCCACTTTCCTCGATTACCCGACGGTTTGTTTCATGGTATCGGAAGTGGAAGGATGGGATGCCACCACCTTCCAGGAAGGGATTGAAGCCTCCATCGAAAAGTGGGGTGCTGCTGCTGATGCAAACTATGTGACAACCGTGATGCAAAAGTTCAATGCTGCTACTCCCGAAGCCAAGAAGGAAATGGTTCTTACCCAGAAGTATATCCATCTTCTGACGCAGTCGCATGAAGCCTGGGCCGAATACCGCCGCACGGGTTATCCCAAATCACTGGTTAAACCGGGAGGTGTGACCGCCGTGATCGGAGGGGCCAACCGTACTTTCGACCCCATTCCGGGAAGCGAATCAGGCAGCGATATTGTCGCCCGCTTCAAGTATCCCACCTCGGAGTACACGCTCAATAAGGCCAACGTGGAAAAAGCCGTTGCCGCAATGGGCGAGGATACCCACAAGCAGAAACTGTGGTGGGCTGGCGGTGGCAAGCAGTAACCTCTGCTGAGAAACTTCTGGCCGGGGGGATCAGTCTCTACTTTCTCCTTCAATCTTAGTATTTTACGGGAATTGCCCTCCGGCCCTTTTTGAAATATCGGAAGAAACCCGGCCTCAGTGCCGGGTTTCTCTGTTTTAAAAGCCGTATCTTGCCCACTATAATCCAATTCATGACGCGTATGGATCCCAGGCAGCTTCGTATTGTTTTTATGGGAACCCCCGAATTTGCCGTGGAGAGTCTGCGGGCCCTGGTGGATAACGGTTATCATGTGGCGGGGGTGGTCACTGCTCCTGACAAGCCGGCAGGGCGGGGGCTGAAAGTCGCGGAAAGCGCGGTGAAGAAATATGCCGTTTCTGCCGGGCTCAGGGTGCTGCAGCCTGAAAAGCTGAAAGAGCTCGCCTTCCTGGAGGAGCTGGCCGCCCTGGAAGCTGACCTCCAGGTGGTGGTGGCCTTCCGTATGCTCCCCGAGGTGGTTTGGGCCCGGCCCCGCCTGGGCACCTTTAACCTTCATGCTTCCCTGCTGCCGCAATACCGCGGCGCCGCACCCCTCAACTGGGCCCTCATCAACGGCGAAACCGAAACCGGAGCGACCACCTTCCTCCTGTCACATGAAATCGACACCGGAAAGATTCTCTTCCGGGAAAGGGAGAACATAGGGTACGAGGATTCCGTAGGAGATCTCCATGACCGGCTGATGGTCAGGGGGGCACGGCTGGTGCTGAAAACCGTCGATGCCCTGGCTTCCGGAGCCTATACCCCCATTCCGCAGGAGGAACTGATGGCGAACGGAGGACCACTCAAAACCGCCCCCAAGATCTTCAGGGAGGATATGCATCCCGACTGGAAGGCCCCGGCGGAAAGAATCCGCAACCTGATCAGGGGGCTCTCCCCCTGGCCGGCCGCCTGGACTACCCTCCGCAACGGGGAAACCGGTGCGGAAACCGAAATGAAAATCTTCAGGGCTGACACCGGCGGCCCCCTGCCCCCAGGAACTCTCCCCGGGAGGATATCTTCCGATGGCAAAAACAGCCTGGAGATCGCCTGCGGCGACCATTGGCTCCGGATCACCGACCTGCAGCTCGCCGGCCGGAAACGGATGAATGCCTCCGAATTCCTGCGGGGATTCAATCATCCTGATCATTGGCGGGCCACCTGAAGCCGGTGGGACGGTCCTTCTCCCTGGCGGACTCCCGGCTCACCCGCCTTTTTGTAAAAAAATCCTGCAGCGCACTCCCACGGGAGCAGGCTGCAGGATAATCCGGGATTTCAGCTTTTCGCGGCTCAGGCCTGCGTCTTCTTCAACCGGTTGACCAGGAAAAAGTAAATCAGAAATCCAAGGGAGATAAAGACCAGCTCAATACCGTAGGGAAGAGCCGTCTCATACAAGTCGCCGTTGACCGTGGGGTAGGACCTGATGATTTCGATGATAATCAGTCCCAGCCCTGCCGTGAAGGCCACCAGTCCCCACTTCAGGGAGGGATAGCATTGCGACTCCTCAGCAGGCGCCACGGGGGTGACCAGGATCCCGGCCTGCTCCACATGACCGTTGTTGATCAGTTTCCTCTTCAGGAAATGCTCTGAAAGCAATCTGATGATTTGATAAAATCCGTAAAAAACGATGGCTGTCACAAAAATTTCTTCCATGGCAATTGTTTTTAAATTATGCTTTTGCCCCATCTGACCGGCCATGCGGTAAAATGTTGCAGCCGGGCGCGTTTTTTTTTTTACAGTAACTGCAACCTTTTGGTAATTTTGAAGTCGCATGGAGAAATGACAGACGCGGAACTGGTTGAAAGGGTATTGAGCGGCAATGAACATGCCTGCAGGTTTCTGGTAACCAGTTACCAGAGGCTGGTCAACCATATCGTCAGAAGAATGGTGTTGCAGGATGCCGTAGCGGAGGATCTTTGCCAGGATGTTTTTCTCCGGGTTTTCAGAAGGCTGCACACTTTTAGGAGAGAATCGAGGCTGTCGACCTGGATTGCCACCATAGCCTACAACACGACGGCTACCTATCTGAAAAAAAGAAAATTGATGAACGAGCGGGAGCTGGACCATTTTGAACCATCGATCCTTCAGGAAACCGGATTTCCGGTTGCCGATGGGGTGGACCGGGAGGAGGTCAGGCAATTGCTTTTGCGTACGATAGAAGCGCTTCCGGTGCATTACCGGACCGTGGTGACGCTATATTATCTTGATGAGTTTTCCTGCAATGAAATCGGGGAAATTACGGGAATGCCCGGGGCGACCATCAGGAATTACCTGCACAGGGCCCGGCAACTGCTGAAAAGTAAACTGGAAAACAGGGTTGACTATGAAGAACGAGCCATTATATCATCCTGACGGTCATCTGCCTGAGGATTCCGGACCGGACCGGTGGCTGGAGCAGATTCTGCGCACCGATAACCTGCCGCCCCTGCCTGCGACGTTTGCCGGTAAGGTGGCCCGCAAGGCGGCCCACAGGATCATGCTGCGCCAGCACCTGACGGAATTCCTCACTTATGCTGCAGCCCTCCTTCTGCCCCTTCTGATCCTTCTGGGGATTCTTTTCTTTACAGGTCGTGAAACCTGGAAGGAGTGGGCGGCCTGGATGATCTCCGCCAGAGACCTTCTTGGCGGAGGAGGTGTAGTTCTGCTTTTTGTGCTTTTCACCGACAGGGTGGTGCTCCCCTGGCTCTTCTTTACCCGGCAGCAGGGCAACGGCGAAGTGCAATCCTGATCCCTCCCGTATCCTTTCTGTCACCGGACTGCCAGACCCCACCCCGGAACCGGTTTTTTCCGGCTGCCCGCTTACCGGCTTCTTTTCTGGAGCCTGAGCAGGGTTCCCACGGGAACCACATCGCCGTACCTGAGCTTGTTGAGCCGGTATAGGGACCTCATCCTGATCCCGTAATACTGGGAGATATAGTGCATGGATTCCCCATCGGCCACGCGGTGTAACTCATACATGCCCTGGGCTCTGGATTTCTTGTGCTGGA
>CAZKIU010000020.1:0-67682 GCA_964552955.1 uncultured Prolixibacteraceae bacterium
CTTCAGCGGCCCACGCCTCTTCATTGGCCGACTCCCCTTCGGTAGCCGACTCCCCTTCGGTTTGCACCCTCTCTTCCATCCACCCATCCCTTGCGGCCCACAACGTTTTGCGGGTCAGGCTCCCGGTTCCCGAGATCTTCCGGTGGACCGGGAGCTGGCTTGTGAGGCGCCATGTGATCTCTTTTTTATTGTACTTTTGAAGATATGGAATACCAGCCACGAAACTACCGCCAGCAGTTCAACCCCGCCCGGTTTGCCTCCTTTACGGTGCAATACCTGGAGACGGACCTCTGGATCGGGGTGGACCACGCCTCCTTTCATAAGGAGATTGCGGAGGTAGCCCTGCATGAAGTGGTCGCCCTCCGGACCCGCCTCGGGACCTATATTGATGAGCATCCCTTGTTCAGGAGCTCTCTGGAGCCCCTGACCCTCAGTCCGGGAGCTCCCCGGGAAGCCCGGGAAATGGCCGCCGCAGGGCTCAGGACCGCTACGGGTCCTATGGCTGCAGTGGCCGGACTGTTTGCCCACCGAACCGCCGAAGAAATCAGGAAACAGTTTCCCGTGAAGGAGCTGATCGTCGAAAACGGGGGTGACTATTATCTCCTGCTCAAGGAGGACCTGCTGATGACCATTTATGCCGGCGACTCGCCCCTTTCCGAAAAAATTGGAATCATCATACCGGCTGCTGATACGCCCTGTGGTATATGTACCTCTTCAGGCATGGTGGGTCCCTCCCTGAGTTTCGGCAGGGCCGACGCCGTGATGGTAGCCTGCTCCTCGCCGGCGTTGGCCGACGCCTGGGCCACAGCCCTGGCCAACCGCGTTAAATCGCCCGCCGATATTGAACCGGTGTTAAAATATTCGGAACAATTCCCCGAAATCCTCTCCCTGGTCATCATTTGCGAAGACCAAACCGGAATCCGTGGTAACTTTGAAGTCCGGTTTATAAACGCTTCCGCTTAAGAATGAAGAAAAACGACATACGTCATGAACTGGAAAAGAGAGTCCTGGTCCTTGACGGGGCCATGGGGTCGCTGATCCAGGATTACAAGCTGACCGAAGAGGACTTCCGGGGTACGTTCTTCACGACCCACCCCCATGATCTGAAGGGCAATAACGATATTCTCTCACTCACCAGGCCGGAGGTTATAGCCTCCATACACCGGCAATATCTGGAGGCGGGGGCCGATATTCTTTCGACCAATACCTTCAATGCCAATCCGATCTCTCAGGCCGACTATCACACCCAAGGGTGGGTGCATGCCATGAACCAGGCATCGGCGGAGATAGCCCGGGCGGTGGCCGACGAATTCACATTGGCCAACCCGGCCAAACCCCGTTATGTGGCGGGGGCCATTGGGCCTACCAACAAAACGCTTTCGCTCTCCCCCGATGTGAACAATCCGGGTTTTCGGGCGGTGACCTTTGATGAGGTGAAGGCGGCCTACCGGGAGCAGGTCGAAGGGCTCCTTGACGGGGGAGCAGAACTGCTGCTGGTGGAGACGATCTTTGACACCCTGAATGCCAAGGCGGCGCTGGTGGCCATTGAGGAAGCCCTGGAAGCACGCCGGCAGGAGCTGCCCCTGATGGTGTCGGGCACCATCACCGATGCCAGCGGGCGCACCCTCTCGGGGCAGACCCTGGAGGCCTTCCTCCATTCCCTATCGCATGTGAAACTGCTCTCCATCGGTCTGAACTGTTCGCTCGGGGCCACCGAACTCCAGCCCTATCTGAGGGAACTCTCCCGGAAGGCCCCCTTTTATGTGAGTGCCCACCCCAATGCCGGCCTCCCCAACCAGTTCGGGCGCTACGACGAAACCCCGGAGAGCATGGGGACGACCATCCGCGAATACCTGGATCACCGTTATGTAAATATCATAGGGGGATGTTGCGGGACCACCCCTGCCCATATCCACGAGTTTGCCCGTGCGGCGGCCGATGCCCGGCCCCATGAAATAAACCCCCACGACCATGTGACCCGTTTCACGGGACTGGAGCCGGTGGCCATCACCCCTGAGAATAACTTTCTCAACATCGGGGAGCGGTGCAACGTAGCCGGAAGCCGCAAGTTCGCCCGCCTGATCAGGGAAGGGAAGTATGAAGAAGCGCTGGTCATCGCCCGCGACCAGGTGGAAAACGGCGCCCAGGCCATTGACATCAACCTTGACGATGCCATGCTCGATGCCCAAAAGGAGATGGTCACCTTCCTCCACCTGATGATGGCCGAACCCGACATTGCCCGCCTGCCCGTGATGATCGACTCGTCGCGGTGGGAGGTGCTCGAAGCCGGCCTCAAGTGCATTCAGGGGAAGGCTATCATCAACTCCATCAGTCTCAAGGAGGGGGAGGAGCGCTTTAAGGCGCATGCCCGCACCATCAGGCGTTTCGGGGCGGCAGCGGTGGTCATGGCCTTCGATGAACAAGGCCAGGCCGACACCCTGGAACGCAGAAAGGAAATCTGCACTCGTGCTTACCGGATCCTGACCCAGGAGGTGGACTTCCCTCCAGAAGATATCATCTTCGATCCCAATGTGCTGACCATCGGCACCGGACTGGAGGAACACAACAATTATGCCGTCGACTATATAGAAGCCATTCGCTGGATCAAGGGCAATCTTCCTTACGCCCGCACCAGTGGGGGCATCAGCAACGTCTCTTTTGCCTTCCGGGGCAACGATACCGTCAGGGAGGCCATGCATTCGGTTTTCCTCTTCCATGCCATCGCGGCTGGTCTTGACATGGGTATCGTCAACCCCGGAATGCTTCAGATCTACGATGAGATAGAGCCTGAGTTGCTGGAGCGGGTGGAAGATCTGGTGTTGAACCGGCGGTCCGATGCCACAGAACGGCTCCTGGAACTGGCCGGAAAACTACAGGCCAACGGAAAGCCCGAAGAACGGCGCGAGGAATGGCGCCATCTCCCCCTCCGGGAGCGGATCGTTCATGCCCTGGTCAAAGGCATCGCCGATTATACCGACGAGGATATGGCCGAAGCCGTCACCCTATGGTCCCCGGCCCTCTCTATCATTGAAGGCCCCCTGATGGATGGAATGAACGTGGTGGGTGACCTCTTCGGTTCGGGGAAGATGTTCCTGCCCCAGGTCATCAAATCGGCCCGGGTGATGAAGAAAGCCGTGGCTTTTCTTCTGCCATACATCGAAGCCGACAAGGCAAAATACCCCCAGGCTGACCAGCGGAAGAAGATCCTGCTGGCCACCGTCAAAGGCGATGTCCATGACATCGGCAAGAACATTGTCGGGGTGGTGCTGGGATGCAACAACTACGAGGTGATCGACCTGGGAGTGATGGTCCCCACCGATAAGATCCTGGATGCCGCCGTGGCCGAAAAGGTGGATATCGTGGGGTTAAGCGGATTGATCACGCCCTCCCTGGAGGTCATGGCTGAGGTCGCCCGGGAGATGGAAACCCGGGGATTAAAGCTGCCCCTGCTCATCGGGGGGGCCACCACCTCCAAAATTCATACGGCAGTCAAAATCGCCCCCGAATATACCGCCCCGGTGGTCCATGTCAAGGACGCCTCCCTCTCTACAAGAGTAGTGGCCTCCCTGCTGTCAGGCAACCAGGAATTTCTGAAGGAAGTAGAGGAGGATTATGCGGGGATCCGCCGATTCCAGGAGCAACGCAAACCCCGGGAGTATGTCCCCCTGCAGCAGGCCAGGGCCAACCGGTGGTCCACCGACTGGACGACGATTCCGATTTACACGCCTCAATTTCTGGGCGTCAGGCATTTTAACGATTTTCCTCTGGCTGAACTGCGCCAATATATCGACTGGACTTTCTTCTTCATGGCCTGGGAACTGAAAGGGCACTTTCCTCAGATCCTCGACGATCCCCGCCAGGGGGAGGCTGCCCGCAAACTCTATGCGGAGGCCCAGGAAATGCTCGACGAGATCATCAGTAAGAAGATGGTCACGGCCCATGGGGTGGTAGGCCTCTGGCCTGCCAATGCTTCCGGTGATGACATTTTTTTGTTTAAAGATGAAAACAGAAAGGAACTGGCAGGGGTTTTCCGGCACCTGCGGCAGCAGGAGAAGAAAAAAGAGGGGCAGCCTTATCTCTGCCTGGCCGATTTTGTGGCGCCCCTCACCTCGGGCCGGGGCGACTACTGCGGCGGTTTTGCCGTGACGGCAGGCGTGGGCATTGAAACGTGGATCCGTCATTTCCGGGAGGAACATAACGATTACAAGGCCTTGTTGCTGGAGGCCCTGGCCGACCGCCTGAGCGAGGCCTTTGCCGAATACCTCCACCTGCTGGTCCGCAAAGCACTGTGGGGCTATGCCCCTGATGAAAACCTCTCCCTGCATGACCTGTTTCATACCGGTTACCAGGGGATCCGGCCCGCTCCAGGCTACCCGGCATGCCCCGAGCATTCTGAAAAGGAGACCCTCCTGAATCTTCTGGAGGCCCATCAGGCCGGTATCACCCTGACCGAACATTATGCCATGTATCCCAACGCTTCGGTATGCGGGCAGTTTTATGCCCATCCTGCGGCCAGCTATTTCGGGGTCGGAAAAGTCGCTCCTGACCAGGTGGAGGATTACGCCCGCCGAAAGGGAGTCTCTCCCGCTTTTGTGGAAAAGTTCATTCCTGAGAACCTTAGCTATAAATAGATCAAAGATAAGAAGGCCTGCTTGCAAAAAGGTTGGTGTTGAGGCGAATTGTGGCTAAAAAGGTTGTAATTTTATGGGGTAAGGAAATACCCATATTAAACCATGACTAAAAAACCACAAAAGAAACTACTTCCCTTGGTATTGGGCGTGCTGGTATTGGCCCTTGTCCTGATGGTCGTGGGGAAGAAAGCAGGTTGGTTTGGGGCTGAGGTAAGTGTGAAGGTGCTTGCCGGGAAGGTGGAAACGCTGACGATCACCGAGCAGATCACGGCCAACGGCAAGGTCCAGCCTCATACTGAAGTGAAGATCAGTCCAGACGTGTCGGGTGAAATCATTGAGTTGTCGGTGGAGGAAGGGGATCAGGTGAAGGCCGGGGATCCGTTGATGGTGATCAAGCCGGAGGTATACCAGTCGGCGCTGAGCCGGGCTGAGGCAGCTCTCAACTCGTCGCATGCGCGGTTGGCGCAGGCCGAAGCACAACTCATCGAGCGGGAACTCTCTTTTAAGAGGGCAAAACAGTTGTTCGATTCACAGACCATTCCACAGGCCGAATTTGAGACGGCGCAGGCGGCCTATAAGGTGGCCGAAGCCGAGGTCAGGGCGGCCCGTTACACGGTCAAGAGTGCCGAAGCCTCCGTGGCGGAAGCCCGGGAGCAGCTGACTAAAACCAGGGTTTTTGCCCCCATGGCCGGAACGGTCTCCCGCCTTAACGTGGAAAAAGGGGAACGCGTGGTGGGTACGGGTATGTATGCCGGTACCGAAACCATGGTCATCGCCGACCTCAACCAGATGGAGGTCCGCGTCGATGTCAACGAGAATGATATCGTCAAGGTTAATCTGGGAGATACTGCCCTGGTAGAGGTCGATGCCTACCTCAACCGGAAATTCAAAGGCGTGGTCACCGAAATCGCCAATTCGGCCCGCACTTCAGGCACTTCCGCCGACCAGGTGACCAACTTCGAGGTGAAGATCCTGCTGCTCCACGACTCCTATGCCGATCTCACCGATACCACCCGGTCGGTGAAATACCCCTTCAGGCCAGGCATGTCGGCCACCGTTGAGATTCTTACCCTTACCCGCTATGGTGTGACGGCGGTGCCCGTACAGGCCGTCACTACCCGCCTGCGCAACGACACCACCCTGACGGCCATCAAAACAGGCCAAAAGGCGGCCCCGACAGAAAGGGATGAAAAAGAGGAAGTGGTGTTCGTGATCCGCGAGGGAAGGGCTTTTAAGACACTTGTAAAAACCGGCATCCAGGATAACCAGCAGATCGAAATCCTTGAAGGACTCCAACCCGGTACCGATATCGTTACAGGACCCTATAATGCTGTCAGTAAAACATTGAAGGACAGTATGCTGGTGAGGATTGTCACAGAGAATGAGTTGTACAAACCAGAAAAAAAATAAACGTTAATAACCTAAATTTAAAGGACTATGAGAAAATCTTGGGTAGTTTTTGCTCTTTTCGCGCTGTTGGTGTCGTGTGAAAAGGTACCGCAGAAGGCGCCGCTGATCCCCCTGGAAGACTTCTTCCGCAATCCTGAGAAGACTGCTTTTCAGCTTTCACCCAATGGTGAATATTTTTCCTATCTCGCGCCCTGGGAGACGAGACTCAATCTTTTTGTACAGAAGGTGGGGGCTGATTCGGCCGTGCGGATCACCTCTGAGACGGCCCGTGATATTGCAGGATATCTGTGGAAGGGCAACAACCGGCTTCTCTACCTGAAAGATACCGGCGGGGATGAGAACTACCAGCTCTACGGGGTCAATACCGACGGGAGTGACCTGAAGGGGCTGACTGTTTTTGAGAAGGTGCGCACCCAGTTCATCGACGATCTGAGGGATGTGGAGAACGAGGTCATTGTTGGGCTGAATCAGCGTGATGCCACGGTATTCGACCCTTACCGGCTGAATGTGGTGACGGGAGAGATGACGATGCTGGCCCAGAATCCGGGCAACATCACCGGCTGGATGACCGACCATGAGGGGAAGTTGCGACTGGCTTTTGCCACTGATGGGGTGAACCAGACCATCCTCTACCGCGAAACGGAAGAAATGCCCTTCGCCCCGGTACTGACCACCAGCTTTAAGGAGACGGTCTCCCCGGCCCTCTTCACTTTCGATAACAAGATGGTCTATGCCCTGTCGAACCTGGGCCGTGACAAGAGTGCCCTGGTGCTCTTTGACGTGGCCAACGGCAAGGAACAGGAGGTGATTTATGAAACCCAGGAGGCGGATATCGAAGGAGTGGACTATTCACGCAAGGAGAAGAAACTGTTGTCGGTGACCTGGACCACTGACAAGAACAAGCACCATTTCTTTGATGCGGAAGCCGAGGCTGTCATGACCTATCTGAAGGAGCAACTTCCGGGGTATGAGGTCGTCCTGGCCGGTTTAACCCGGGAAGAGGATAAGCTTATTGTACGCACCTACAACGACCGCAGCCGTGGGGCCTATTATTTCTTTGACCGGAATACGAAGGAGCTGACTCACCTGACCGATTTAACGCCCTGGCTGAAGGAGGAGGATCTGGCCGAAATGAAACCGATCAGTTACACCTCGCGTGACAGCCTGACGATCCATGGTTACCTGACCCTTCCGAAGGGTGTAAAAGCGGAGAAGCTGCCGGTGGTCATCAATCCGCATGGGGGGCCCTGGGCCCGTGATACCTGGGGATTCAACCCGGAAGTGCAGTTCCTGGCCAATAACGGCTATGCGGTGCTCCAGATGAATTTCCGGGGTTCCACGGGCTATGGCCGGGCGTTCTGGGAGGCTTCCTTCAAGCAGTGGGGGCTCACCATGCAGGACGACATCACCGACGGGGTGAACTGGCTCATTGAACAGGGGATCGCCGACCCGGAGCGCATCGCCATCTATGGCGGAAGCTATGGGGGCTATGCCACACTGGCCGGTTTGACCAAAACTCCGGATCTCTATGCCGCGGGTGTCGATTATGTGGGGGTATCCAATATGTTTACCTTCATGAAGACCATCCCTCCTTACTGGAAGCCTCTGCTCGATATGTTTACTGAAATGGTGGGGGATCCCGTGAAGGATTCACTGATGCTGGCGGAGGTCTCGCCGGCACTGCATGCCGATAAAATTGTGGCCCCGCTCTTCGTGGCCCAGGGGGCCAATGATCCGCGGGTCAATAAGGCGGAATCGGACCAGATGGTGGAAGCCCTCAAAGCCAGGGGCGTCGACGTGGAATATATGGTCAAGGACAACGAAGGCCACGGGTTCCATAATGAAGAAAACCGTTTTGATTTTTACCGGGCGATGATCACCTTCCTCGATAAGCACCTGAAAGCGGAGGCAGTGGCCGGGGCGGAAGCTGCGAAATAAGGAAGGCCTTGAGCACTTCTTCTGCCTGCCCTTGCTGAAGGGGGCGCCGGCATGCCGGAAACCCTGGCTGCGGCAACTGCCGGGAAGGCCCTTCAGGCGACTCCTAAAGCCTGAAGGGCCTGACAGGGTTGGTAGATCTGGAATATGTGGCCCCAGGATTGGAAAAGAATCAGGGGGCACAGGGTATAAAAAAGAGAGCGCCGCTGACCATTCAGCGGCGCTCTCTTTATATTCAAGGTGGGCAGGAATCAGATGCGGTTATTGGATCCCAGCACGTTGACGATTTTATGCATGTAGAGTGCCTTGAGGGCATCGCGGGCGGGGCCCAGGTATTTGCGGGGGTCGAATTCGCCCGGTTTTTCCATGAAGACCTTACGGATGGCGGCGGTCATGGCGATGCGGCCGTCGGAGTCGATGTTGATTTTGCATACCGAGGAGGCGGCGGCACGACGGAGCTGTGATTCCGGAATACCGACGGCATCCTTGAGGGCTCCACCGTGGGCGTTGATGACCTTCACCAGGTCGGCAGGTACCGAAGAGGCGCCATGCAGCACAATGGGGAAGCCGGGAAGGCGGCGTTCGATCTCTTCGAGGATGTCGAAGCGGAGCGGCGGGGGAACCAACACGCCCTCTTCATTCCGGGTGCACTGGGCCGGGGTGAACTTGTTGGCGCCATGGGAGGTGCCGATGGAGATAGCCAGCGAGTCCACACCGGTCTTCTGGGTGAAGTCAATGACATCGTCAGGGTTGGTGTAAACCGACCTCGCTGCCACCACGTCATCTTCGATTCCGGAGAGAACACCCAGTTCGCCTTCAACGGTCACGTCATATTTGTGGGCGTATTCTACCACTTCGCGGGTGATTTCTATGTTTTTCTCGTATGGATGGTGCGACCCGTCGATCATCACCGAAGAGAATCCCATGTCGATACAGCTTTTAGCGGTTTCGAAGGTATCGCCGTGGTCGAGGTGAAGGGCGATAGGAATACCGGCGCCATTGCTCAGTTCCTTGGCAAACTCGACGGCTCCCTGGGCCATATAGCGCAGCAGCGTCTCATTGGCATACTGGCGGGCACCCTTGGAAACCTGGAGAATCACCGGCGACTGGGTTTCCACGCATGCGCTGATGATGGCCTGCAACTGCTCCATGTTGTTGAAGTTGTAAGCAGGGATGGCATAGCCACCTTTGACGGCATCGGCAAACATCTTACGGGTGTTCACCAATCCTAATTCTTTATAACTGATAGCCATATTCAAGTGTTTTTTAGTGCTGAAAAAATTAAAAACCTCCCGAAATTAATCAAAACCAGTTAATTTGGGAGGCTTTATTTTCAATATTAAGGAAAATTAACCGACAGGTAATAATAATGTCTCCTATTGAGCAAAGGGTCCCTGGCGGATTAAAATCTTCCCGGGGTGGATCCGGTTTCCGGCGTGTTTATTCCGAGAAGCGAGCCGAGAGGTATTCCCTGTTGAGGCGTGCGATATTGGAGATGGAGATGCTTTTGGGGCATTCCGCCTCGCAGGCCTGGGTGTTGGTGCAACCTCCGAAGCCCAGTTCGTCCATTTTGGCGACCATATTACGGGCGCGGGCTTTGGCTTCGACCTTTCCCTGGGGCAATTTGGCCAGGTGAGAGACTTTAGCCGAGACGAAGAGCATGGCCGAGGAGTTTTTGCAGGCTGCCACACAGGCGCCGCAACCGATACATGCCGCAGCATCCATCGACTCTTCGGCATCCTCATGGCTGATCAGGATGGCGTTGCCGTCGGGTACGCCTCCGGTGTTGACCGAGACGAAACCGCCAGCCTGGAGGATCTTGTCAAAAGCCGACCGGTCGACCACCAGGTCCTTGATGACCGGGAAAGCTTTCGCCCGCCAGGGTTCAATGGTGATGGTCTCTCCCTCTTTGAACTTCCGCATATGCAACTGGCAGGTGGTCACCGCCGTGTCTGGCCCATGAGGCCTCCCATTGATATACAAACTGCAGGTCCCGCATATGCCTTCCCGGCAGTCATGGTCAAAGGCGATGGGGTCGACCCCCTTTTCGATCAGCTCATTGTTCAGGATATCCAACATTTCGAGAAACGACGTTCCCGTGGAGATATTCTCGATGGTGTAGGTCTCAAATTTCCCTTTGGCTTTGGCGTTGTTCTGGCGCCAAACCTCAATATAGAGTTTCTTCAGTATTTTGTCAGCCATAGTACCGCTTATTTATAACTCCGCTGTGATAATTTAATATTCTCAAAAATCAGGGGTTCCTTGTGGAGGTCAGGTTCTTTGCCTTCACCCTGGAATTCCCATACCGAAACATAGGTGTATTTATCGTCGTTCCGGAGGGCTTCCCCGTCGTCGGTCACCGATTCCTCCCGGAAGTGACCCCCGCACGATTCATTTCTTTCGAGGGCGTCACGGGCCATCAGCTCGCCGATATCAAAGAAATCGGCCAGCCGGCCGGCCTTTTCCAGTT
This sequence comes from uncultured Prolixibacteraceae bacterium, assembly GCA_964552955.1. Lineage (GTDB taxonomy): Bacteria > Bacteroidota > Bacteroidia > Bacteroidales > Prolixibacteraceae > UBA1413. The sequence goes on from CAZKIU010000020.1 coordinate 10,447, forward strand.
CAGGATTCAGATTGTTCATTTCCCCGGGGACCTTAACGTTTTTCCAGAATTCCTCCCTGAGTGCCCTGATCATGGCGATGGCTTTCTTCAGTCCCTCTGCATTGCGCGACATCCCTACATAGTCCCACATGATGTGGCCCAGTTTTTTATGGTAGTAGTCGACGGGTTTGGTTCCCTTGATATTGAAGAGGGTTTCGAGGCGGCTTTTAACCTTTTGCTCTGCTTCCACGAATTCGGGAGCGTTGACATTGGTCTTGGGGGTCATGATCTCCCCGGCGAGGTAATCCCCGATGGTGTAGGGGAGGATGAAATAACCGTCGGCGAGGCCCTGCATGAGGGCGGAAGCCCCGAGGCGGTTGGCACCATGGTCTGAGAAGTTGGCTTCCCCGATGGAGTAGAGCCCCGGCACCGTTGTCATCAGGTTGTAGTCGACCCAGGTGCCACCCATGGAATAGTGAATGGCCGGGTAGATCTGCATCGGCACCTTGTAGGGATCCTGGTCGGTGATCTTCTCGTACATCTGGAAGAGGTTGCCATAGCGTTCTTCGATGACGCTGCGGCCCAGTCTTTCGATGGCATATTTGAAGTCGAGGTAAACGGCTTTCCCTTCTGAGTTGACGCCGAAGCCGGCATCGCATCTCTCCTTGGCGGCCCGTGAAGCTACGTCGCGGGGAACCAGGTTACCATAGGAAGGATAGCGCCTCTCGAGGTAGAAGTCGCGGTCTTCCTCCGGAATGTCGTTAGGACCTATCTTGCCTTCGCGTAATTTCAGCGCATCTTCCTTCTTTTTGGGTACCCACACGCGGCCGTCGTTGCGGAGCGATTCCGACATAAGGGTCAGTTTGGACTGCTGTTCACCATGGACGGGAATGCAGGTGGGGTGGATCTGGACGAAGCAGGGGTTGGCGAACATGGCGCCTTTCTTGTAGCACTGCCAGGCGGCGGAGCCATTGCTTCCCATGGCGTTGGTCGAGAGGAAGAAGACATTGCCGTAGCCGCCGGTGGCCACCACCACGGCGTGGGCTCCGAAGCGTTGGATTTCGCCGGTCACCAGGTCACGGGCGATGATGCCGCGGGCTTTCCCGTCGATGATCACCACGTCGAGCATCTCATGACGGCTGTACATTTTGACATTTCCCTTGGCGATCTGCCGGTTGAGGGCCTGGTAGGCGCCCAGCAGGAGCTGCTGGCCGGTCTGGCCACGGGCATAGAACGTGCGGCTCACCAGCACCCCCCCGAAGGAGCGGTTGTCGAGCAATCCGCCATATTCACGGGCAAAGGGGACCCCTTGGGCCACGCACTGGTCGATGATGTTGGGAGAGACCTCCGCCAGGCGGTATACGTTGGCTTCACGGGCCCTGTAATCCCCCCCCTTGATGGTATCATAGAAAAGACGGTAGACCGAGTCGTTGTCGTTCTGGTAGTTCTTGGCGGCGTTGATGCCTCCCTGAGCGGCGATGGAGTGGGCGCGGCGCGGACTGTCCTGGTAGCAAAAAGCCTTCACATTATAGCCCAGTTCGGCCAGTGAGGCGGCTGCGGATGCTCCGCCCAAGCCGGTGCCCACCACGATGACTTCCAGCTTTCTTTTATTGGCCGGACTCACGACCCTGATGTTGGCTTTGTGCCTGGCCCATTTCTCCGCCAGTGGCCCGGCCGGTATCTTTGAATCAAGTTTCTGCATGTTCAACTTGGTTTAACGGTTAAAATTTAATCATGAAATAGAGCGGAATAATGGCAAATCCCACGGCCACAACCACCGCATACACCCATGCGATGCTCTTCAGCCTTTTGAGCCATACCTTGTTGTTGAAGCCGATGGTCTGAAATGCCGACCAGAAGCCATGGGTCACATGCAGCCCCAGAAGGCAGCCCCCGATGATGTAAAGAAGACTGTAAAACCAACTGGTCTTGAAAAGAGTGCTCACTAAAAGGTAGGTGTTGTGCATCTCTGCACCGGGTTCCATGCCCTGATTGAGTAGCTCATGACCGGAAAACTTGATCTTCCAGTAAAAATTGGCAAGGTGAATAACCAGGAAGAAGAAAATCAATCCTCCCAGGATCAGCATGTTCCGTGAAGCCCAGCTGCTGGCTACCGAGAGGTCCTGTTTTTTGTATTTCACCGGGCGGGCCCGCCAGTTCTCCCACGTGATCAGAAGCGACCAGATAATGTGCACCAGAAAACCCAGCGCCAAAACCGGCTCAACCACTTTGATGATAGGATTGGAGACCATGAAGTGGGCTGCTTCGTTGTACAACACACCACTGTCATCAAAGATTAACATCAAATTGACCGTCAGATGGACCAAAATGAAAAGCAACAGGAAAATTCCCGTCACGCTCATCAAAAATTTACGGCCTATCGACGCGTAAACGAATTTGCTCATAGAAAGTATGTTTAAATTAAACAGTTATGCTTCTTATTAAAGGAACGCAAAAATAGTGGAACCGCCCCACCTTTCAAAGGAATGTTTCCGAAGGCCCGATAATTTATACCGATTCTAAAATATTTGGCCTTGTAGTGTGGCTTATAATCAGTAATTTTAGTCGCATTCAAAATGGTTTTGATGGTTGGGCATGCTTATTCCTACAAATGCAGCCACTGCGGATATGAGGAGTACTACAAGCAGGGGCACGGTTTCCTGGTCAGGCCGCAAAGTTATGATGAATACATAGCCTCCAACCAGAAGTTTTTCCATTATGAGATTCACAACAAGATAGAATCCCTGGCCGTTGTACATCCTGCCCTGGAGATAGATGCCACCTTCCGGGTTTTTAAATGCCCGAAGTGCAACCTGTTGCACGGCAAGGTACAGGTCAACCTCACGGAAGGGGAGATTCTTTTGCATGCCAGCCGCTTCAAGTGCATGAGATGCCGGTCGCGGTTGAGGCTGACCAACATCCACCGCCTCAAAAGAGCCACTTGTCCGGTCTGCGGTAAGAATTCCTTTCACCGCCAGAACCTGGCCACCCTGCTTTGAGTTGATCAGGCGGGTGCATCAGTGGTGCGAACGAAGGTCACCCCCTTGCATCTGGCTGGTTTCAGAAGAAGTTGATGATATGTACCACAAAGGAGAAGTTCATACCCATCCCCTGCATCTGGCTGGTTTCAGAAGAAGAGGCTGGTCAGCAGCGTAAATACCAGTCCGCATACCGCGATGATGGTTTCCATGATGGTCCACGAGCGGAGGGTATCCTTTTCGTTCATGCCGAGGTATTTGCCCACGAGCCAGAAGCCGCTGTCGTTGACATGGGAGAGGATGGTGGCTCCGGAGGCAATAGCGATGACAATTAATGCGCGGAGCGGGTCACTCAGGTCAAGGAGTTCAAGGACGGGGGCGATGATGCCGGCCGCGGTGATCATGGCCACGGTGGCCGATCCCTGGGTGATGCGGACCACGGCGGCCAGCAGCCAGGCCAGGAGGATGGGGGAGAGGGAAGAGCCGGCCATCGATTCGGCCATCATCTTTCCCATGCCACAATCGACCAGGATCTGTTTGAGGACCCCTCCGGCACCGGTGATCAGGATGATCAGGCCTGCCGGCCCCAGGGCTTTGTTGCTCAGGTCGAGCAAGGCTTGGGGTGCCATGCCACGACGAATCCCTATTAACCAGAGCGCCAGCAGAGTGGCAATGATCAACGCGGAAAAGGGATGCCCCAGGAACCGGATGACCGTGGTCAGAAGCGATGCCCCGATGACTTCCTTGTCGACCAGAACCCCCGTGAGGGTGTTCAGTAATATCAGAAACAGCGGCACTCCGATCAGCGAGGCGATCAGCCCGAAGGAGGGAAGCAGGTTGGCCGGATCCCCGGCAGAAGGAGGGGCCCCCAGGTCTGGAGTGATATGACCTCTGCCTTCCCAGGTATCCTCTTTTATGATTCCCCCGGAACCTTTTGTTGTCTCTCCAGGATCCATGGCCACCTCGCTATGAAGCGTTAAGGTCTCTCCGGAACCGCTCCTCTTGTTTCCCGGAGCAGTTATTGTCTCGTCTGGGGCGGGCGATTCCCGGGAAGCGGTTTGCTCTCCGGTTACCGGAATGTCTGCCGGAGGTGGGGGCAGATATATTTTTTTAGAGATGTAATTTCCCCAAAGCGGACCGGCCAGGATGGTGGTAGGGATGCCCAAGAGGATCCCGAAGAGGATGACCCATCCGAGCTGGACGTTGATGATGTCGGCCACGGCCACCGGCCCGGGAGTGGGTGGCACGAAGGTGTGGGTGGCAGCCAGTCCGGCCAGCAGGGGAATGGCATAGTAAAGGAGTGAACGTTGGGTATCGCGGGCCAGGGCATAAACGATGGGCACCAGGATGATGAATCCCACATCGAAGAAGACGGGGATGGCCACGATGAAGCCGGTGAGTGCCATGGCCCAGGGGGCTTTCTTCTGGCCGAAGCGGCGCACCAGGGTATGGGCCAGGGCTTCGGCGCCCCCTGAACTTTCAAGGATCTGCCCGAAGATCGCTCCCAGGCCCACGACGGTAGCCACAAACCCCAGGGTGCTCCCCATGCCTTCCTGGATGCTTTTCAGTACCGCATCGGGGGGCATCCCTGCCAGCAAACCGGCATAGATGGCGGTGATCAGCAAGGAGATGAAGGCGCTGATCTTGAGCTTCAGTACCATGAAAAGCAACAGGGCCACTGCCGTGACGACCAGAAAAAGGATGAATCCTGCCGACATATCTTCTTTTCAGTCGTTATTTTTCATTTTTAAGAATCAGTTTTCCGCCCCATGAGGCGCGGCGAGAACCGTTACCTGAGGAAATGCATATTACAGTTTCACCGGTCTGTTTTCACGTTGTGAGCGATAGATGGCGTCGAAGAGTTCGACGACCTTACGGCCGTCGTGGCCTGTCACTGCCGGTTCTCTTCCGGTTTCCAGGGCTTCGAGGAAGTCGGCGATCTGCAATTTCATGAAATAGGTGGCCGGGTCAATGGTGGTGAAGAGGGCAGCATCCTCCCCTGCCCATGCTTCGGGCAGGTGCTCTTCGCCGGGAATGGTCCACAGGTCGTTGACGGGAGGGGCCAGGATGCCGCTCTGTCCGGGAAGAAACATGGCACCGTTTTCGGTCTGCACGCCTACTGAGGCGCCATTGCTGCCATGGATATGGACCTTACCATGGATGCCCGGTTTCTGTGAGTTGCTGACCACGATGTTGCCGATGGCACCGCTCTTGAACCGGAGGATGGCCAGGGCGGTATCCTCGACCTCGATGTAGGGGTGGTTGAGGTTTTTCCAGATGCCGTAGACTTCGTCGATTTCTCCTATGGTCCAGAGGAGCAGGTCGAGCTGGTGCGGTGCCTGGTTGACCAGGACACCGCCGCCCTCGAGGTTCCAGGTGCCGCGCCATTCGTCGGCATCGTAGTAAGAGCGGTCGCGCCATCCCAGCATGACAGCTGTGCCCAGTGCCGGGGGTCCTATTTTTCCGGCATCGATGGCCGCCTTCACCCGGGCGGCCGGAGGGTACCATCTCCGCTGGCTCACCACCCCCAGCTTCACCCCCTTCAGCTGTGCCGCCTCGATCATCCTGTCGCAGTCAAAGGGGTCGATGGCCAGCGGTTTCTCTACCAGTACATGCGCCCCCTTTTCAATCACTTCGAGGGCTGCAGCGGTGTGAAACAGGTGAGGCGTACAGATGATGGCCAGGTCAATGGCCGCATGGGTCACCAACTCCCCCGGAGTGGCATAACTCACGGTATTGAACTCCTTCGCGAAGTGATCGGCACTGGTGCGCGTCCGGCTCCACACACCCGCCAGCCGGGCATTGGGAAGTTCCCCGATGGCCGAGGCATGCAAACGGGCTACCTTTCCGCAGCCCAACAGCCCAATATTCCAGGTCTTACTCATGGTCTCAGGTTTTCGTCGTCTCACAAAGTTAAAATTTTAGCCGGGCATTGCAATTCCTTTCCTGAATCGAAGAGTTCCCCTAAATTTGCAGAAAACCTGAAGAAACTATGACTGAATTGTTGCAGAAGCTTTCTGAATGTGTCGAATTCGGAAAAATAAGCCTGGCTTCACCTTTTCCCCCGCAAATGAAAGGGCAGGAGGGAGCCGATGAGATTACCCGCCACCTTCTGGACCAGGGGGCGTCCCCCCAAGATATCCTGACCAACGGACTGATGCCGGGAATGGAACGCATAGGGGTCAAATTCCGGGAGAACAAAGTGTTTGTGCCCCAGGTGCTGATGTCGGCCAAGGCGATGAATACCGCCATGGTCCACCTCAAGCCCTATTTTCTCACCGGTGAGGCCCGGCAAAAGGGAACCTTCATCATCGGCACCGTGGAAGGAGATCTTCACGATATCGGGAAAAACCTGGTTTCCATGATGGTCGAGGGGAACGGATGGAAAGTGGTCGACCTGGGCGTCGATGTGAAGCCTGAGAAATTCATCGAGGTTCTGAAGGAGCATCCGGGTGCTTTTGTGGGATTGTCGGCCCTGCTGACCACCACCATGCCCAGCATGGAAAGAACAACCAAAGCCATCAAGGAGGCCCTTCCGGAGGTGAAAGTCGCCGTGGGCGGAGCCCCTGTTACCAGGGAGTTCTGTGATAGGATCGGCGCCGACGCCTATTCCCGCGACCCGCAGGGACTTGTGGAGTACCTCAATGGAAGATTGGAGGATTAGAATGGAGGAAGATTAGAATATCATTATTATGAAGGGATTAGAGCTGATCAGGGCGGCGATGGCCCTGCAGGAGACGGAAAGGGTGCCCTGGGTGCCCTTTGTGGGGGTGCATGGTGGGTTTCTCACCGGTGTGGATGCCACCACCTATCTGTGTTCCTCCGCACTGATGACCGCCGGCATCAGCAAGGCCATTGAGCTGTACCACCCCGACGGGATTCCTGTCATTTTTGACCTTCAACTGGAGGCCGAAGTGCTGGGATGCACCCTCAAGTGGTCGGCAGCCACCCCTCCCGCCGTCATCTCCCATCCGCTGGCCGAAGGAAAGCGCCTCAGTGACCTGCCGGAGTTCGCTTCCGGAAAGGGCAGAATTCCCCAGGTGCTGGAGACCACCCGCACCTTAAGGGAGAAGTATCCTGATCTGGCCCTCTATGGTTTGATCACCGGTCCATTTACCCTGGCTTTACACCTGCTGGGTACCGATATCTTCCTGAAACTCTATGAGTCTCCGGAAGAGGTGCACGAACTGATGGAATTCTGTACCGGTGTGGCCGGGAAGATGGCGGGCTACCTGATGGAGGCGGGGTGCGACGTGATCGCCCTGGTCGATCCGATGACCAGCCAGATCGACCCCGACAGTTTCGAAGAATACGTGGCCCCCTATGCCACGCGGATTTTTAGCGACATCCGCGCGGCAGGCCGGCTGAGTTCCTTTTTTGTGTGCGGCCATGCCCAGCAGAATATTGAAGTGATGTGTGGATGCCGCCCTGACAACATCTCGATCGACGAAAATATTCCTCTCGACTATGTGCAGGAGAAGGCGCTGGCGAGTGGGGTAAGCTTCGGCGGCAACCTGCGGCTGACGGTGGTCCTGCTGATGGGAAGCGCCGACGATGCCCGCCAGGAAGCCCTGGCCTGTCTCGACCATGGGGGTAAAAAAGGGTTCATCCTGGCCCCGGGGTGCGACATTCCCATGGAGACTCCTCCCGCTAACCTGGAAGCCGTATCGGAGTTGGTACGGGATCCCTACCAGCAGGAGGTGGCCCGTACTCTGGAAACCAGCGACCACCGCACGGCTCTCCTTAACATGAACGACTACGGCCAGAGCGACAAAGTCATCGTAGACATCATCACCCTTGATTCGGAGTCGTGTGCCCCCTGCCAGTACATGGTGGAGGCTGTCAAACGGGTAGCCCCCCATTTCGAGGGGGTGGTCGAATGGCGCGAACATGCGATCAAGCGAATGGAAGGGGTCTCCTTTATGTCGTCGCTGATGGTCAAGAACATCCCCACCATCTGTATCGACGGCAAAATTGCCTTTGTGTCGAAGATCCCGCCACAAGGACAGCTCATCCAGGCCATCCAGCAGCGGATCAATGAAAAGCTGAAGCTGAAGATCCGCTCCAAGCGGAGCGAGATTCTCATTTTCGGGGAAACAGAGGAGGTGTGCCGTGAATTGAATGAGACGGTCAGGCAGGCCTCCCTGGAATTGGGCAAAGAGCTTCGGATCGCGACCATCACCGACCGGGCCAGGATGGCGGCCTTCGGCATCACCAAAGGGCCGGCGCTGGTGACCGTCCACTACCGCCTGAAATGCGAAAATAACCTCCCCTCGCTCGACGTGGTGAAGGAGTGGATCAAGGAGTTGTAATGTATTTATATGCTTAATATGGAGGAAAGTGCGGTATTGCTTGGTATGGTGCGCTATTTTGGAGACGATATCAAACGGATCAGCCATGCCTTTAAGGTTTACGGCTTTGCCAGGGCGATTCTTTCGGGGGAGCGACTTCCGAAGGAGAAGGCGCTGGTCACCGCCCTGACAGCCATTCTGCATGATATCGGCATCAAGGAAGCCGTGAGGAAACACCACTCTTCCGACAGCCGTTTCCAGGAGATGGAAGGGCCTGCCGTGGCCCGCTCCATCATGGAGGGTTGCGGCATCCACCCCCATGTGATGGACCGGGTCTGTTTCATTACCGGCCATCACCACACCTACTCCAAAATCGATGGTCCCGACTTTCAGATCCTCGTGGAAGCCGATTTCCTGGTGAACATACAAGAGGGATATATCACTCCGGAGGCTGCACCCTCGGTGGTGAAAAAGTACTTCAGGACGTCTGCCGGCAAGGATCTGGCCGCTTCCCTTTACGGATTGACCACCGTAGGCTAATCTGCTCTGCAAAACCTCAAATGTCACCTCCCGGGATGGTCGCGGGTCAGGCGAACCTCCGTCACCTTCCGGAATGTTATCAGGTGAGGCAAAACTCAAAGTCACCCGGTGAGGAGCTGAACTCTGCAGTGTAATACATTATTTGTATTTTTGGATACCCGGTATAGAAGCGGGTCCTCAGCTTATGAAGAGAGCTTTGTTAGATTTAATCAGAAATCGGGTCCTCGTGTCGGACGGGGCGTGGGGCACCTTTTTACAGCAAAAAGGATTGCGCCCGGGGGAGTGTCCTGAGCTGTGGAATGTGACCCATCGCGCTGATGTGTTGGCGATTGCACGCAGTTATGTGGAGGCGGGAGCCGACCTGATCGAGACCAACAGTTTCGGGGGCAGCCGTTTCAAGCTCGAGAAATATGGTTTGGGCGACCGGGTCACGGAGCTGAACCGGGCTGCCGCGGCCATCAGCCGTGAGGCGGCAGGCGACCGGGTGCTGGTGCTGGGATCGGTAGGCCCCACAGGCAAGATGCTGATCATGGAGGAAGTCACCGCTGAAGAGATGTACGATGCTTTCCGGGAGCAGGCCCTGGCCCTGGAGGCCGGGGGTGCCGACGCCATCATCGTGGAGACGATGACCGACCTGGAGGAGGCGGTGCTAGCGGTACGTGCCGCCCGTGAAAACACCGGGCTGGAAGTGATCTGCACCATGACCTTCGACCGGCTGGTCACCGCCGATTTCCGGACCATGATGGGCATATCACCTGCCGAGATGGTACAGCCACTCCTCGATGCCGGTGCTTCCATCCTGGGCACCAACTGCGGCAATGGCATGGCCGGCATGATCCCCGTCGTGGAGGAGATCCGCCGCACCCATCCCACGGTGCCGATTCTGGTCCATGCCAACGCCGGCATGCCTGCCTATCGCGAGGGTCATACAGTTTTTCCTGAATCTCCGGAAGAGATGGCCTCCCATGTGAAAGCCCTGTATCAGGCCGGCGCCTGCATCATCGGCGGCTGCTGCGGCACCACTCCCCAACATATCGTGGCGATTAAAAAAGCGGCTTATTTCTTGTAGCTTACGGAAATGCCGGCTCGGCTGCCGGTGCGGCTGCCGGTGGTAAAACCGCTGTGGGCCTGGGCGTATTGCAGGAATTCCCTGATGTCGGGCGAACGGGTGTTGATATTGTGGGCGGTGAAGCACCCGCCCTTGTTCAATTTATTCTCCAGGGCGATGAAGTAATTCTTATACCAGAATTTGTCGGCGTCGCAGAAGACGAAATCCCAGCCTCCCTCCAGGGCGGGTACCAATTCATGGGCGTCGCCCAGGCGGGCATCAATATAGGCCGAAAGGCCAGACTTTCTGAAATTCTGAAGTGCTTGCAGGTAGCGCTGCTTGTCAATTTCGATGGTTACCAGCTTACCCCCGGTTTTGGAGAGGGCCCAGGCGATCCAGATGGCCGAGTGGCCCGTGGATGTGCCGATTTCCAATGCCTTATGGTATTTGCCTTCCATGACCAGATCATAAAGAATCCGCCCGTCGGTGACGGGCACATTCATGTCTTTCCATTCGCCGGACTGGTTTTTAAGGAAGGCGAGCACCTTTTTGTCGAGGTCAGACACAGGCTCGGGATACTGTGCGCGGGCCTCCAAACCTAAAAGGAGCAGTGCGGAGAGCACCAAAACGAGATATTTGACCGGGAGCCTGGGCATTTGTTCTGTTTTCATTCATTCAGGTTAGTCCGGAAAACGGAACCTACCGGGTGGTAGGTTCCGTTCCTCCGGATTTCTGAACAGCTACAAAAATTGTGCAGAAATGCATCTATTGTCAACAAATTATTCGTTCCACACCGGGATCCTTCCGGGCGTCCAGGGGGCATTGAGCCGGTTAAGTTCGGCTTCGAGGGCGGGGATCTCTTTTTCGGCGATATGTTTCAATCGTTCCAGCACCGGTGGGAATTCCTCTTTCAGGATGGCGAATTCGGCTTTTTCGGCGGGGGAGACGGCGGCCGAGTTGCCAAGATAGGCGTAGACGATGTTACCCAGGCGGGTGTTGAGGGGGAGTTGCGCCGGGGGGACCTCCTCCTGGCTGGCCTTGGCCTGGAGACCGTTGAGGGCGAAGCGGATCTCTTCGAGGGCCACAGCCGTCTGGCGGGCCTGGTCCATCAGGGCTTGTCCGGCTCCGGGAGTCGTATAGATGGCCTGTTTGATGTTTTCCATTTTCGCGGCCAGTTCGGCGGTCAGCCGGTCGGTACCGGTCATGGCCACCGCCAGCCGGCTCACGTTTTTGGCAAAGGCGAGATTCTCAGCATAATCCGCAGCGGGCAGGGTGACGTTATTCAGCTTTTTGGCGTTGAACTTCACCGGGCCGGCGAGCTGCTTCACCTGGCCATTCTCCCAGAGTTCCATTTCTACGGAATAGGTGCCAGGCATGACGGCGATGCCCCCGCCACCACCCCCGCGGCGGCCTCCGCCACCGCTTTCCACGGGGCTGAATCTGCCGCTGACGCGGGTAGCCGTGGGCATGCTGTAACGCAGATCCCAGGTCATACGCTGGATCCCTTTACCCGGGGCACGCGTGATCTGGCGGACGATATTTCCCTCCTCATCACGAATGGTGAAGATCAGATGGGCCGCTTCCTCCAGTGCCTCGAGTTCCATCTCCCGCCAGGTGGGCTGAGGTACCGGTTTACCCTCCTTCATCAATTTCTTCTCAGCTTCCTTGCGCACATCCTTCCTGGACTTCGGAGCTTCTTTAAGATAGTAGGTAAAGGTGGCGCCGTAATCGGCATTGGGCGCCATGTAGTAGGTCTGCCCCTGGTTGTCCTGGTTCCCCGCATAATTGAACATCAGGGCATCCTTGATCCCGAAAATATGGGCTTCCTTGTCGGTGAGTTCTTTGGAGAGTTCGCGCAGGGGGGCGTAGTTGTCGAGGATGTAAAACCCACGGCCGAAGGTGGCCAGGACCAGGTCGGATTCCCGCTGCTGGAGGGCGATATGACGGACGGCAATGGTGGGAAGGCCCGATTTGAGCTGCACCCAGTTCTTTCCTCCGTCGGGGGTGAAGAAGGCTCCGAATTCGGTGCCGGCAAAGAGCAGTTCAGGGTTGACGAAGTCCTGTTCCAGGCAGTTGACGGTGCCATTGGCCGGCAGGTTGCCCGCGATGGAACTCCAGGTTTTGCCCTTATCGTTGCTTTTGAGGACGTAAGGTTTGAAGTCGTCGCGCTGCAGGTTGTCGAAGGCCGCGTAGGCCACGTTCTCATTGAAGCGGTCAGCATGGAGGTGGGAGACGTAGGTGTATTCCGGGATTCCGGGGAAGGATTTCACCTGCCGCCAGTTTTTACCGCCATCTTCGGTGACCGAGATCACCCCGTCGTCGGTGCCGGTATAGAGGAGGTTTTCGTTAAGGGGGGATTCGGCCAGGGCAACAATGGTTCCCCATTGGGAGGTGGAGACATCCTTGGCCACGGCGTCGGCGCTCCAGAATTTGCCCATCACGGGCCAGGAGTTGCGGTCGGTTTGGGTGGTGAGGTCGTCGCTGATCACCTGCCAGGAGTCGCCGCGGTCGTCACTGCGGAAGAGCTTGTTGGCGGCATGGTAGAGCCGGGTGGGAGAGTGCTTGCTGACAAACATGGGAGCGTTCCAGTTCCATTTGTAGGCCTCCTCGCCCTTGCGTTCCATTGGTCTGATGCTTACCCGTTCGCCGCTTTTCCGGTCGAAGCGGGAGAGATTGCCGTATTGGGATTCGGTATAAATGATGTCGGGGTTAGTGGGGTCGGTGTCGATCCAGAAGCCGTCGCCGCCCTGGGTGATCGTCCAGTCGTCGTTGCTGGCGCCGCCCCGTTTGAGGCTCTGGGAGGGCCCCACCATGGAGTTGTTGTCCTGGGTGCCGCCGTAGACATTATAGAAGGGCCAGGCGTTGTCGACATTGACGCGGTAAAACTGGGTGACGGGCAGGTTCTCCTTGAAATCCCAGGTGGCGCCATTGTCCCATGTTTCATAGATGCCCCCGTCGCCGCCGATCATGAAATGACGGGTGTTGGAAGCGTCGATCCAGAGGGCGTGGTCGTCGACATGACGGCCGTTATTGCTCAGGGCAGCCCACGTTTTTCCCCCGTCAACAGTGACATAGGAGTAAGTTTCCATAGAATAGACCTTGTCCACATCTTTCGGATCGCAGTAGATTTCGTTGTAATACTGACCCGAACTGGCATGGTCGCTCATTTTCTCCCAGCTCTCCCCTTTGTCGGTAGAGCGGAAGAAACCACTTTTATCTTCGGCCGCCTCCACGATCAGGTAAACCACCGATGGATCGACGGGGGAGACGTCGATGCCCATTCCTCCAATATCGACCGAGGGAAGGCCCTTCATGATCTTCCGCCAGGTTTTACCGGCATCGGTCGATTTATAAACTGCTGATTCGGGTCCCCCGCCGATCTTGGTGAAATAATGGCGGCGGCGCTGTTCCGATGTAGCATACATGATGTCGGGGTTGGAGGGATCGATGACTACGTTGTTAACCCCGGTATGTTCGCTGATATCGAGGACTTTCTCCCAGTTATTGCCGCCGTCGGCGGTGCGGTAAAGACCCCGTTCGCCGCCCGGTCCCCATGCAGAACCCTCACAGGCCACAAATACAATATCAGTATTGCGGGGGTCGATGACGATGCCCCCGATCTGGCGGCTCTCCTTCAGTCCCATGTTCTTGAAGGATTTACCCCCGTCGACCGATTTGTAAATGCCGTCGCCGTAACCCAGGGCACGCTGATGGTTGTTCTCGCCGGTCCCCACCCATATTGTGTTGAAATTGTGGGGGTCGGCTTTTACCACACCGATGGAATAAGCCCCGTAGTTGTCAAAAACCGGTTTCCAGGTGGTGCCGTTGTTTTCGGTGTACCAGACGTTGCCGCTGGCTACCGCCACATAATACTCGGCTGAATTGGCGGGGTTGACGGCAAAATCGGCGATACGGCCGCTGGCCCAGGCCGGACCGATATTTCTGAATTTCAGGCTGCTGACCAATCCGCTGGTGATGACTGTATCGGCTTTCGCCTTTTCCGTCTTCTGGGAGTATCCGGAAGTCAGCAGGAGTGAGAAAATAAAAGTAAGTACAAGGCTTTTCTTCATTAGATGATTCTATTATATGTTACAGATATTCAGTAAGCTAAGGCTCATGTCGGGGATGGTTCTTTCCTCCTCTGTCCTTTCCGGGGCAAAACCTTCCGGCAGGTTATAAAAATAATGGAAAATGATCTGAAAATGCGGTTCCTTTTTAAATACTATCCGTTGGTACAAAATGCGGATTACCCAGAAAGTGGCCGATAAATCTGAAAGTGAAAAGAATCAAAGAAAAGAGACCCGTGCTTAGATTCACTTTCCGCTGTTTTTTTCGCGGCGGTAGATTTCGAAGTAGTGTCTTATGGTGGCACGTACTTCGTATTGAGTGGAGGCATAGGGCAGGACATTGAGGGAATTGAACCAGACCATGAAGGCGTCGGCTTCCTCATCGTTGAGGCCGGTCAGCATTTTGACCACCTCTTTGTTGTAATTCTGTGAGTGCATTTCCCAGTTTTTTTCCAGGGCGACAGCCTCCCGGACCTCCCGTTTCTGCTTTTCCTTGCGACTGAGGTAATACTGCCAATAAGAGAGGGGATTGAAGAGGGCTGCCAGGACGGGGGGCTTCTCATTGTAGGAGTCACCCCGCAACTCTACGGGAACGTCTGTGGGTTTTCCTACCGGAATCCCCTCCATGTTGGGCCTGTTTTTATCACCAGTGACCTCCACTTCCCTGATGGCGTATATGACCGGCTGCAGATAGACGGTAAGGGTGGTGGTCTCGCTATAATTACGCGGAATTTTCAGGGTGCGTGATTTAAACCCCATGGCCGACACAATCAGCGAGTCGACGTTGAGCATTTCCATGGAGAAAAATCCCCCGGCATTGGTGGTGGTGCCGGTCCGGTGGCGCGGATAAACGATGTTGGCATAAGGTACGGGCATACTGTCCCCCGCACTGACCAGTTTGGCTTTCAGCCTGATCAGTACCGGATCCTCATCGATACCCGACTCCTGGGCTTTAACCCCCCTGAGCCCCAGAATCCCGCCTATTAGGGCCACCAGTATGATAAACCGCACTAAGCTCATGAATACCTTGCTCTTCTTTTTGTGTCGCCCTGCACAATGCGCTCTGTCAGGCGGCCTGTTTGCCTGGCAAGGCAGATTTGCTTTCAGGTCAAAGCATAATGCTTTCCTTGTTAAACAACTCTGACTCCAGGTAGAACTGCTCTGCCTCATCTGTTAAACGAGTCTGCATCCAGGTCCATCTGCAGGGCTTCGCAGTTAAGCCACCTTTCATTCCCCATCCAACCGGCAGTCAAATATACAGGTTAACAAAATTCACGCCGAAAAGGTTATCAATTATTAACGAGGATTAACAGGCGTTAAGACATGAAAAGTCTTAAGTCTTAAATCTTGAGTCTTAAATATTTTAAATACAGGGCACTAATAAAAAAGTGATAATGGTTAACCCTTGTCCTTGTCCTATTTATTTATGGCGGAAATGCGTTCTTCGAGGACCTTGATTTTGGCTTCGGCATCGGCCTGCTTGGTCCGTTCCTTATCGACGACGGCGGCAGGGGCGCTGCTTACGAATTTCTCATTTTCCAGTTTTTTGAGCACCGAGGCCAGGAATCCACGGGTATAGGCCAGTTCTTCCTCCAGTTTTTTCAGCTCTTCGGCGGGGTCGACGTGCTCATCCATAGGAATGAAGAAGCTGGTCGACTTGACCCTGAAGGAGTAGGCGCCTTTGACTTCTCCGGAAACCTCCGCGGAACTGCTGAGGTTGCCCAGTTTGGTCACAATGGAAGCCAGGCGTGGTTCGTAGCCTTTATCGCCGGGCTGGACCATCAGTTCCAGAGGCTCTTTGGGAGCGATGTTGTTGTCGAGGCGGATCTTGCGGATGCCTGAAACGGTCTCCTTCATATTCTCGAATGCTTCCAGAAGGGAGGTATCAAAGGGCTGAAGGGCAGGCATGGGAGTCACCATGATGCTTTCGCCATCCTTCCGGGGTGTCAGCAACTGCCAGATCTCCTCGGTGATGAAGGGCATAAAGGGTTGCATCAGGCGCAGGAGTTGGTCGAAGAGGCTGATGACTTCGGCATGGGTGGTGGCATCGATGGGCTGCTGCCAGGCGGGTTTGACGATTTCGAGGAGCCACCCCGAGAACTCATCGCGGAAGGTGGTATAGATCAGCATCAGCGCATCGGAGATGCGGAATTTGTCGAAGTGGTCGGTGAGGGTAGTATTGACCTCGTTGAGCTTATGGTGAAACCATTCCAGGGCCAGCCGTGAGTGTTCGGGTTGTACGGGGGCCGAAGAGACCTCCCAGTTTTTCACCAGCCTGAAGGCGTTCCAGATTTTGGTGGCGAAGTTGGCGCCCTGCTGGGGCAGGCTTTCGTCGAAGAGGAGGTCTCCGCCGGCAGGGGAGCAGAGGAGCATGCCCACTCTGACGCCATCGGCGCCGAACCGGTCGATCAGATCGAGAGGATCGGGAGAATTACCCAGCGACTTGGACATTTTGCGGCCTTGCTTATCGCGGACCATCCCCGTGTAATAGACATTCCGGAAGGGAAAATCGTGACGGTACTCATAGCCGGCGATGATCATGCGGGCCACCCAGAAAAAGATGATGTCGGGGGCGGTGATCAGGTCGCTGGTGGGATAATAATAACGGATCTCCTCATTGTCGGGGTGGCTGATGCCGTCGAAGACTGAGATGGGCCAGAGCCAGCTGCTGAACCAGGTATCGAGGACATCTTCTTCCTGGTGCAGGTCGGCAGCGGTTAGTGCGGGATGGCCAGTTTTGACACGGGCCAGCTCCAGGGCTTCGGCATCGGAGGCGGCCACCACGAAACTGCCATCGGCCAGGTAATAGACCGGAATGCGATGGCCCCACCAAAGCTGGCGGCTGATGCACCAGTCCTTGATGTTGCTCATCCAGTGCTTGTAGATGTTCTTGAACTTGGCCGGATGGAATCTGATGGTGTCATCCATCACAAAATCAAGGGCTGGTTTCACGAGCTCCTCCATTTTCAGGAACCACTGCGCCGACAGCTTGGGCTCGATGATCACATCGGTCCGCTCCGAAAAGCCTATTTTGTTGGTGTAATCCTCAATCTTGACCAGGTTCCCGGCTTTCTGCAATTCGGGGATGATCTTTTCGCGGACGTCAAAGCGGTCCTCTCCGACGAAAAGCTGGGCTTTCTCGCTGAGGGTGCCGTCGTCGTTGAAGATGTCGATCGATTCGAGCTGGTATTTCATCCCGATGATGTAATCGTTGGGGTCATGGGCGGGGGTGATTTTCAGGCAGCCGGTTCCGAATTCCATGTCGACATATTCGTCCTCGATGATCGGAACAGGCCGGTTGAGCAGGGGCACCAGCACTTTTTTGCCTACCAGGTGGCGGAACCGTTCGTCGGCGGGATTCACGCACACGGCGGTATCGCCGAGGATGGTCTCGGGCCGTGTGGTGGCAATGGTGACATACTGGTCGGTGGTTCCCTCGACGAGGTAACGGAGGTAGTAAAGTTTCGACTGCACTTCCTTGTAAATGACCTCTTCGTCGGAAAGGGCGGTTTTGGCCTTCGGATCCCAGTTGACCATCCGCACACCCCGGTAGATATATCCTTTATTGTATAGATCGACGAAGACGCGGATCACCGATGCGCTGCGCGGTTCATCCATGGTGAAGCAGGTACGGTCCCAGTCGCAGGAAGC
Source organism: uncultured Prolixibacteraceae bacterium (assembly GCA_964552955.1). Taxonomy (GTDB): domain Bacteria; phylum Bacteroidota; class Bacteroidia; order Bacteroidales; family Prolixibacteraceae; genus UBA1413. Next base: position 28,001 of record CAZKIU010000020.1, read on the forward strand.
TCCCAATTTCTTGAGTTGTTCGAGGATGATGCCCCCGTGTTTGTGGGTCCACTCCCAGGCATGCTCCAGAAAGGCCTCGCGGCCGATCTCCCGCTTTTCGATGCCCTGTTCGCGCAGTTTGTTGACCACCTTGGCCTCGGTGGCAATGGATGCATGGTCGGTCCCTGGCACCCAGCAGGCATTCTTACCCGTCATACGGGCCCGCCGGACCAATATGTCCTGAATGGTATTGTTGAGCATATGCCCCATATGAAGCACCCCGGTCACATTCGGCGGCGGAATCACTATGGTGTAAGGCTCCCTTTCGTCGGGAAACGACCTGAACAACTTCCGGTCCATCCAGTATTGGTACCACTTACCTTCCACTTCTACCGGATTGTATTTGCTCTGAATTTCCATATCGGTATGCTGTTATGCCTGTGAATTGAATAAACCACAAAAGTAAAAGGAAATCACAAAACGACAATCTACGGGAAACATCTCCATGGATCGCTTGCGAAAACTTCATACAGGGGTATGAATTAACCTTTCAGAGGTTGTTATTCTCATTTTTTTTTCGTAAATTGATTGATTCAAAATCCTGATACAAAACCAGTTCTTTCTATTTTCTGTGCTATTGGGGCCGCCTGTTGTCATTCTATGGTCGCACCCTGGAATTGAGAAGTCAGACCACCATTCTTAGTTATAAATCCTTAAAATTTCAAGGAGGAGTGTCTATGTTTACATCAGATCCTACATTTGAGCAAATTGTCGATGATCTCTATTGCCCGGAAGTCATTTCGCTGGAAGAGACTACAGAGGGGGCAGGTGCTGAAGCGGGTTTTGCTGAGCCTGTGCACCATGCGGCGGAAAGGCCGGTTCCGGAAATCGTGCCGGTACCTGTGCATCCCTTGCCTGTGGGGCCACATGTTCCGGGACCCATAGCTCTGAAAAAGCGGCCGGTCAGTGGTCGTTATGAGGGGGTATTGGGAGGTTTCCGGATTGAACTGAGGGTGGATGTGGACCGTACCCGCCCAATGAACCGTGTCAGCGGGGATTTCTACCAGGTCAGTGGGGCTACGACCTCCTACTTTGGTTCTTTCATTGTCCATTCCGTGGTGCTCACCGTGACAGCCACCACCGTGACGGTCAGGGGAACCGGTACATTTACCTTTGCGGCTTCGGCGCCGGTGGTTCAGGTAACGATACCGCGGCGAACCGTGTTTCAGCCGCAGGCTGCTGCCTCGCTGCAGTTTTTAACAGCAGGAGGTTCTCCCGGTGCACTCTACACCTGTGCTTTCGTCTCTATTTATTTCCGCACGCTTAACCTGGAAACCGATAGTGTTTCCGATGTGACGACCCCTGTCTTCGGAAGTTACAACACGGGTGCACTGCCGTCGGGGGGTTCTTCCCGTAGCCTGAGTGTAGTGAGCGCCTATGCGGAGGCTGGTGTTCAGATGGTCCCCACTGCTGGCAGCAATGTGATAAACATTGCCTCGGCGGGAGCCAACGCCACCTGGAGCAACGCCGAGTTGCACGCCGCCATGGTCAGCCATTTTACCCTTTACCAGAATCTTCCCCAATGGGCGGTATGGCAACTGGTGGCGCGCCTCCACGATTTGGGGAGCGGCCTGTATGGCATCATGTTCGACCAGGAAGGAAAGCATCGCCAGGGGTGTGCCGTTTTCCATGAAGGCATCGGCGGAATCACCAACGAGAAGCTGCGCCTGCAACTCTACACCTATGTCCATGAGTTGGGCCATTGCTTCAACCTCCTCCACTCCTGGCAGAAATCGTATGCCAATCCTCCCCTGCCCAATCGTCCCAACGCCCTCTCCTGGATGAATTATCCATGGAATTACCCGTTGGGAGGAGCTGCAGCCTTCTGGAGCAATTTTGCTTTCCAGTTTGATAACGAGGAGATTATTCATTTGCGCCACGCCTTCCGGAATAATATCATCATGGGAGGCAGCAATTTCACCTCAGGATCAGCCCTGGGTAAGGATGTCCTGCCCGATCTGGTGCGTGATGATTCCGGACTGAGGCTTAAAATATCGACCCACCAGGAGAGCTTTGCCCTGGGAGAGCCGGTAGTGCTTCAAATTGAGCTGGGCACGACGGCTTCCGTTCCGCGGAAGGTCCATTCGTGGCTCCATCCCAATTTCGGTATGGTGAAGGTGGTGATTCAGAAACCCAACGGCGAGGTGGTCGCCTATGAGCCTCTGATCGATCATCTGGTGGGGGGCCGTGAAGCCTTCATCAGCGGCAATGAGACCTTGAAGGACAGCGCTTACATCGGTTATGGCAAGGGTGGATTCTACTTCGGTCAGCCCGGACATTACCTGATCCGTGCGGTTTATGCTGCCGGCGATGGATCGGAAATCCTTTCCGACCTCATCAGGGTGAGGGTCCGTTACCCGGTGACGGCAGCCGATGCCTCCCTGGCTGATCTCTTCATGGGGTGCGATCAGGGGACTTTACTTTACCTGCTCGGATCGGACAGTGAATTCCTCAGGAATGGCAATGCTGCCTTTGATGAGGTCCTGGACCGGCATGGTAAAAGCCCGATGGCTAATTATGCCCGCCTGATAAAGGGTATCAATGCCTCCCGTGATTTCAAGACCATCCATGGTGAGACGACCATCGTGGTGCGTGATGCTGAACTGGGTGAAAGCACACAACTGCTTTCCACGGCGGCCACCTCCAAAGTTCTGGACAGTGTCACCACCCAGATGACCCTGTCAAGCCTCGCAGAAGTGCAGGTTAAATCAGGCGATGAGACGGCTGCCCGCAAGACCCTCAATTTGCTGTCAGCCATGGCATAACCGTTGCATTGAAGAAGAAGAGGTGCTATCAGTGCTGCGAATGAAACCTTTCCGGTGAGATTTCGTTTTCTCTCCGGAAGGGTTTGTTATGTCCGGAATGAAGTGAAATAAACCGCTCTATAACGTGATGTGAAGAAGTAGATATTCAGGTATTTGAAAGAGGTGAGTAAATATGAAGCTGATATTGAAGTTGCGTGATGGTTTTGACAACGATACCGTTCAGATCAAAGCCAATGGCCGTGAGGTGTACCACAAGTCGGGCATCAGCACCGACTTGACGATTTCCTTTGCCGATTCGGTGGAGATCGATGTGAGAAAGAGCATCGTAGACCTGGAGGTCACGGTCGAGGGAGGGGAGAAGCAGAAGAAAGAGATCGACGTGAAGAAGACCCAGTTTGTTGAGGTCTGGTGTATCGATGGAAAGATGGAGTTAAGGGCATCGCACGATGAGGTCCCGATGATGTGACCGGATTTGTGCTGGCATCAAGTTCAAGAAACTTTTTCTCGGATGATGGTGACATTTGGGGGGAATTTTGTAATTTTGCGCTCCGTTGGGGCCCATAGCTCAGTTGGTTAGAGCATCTGACTCATAATCAGGGGGTCGCAGGATCATGCCCTGCTGGGCCCACAGAATATCAGGGAGTTAAGTTCAGTCTTGACTCCCTTAATTATTTAGGTGAAATGACCATGCACGATTATGCACCCAACCGGTATGATTAACCACATGGTCATTACATCTGTTTCACGGAATAAACCACAGCAACGGAATAATTTAAAGTGAGATATTCAGGTGTCTGTGTGTTTTGACTGTAAAATTTATTTATTGGAAAAACCAGAAGGTAATGCAAGCAACTGATATTGCAATGTTTTCGCAATTCGGTAATGTCCTGAGGCATTCGGGTGTAACCTATCCGTCTCTTTTTTGGCAAAATACTGTAACTGATTGTCGGAAAGCGGAAATAATCCGCTCAGTGAATAAAGATCTATTACTGGCACCGACCAAACTGAACCAGCTTTTCTGATTGTTTCTATATAATCATCGATAAACAGCCCTGCTCTGTTTGCAAAATTTTCGTCTGGCTGCACATTATCCTTGCCAAACTTAGCATATCCACGGTGTATTGGCGTTAGTAAAATAATCTGTTGTTGTGGATAAGTTTCTTTCAGAAAGGACAATACTTTGTTAATCCGTCCGCAAAAAGTGCTGTCGTTCATCAACGGAGTGCGGTAATTCAGCTCGACTTCTTTGCCATCAGAGTTTGTTGTTCGCTTCGAAAATGAGAAAAATTCACCGATAGGTAAAGCATCATTATAATCATTTGTGCCAGCAAAAATAAGAATGGCATCTATCGCATCTCCTTTTTCAGTATTTAGTTTTTTAGCCTGATTATAAATGCCATTCCATTGATGACCATTTTGCCCATACACCACAGGCACAATACCAAGTAACTCACTCAGGTATTCCCAATAAATACAGCTTGTACCTACCCTGCGCGGGTCAGTCATAGAGTCACCCAGAAATGCGATGCGTTTGCCTTTCCATTGCGACTGAAGTGTTTTTTCCTGTTTTTCAATTTTAATCTTCGGTAGTAACTCCTGTGCTATTAAATTAGTACTAAAGATTCCAACTAACACAATAGCCATCAAATGCTTTTTTTTCATACTGTTTCCGTAGTTTATTTATTCCAAATTAATGGTAGTGTTACATTTTGTGTGTCTCGCGACCTTGGTTTCCCATTTCATAACAAATCACTCGGAGGGAACCCGAATTGTTTTTTGAAGCACCGGCTGAAGTAATAGGGGTCATTAAAGCCCACCATATCAGAAACTTCAGAGACATTGTTCCGTTTGAGCCTTAGCAACTGAACTGCCTTCTTCAACCTGATGGTCCTGATAAACTCATTGGGTGACAAATCAGTCAATTCTTTCACCTTTCTGTAAAGCGTCGATGAACTGACCCCCAACTCCGAACAAAGCATCGGTCCGGCGAGTTGCGTATCGCTGATATTCATTTCAATCACAGCCGTCAGTTTTTTCAGAAATTCTTCATCCACAGGTGAATGGGTCAGTACATTTACCGTACTTTCCACATCGCCCGAAAACGTTTTCTTCAGGTCAGCTCTTGCCTTTACAATATTCTGGATGCGTGTTTTTAACAGAGAAGGATCAAAAGGCTTGGTTAAGTACCCATCAGCACCTTGTTTATATCCCTTGATCTGGTTTTCATTATCTGATAAGGCGGTTAACAGAATGACGGGGATATGACTGATTCTTTCATCATTTTTCAGGGTTTTGCAAAATTCAAAACCGTCCATCACCGGCATCATGACATCTGCCACGCAAATGATGGGTTTTATGTTCCGGCAAATCTGTAATCCTTCCTCGCCGTTTTCGGCGGTATATACTTTGTAACTATCAGAAATACAGTCCGCAATGTAATTTCTTAACTCCTGGTTGTCTTCAATGATCAATACTTTCTCTTTCAGATCTGTGGAGGTGTTGTTTTTCTTAACCTCCGAAATAAAAGGGAACAGGGATTCGGCTGTGCTTTCTTCATAATCAAAGACTTCACTCTCATCATAAAATTCCTTATCAATAGGTATTTCAAGGGTAAAAACGCTCCCTTTACCCGGGGTGCTGCGCAGTTTTATTTCTGATTTATGAACTTCAACCAATGACCTGACCAGCGATAAACCTATTCCCGTTCCGGTATGTTCTTCCCTGGTATTCTCAGCCCGGTAGAACCGCGTGAATATTTTAGGTTGACTCTCCTCCGGAATCCCTATCCCATCATCACTTACCTCTACAATCAGTTTTCTTAACCCGGCTTCATTTTCATTGATTCCAAGAAACAGGTCCACATTCCCATATTTAGGAGTAAACTTCAGGGCATTCGACAGCAGATTACTTAATATCTTGTCATATTTATCACTGTCAATCCACCCCTTAATCTCATCGGAATCACAAAGCAGATGGTAGTTGATGGCTTTTTCTTTGACCAGACCATCAAAAGAATGAAAAATGTTCTGTGTAAATATCAGGATATCGGTTTTCGAAATCTTGAGCCTTAACTCCCCGTTTTGGGCTTTTCTAAAGTCAAGGAGTTGATTCACTAAGTTATACAACCGGTTGGAATTATGTAGTATTAATCCTATGCGACTTCGCTGATATTCTGTGTTCAATCCTTCTTCGGCCAGTTGTTTGGCCGGACCGATGATCAATGAAATTGGGGTTCTGAGCTCATGTGAGATATTGGAAAAGAAACGCAGTTTTTCCTGATTGAGGTTCTCTTCCCTTTCACGATGTACTTTTTCCATCAGCAACTCCTGCTTTAATACCCAACTTTTCTTCAATTGGCGGTAAATAAGATACACTATGATTACCAAGAAGCTAATCATCAGGAAAAAGGCTTCATAGGTCAACCAGAAAGGAGGTTTAATGATGATTTCATAGGTTGAAACATCGCTCCAATAGCCACTGCTGTTGGCAGATCTGATTTTAAAAGTGTAATTTTTAGGGTAAAGATTGGTGTACTGGATATTCGTTGAATTGTGATCCGTTGTAATCCACTCTTCATCAAACCCTTCCAGCATATACTCGTATTTATTCAGAAGGGTATTGGCATAGGAAGGTGAAGAGAAAGAGAATGAAAAGTTTCGGTTTCTATATTCCAGTACTAACCGGCGGGAGTAGTTGATATCTTCATCGAGTACCACCTTACCTTTAATGATCTCTCCCGGGAATACCGCCTTGTTCTGAATCTTAACTTCACTTATGAATGGAGGATCTGACCGTAAATTATCCTTGAGATCATTCACGGCAAACCAGATGATTTCATCTTTGCCGGTAAGGTAAACCACTGAATCCTTAAATAGTGTAAATCCCTTATTACTAAAGATGTCGAGCCGGTTGCCGCTGCCGACGTCATAGGTATTCAGGCTATTATCGGTGGGATCAAAGCGGCCTACCTGGCCGTTGTTAAAGTTAAACCACAGGGTTCCATTTTTATCTTTGATGATATCGGTGATCCAGTTCTTCTTTAATTCCGGAGGATGTTTAACCTGTACGAAATCATCGATATCTGACCGGTAATAGTTTAGCCCCATCCGGGTGGAAACCCAAATCTTTCCGGAGTCATCGATACAGATCGCCTTAGCGCTGTTATTGGTTAATCCCTCTATTTCACCATCCTTTGAAGTATACACTTTGGACTGATGGTTCACAGGGTTGTATTTTATAACTCCGTTTTCCGTTGCTATCCAGATGATTCCGTTGCGGGTGGTTTCTATCTGATTAATCTCTAAACCGGGGAACCTTATTTTTAGCGTAGAATCTATTCCGGAGGTCAGAGGATTTAAGATGACGGCCCCACTACCATGGGAACCGATAATTATACTCCCATTGGCCAGCCTTTTAAATGCAAAGACAGGCACTGGTTCAAACCCCGGATTCAATAATTCTGATGTCTTAGTGACATAATGGTAAACCAGTACTTTGCCTGACCATAAACCACAATAGAAGGTTTTTCCATCATCGGTGAAAATCCCTGAAATATCGTTATGCCCTCCTTCAATGACCTTGAATTGGTTATTATCCATTAAAAACAAACCACTGTTGTGGGTGGCCACCATCAATTTCCCATCAAATGTGGGGGCATAATCTGATAGCCGCGGAATCCTGCCATCCACCACCAGGGAGAATGAATTGATGGTTTTAAACTGGTTCCTGAAGGGATCATATTTATCCAATCCATTATCGGTGCCAATCCAGAGTAATCCTGAATTATCAAAAAAGAGCGCTGATACGGAGTTGTCTACTAATGAGGTTTTTTCCGATTGTTTTGAGTAGTACCATTGGAAATTTCCTTTGGCAATCTCTTCCAGCCGGTTGCAAACGACCATTCCTCCAATGGTTCCTAACCAGTATTTTCCATCGGGAGCCTGGGTGATGCAAACAAAATAGGGGCCTATGGTTTCTTTGAATATGGGATCATGGATGGGTTGTAATTCAAACAGGTCATCTTGCTTGTTCCACTTATACAAACCTTCGCGGCTTCCGATGAACAGATCCGATTTGTCATCCTGAAAGATGAAATAAACATACGGATTGGTGACCTTGGATCCGGGAACCGACAGGGTGTAGGCATGAATATCCACAATTTCACCGTTTTCATCCAGTGTTATTTTTGAAATTCCGCCCGTATCATAGCTGCCTGTCCAGATATGACCATTGATATCTTCAAATATGGTCTTGATGTAGCTGGAACCCTCAAGGGCTACCTTAACAAACTTCTGGCTGTCTTCATGATAAATACATAAGCCACTCTCTTTGGTTCCAACCCATACTCTTTTAAATTTGTCGATATAGATTGATCTGATTTCAGAATCAGGGATCGATTGGGGATTATCTTTTTCATGAAGGAATGTAGTGAACTGGTGGGTTCTTAAATTGAATTTTGTCAGTCCCCCTCTGGTTCCAATCCACATCACATCAGACTGCTCATCCATGACCAATGCCGTAATATCATCGTTGCGAATGGTATTGGTGGTATTGTTATCACTTAGGTAAGGCGTAAACCTTTGTCCGTCAAAACTGTTCAGACCATTAAAGGTGCCGAACCAGAGCAGTCCGTTTTTATCCTGTACTATATGGCGGACCGAATTGTGTGATAGGCCATTATCCCTGCTGTAATGTTCCAGTTTAATATCCTCGGCCCACAGGTCAGTAGATATCAATAGTGAAAATATCGGGAATATCTTAAAGATCAGCTTCATGGGAACATCTAATTATTCTATCACCCTGAAACATCAGGATTTTTCATCGATAGCCATGATTCTGGCTGAGAAACCACCAATCCTACTTTAGATTTTTACATATATGCGCCTTTTATGCAATATGTACCCTACCCACCAGCAGAAGAGCATAAACGCAATGGCGGTGAGCAGAGCGCCCAGAGCTCCCGGAGCGATATTTTGAAATACCCGTTCACTCACCCATTCAAAGGCATTTATTCCCCTCCCGACCGGAACAAGACAAAGTAAGACAAAAAATAATTCTGAAAACAGGTAAATAAAAAGAGGATTCTTCCCCAGGATTTCAAAAAAGGAAATGCCGGTTTTAAATTTCCTGATTTCAATCAGGTAGATCAGAATGGCCATAATGGACAAATCCAGTCCGACCGTATAAAGCACAAAAGAGCTGGTCCATAGTTTTTTGCAAATAGGAAAGATTAAGTTCCACCCCAGGCCCAGGGTGGTCAGCATAAATCCGGCCATGAGGAGTTTCGCGATACCTTCAAAGGATTTTCCATTCTTTTGAATATAACTACCTGCAATATATCCCATGATCACGTTGACAATGGCGGGTAAAGTACTTAGCAGGCCTTCCGGATCAAAGGGAACGCTGTCTCTTTTGTAAATATGCCCTTCTCCTAAAATGAACAAATCCAGTTTAGTCCCCGCATTGGTCGCCATTTCCAGTTCAAGGCCAGGTTCTCCGAACAGATAGAGGATGGCCCAATAACACAAAAGCAGGATCCCTGAAAGCAGAAGGGCAGTTCTTTCCGATAAATAGTAAAAAATGATGGAAGCGAAGAAATAGCACAGGGCAATCCGTTGGAGCACCCCCATGATTCTGGTTTCGGAGACCGGTTTGAGTAACAGTTCCCCGGATAGACCTCTTTCAAAGAAAGGGAACCAATACATGAGATACCCCAACAAGAAAATGATGATAGTCCTCCTGATGATTTTAAACCATACCACCTTGTCCGGAGCCTGCTTCATTTTTATCATCGAAAAACTCAGGGAGTTACCGACAGCAAACAGAAAGGAGGGAAATACCAGATCAGCGAGCGTAAATCCGAACCATTGGGCATGGATTAAATAACCATATAGTTCTGCACCTGTCCCGGGTGTATTTACTACAATCATTAAAGCGATGGTTAGCCCCCTGAATACATCCAGTGATAGAAAACGTTCCTTATTTTGTTTCATAACTTCCAGCCTGCTCATGGTTGTTGATGCCCCTGATCTTACTCGATAAAACGTACGACACCCTTTGGATTCACCTTTCTGATGTGGTGAGAGGGATCAAAATTCAGACTATCGATACAGAGTTGACGCAATACATATTCTTCTTTCTGAGGGAATATGCGGTGGTACAGTAGGTAGTCCTGTCCCTTTTCATTAAACACCGTATGATGGCCTGGTCCAATGGTGATGCTGTCGCTTGTCGTTTCCAGTATCGGGCTGTTCACGCCTTCAATGAAGGGGCCCAATGGAGTATCTCCAACAGCATATCCGATTTTATAGGTTGCGTCGATGGCTTTCCCGTCAGAAAACATCAGGTAATATTTTCCAAAGCGTTTGATCATGTGGGGTGCCTCAAAATAGTTAGGTGGTGTAACATCCAGCGGTTCACCATCAAAGGAAACCATATCGGGATTGAGTTTCACAGCCATACAAATCCCATTGACCCAGTTAAAGCCTGATCCCCAGTATAGATAAGCCTCTCCGTCATCATCGATAAAGCAATCGGCATCGATGTTATGAACCAGTGGATAATCTCCTGCAGCAATCAGTGGGGTTTGATCGCTCTTCCCATTTTCCCAGGGGCCGGTTGGGGTATCACTTACACCAACCCACACTTCACTGCCCACCGATACGTACATGTAATACTTACCATTGGTTGCTTTACGAACGGCAGGGGCCCAGACCATTGAGCTGTTGGAGCTAGCGCTGGTGCAGGCCTGTTTGGTGGGCCAGTCCAGATGATGGCGGGTAAACCGGGTAAAGTCGGTGGTCGAAAAAACCGCCAGTTCTTCACCTCCCCAGGGATCTATTGTCGCATAAATGTAAAAGGTATCGGCCTCCTTAATAATACAGGGATCCGCAAAATACCCCGCTATTAATGGATTGCTTATCATCTGCCTTTCATCGGAGGGGGACTGTTTGCCTGGTGAACTACATGCTGCCATCAGCATGAGCAAAAGGGTTGTTTTAAATGGATATCTCATTTCTCCAGTCTGTTTGAATTCCGGTTTTCCGGGATGTGTTGGCCCGTTCCCAATTGCATCGGAACGGGGAATTCAATTATATTGTTTATCAGGTTCATTCTGCGTTTTTTCTGCCTGAACTATCGGATGCCCATTGCATGTTGGGCTTTTCACCCATCTCCAGGAGCAGGGTTCCCCCCTGGACCAGATCACTCTGCGGGATGCTCCAGGTATGAAGTTCATTACCATTCCACCGGGCCGATTGGATGTACATATTCTGTGCAGAGTTGTTTCTGGCCTCTATAACCAATGTTTTCCCCGGATAATAATCAGGATGGAGTTGGATGGTGACCCTGTCAAAAACAGGGCTGCCCAGTTCCAACGCTGGTTCCGGAGAACACCCCCCCTGCATTGAAAATAACCCGATCTTCATCAAAACCGCTAAAGCCCCCATCAGACCCTGGTCTTCATCTCCATTATACCCTACCTGAGGGCTTACCCCCTCATACACTTCTTCGGTCACCCTGCGCGACCAGTACTGCGTTAACCAGGGCTTCCCCAGATAATTAAAGATGAATGCCGTGTGAATGGAAGGTTGATTTCCGTAGTTCACTGGAATCCGGCTATATTCAGGATGTGTCTCTCTTTCATGCGAAGAGCCGGCCGTAAAGCCCTGTTTTTCAGCCTCTGAAAAGGCCTGGTTCAGTTTTGCGGAAGCCGCTTCCTCCCCACCCATTAAATGACTCAGTCCTTGGTAATCATGAGGCACGAACCATGTGCTTTGTGCTCCGTTGGCTTCAATAAAACCATGGTCAATCTGGTAAGGATCATAATCCTCCTTCCATTCACCTTCCTTATTTTTAGGACGCATCCAACCACTTACCGGATCAAACAGTTTTTTGTAGTTTTCACTTCTTTTTAAGAAGTAGCGGAAATCCTCTTTTTTACCCATTCTCTGCGCCAACTGGGCCAATGCCCAATCCTGGAAGGCATATTCCAACGTCATGCCAGCCCCGTCCTGGTGTGCACCATACACCATTTCCGAGAGCGGATAGGGAACGTATCCCTTTTCCATATACCACGATAAGCCTCCTCCGATACTGGTATGATGTTCATAACCGGCCTTCTCCATGATCCCTCCGGGCATTTGATTTTTTCTCAGGGCCTGATAGATGTTTTCTAAATCATCTTTCACAATCCCTTTTTGAATAGCGCTGATAATAAATGGATTAGATGATGCGCCAGTCATCACGTAGGTGTAATTTCCTCCGGAAGGCCCGCGGGGGATCAAACCGCCGTCTTTGTAATACTGCATCAATGAATGGACAAACTCCTCCATGATTTCCGGATAAGCCAATCCCCAGAGGGTATTCAGGGTCCATTGGGCTCCCCAGAATGAGTCGGAATTGTAATGGTGAAACAGGGGCTCACCGTTTGCATCGCATGGAAGTTGTCCTATTCTGAATCCATCACCTGTGTTGTCGGGATAGGCGCCGTTGCTGTCACTGATGATCCTGCGTCCCTGCAGCGCGTGCCACAGATCGGTGTAAAACCGTTGTTGCTGTTGGTGGGTTCCCCCTTCTACCTCAATGCGTGACAATAAACTGTTCCACTCGTTCCGGGATTCCTCCACCACCTGATTAAAGTCCCAGCCGGGCAGCTCCTCTTTCATGTTGGTAACCGCATTTTCAACTGAGGTGTAGGAGACCGCTACTTTCACCATAAGCGGTTTGGACCTGCTGTTTTCAAAGTAAACGATATAATTGCCCGTGACCGGATCCTGCTCAAGATGGTCATAGGACCTGCTGAATTGGGCTGCAAAATAGACCGTGCAGGCTTTGGGCCGGCGAAAGGTGGGCAGATTGGTCACCTGCCCGGTTATGAAATCAGCCTTTTCTGTTTTACTGATTACGCCATCGCTCATGAACCCCGGTCCAAGCGGGCCATTCAGGTTAAAGAGCAGGGCCATGTTTTCAGGAGAGGTATAGCGGTGAAAACCCACCCTTCTGGTAGAAGTAAGCTCGGTCTTGATCTGATATCTTTCCAGATAAAGCTGATGATATCCTGGAGAAACTGTTTCGGTTTGATGGTTAAAGCTGGAAGAGTAATCCTGAAATAGCCTCTTCTGATCCATTACCCCGGGAATGATGGGCATGATGGACGGCCCTGCCAGTTGCCAGGCATGAATATGACTGAACCCTTTAACGGTGTCGGTATCATACCGGTATCCCCCCCCCCAATCGCTGTCGGTTTCGGTGTCGGGACTTAAATTAACCATTCCGAAGGGCCGGGATGCCGATGAGAAAAAGAACCACCGGGAATGGTTGGTATCCAATTGAGGAAATACCTTATCCACAGGCCGGCCTTCTGAGGTATTTGTGAACTTGTTGACCTCACAGGATGAACTCCATAGAAGACAGATCATCCATCCTATCATCCGGAACCCATAACGCCTGATACAATGAATCAAAACCTTAGGTCTCTTCGGCATTCTGAAAAAGCAATTAAATTCGGAAAGGAAGAAAAAAACGGAGGATGTTTTGAGGAACACCCTCCGTTTTTCAATGAGATGGTTAATATCCTGCGTTCTGTTTCCAGTTGGTATTTTCGTTTAAAACACCCGTAGGAACAGGGAAAATGCGTTTGGTATAGTCTGTTTTAGCACCAGGATTGATGCTGTTTTTGAAGCCCCAGTCCTTTTCAAATTTTCCGAACCTGATGAGGTCATTCCTGCGCCAGTTTTCATCGAAGAACTCACGGCCCCGTTCATCCAGCAGTTCATCGAGGGTAGGATTGGCGGTCAGCGTGGGGGCCTTGACATAAGAACGGATCTGATTAAACAAACCCATGGGGGTGTCTCCCGTGGTTGCTTTGGCGCCACGAAGCAAGGCCTCACATTTGGTGAGCAGGATATCGGCATACCGGAAGATCGGGATATCATTATCCTGGCACCGGTTGTACAAGTCAAAAGCAGCAGGATCTACCATAAATTTGTTGAAGCGATAGCCCTGTGACCACCCGGCGACCGTATTGCCTACGTTGAGGTTCTCATTCACCGTCGGCAGATTGATTTCCCTGGTTAAAGTGACCTGGGCATCCTTATACAGGAAAGGGGTTTGAGTTACGATGTAAGTAGAGGGATCATGCTGAAACAAGGGCCCCTTGAAAATGGCATCATTGCGGCGGTCGCCCGCCAGCGTAAACAAGCCGGCAAATTCGGGAGTCACGGCAAGGTTGCCGCCCACTGACTTGGCCATCTTGACGCCATACAGTCCGGCACCCCCCTTCCCGTCGCTGTCGCCTTTGCGCCAGGTACGGAAACGGGCGTAAGTCATTCCATCCTGTTTCGATGCAGTATAAGGCATGGCATAGATGAAATCCTTGATATGCGGGCCGTTGTTAGGATAAAACTTCCTGAGGTAGTCATCACTCAGGTTAAAGAGACCCGATTGAATGATTACATCACATGCCGCCACACAATCCTCCAGTTTTTCATTGCTGGCAGTCGCCGACCAGCTTGCCTGGGTTACATCCATGGTATAAACATTCCAATTGATGTACAACTTGGCCAGAAGGGCCTGTACCATCCAATAGGTCGGCTTGCCATAGGTGGAGGCATCCACTTTTTTAGTCATATGATCCTGGATGGCCAGGAGTTCAGATTCTATCCACTCTGCGACCTCCTTGCGCGGGCTGCGTTCCAGCGCTTCCTCTGCATCCAGTACATGATCCAGAATGGGGACATCCCCGTAGCTGTCCATCAAAATAAAATGATAAAAAGCCCGGATGGCCCGCACCGGAGCAGTAACCACCTGTTCTTCCCCTCCAAGATCCAGAATCACCTGGTTGCATTTGGTGATGCCGCTTGACAGATCCGTCCAGTAACCCATACAGGCATCGTCAGCCATGAACTTATGCAAACTGGGATGTGCATAGTTCCCCGAGTCGTAATAGTCCCCATCGAAACTGACCCCCGTACACTCATCTGAAGAGCAAACCATGGCTTCATTGTAACGACGCCCCAGTGCCCCCCGGAAGGCAAAATAGACATCAGATGTCTTGGCCTCCACGGCAATCTCTGAATTCGGATAAGACGTGTACTGTGATTTTACATCCACATCCAGATCGGTACAGCTGCTCACCGAAAGGGCGATTAATGCAGCTGATATATAAATTTTTATACTCTTATTTTTCATGTCTTTCTTAATTTGATACCTGGTCATTTTAAATATCAGAAGTTGATATTAAGCCCGAGCATAAAAGTACGGGTACGGGGATAATAGGTTTCACGGCTATCGATACCCGGTGTGAGACCCCCCAGATAAACTTCCGGGTCCAGACCTTTATAGTTGCTGATGGTCAGAAGGTTGTTGCAGGTGGCATAGACGTTTAATCCGTTGATGGCGTTGCCAATCCTTCCGAAGTCATAGTTCAGGGAGAGTGTGGAGAGACGCAGATAACCGCCCTTTTCCAAATAACGGTCTGAGGGAGTCTGCGCATTGACGTCGGTAAACTTCTGGTTGGCAGCCACCTCACTCAGCACATTCTTGCCGGTGGAAACCAGTGCAATGTAGTTGTATTGCGCACGGGTCGAATTCAGGATCTGATTCCCCGTAACCCCCTGAAGGAAGGCAGTGAGAGACCAGTTCTTAAACTTGAGCGTGTTGTTCCATCCATAGGTTAACTTGGGTTGGGCACTCCCT
This sequence comes from uncultured Prolixibacteraceae bacterium, assembly GCA_964552955.1. GTDB lineage: Bacteria > Bacteroidota > Bacteroidia > Bacteroidales > Prolixibacteraceae > UBA1413. The sequence continues at coordinate 43,501 of CAZKIU010000020.1, forward strand.
ACTTTGGTCCGGTCGGTTTCCTGCGGACTGGTGGTTAACGCCCCTGTTCGCTCACCTGTGACTGGGTCATGAACATAAAACTGAGAGACCCCGTCATTATTATATCCTGCCCACTCCCACATATAGAAGGTTCCGATGGCTTCTCCTTCCATGATGCGTTGTACATTGGCGGTGGCGTAACCCCCGATGTTGGGATTGCCGGCATTGATATAGTCCACTGAGTAGTTCTGATTGGAAAGACTGACCACCTCATTCTTGTTGTGCGAAAGGTTCATCGACGATTCCCAGCGGGTATTCTTTGTTTGGACGGGAACCACGGTCAGTGAAAACTCAATCCCCTTGTTACTGATCTCGCCCACATTGGCCAGCATGCTCCCGAAGGGATAACGGTTGGTAGAGACCGCATAGCTGTATATCAGGTCCTTGGTTTGTTTATCATAGTATTCCAGGGTTCCTGTGATACGGTTTTTCAGGAAGCCAAAATCCAGACCAATGTTGAGCATACTGGTCCGTTCCCATTTCAGATCAGGATTGGCGTTGCTTGTAGCCGCCAGCGTACGGTAATCTGCAGGATTCCCATTGGCATCGATATAGGTGAACCAGCCTGAAGCCCCGTAGGTCTGAATGGCCGTGAAGGCGTCAAATCCCAATGAGTTTCCACTGACGCCATACCCTACACGGAATTTCAGATCATCAAACAGATTCAGATCTTTGATAAAATCCTCCTCACTCATGCGCCACGACATCGATGCCGAAGGGAAGGTGGCCCAGCGGTTGTTCTTACCGAAGGCCGAACTGCCGTCACGCCGCAACGTAGCCTGAAACAAATACTTGCTGTTGTAGCTGTAGTTCAAACGGCCATAAAAAGAGATCATTCGCAGCGTCGAGAGCGTATACCCATTATGGATCCCTGTGATATCCATGTTGTTGGCGTACCCCATGTTATAGTATTTCAGCGCATCGTCATAAAAATTGTAAACCGTCAGGCCAAAACCATCGTTGTTATCGGCCTGTTCCCAGGAATATCCCCCCATGAGCCCCAGCTTGTGAACCTCACCGAAGGTCTTGTCATAGTTGAGATAGGTCTCCAACACCGTTTTCTTGTTTTCCACGGCGGTGCGGCTCGCCTGACCATGCTGCGAGGAATAGATCTGGGACACCGTGGTGTTATAATTGCTATGAATATACTGCTCGTTCTGGTACGAAAGCCCCAGGTTGTAAACCAATCCTTTGGTGATATCAAGGGAAGCCTTGGCGATACCCTGCAAACTTTTGCTTTCCGTATTGTACTCATCCTCATAAATCATCGACATGGGATTGTAATTCTGAGAGATGCCCGAGCTTGAGTACCAGCTGCCATTCTCATTTTTTACCGGAACCAACGGAGAATAGTAATTCATGGCATCCAGCACACTGGTCCCCTGGACTCCCATGGGAACGTTCTCATGGTTGGTGATGCTTCCGTTGAGGCTGAAGGAGAGGGTCAACCGGTCGTTCAGTGCTTTGGTTTGTAAAAAGGAGCGTTCTATAAGACGGTTCCTTTCGGTTCCTTTGATGATCCCCTGTTTGTTCATGTAGTTAACACTTGCATTGTAACTGGTCTTTGCATCACCCCCATTGATAGAGACATTATGGTTGTGACTGAACCCGGTCCGTTGCGCTTCTTTCTGCCAATTGGTGTTGCCTCCTTCATCATTCGGAAGAGTAATGCCATTGGATGAGGCGTAGCTCCGCAATTCACCCGCGGTCATCATATCCAAATCCTTCAGGATATTGTCGGCAGCCACATAACTGCTATAGCTGACATTGGTCTTCCCGTTTTGATTTCCTTTTTTGGTGGTGACAATGATCACCCCGTTGGCGGCTTTTGAACCATAAATGGCCGTCGCTGAGGCATCACGCAGTACATCAATGCTCTCGATGTCCTCCGGTGCCACCAGTGATAATGACATACCCGGAATTCCATCGATGACGTAGTAGGGTTCCTGCGCTTCGCCCGAGCGAAGGGTAGAAGCCCCACGCAGGGTAATCGAAGAACTGCCGTTAGGGTCTGAGGTTTGGGTAATGGTCAGCCCGGGAACTTTCCCCTGCAACAACTGGGCAGGATCACTGTAGACCCCCACATTCAGATCTTTGGCGTTGACCGTCGTGATGGAACTGGTCACATCCTTGCGGGTCATCCTGCCGTAGCCGACAGCAACCACTTCATCCAGACCAATAACGTTTCTTATTAACTTCACATGGAGAGTGGTTGTCCTGCTATCCACGGGAACTTCCTGCGTTTCAAAACCAATGAATGAGAATACCAACGTCTTCGCATCTTGAGGTACGTTCAGTGTAAACTTACCATCGATATCGGTAATCGTACCTTGTGTGGTTCCCTTAATAACAATGGAAACACCTGGCAATGTGCTCCCCTGGTCATCCTGTACCGTGCCGGACAAACTCAGATTCTGCCCCCGGAGGTCAAATGAATAACCTACGATAAAGGCTATCATTACTAATTTTAGAGCAAGTTTTTTCATAGAAATTTGTTTAGATTTTACCCCTCAATTTTACGGTTTCTGGCTTGTTCGGGGCTGGATTATTCATTCAAACAAATAGACATTCTGGTCAATTGCATGCAGGAAATGGCCAGCCATCCATGTGGTACGACACCACATAGCAGCCCAGCCTTTCAATTCGGCGCTATCCCCCTTATCCCATGGGGCCTCTACAGGACCACCTGGAAAGTATCGCCGGGTTGGCCGGTAAATGTTTTATAGGTTTTTCCCTCCACGGAGACCACAGCCCTGAGGCCTTTTCCCTCCCGGAATAGGGAAATGGAGCATACAGCGCCAAAGGCCCTGATGTTTCTCAGTGACATCTCCTCCCAGGCAGCAGGAAGGCGTGGGGTGAAGGTAAAGGAGTGCAATCCGGAAGGCCGGATGCCCCACAGACCTTCGGTGATGATACGGCAATAGAGGCCGCTCTCGGCCGACAGATGCCGCTGGCTTCCCTCGGGCCAGGCTTCGATGGCATAGGGAACATGGTCCCCCAGCAACCGCTGACGGGAATAATAGGAGAGATAGTCCATCCCCTTTTCCGTCTCACCGCAGGCCAACACCCCCCTTAATGCATACAGGGTCGAGCGGTCCCAGAAGGTCTCACTGCCCGCCTGGGTCAGCAACCCGTTGTCTGTCCACAGCCGGGGCGAAAAGAGCGCCCTGATGGTTTCCGCTTTACGGTCATAAATCCCTACGGTCAGCGGGATGCAGATCCAAGAGCGGAGGATGTCGTTCCCTTTGTAATAGTGATAGGTATGAAACCCCTCTACCTCTCCGCCAAAATAGCGGTCGATGGCACTTCTCAGGTCCATCGCCTGTTTCCGGTAAGTGGCCAGTTGTTTCCGGGGCTTATTCAATGCCTTTCCAAGATAGTCAGCAGAGACCAGGGCGTCGTAATAAAGCGATGAAGTGCACAGGTTAGCGTCGCCCGAAGGAAAACGGCCTTCCAGTTCGTCGGAGTCGGAGGTCACCACCCCCGCGTCATTCAGTTTTCTCCGGCAGTATTCGAGGCACCACTCTACCAGAGGCCACAGTTCTTCAGCCTCCTGCCGGTCGCCCCGGGCCAGGGCATAGCGTGCCGCACCATATGCAATCATGGCGGCATCACCCCGGTCCCCGGCGCCATTCCATATATCGGTGCCTTCAGCAATGATCGAACTGGGAATCGGCTGGTAAGCCTCATTCATGAAACGGGCGAAATGTCTGAAGGAATTCAGGGCCGACTGATTCCCCGTTTCATATCCGAGAAACGGAAAGAATGGGTTGATGTATTCGGCCTGGTCGTTGGCCCAAATAGCGGCATAGTAAGACTCGCCACCCGGACCGTGCATCAGCCCCCCGCTGGTTCTGTAAATGCTCTCTGCCCCGCGGATCTTGGCAAAGGCGAACATGGTATTTAAGACCGGGTCGGGCGTCTCCAGTACCAGGTGATCCCACAGTTGGTCTACCAGGGCCCTGCGTTCTGCCCATTCCTTTTCCACATCGAGGGGCTCATCGGCCTCTCCCTTTTTGTAGGCTTTAAAATCAGCATAAAACACCACCGAATCTCCCTCGGCCAGCGTCTTACCCCCGGACCCCGATAGGGAGGCCACCATTTGGTACTCCCCATCCACCCCCTTTTCCGGGTCGCTCCTAAGTATCGACCGGGCCTCCGGAATTTCTACCATCACTGGGGCTTCTCCCAGGTTCCGCAGGATATACTTCTCGCACCAGGCAGCTTTCCGGGTGGAAGGGAACAGGATGCGCGTCAATCCCACTTTTCCGTTCCGCGGAAGGGAGAATTCACTTTCGACCTGCATCATGCCGTCGAGGGAAATCTGCAGTACTTTCTCCTGGGGCAGTTTCCGGGAGTTGACGGTCACCATACCGCCGGGAAGGTCCCACCCAAAACGGCGCATCAGGCTGGCATGCGTGTTGTTGGGGATGGTCCGCAGCATGGGCCATACAAAACTCCGCTCCAGCACAAAACTCCCGTCGCGGTCCACCCCGTAACGCAGAACGACGGAAATCTGCTCCCCGCTCATCTCGATATGATCATGATGAGGAAGCTCCCCATCCACTGTCCAGGTAATTCCCCCTGAAGCATTGATATGCCAGCGGTTTTCCGCAGGATTAGCCAGCGCAGTGCCGGCCCAGATGATCACCATCCCAATAAGAAACGCAATTCGTTTTTCCATCGTTACAGGTTTTAAACTTTTAAAGTGTATCCTTTGTTCCCTCCAGTGCCCTATGCCATGACGGGCCGCTGTCGTCTCTTCATTGAATAATTATTTACTTTCCTGATTTGACATCGGTGACCACTCTGTCACAGTTTTCGGTCACAATGGGGCGGTTTTCTTCGTGGATGTAGGGATAGTCGGTGGTCTTTTCCACCAGGTTATTTCTGAAGGTAAATCCATCGACGCAATAGATATTCACCAGGCGTGGATCGAACCCCCGGAAGGTATTCTTCTCGACCAGAATATTCTGATGGTAACGGCTTTTTTCGCGGTCAGCCCTGATGCCCGACCCCACTTCGATGCATGATTTTCCCCACACCCCATAGTTACAGTTCTCGAAGAGATTGTTCCTGATGATCACATCGCGTACCCCCGATTGCTCATACCAGTAGGTCCCATCGCCTTCAAAAAGGATGGAAGCCCCGGCGATATGGAAATGATTGTTCTCAATCAATACCTTTCCCCTGGAACCGATGAGTAATCCCCGGGCCCTGTTGCCCCGCATGGTGCAGTTTCGGATAACCACATCAGGGTTGGCCTCAGTGGAGGCAACCACGTCTTTTACTTTTACCGTTCCGGGGAGGGGAGCCTCCAGAACGATCCGGGTATACTCCTTATTCAGCCGTTCGGCTTCCCTGACTTTCAATTGCCCATAGGTTATCAGACTTTTGGCGTCGGCGAGTTCCAGGGAGACCCCCGGCTTAAGGAAGTCAAATCCATGTTGCTGCGAATGCTTGAGTTGCAGAATCATCTCGTGCGATGAGAGGATCGTGTCGATCACAGCATAAATACCGTGAATATTGGTAGCATCGTCTTTTTGGTTCTCAAAGGTGCAGTCCAACATATGGATGGTCCCGGTACAGTTGGAGAAATGGGTCGCATCGGCGGTGATGCTGATGATTCTGTTTTTCCCAGGGGATGGAGTTACCTTTACATGATCCAGCGTAATATCCCCTGAACGCTGGGCAATCACCCCCATGCCGCCACAATGGTAAATATTAACATTCTGAATATAAATCTTCCGGCTGTCTGACACGATAAAACAGGGGATCAGCCGGTCACCTGCTCCAAAGACCAGAATATTGCCGGTTTTCCCGGTCAGGTTTTCCTTGAAAATACGCACATTCCCGTTTTCGAGTTTTTCTGCCGGCATCGATCCATTCGAAAAAATCCAATAGTCCTTTGCCATGAATGCGGTTTCGCGCTTCACCGGGTCAAACTCCAGCAGATTGGTGTAGGGGTAGTCGTTGTTCTCCTTATCGCGGAATTTCAACCGACCTTCGCTGATCGTCCAGGGATACTCTTCCGTGAAACGGATGTCAAGATAATCCTTTCCTGAACCTTCAATCACCCCCTCGGAGTGAAAAGTCCGCACATAATCCACGTTCACATCTTTTATCGTAATATCAGAAGCGCCCTGCATCAGGAAAGGAGTTACGAAGCCTGAAAAGAGCAGGGAGGTTCCGTTGCCTTCTATAGTGAACCCCTGCATGCCTGTAAGGTTAAAGGCGATGCGTTTGAGGCTTTCGTCGTTGTTGCTGACAAAGGCATACTGTTCGGGGAGGTAGGCAGGAGTGATGAACAGGGTTCCTCCCGGCAGGACTAATTTATCGGCCCCGGTACTCCTGCAATGCTTCAATGCCCTGGTCAGGGCGTACCCGGCATCCTGCCCGGGTTTGACTCCCTGAAGAAAATCCTTCAGATAGACCGCTTCACTGCTGGCCATCAGGGCTGCACCCAGGAAGCATAAGAGGGTAAGACAGCTCTTTAAACGGGGAATAAGCATATTTTATAATTTTTTAGGATGTGATAAAAATAGTAAAGCGCCGGGGGATAACCAATGAATTACCACACGTCATCCCAGTGATCAGTGCGGAAAGGCACCAGGGGCAAACCCATGGTGGTCCTTACGTTGGCCGCCGGCACATTTCTGAATCCATATCTGACGGCCACAGGGTTGGGCACTTCCGTCGATTGAAGCTCGATCTGGTTTTTCCACCAGAGGTGACGGGCAGTAGCCTTATAAAACTTCCGGTCTTCCCCAGCCATTTCAAAGCCTTCCATCTTCCCGGAATAATAATCGAAACTGTTCATGTCATTAAACTGGTTTTCACCTGAAAGGTGGTTGAATGTCAGCAAGGCCTTTGAATCAGTAAATACAACCTCTTTTATCGTAGGGGCAAGGGCCGGAAATCCCTTCATACTGTAAGTTTTTTCGAGGGCCAAAAAGGCCAGTCTTTGTCCCACTTCATTTTTTTTGGGGGGATGAATGCAGGTGGGATGACCGATGTCGTTGGTCGCAGCGATTCCGGCGTGGGAGAGTTGTTCCAGGGCTTTGTACTGCATTTCCACCTGCAGGGGCAGTGCGATCTTCTCAACACCTTCATAGGTGTATGGGGCCAGTTGAACGTAGTAGAAAGGCATCTCCTGATCCTTCCATTCATTTCGCCACTGTTTCACCAGCGCCACCATCAGTTTGTCATAATCATAATAATTGTGGAGATTGGATTCTCCCTGGTACCAGATAAAGCCCCGTGCCTTGTATTGGGTAATGGGACGAATCATTCCGTTGTATAAAACCTCAGGCTTTGAATGATCCGATTGACCGGCCTTTGCCGTCTTCAGATCCAGCCCGGCCACGGATTCGATGGTTTTTTCGGGTATCCAGGCTTCAATGGCAGATCCGCCCCAGTGGGAAGCTATCATCCCCACAGGAATATTAAGGATCCTGTTCAACTGCCGGGCAAAGAAATAGGCGGTTGCGCTGAACTCACCCACGCTTTGGGCGTTGGAACATTTCCACTCGCCCTGGCAATCCTCCTGGGGAGTCGCGGTGGAATGACGGGCTACCGTGAACATCCTGATTCCAGGATATTCTGAAGCTTCAGCGATCGCAGACAAGGCATTCTCCACGGGTTGTCCCATAAAACCGGTGACCGGCATTTCCATGTTCGATTGCCCCGAAGCAATCCAAACTTCCCCGATTAAAATATCGTTGAGGACAATCCGGTTTTTCTCCTTCAGGGTGATTTGGTAAGGCCCCCCGGCATCAGGGGTCTCAATGCCGGTCTTCCATGACCCCTCTTTGTTCGCCACGACGGAATAACTCTTTTGGTTCCAGGAGGTTTTAATATGAACCCGGGCACCCGGATTTGCCTTTCCCCACAGGTTGACCACAGCGTTACGCTGGAGTACCATATGATCACCGATTACGGCTGGAAGGGTGATCTGCGCCAAGGCCGTAAAGCCCATCACCAAAGCCGCCAAAACAGCAACTATTTTTTTCATAACTTGGTTATTGTTAAAACGGCTCCGGAAGGATGATCACCCCTCCGGAGCCGGTTAATTTTTTAACATAAAATAGGGTTACTGTCCACTCCAGGGATTCTGGTCTTCCTCGCTGATGGCATCGTTGTTTAGAATCTCCATCTGGGGAATCTGACAGAAGAAGCGATAGTCGTTGGATTCCAGGAAAGCCATGGGATTGGCGTCGGATACGTTGTAGCCATTCAGGTACTGCAAGCCCCACACATAATGACCTCCGGGATTCGTGGCGGAAGCACCATGTCTGACCAGTTTTTTCTGGAGGCGGACCAGGTCATAAAAGCCCGACTGCCCTTCGCAGATCAGTTCCTTGCGGCGTTCAATGTAAATCTTCTCCAGCAGGTCGTTCCCTGACACCTGTGTGGTGGGTGTGGCATTGCGGGCCGTCTGCAGCCGGTTGAGCAGGATCAGTGCCTCGGGCTCTTTCCCACTTTTGGCGGCCGCTTCGGCCATAATCAGCAACATCTCGGCACCACGCATCAGGCAGACTTCCGGGCGGGTGGCGCTTCCAATCACGCTACCCCCATCGGCACCATAATGCTTGTATTTATCAAAGGCCCACTTGGTGTTGATTTCATTATCGGCATTTTTGGTCCTTTTCCAGAACTGGTACCGGTCGTCTTTCTTTTCAAACAGCTCCTCAAATTTGCTGTCGGCAAAGAAATCAAGGAAGGAATAGATGGGGCCATCGGAATACCCCTCGCCATAACTTTCATCCTGGTTGAACCAGAAGTTGTACTGGGTTCCCCCGCCCAGGTTATTGTCATTGGTATACTGCATGGCCCAAACGACTTCAGGATACCCACCCGAGATCATATCATCGAAGCCAGACCGGTATTGATCACGCGTCATCAAAACGCTGTGGTTATCATAAACCTTCTTGGCTTCGTCATAAGCACCCTGCCAGTTTTGCATCACCAAATACACACGGGCCAAAATTCCGGAGGCGATTTCCTGATTGATAAACCATTTTTCAGCCGGTTCATAACCTTGAAGCAGCGTCTTGGCGTCGGTCAGGTCGGTGACGATCTGGGCATACACTTCTTCCACCGTGGAAAATCCCATATGGGTTTCGTCCTTCGTGGAAGTACGCAGAATGACTCCCCTTTTGTTTTTGGCTATGGCATAGGTCTGCTGGTAATTCTGGATCAGATGGAAATAAGCAATGGCGCGAATGGCCAATGCCTGACCCTTGATGTTCTTTTTCTCTGATTCACCTCCTGTGGCATCGTCGATATTGGTAATCACAATATTGGTCAGGTTGATGATATTGTAGCACATCTTCCAGATATTTCCAGCGATTCCATCGGCCTGCGTTTTGGCATTGGAATACTGGTAAGAGGTCAGCTGATCACCTCCCATGTTGGTATGGCAGATGACATCGGAGCCTCCCAGGTCTACATACATCTGTAATCCGGGAAGCCCGGCAAATACACGATCGGCCCCCTGGGTGTTGAACAACAGTTGCTTGTAGGCCGATGTCAGGACTTTGTCAAGTTGAAATACATTTTTATATACCTCGGTATCAGAAACTTCGACGGAGGGACTGGTGGTCAGCGACTCCTCACACCCTGCGAGGGTAAAGATAAGCAGTACAATGCAGAGTTTGTATTTTAGATTCTTCATAAATCTTCTTCTTTAAGAATTAAAACGATAATTGAACACCAAACATATAGAGTCTCCTGGAGCCCTGAATCCCGTTATCGGTATCAGCATTTCCATTGTAACTGTTGCCCATGACGCCGGTTTCGGGATCGGTATATCTTTTGGCAGCAGGTCCCAGAGTGATCAGGTTATTTCCGGTGACATACATACGGAGGTTCTCAACCATCATCCTACGGCTGACCGCTTTGGGCAAGGTATAGCCTAAGGTCAGGTTTCTCAGACGCCAGTAAGGATTGTCGAACACAAAGTTGGTGGCGTATTTCACGGTAGCAGAATACTGGGTATACGACCAGCGCGGAATGTCGACTCCCGTATCTCCGGGTTGTTTCCATCTGTTTTCGACCAGGTCCTGAACCATACCAACCCCCGGGCGGTTCATGATACGTTCCTTGTAAGTATAGTCCGACATCTTCGATCCGTGGGAGAAATACCACATAAAGGAGAAATCGAAACCTTTATAGAGGAAGCTGTTGGTGATGGAGCCGAACATTTTCGGGAGGGCTGAACCGCAATAGACAAAATCATCGGTGGTCACGGCCGAAGTCACTTCCGTCCGTTTCCATTTCCCGGTCCACTCCCCGTTGCTGTCTTTCTCCTTGATCAGCCAGCCGGGCAAGCCGGTTTCCGGATTAACGCCATCGTACTGCGGGGCAATAAATTCGTAGATCGATTTACCCTCCTCCATCTTGTAGGTACAGGCCGTTCCCGAATAAGTATAGGGCCCGGTGGGGAGATAAGTCACCTCATTCTTCAGTGTGCTTACATTGGCATCGATGGTCCAGTTAAAATCCCTTTTGCTGATGACGTTGGCATTGAGGGTAAACTCAAACCCGCTGTTGCGCAGGTCGCCGATGTTGGTGTTGTAGCCCGAAGCGTCACCCACCTGGGCTGAAACCGGCAACTCCTTGTAGAAGAGGAGATCTTTGGAGGTGCGGGAATAGTATTCCAGCGTACCGCTTAACCGTTTGAAGACCGAGAAGTCAAGGCCCACATTCCACTGGTGGTTGCTTTCCCATTTCAGGTCAGGGGTGCTGTAGGTGGCGGGTTTTAAACCGGGTTCCAGATAGAGGTTGTCGCTGGTGTAGGTGCCCTGGTAGGCATAAAGCACTTCACTTCCGGCCTTGCCATTGCTGGCATTGCGAACGATCAGCCGGTCATTGCCGGTGGTTCCGTAACTCCCCCTGAGCGAGAGGTTGTCCAACCATTTGGCATCTTCCAGGAAACTCTCTTTAGAGATCCTCCAGGAAGCTCCCGTCGACCAGAAGGTACCCCACCGGTTCTCCGCGCTGAAGCGGGAAGAACCATCTTCACGCACCGAAGCCGAGAGGTAGTACTTGTTCATAAAGTTATAGTCCACCTTTCCGAAGAAGGAGAGCAGGGCATAGTTGTCATGTCCTCCCCAAACGCCAAACTCCTTGGTCGTATTGGCCAGTTCGAACTTGCCCAGTTCCATGATGCCTGAACCCCAGCCCTGTTCGTAATGGTCATCCCATTTGTACCACTCATGTCCGACCATAGCCGTCACATTGTTTTCCCCGAAACTCCAGTTGCCCGACAATACATTGTTCCAGGTAAGGGACCTCTTATTATAATCATAACGACTGGCATACCCCCCGTCGGCCAGGATCGAAATCCCGTAGGGAGCAGTCTGGCCACTTCCATGAACGGCAGAACTGTAATTCATCGACCGGTACCAGTAGTCATCGCTATTGAGGGCTGTCCTGAAATTGAGATTGGCAGGGAGTACAAATTCCATAAAGAACTGGGACGACATAATATGGCCCATGTTGGAATCATAACTGTCGTCATTGTCATTATCCCAGTAATTCCCCGCGTTATTCAGGACCTGAATTCCAAAGAAGTTATTAGTGTATTTGCCATAGTCATACATCCTTTTCCCTGTTTTCTCTGAATAGACCCAGTCGGTATTATCGATATTCCTCAACCAGGGAGAGGAAAGGGTGGTGGTAAAGTTGGCGGCACGGCTTGAGCCGGCGGAGATATTCTGGCGGTGCCTCGAGTAGGAAAGACTCCCTCCGGCATTCCACCACTCCTTCAGTTTGGTGGTGACGTTGGTTCTGAAGGAATAGCGTTCGTAGAACTGGCTGCTGCCATACCCCTGGTCATCGAGGAAACCTCCCGAGAAGAAATAGGTGGTTTTCCCGTCATTGGTGGTTCCGCTGACGTCGACGCTATAATCCTGGCGCAATTTGCGCGAGAAAATGGCCCCGTACACATCCCAGTCACTCTCCTCCCAGGCATATTCCAGCTTGGGATTCATGTGGGGATTTCCCTTCCCATCATGAAGGACATAGTTCTCATTGATATATTTGAACGGGGTCACATAGGTCGTTTCACCCTTTGAATTGGTGATGGCTTTGACCTGTTTTTTCAGCGCATTATTGGAAGCGTAATCCCCGGCGGCCTGAGGAGTCATCTTGTCATAATAGAGTGCATCATAATAAAGGGCATACCAGGTATTCTCGAGTTGCTGGTAAGGGTTGGCTTTAACCGGGTTCGGAACGGCATTGTCAGAAGTTCCCCATGCCCCGCGAAAGTTGATTTGCGGTCCGCTCGATTTTCCCTTTTTGGTGGTAATGACGACCACACCATTGGCCGCGCGGGAACCATAGAGCGAAGTGGCAGCGGCGTCTTTCAGAATTGTCATGGCTTCAATATCAGAAGGATTGATCTGATTCAAATCCCCGTCATAGGGCATCCCATCGACAATATACAGCGGATCAGCCTTTCCCGACATCGAAGAAATACCGCGAATCTCAATACGGGTATTTCCGCCGGGATTTCCCTGTACATTCACCACATTGACCCCGGCAGACATGCCCTGCAGGGATTCGGCAAAACCCGTTCCCATCACTTTTTCAAGTTGCTCAGATTTAACCACTGATGCCGAACCGGTGAAGGTGGATTTCTTCTGGGTTCCATAGGCGACGATCACCACCTCGTCGATATTCTCTGTGTCTTCAACCAGCACCACCTTGAGCGTGGTCTGTCCGGCAGTCGGGATGGTTTGTTCAATAAATCCAATAAAAGAGATCTTTATGGAAGCATTGTTGGCCACTTCCAGTGAGAATTTGCCATTTACATCGGTAATCGTTCCGTGGGTCGTACCCGCTTCAACAATATTGGCCCCGATGATGGACTCTCCAGTGGCATTCGTAACCGTTCCCGTGATAATTTTTTTCTGTTGCTGAGCAGAGGTAATCCCTGCCCCCTCTTCGGTACCGGCGACCCGTGCCGCCCAACCGGAATCATGGCTTAAACCGCTGTTGTCTGCACTGACCAGACCTGAAAATGCGTTGAAGAAAACGGTAAATAATAAAATGAGTGTAGTCCGCATGACCTTACTAAAAAGATGATCGCGCTCTTCTCCGTGAAGACCGACACTCTGTGAATTGTTCATAAGTCAAAATTTTTGAATTAATAGCATAATTGTGATTGGCCGGATGACAAAAACCTCCATCATAAGGTTCTCTCTCTTCCTCCGACCGGGGATCCCTGATGCTTTTGGTTGTTTACTCCATAGGCAAATTATGTTAATTGGTTAAATGCTGGTGGTATGCTGACCCTTCTGAAAGGGATCTGCAGACAGGTTGAAATGACCCTGAGAACAAAGTCTTCAGCCCATTCCCGTTCTATCAAATGGCCGTTGGTTGCCGTGAAAAAGCGGGAAAGATACTTCGAATGCAATAAATGAAACACCTGAAAATCTGAGGTTTAATTCAAATTCAGTCACTACTTTCTCATTTGACAAAATATTAATTTTACCTGGTAGTGGCGGGAATACCGGGGAGTTCTTAAGGTAAAATTAACATATTGCTGATTCTATCTGGCTTGTATTCAGGGTAAAATGCTGAAATGTGAGGTCTTTGGGCGGTCTACCGAATGGACCACGATAGCATATGGCAAAATAAGGAGGATTAGTAGAATCAGGTGGAAATATAAATACCCCCTCACAGGATTAGAGACAGAAGCAACCAGTTCGTTTTCACGGTTGAAATGCGTTTTCCCATCAAAGCTATCGGAATTTTCAGTGGCCCTGTGCTTGGGTTTACGGGAAGGCAATTAGTTCTTGCAAAGGTCGATAAGCTTTCTGACCGTATACATCGCAGTCAAGCTGTTGTAATTGGCCTGACCCGGATGCCGATCATTGAATTTCGCGAGATAGGACCTTGAATGCCAAGGAAAATCTTCAATTGGTTCAAGCATCTCTTTGACGGTACGGGCTTTCAGGGCATATATTTGATTCAGCCCCTCGTTTATCTTGATCCTATAACCTGAAATACTGAGCAGGATATTCTTTATCCGGTCAGGCACCAATTTTCGCAGTAAAGATTTAACGATGCTTTTTCCCGGCGTTTTCCCGGCAAAGGGGATTCCTGTCAATGCATGGACCAGGATCCCCTTCTTTTCGGCATCAAAAAGCATTTTTCTGCCTGTTTTATCCTGAGGAGCAATGGCCAGCCAGAAATCAACCAACTCCTTATCCCAGTAAGGCAAGCGGAACTCAAATCCGAAGAATTCATATCCTCTGATGCTGTTAACCACAAATTTGGTCCTGAATTCCTGCCAGTTAAAGTATTCCTGAAAATGGTGGGGAGCAACATTTGCGCTGTTGAAGACCTTTTCGATGGCTTCTGATGGTACGAATTCCGGTTCTTTAATGCCCACCCATTTCCGGGTAGTCCGTTGAAGTGCCTGGAGTTTATCCCTGCATTTGAAATCCTCGTTTTCTATCCAGCAACCTGCCAGCAAGTCCAGGGAGTGCCCGGGAACGAAGACATCCCCATGTTGTATGACTCCCTGATGTTTCAACTCATATACTGCCAGTATGTCCTGAAGATGCGGTGTGGAAACACCGTTGAATGCAAAATGGAGATAGTGGTCAAAAACACCCTCACGATGCAGTTGGTCCCATTTCTGTTCTGAATATTCGACAAAATGCCATTCAAAACCTAAGGCCTCCGCGACCTGTTTACTTAAAAACGACTGTTCATTTCCCTTTGTGCCATAGGTGTAGCAGACTACATTCCTGACTCCAAGTTTAAATAAGGTGTTTACAATGATCCGGGAATCATGCCCGCCACTTAAAGGAACCAGCCAGCGGTTGATATGGGGAGTCTGCTTTATCATCCTTGAAAAAACGGATAAAAGGAGCTGGTCCAGGGCCTGGGTAAACTTAGAATCATCTTTGTGCTGGTCCGTGGACTGCTTGGGAAAGTAGGTAAAGTACCTTTTTGAACTTACCTGATTGTTCTCAATGGTGACGATTTCTCCGGCCTGGATAGCGAAGACATCGCGGTATACGGTGTGGCTCCCCAACACGAAACCGGTGAATATGAATTCTTCCAGTTTTTCTTCATGGACCGGAAGAGGAGCAATAAACTTTTGAAATTCATACAGATTATCGGTTATAAAAAGGGCATTGTTATGAAATCCGTAAAAAAGAGGGTTGCTCCGTATGATATCCACAGCAAGATTGCAGGCCCCCTCCTTCATGATAATCATGGAGAACAATCCGCAGATTTCAGAAAGCTTCTCCAAAAGGATCAAATCAGTACTTCGTTGAGCATTGTCCAACACATCAGGCAGCAGAGACAACCATCCTTCTGATAGTAATTCCCCATCTTTTGAAGAGGCAGAACCCTTGTAATATACTTTGGTATTTCCTTTTGTGGAGGTAAAAAGCTGATGATCACGCAGCATGATCTTTACTTCCATCATGGAATGCATCTCCCTGTGTTGGTCCATTTTCAAAGAAGTCTGTACGGATTGCACTGAATTTACGGAAATATTCCGATATTATCAAATCCAGACCGGAACAGGAAGTGGTGGCGGCCTCATTCCGTAATAAGATCAATCTCGGCATACCCGATATTGGCATTATTCTCCGCATTTTTCAATGCACGAAACCTGACATAGCGCGCTTTTACTTCTTCAAACATCTTGGTTTGCCATACGGGATTGTTCTTAATATTGGAGAATTCGCCCCCGCTAACCAGTTTCCAGGTATGCTGATCTGAGGAAACAAAGAACTGGTATTCGGTGATAATTCCGGGGCTCCATTGTCCCCTGTCGGGATGATAGCGGAATCCTGTCAGGTTCAGTGCATGTCCTAAATCGATAACCAGGTCGACGGGTAACTGCCCCCTGTTGTGGTGCCACGCTGTGGCAGGATTTCCATCCAGGATGGCATAGGCTTTTTCATCCTTCATCTCTAGGATGATCCAATCTTTGCGGGGCAGGTCGAAGTATTCATGGCTCACGGCACTGCTTTTCCCCGAAGTGGGGTCAAAAGCCAATGCCTTTATTTCCAGTTTACCTTCGGCATTAATGGGGCCGGTGTATTTCATGGAGCCCGGTGTGGGGTCACTGCCATCTACCGTGAAATAGACTTCCGATTCCTGATCAGCAGCAGTTATGATGACATCGCCTGCCTGGTTTCTGATAACGGTAGGAGGCGTAAGGATTTGTGGCGCAAGATAAACCCCAATCTCAGATATCACCGGACAGGCCTTTGACCCGGTGATGTGAAAGCGGAGCTGTGTGGCCTCCACTGTGGGGAAGCGGAGAATACGCTTGTAACCGATGGTGGTTGCTTTTGCTATTTCCTGCCATTCACCGCCAGCCATTGCTTCAACGGTGAACGATTTCACCCGCTGCCCCAGAAGGATGTATTCCCGGGCCATGAACCGGTTAAAGCGGGTGGGCTTCCCGAAGTCAAGGGTCAGCGTTGTTGTGGTGATGCTATCGTCGGTAGTCCAATAACTCTCGGTGTTGCCGTCGATCGCCTTGTTGGCTCCGAATTTCCTGGCATTTCCCCTAACGCCCGATGCTTCAGCCCTGGCATGGGTAGCCAGGTTGACGGCAAATGCCTCTTTGATGGCCTGCCCAAGGTCAAGCGCTGCCTTCTCATCAGCCGGGTGGATCCTGCCATTGGGCATGATGGGAAAGTTGAGCAATAAGGTGCCGTTCCGCCCGACGGAATGGTAGTATGTATCCATCAACTGGGTTAAGGTTTTCACTTTTGAGTCCTCACTGGGGTGGTAAAACCATTCGGGCCTGATCGAGGTATTTACTTCTCCCGGAACCCAGGCATCTCCGTTCTCCACTCCGTAATGCAACATCTCAAAAGGGACATCGCCCGTGGCATTTAATAAACTCCAGTTGGTTTCGCCGACCCACCCGCCTTCGGTGCCTACCCAGCGCAAATCAGCCCTGTCGCCTCCATCGTTCCAAATGACGATATCGGGTTGCAATGCTCTGATCATCTTGTAGGTGGGCTGCCAATCGTAATAGCTCCTGCGGTCGATCCGACGGCTCTCATTGGCTCCTCCATAATAGCCGGTTCCGCCATTGGCTCCGTCGAACCAGATTTCAAAAATGGGACCATAATTCGTCAGCAATTCCCTGATCTGGTTTCTGAAATAGGTGATATAGGCGGGGTTTCCGTAATCGGGGTGGTTTCTGTCCCAAGGTGAAACATAAATTCCCAGTTTCAGCCCATATTCCTGGCAGGCGTCGGCCAGTTCGCGCACCACATCGCCCTTTCCCTCTTTCCAGGGTGCATTCTTCACTGAATAGTCTGTGTATTCCGAAGGCCACAAACAAAATCCACTGTGGTGTTTAGCGGTGATAATGATCCCTTTCATCCCTGCCTCCTTGCAGATCCGGGCCCATTGACGGCAATCCAGTTTTTCCGGGTTGAAAAGGTTGATATCTTCATTGCCATACCCCCACGACTGGTCGGTATAGGTATTCAGCGAGAAATGGACAAACGCATAGAACTCCATTTCCTGCCAGCGCTTCTGGTTTTCAGTCGGCACCGGGCCATGGGGTTCAGGCGAAGTGGTGGGCTTGCAGCAGGTCAGCCATAGACCAGCCAACACAATGATACCAGGCAATAAACGGTTTTTCATTCCCATTTTTTTCTATTTTGTAAATTCCTTTTCCGTTTTTCACTAAAGTGTCAGAACTGTCGGCTTTAAGCGTGTACCTCAGAATTTCCTCCTGATCATCAGGGGGGCTGGTTTTTTGAGTGGCTGGGCCGTTATGCCTTCAAAAGTGATTTTGACCGGAAGAATGTGGCCGTTCTCATCAAACTCCATTCGGTCGATACAGGTGACCCGGTGGTGGGGAGAGGTTTCGCCCAGGGGCCTGCGATGGTAAACGATATACCAGTCGTCGGTTCCTGGAATATTGAGCAGCGAATGGTGTCCGGCACCTGTGGCCACCGTGCTGTCCGGCTCCAATACCGTTCCGATCCGTGTGAAAGGACCGAAAGGATTATCAGAGATGGCATAAGCCACCCGGTAGTTCGGGCCGGTCCAGCCCCCTTCCGACCACATAAAATAATACTTACCGTTTTTGATGAACATGAAGGGGCCTTCGACATATTTTTCCGGCGTAATCTCTTTAAACAGGGTGCCGTCGGAAAGCGGAACGAATCCGGTGAAATCTTCGTTCAGTCGGGCCACGTTGCAATGGCGCCAGCCTCCGTAATAGAGGTAATGGGTGCCGTCGCTATCGCGGAAGACATACTGGTCGATGGGTTGTGCCCCGTTGATGATGTCACTGATGAGTGGTTTCCCGAGGAGGTCGCGGTAAGGCCCTTCGGGCCGGTCGGCTACGGCCACACCGATGCCTCCCACTTCACCCTGGTGCACATCGTTGGCCCCGAAGAAAAGGTAATACTTGCCTCCTTTTTCAATCACACCAGGGGCCCACATGGCCCGGCGGGCCCATTTCACCGCCGCCGTGTCCAGAATGGCTTCATGTTTGGTCCATTTTACCAGGTCGGGCGAAGAAAAACAATCAAAATGGACCTGATTCTCATAGGCGTCGGAGTAGGTGGGGTAAATCCAATATTGGCCCTCATAGATCACCGCTTCCGGGTCGGCATACCATCCCTGAAGGACCGGGTTCCCGGCCCGCTCCGAAACAGCCGTATTCTTCACACTCTTACAGGAAACCCATAATGTCACAATCAGTAGTGATATAAGGAGCCTTAAAAAATTCTTTACCATATCAATCATTTTATCCACAGGAATTCCATGCAGGTTTCATCCAGGCCAAACAGCAGGTATGCAAAGATGGCAAAATATGTCATAAAAGAATTCAAATGCTGGTTGTCGCATGAGGTCTGATTCCCTCAGGAGCGTTAACTTTGTGCTTTTCTGAATCCATGATACACCCTGAAACATGAAGTGTTACTTGTTTTGTCTGTTATTTATCCTGCTTTTTAGATTTAGCGGTACTGCGCAGCGCGATACCCTTCGCAGTGAACCTCCCGGGAACAGAAGTTTCCTCACAAAACAGATCGTACCATTGAGTCTGATCACCGCGGGTTCCCTGCTGAATATCGGAACTATAAAAAAAGATATTCATGAGTTATTCCCCAAAACCGACACCCAGATCGATGACTATCTTCAAGTCATGCCGGTGGTTCAGATGTACCTGTTGGATGCCGTGGGGGTAAGACACCGGAGTACCGTTTGGGATCAGACCAAATATCTGGCGCTTTCCCAGTTGTTTTCAGGATCGCTCGTTCATTTATTAAAACATACCACACAGGTCACGCGGCCCTGGGGTGGCAATATTTCCTTCCCTTCGGGGCACACTGCCATTGCCTTTACGGGAGCCACCGTGCTGTATCATGAATTCAGGGAGAGTGAACCCCTTCTGGCCTGGAGTGGCTATGCTTTTGCTACGGCGACCGGCCTCCTGCGCGTCACCAACAATGCCCACTGGCTCCCCGATGTGATGGCAGGGGCAGGGATCGCTATCCTCACCACCAACCTGGTCTACCATTTTGAACCTTTGAGCAACTTCCAACCCTTCAAAAGGCGGAAGGATTTGACTTTTGTACCCATGGTCACACCTGAAACCATCGGCTTCCAGTGCCGGTTTTAATTGTTCTTAAGGAAGAAACCATAACAGGGGTGCTCCTTTGCTGATAAGCTCCCTGACCTTTCTGTGTTCTTCCAGATAATGGGCTTCGGCCGCTTTCAGGTAGTCCCTGAATTCAGGTTCTCCCCTGATGCCTTCGAACATAGGCCACTGTTTCAGCAGCAGGACCACCTGCAGGTCAGTAGCCGGAAAATTCATACGGAGCAGGCGCAGGTTTTCCATGGCTTTATCCCTGTTGCCCCGGGAAGAGTAGATGCTGGTCAGTACGAACAGAGGCGACTTCCAATACCGGTCGGTGATGGCCGATGTAATTCCATTATTGAAGTAAAGGTTCTCAATATCAGTTGATTCACTGACAAAGGGAAGGACCGCGATCGATTTGTTTTTTCCCTCCGGCAGAAGTTCAGCCAGGAAAGCCGTCCATCGCTCTTTGCCCATGAACAGCAGGAAAACCATTAACAGGACCACTCCGGGAACGGCGGCGACCAGCCATGGGAATCTGCGAGCATTCACCGCAACCTGGCCATCCTTCTCCCATGGCGGGCGCGTTGCCTCCTCCTGTTGCGGGGAGGAATCCTTCTCCCGCAGCAGAGGTGTGGCCTCCTTCCGAAGCGGGATGGTATCCGTTTGCCGAATGGGGGTGGTAGTCTTCTCCCGCAGCGGAGTTGTGGCCTCCTCTCCTGGTGTAGTTGTAACGCCTTCCAGTAGCGGAGTTGCAGCCTCCTCCCCGGAGGGTGAACGGGACCGGACTAATTCCTCATTTTCGAGTATTTTTCTCCGGGCGTCGCCCGGTGATTCTCCGAAGTATTGGTGAAAACAGCGGTCGAAATAAGTCACACTTCCGAAGCCCACGTTCCAGGCCACCTCGGAAACGGTCAGATTTTGGTCACCCAGCAGTTCCATGGCTTTACGGAGGCGCTGTTCCCTGATCAGGGTACTGGCCGGTTTACCGGTCATCTGTTTTATCCGGCGGTAGAGCCCCGAGCGGCTTACTCCCATGGCCCTGACCAGTTGAGGTACGCCAAAACCCTCCTCAGAAAGGTGCTCTTCGGTTATTCTGGTTAGCTTTTCCAGAAATTTCTGATCCGATAGTGGCCCTGTTACAGCCATTATGGTTTGGGTTGATGTGCCTATACCCCAAATTTACAAAAATACAGCGCATCTTTTAGTATGTACGCCAGAAAGTTGCACCGCACCGTCAAAACCAGGATGGCTGATAGAATGAGTAAAGGCCTCATACAGATCTTGTCTGTGACGTATAGGATCAGAGATGGCTGTTTCCCTTTCCTTCCGCAGGAAGTGCGTCAAGTTCCTTTTTGCGTTTCAGGGCTTCCAGGAAATAGTAATCGGCATAATTCAGGGGAACGTCGATCTCTGAATTATGTGGAATGCTGCCCACGGAGTGCATCAGCAGGAAGTTGCCGTTTTCGCCTTCAGGGGCCCGATAGGCGGCTGACGACAGGCTGGTGATGATTTTGTCGGCCCATGCCTTATAGTATTCTGGTTGGGTATACTGCGACAATTCATAGCAGGCCGAAGCCAGGATGGCGGCCGAAGAGACATCCCTAAGGGCATCCGGAATTCCGGGAGCGTTGAAATCCCAGTAAGGGATACCGTCCTCAGGAAGGTTGGGGTGGTTGGCGATGAAGCTGAAAGCTTTCCCGGCTTGTTCAAGGTATCGGGGAAACCCCGTTTTGCGGTAACACATCGTATAACCATAAACGGCCCAGGCCTGTCCCCTGGCCCATACCGACTCATGTGCATAACCCTGAGCGGTATGTTTATGGCGGACGGAACCATCGGCAGGATTGTAATCGATGACGTGCCAGGTACTGTAATCGGGTCTGAATTGTTCCTGCATGGTTATGTCAGCATGAGAAACCGCAATTTTAAAGAAAGAGGAATCGCCGCTGAGTTCCGTGGCGTCAAACAACAACTCCAGATTCATCATGTTGTCGATGATGACCGGGCACTCCCAGCCCCGTTCCGATTGCCATCCTCTTTCCACATTCCACGACTGGAGAATTCCTGCTTCCGGTCTGAAACGCGTCGACAGAGAGCGGGCAGCCTGCACCAATACTTCTTTGTACGCCGGGTTGCCGGTGAGCCTTAGCGCGTTGCCATAACTGCATCCTATCATGAATCCCACATCATGGTGCCAGTTGAGGTGTTTCACCGTATCCAGGGCTTCGGTCTGCGTTATTCCTGCCCTCTTCCAGAGGGTGTCGCCCGTGAGCTCATATAGGTACCACAAGCTTCCGGGGAAAAACCCCGAAGTCCACTCTTCGGGACTGATATATCTGATCTTTCCGTTGATGAATGTTTTGGGATTGAGGACTTTCCCCGACGCTTCAATAAGTTTCAGATGATGGGAATACTGGCGGGCGGCAAAGGCTGTGTTGTCGGCGACGAGCTGTCCCGGCCCCTGCCCTGACTGCTTAGTACAGGATATTCCAGCGGTGAGCAGGAGCATCATCACGAAGAGAATACCTTTCTGAATCATTTTTAAAGGGTATTGATGGTAAATTTATACTGACCTTTCATTTTGGTGGTGCGGGCGGTGAGGATAATCCGGTGAAGGTGATCTCCCCAGACACTGGAAAGCCGCTTGTCGGTCTGAGGCAAGGCTTCCGCCTGTACGTCAAAGAGCTTCCCGTCATACAGGAGTTGTACCCTCTTCCCGCCGATATCCAACAGCAGACGGCCCTTCTGCGACAGATCCGGTGGGGTGCTGGTCATAAAAATGATCTGGTGGGGCTGGTGGATGGCCGAAAGGGAATAGCGGTCTTCAATGACCAGGTTTTCCGCAGAGGGGAGGGTGTAACTCCTTACCCACGATTGTACCCCTGCCTCGGGTCCATAAGCTCCTGCCAGGTCCAGCGAAAAACGCGATTTCACCGGGTCAAAGGAGGCTTTTTGTGAACGGTACTCCGTTCCAAATTTCTGTGGGAAACCATTGATTGCCGGGATGTTATGGAACATGCTCTGCATGGTCCATATGGAATAGCGCTCGCTGCTGAAGGTTTGCCTGGTGTAGGTTCCTACCCCGGCATCGATGAAGACCGGTTGGTTGTTATAATAGAGAATGAACGTCCCCACGTCATTATGGTTATGGCTTTCGTTGTTGTAGCCCCCTTTGGCCGCAAAGAAAAATCCTTCGGGGTGGCGCATGTAACAGAATTCAGTCTGTGGATACCAGGTATATCTGGCCGAGGGGAGGGCTGGTTCGGTCTTCTCCAGGTCACCTGCCGAGACCATGTTTTCCAGACTGCGGAAAAGATCACGACCCGACCGGGTATACCCTTTGTTGCGGTCTTTCTGGTGGAGATAGGCCGCAAACTGCTGCATTTCCTGGCTATTCACGGCTTTCCCGTAACGGAAAACCAGGTTTTTGTCACCGCCCCCCTTGGCCGAAGCATCCGCAAAGTTGACCACCCATCCTTCACCGATATAGGAACGACCGATATATTCCCCCATGTTCCTGATCAGTGGTTCATCGAAAAGGCTTAGTTTTCCGCCGGTGGCATCATAGAGCATCTGCAGGTAATCATAGAGTTTCCCTGCCGCATGCCCCCAATAGGAGGGACCTTCTTCACAGGCCCCGTCATCCTGCGTATAGTTGAGGAATTTGTCTACCGATACCATCGTGCGATATACCGCTTGGGCCAGTTGGTTGGGATCGTTCTCCAGGAGCATAAAACTCGACAAAACATTGAAATTGCACCAGGGATTCCAGTTGTTGACCATGGTCTGCGGCGTGGCATTAAAGGCCTGCCACCACCAGTCGCTTCTCTCCATATAGGGATCCAGAATCCTTCGCTGTAACTCATTTCTGAGACGCACCGGAATGGCCGGATTGACTTTCGCGAATTCATCCCTGAAAAAGTAATAGGTCCAGGAAAGCAGGGACCCCATATCCCCTGCGGTAAGGTCAATCACCTGTTCCTCAGGGCCGGCCAGCGTTCTTTTTGAAGTGTGGTAGGAGGGCAGGTGCGCCGAAAGCACCCAGGTAGTCATCTCGCAGCTCATCCACACTCCGTTGATAATCTGATCGATAAACCTTCCCTGCCCCTCGGCCAGTTCCGCCAGCAACAGACTGCTCAGCGCATTGTTGTTGTCACCGAACGGATTTTCCATGATCGTACGCGATCCGCTTCTTTCATACTCAATATAGTCAGAGGCTTTGACGACCTTCCAGGGATAATCAAGGTATTTTTCCCCATCCTTAATGATCTCCCCTTTCATGGGACCTGTCAACCGGTCCCAGCCGGTACGGTCCTGGTAATCAGGATATCGGACCCAGGCCTGGTTCATCTTTAACACCTGCTTGACCTGATCTGCGTTCATCTTTTCCTGAAGAAGATTCTTCTCTGACCACCCTAAAACCACCAGTGCCTGGAAGATTAAAAGGGATGTGATGACGAAGTACCTGATGTTCTTCATAACTCAATTTTGCTTTTTATGGAATTGACAATATATACTTATGTAAAGTAATCTCCTT
>CAZKIU010000021.1:0-26349 GCA_964552955.1 uncultured Prolixibacteraceae bacterium
GCCTTCCGCTTTTCGGCTGTCGACTATCTCCTGAAACCTGTCAAGGTCGACGAACTCATCGAGTCGGTGGCCAAGTTCAGGCAATCGGCCGACTTTCCCGGGTCAGGCAAAGAGGTGGAAACCCTGCTTCGCAATTTATCCTCCCCTCCACAAAGCCTTGACAATCTGGTAATCAGCAGCAACAACGGACTGACGGTCATCCGGCTGGCTGAGGTCATCCTCTGCCAGGGTGAAGGCTACTGCACCCATTTTTACCTCTCGGGGAAACGCAAAATCACCAGCTCGAAAAATCTGAAATACTTCGAAGAACTGCTCCTGAACCACCAGATCATCAGGGTACACCACTCCTGGCTGGTCAACCTGCATCAGGTCAGCGGAGTGAGCCGCCAGGGCGAAATCCTTTGCACCGACGACCTCAAATGCCCGCTGGGCAGTACCTATAAACCCCAGTTCCTTTCCCTGATCGGCAAATACCGGTAGCCTGGCATATCTGGGGCGGCCCACACCTGTTGGCCCGTAACCCCTTCCTGTTGGCCGGAATGGCCTATCTGTTGTTTTATGATAGAGAGATGAATTCTTTCTATTAATATTGAGTTGTGATAAGCCCACTCACAAACAGTTGTCAACACCATACAGAGAATTCACTCTAAGACGGGGACCCCCGGATATGACATGGAAGTTGGGACTTAGAACACAGTTCAGCGGGATTCCGGAACGATGGTTCCGGTTTCTTTTTATAGGCCCTTCCGGAGGGAGGCCCCCTGACCTTCTGACCGGCTCAACCTTCCAATTCTGCAAAAATTACACTCATTTCCAGAAGATTATGACATTTTGACCGGAAATCAGGCCTGGTTTCATTTTTGTTCCATCAAAGGAGGTTTAAAAAGCAGAATCTTATGATGAATTTTAACAATTTTACCATAAAATCGCAGGAGGCCATCCAGCAGGCCGTACAGATCGCGCAATCGGCCAACCAGCAGGCCGTGGAAACGGGGCATCTGCTGAAGGGGTTGTTCACAGAAGCAGATAATGTGGTACAGTACCTGCTGAAGAAGTGCGGGATCAACACGCCGGTATTACAGCAGGTGCTCGACCGGCTGATCGAGGGATATCCGCGGGTAACGGGGGGTGAGGCCTACCTATCCAATACGGCCAGCCGGGTGCTTCAGAAAGCAGTGGGACTGGCGCAGGAGATGGGGGATCAGTTTGTATCTGTGGAACATATGCTTCTCGCGTTGCTGGAGGCCGGTGACCAGGTGAGCCAGATGCTCCGGGACAGCGGTGCTTCCAGCGGTGAGCTGAAGAAAGCGGTAGCGGAACTCCGCAAGGGGTCCAAAGTAGATTCGCAGACCGCCGAGGAGCGGTTCGACTCGCTCAACCGCTATGCCATCAACCTGAATGAAAAGGCACGCTTGGGCAAACTTGACCCGGTCATCGGCCGTGATGAAGAGATCCGCCGGATCCTCCAGATTCTCTCGCGCCGCACCAAGAACAACCCCATTCTCATCGGGGAACCGGGAACCGGCAAGACGGCTATCGCCGAAGGGCTGGCCCATCGTATTGTCAGGGGCGACGTCCCCGGAAACCTCCAGTCCAAACAGGTTTTCTCGCTTGACATGGGGGCCCTGGTGGCCGGCGCCAAATACAAGGGGGAGTTTGAAGAGCGGCTCAAGGCAGTCATCAATGAGGTGGTCCGCTCCAACGAGGAGGTCATCCTTTTCATAGATGAGATCCACACGCTGGTGGGGGCCGGCAAGAGTGAAGGGGCCATGGATGCGGCCAACATCCTGAAGCCAGCCCTGGCCCGGGGCGAACTCAGGGCGATCGGTGCCACCACCCTGGGCGAATACCAGAAATATTTCGAGAAAGACAAGGCCCTGGAACGCCGGTTCCAGGTGGTTCATGTCGGTGAACCCGGCACGCAGGAGGCCATCTCCATCCTGCGCGGTCTCAAGGAACGGTATGAGAACCACCATAAGGTGAGGATCAAAGATGAGGCGATCATTGCCTCAGTGGAACTGTCACAACGCTACATCTCTGACCGGTTTCTTCCCGACAAGGCCATTGACCTGATGGATGAGGCTGCCGCCAGGCTGAGGCTGGAAATGGATTCGGTGCCCGAGGAACTCGACGAAACAGAACGCCGGATCACCCAGCTGGAGATAGAGCGGGAAGCCATCAAACGGGAAAAGGATGAGAAAAAGGTGGCGCAGCTGAGTGAAGAGATCGCCAACCTGAAAGAGGAGCAGAGCAGATACCGGGCCCGCTGGCAGGCCGAAAAGAGCTTACTCGAAGCCATTCAGAAGGCCAAGTCAAGCGTTGAGGAGATGCGTTTTGAGGCCGATCAGGCAGAGCGGCAGGGGGATTATGGCCGTGTGGCAGAGCTCCGTTATGGCAGGATCCGTGAACAGGAGGCGGAAGCCGACCGGTTAAAGCGAGAACTGGCCGACCTCCACAAAGGGGGGGGCATGATTAAAGAAGAGGTCGACGCCGAAGATATCGCGGGGGTGGTCTCCCGCTGGACGGGAATCCCCGTGGCCCGGATGCTGCAGAGCGAAAGGGAGAAACTCCTTCACATGGAGGAGGAACTCCATAAACGGGTGGTCGGGCAGCATGAGGCCATCACTGCAGTTTCTGATGCCGTACGCCGCAGCCGTGCCGGCCTTCAGGATGAAAAACGCCCTATCGGCTCCTTTATCTTCCTGGGATCCACCGGCGTGGGCAAGACCGAACTCGCCAAAGCCCTGGCCGAATACCTCTTCGATGATGAGAATATGATCACCCGTATCGATATGTCGGAATACCAGGAGAAATTCTCGGTCACCCGCCTGATCGGCAGTCCCCCCGGCTATGTCGGGTATGACGAAGGGGGCCAGCTCACCGAAGCCGTCAGGCACAAACCTTACTCGGTGGTTCTCTTCGATGAAATCGAGAAAGCACACCCCGACGTCTTCAACGTCCTGCTCCAGGTCCTCGACGACGGCCGGCTGACCGACAACAAGGGAAGGGTGGTCAATTTCAAAAACACCATCATCATCATGACCTCCAACCTGGGATCGCAGTTGATCCAGGAGAATTTCTCCCGCATGACCGCCGCCAACAGCGGCCAGGTCATCGAGGAGACCCGTGAAGCACTGCTGGAACTGCTGCGGCGGACCATCAGGCCGGAATTCCTCAACCGGATCGACGACACCATCATCTTTTCCCCGCTCACCAGGGAGGATATCCGCCAGATTGTCAGGCTCCAGCTGGCCCAGATCGCCCGCAGGGTCACCCGTCAGGATTTCAACCTGACCATCACAGAGGCTGCGATGGATTGGCTCGCACAGGTAGGCTATGACCCCCACTTCGGGGCCCGCCCTGTCAAAAGGCTGCTGCAGAAATATATCCTGAATGAACTCTCCCGGCAGATCCTCGCCGGCACCATCCACCAGGATCAACCGGTGATCATTGATGTCAGCGACGATGAACTGATCTTCCGGAACTGATCCGCTGTCCCTATAAAAACTGAATGCTTCCGCTGGCGGAATAATGATATTTTTCATTACTTTACACCAGCGGAAGTTCTATTTTTGGCGTCATTAAGCAGACCTGATTCTGAAGCCGCCGGTTTTTTAACCGGGTGTCCTTGCAGTTGAATCAAGCGACGCGTGAACAGTGAGATTGATTGGAAATTAAACAAACGAACCATGATAAAGACAGTTTTCAACGCTCTCCACAAAGCTGCGGGAGGTAAAATGGTTGATTTCGCAGGTTTTGAAATGCCTGTTGAATTCAGCGGTATTAAAGATGAACATATGACCGTCCGCCAGGGCGTGGGTGTTTTTGATGTCTCCCATATGGGAGAGATTTGGGTGAAAGGCCCTGCAGCCCTGGACCTTCTGAGGAAGGCAGGGTCCAACGATCCTTCGGGTTTGGTTCCCGGTCAGGCGCAATACACCTGTTTTCCCAACGGCAAGGGGGGCATCGTGGATGATTATCTCACCTATTGTTACTCTCCGGAAAAGTACCTGCTGGTGGTCAATGCGTCCAATATCGAAAAGGACTGGGCCTGGCTCAACAGCCTGAACAGCATGGGGGCTGAACTGGAAAATGCCTCCGGCCGGATCAGCCAGCTGGCCGTGCAGGGCCCCAAAGCCATCGACACGCTGCAGAAGATCACCCCCGTCCACCTTGCAGAGATGAAATACTACACTTTCGTCACCGGCGAGCTGGCCGGGGTCAGCGATGTGATCATCTCGGCCACCGGGTATACCGGTGCCGGAGGCTTTGAACTCTATTTCCACAATAAAGACGCCGAACAAATCTGGAATGCCGTTTTTGAAGCCGGCGCCGAATTCGGCATCAAGCCGATCGGACTGGGAGCCCGCGACACCCTCCGCCTGGAAATGGGTTTCTGCCTCTATGGCAACGACATCGACGATACCACCTCTCCCATGGAAGCCGGACTGGGATGGATCACCAAATTCGGGGGCGACCGCAAGTTTGTGGACCGTGAATTCCTGGCGATGCAACAAAAAGAAGGGGTGACGCGCCGCCTCCGGGGGTTCGTCATGCTCGACCGCGCCATCCCCCGCCATGGCTATACGCTCTTCAATGCCGAAGGATCACCCATCGGCACCGTTACCTCCGGAACCATGTCTCCCGTATTGAACAAGGGCATCGGCATGGGCTATGTCTCCAAGGAATACGCCGCCTTTGGAACGACCATCTATGTGGGCATCCGCGACAAAAAAATAGCCGCAGAAGTGGTTAAAACCCCCTTCATCTAGAACTATCAGGAAATCAATAATTAAAAATCACGTACCATGAAAAAACACAATTTCTACGCAGGACCTTCGATCCTGCCTGAATACACCAAACAGAAGACAGCGGAAGCCATCATCAACTTTGCCGGCACGGAACTGTCGGTGATGGAAGTCTCCCACCGCAGCAAGGAGTTCGTTGCCGTGATGGAGGAAGCCCGGCAACTGGTCAGGGAACTCCTTGAGGTTCCGGAGGGGTATACGGTTCTTTTCCTCCAGGGAGGGGCCAGCCTTCAATTCCTGATGGCGCCCATGAACCTGCTCAAAACCAAAGCCGCCTATCTCAACACCGGCGTGTGGGCCTCCAAAGCCCTTAAGGAAGCCAAAACCTATGTGGGTGAAGTGGTCGAAGTCGCCTCTTCCAAAGACAAGAA
Organism: uncultured Prolixibacteraceae bacterium; assembly: GCA_964552955.1. GTDB lineage: Bacteria > Bacteroidota > Bacteroidia > Bacteroidales > Prolixibacteraceae > UBA1413. Next base: position 5,180 of record CAZKIU010000021.1, read on the forward strand.
CTTCAACTACATCCCCAAGAACTTTGTGGTTCCTGCCGATGTCGACTTTTTGCACTATACTTCCAACAACACCATTTATGGAACCGAAATTCTGGTGGATCCTGTGGTGCCGGTGCCTCTGGTCTGCGACATGTCGTCTGACATTCTCAGCCGGCCGGTCGATGTGAGCAAGTACGACCTGATCTATGCCGGAGCCCAGAAGAACCTGGGGCCCTCAGGGGCTACAGTGGTGATTGTGAAGAATGCTGCCCTGGGTAAGGTGGAAAGGCCTATTCCCACGATGCTGAATTACCAGACCCATATCGATAACGACTCCATGTTCAACACCCCGGCCACAGTACCGGTCTTCGGCTGCCTGCAGACCCTGCGCTGGCTGAAAGAACTGGGAGGTATTCCCGTCATTGAAAAGATGAACAAGGAGAAGGCCGAGCTGCTTTATGCCGAAATCGACCGCAACAAGCTGTTCCAGTCGACGGTTCCTGATCCGGCCGACCGCTCACGCATGAATGTCACCTTCGTGATGAGTCCCGAGTATGCAGATCTGGAAACGCCCTTCGGGGCCTTTGCCAAAGCCAAAGGATTGCTGGGGCTTGCCGGCCACCGCTCCGTGGGCGGCTTCCGCGCTTCCCTCTATAATGCCCTCCCCCTGGAAAGCGTCCAGGCCCTGGTCGATGCCATGAAGGCCTTCGAAAAGGAAAACTGATCATTACGACCATGACCGACTGGTCACCCTCCGGTGTGATCCCCTGGCGGTCATGGTTTTTTTTTGCTTTTTCAACACCATAAAACCAAGACATGAAGAAAGTACTGATCGCTACTGAAAAGCCCTTCGACCCCGGTGCGTCTGAAAAAATCAATAAAATACTGACCAAAGCGGGGTATAGAGTCTTTACCCTGGAAAACTATACCGACAAGAATGAGCTGCTGACAGCGGTGAGTGGGGTCGATGCCATGATCATCCGCAGCGACAAGGTCGACCGGGAGGTCCTCGACGCCGCCGAACAGCTCAGGATTGTGGTCAGGGCAGGTGCCGGTTACGATAATGTGGACTGTGATTATGCCCGTGAGAAAGGGGTCGTGGTGATGAACACCCCCGGACAGAATGCCAACGCGGTGGCCGAACTGGCTATCGGCATGGCCATCTTCGGCCTGAGGGAGATGTTCTCCGGGAAATCGGGAGGAGAATTGCGCGGCCGTACCCTGGGGCTTCATGGTTTCGGCTATGTGGCCCAGAATGTGTTCCGCATCGCCCGCGCCCTGGGCATGAAGGTCATCGTCTACACCCGCTACAGCAAGGAAGCAGCCGCTGCCATCGGTCTTAAAAATACCCACTCCCTGGAGGAACTCTACCGCAAAAGCGACGTGGTTTCCATTCACGTGCCCGCCAAGGGAGAGCATATCCGTTCGGTCAGTTATGACGTGCTTAAAGAACTCGATGAACACGCGCTGATCATCAATACCGCCCGCAAGGAGGTCATCAATGAAGAGGATCTGCTCCACATCATGGAGCAAAAACCGGGCATCAAATACCTCACCGATGTGGAACCCGACCAGAAAACCCTCTTTGCCGAAAGGTTCAAGGGCCGCTATTTTGCCACACCTAAAAAGATGGGGGCCCAAACGGCCGAAGCCAATAACAATGCCGGAATGGCCGCCGCTGAACAGATCATAGGCTTCTTTGAAAACGGAGACACGACCTGCCAGGTAAACTAAATGTCAAGAGATTAGAAGATTAGAAGGTCAGAATTTTAAAATAGTAAAAAGAAACACAAATAATATGGCGATAGTAAAACCATTTTGTGGTATCAGGCCGCCGGCGGGGATCGTGGAGGAACTCTCCTGCCTTCCTTATGATGTGATGAACAGTGAAGAAGCCGCCCGGATGGCCGCCGGTAAAGAGAGCTCCCTGCTACGGATCACCCGTGCCGAAATAGAATGCCCCCCTGGAACCGATATCCATTCGGAAACGGTTTACAACAGGGCGGTGGAGAATTTCGCCGCGTTCCGCAAAAAAGGGTGGCTTCAGCAGGACCAGGAACCCCGTTACTACATATATGCCCAAACCATGGAAGGGAGGACCCAGTACGGACTGGTGGGGTGTGCCGCCTGCAGCGACTATGAAAACGGCATCATCAAAAAGCACGAACTCACCCGCCCCGACAAGGAAGAGGACCGTATGGTCCTGACCCGCTACCTCCAGGCCAACATAGAGCCGGTCTTCTTTTCCTACAAGGCAGTTCCCGAGATCGACGCCATTGTGGAACGTATCGTCAGGGAGCAACCTGCCGAATATGACTTCGTGGCAGAAGATGGTTTTGGCCACCACTTCTGGCCGGTCAATAGTTCAGAAGATAACTGCCGCCTGGAAGCGCTGTTTAATGAAAAAGTACCCTTCACCTATGTGGCCGACGGTCACCACCGGACGGCCGCCGCGGCACGCATAGGGACCGAAAAAAAGAACCAGAATCCCGGCCATACCGGCAACGAAGAGTATAATTTCTTCATGGCCGTCCATTTTCCCGACAACCAACTGAAGATCATGGATTATAACCGGGTGGTCAGAGACCTCAACGGCCTCTCCGAGGTGGAATTTCTGGCAGCCCTCTCCCGGAGCTTCAACGTAGAAGCCACCGGCACCCCGGAATTACGCCCCGCGCGGCTCCATGAATTCAGCATGTACCTCGCCGGAAAATGGTACCGCCTGACCGCCCAACCAGGCACCTATGACGACAACGATCCGATCGGTGTCCTCGATGTGACCATCCTTTCACAGCAGATCCTGGAACCCATTCTGGGAATCACCGATCTGCGCACCTCTACCCGCATCGACTTCATCGGCGGCATCCGCGGCCTCGGCGCCCTGAAAAACAGGGTCGACACCGGCGAAATGAAAGTGGCCTTCGCCCTCTATCCCGTCTCCATGGAACAGCTCATCCGCATCGCCGACTCGGGAAACATCATGCCACCCAAGACCACCTGGTTCGAACCCAAATTAAGATCCGGACTGGTCATTCACGCTATCTGAAAGGGAAACCAATCTTTTCCCTTAACCCTGCCGGGCGGCCTGCTTGAAAGGTGAAGTAAAACAGTTCCCGCCCCTGCACCCTGGCCGTAACCACAACCATAACAGGCCCCTGGTTTACCCCGGATAACACTTCAGGGGGACCAGGGGCCTTACCTTTTTGTGAAGTTTTTCCAGAAATCCATTTTTCTCCATACACGGGCATGAATAATTGTTACTTTTACAATCAGACCTTAAATGACGACGTATATGAATGAACAAACTCCACTGTCGGGGCGCCAGGCGACCTGGCTGGTATTGTTGAGGGTAGCCATCGGATGGCATTTTCTGTATGAAGGATTGGTGAAGGTATTCAACCCTTCCTGGTCACCTTTGGGATACCTGATGGATTCCAAAGGGATTTTTGCTCCGCTTTTTACGGCCATGGCCTCCAATCCCACGGTTTTGGGGGCGGTTGATTTCCTCAACCAGTGGGGGTTGGTACTGATCGGGCTGGGTCTGATCCTGGGCGTTTTCACCCGTTGGGCTACCGCCGCAGGGATGCTCCTGCTTGTTTTTTACTACCTCTCGCATCCTCCGTTTCCGGGGCTGAACTATGCCCTGCCCAGTGAGGGAAGTTACTTTTTCATCGACAAGGTTTTTATCGAGTTTCTGGCCCTGGGCGTCTTGCTGCGCTTTCCCACCGGGCGGATCATCGGTATTGACCGCCTTATTTTTGGTAAGAACCATAAAAACCTGTAACCACCATGGAAGAGAATAAAAAACAGGAAGAAAACCAGGGGATCACCCGCCGCGATGTGGTCAGGGGATTAGCTACCGTACCTGTTCTGGGGGCTGTGGCCTATGGACTGTACAAGAAGAAGAATCTCGACCGTTATCTAAAGCATTCCATTTCTGAAGAACTGGGGATGTCGGCGGGAGAGCCGGCGCATCCCCCCAAATCGGAAGGGAGGGAGATCCGTATCGGACTGATTGGCTTTGGGATCCGCGGGAAACAACTGGCTAAAGGCCTGGGATTTGCCCACCCCTCACAGGTAGAGGAGTGGCGCAAGGCAGCCGAAGAGAACAAAAATGACTACCGGTATCTGGATTTCAGGTCCCAGGAAGATCTCAACATCCGGATTACCGCCGTATGTGATGTCTTTGACACCTACGGGGAGAGGGCCCGGGAAACGGCCGCCAATATCCACAGGGAGGGTTCCGGAGGCCCCATGGGAGAGCCCGTAAAGCGGTATGCCAACTATAAGGAGCTGATTGCTTCTCCCGAAGTCGATGCGGTAGTCATCGCCACGCCCGACCACTGGCATGGGCCTATGACCATTGAGGCAGCCAGGGCAGGGAAGCATGTCTATTGTGAGAAACCGCTCACCTGGAGCGTAGAGGAGACCTATGAAGTGCGCAAGGCCGTGGTGGAATCGGGGGTGGTATTCCAGCTGGGCCACCAGGGCCGGCAGACCGATGCCTACCTCAAGGCCCGGGAAGCCATCGAGAAGAACGTTCTGGGGCCCGTCAACCTGATCGAGGTCACCACCAACCGCAACGACCCCAATGGGGCCTGGGTCTATGACATCCACAAGGAGGCCAATGAGGCCACCATCGACTGGGAACAGTTTATCGGCCAGGCCCCCTGGCACGACTTCTCGCTGGAGCGCTTCTTCCGCTGGCGCTGCTGGTGGGATTACAGCACAGGGCTCTCGGGCGACCTGCTCACCCACGAATACGACGCCATCAACCAGATTCTGAATGTGGGTATCCCCCATTCCGCCATGTCGACCGGGGGGATATACTTCTTCAAAGATGGACGGACCGTCCCCGACGTGCTCACCACGGTTTTTGAATTTCCGGAGAAAAACCTCTCCCTGCTCTACAGCGCTACCCTTTCGAGCCAGATGGACCGCGGAAAGAGAGTCATGGGCCATGATGCCTACATGGAAATGGGCAGCACCCTTACCATCTATGCCGATCCCCGCTCGACCCGCTACGCCGATAAGATTAAAAAAGGGATTATCAAGCCTGACATGCCCATATACAGCTATATCCCCGGAAGAGGCGCCGACACAATCACCTCGGCCACCGAACGCTACTTTGCGGGGCGGGGACTGCTTTACACCTACCGGGGAGGCAAACGGGTCGACACCACACATCTTCACCTGAAGGAGTGGCTCGATGCTATCAGGCAGGGCAAACAGACCAGTTGCGACATCCACAACGGTTTCGAGGAGGCCATGACCGCCCATATGGGAACCCTTTCCTACCACCATAAAAAACAGGTTTTCTGGGACAAGGAGAGCGAATCCATCATCGTTTAGCGCCAGGATCAGCGCTAAAAAAATCTATCTTTGCGGATCAAAAAAAAAAGCGGAGATATGAAAATAGAACAACTCCTTCAGAAGCACCTGCAGAACGCGATTGAACAGCTTTTCGGGTTCACCCCCGGAGAGGCCCTGCTTCAGTTGCAACAAACGCGCAAGGATTTTCAGGGAGACTTGACCCTGGTGGTTTTTCCACTGGTCAAAGCGGCCCGCCGTTCCCCCGCCGATACGGCCACCCTGATCGGGGAATACCTGGTAGCCCATGCCCCGGAGGTAGCCGCCTTTAACGTGGTCAATGGTTTTCTTAACCTTACCCTGCGCGACAGCATCTGGCATAAGCTGCTGCGGGAAGCCTGGACCGATGAGCAGTACGGGTTGAAATCACCGGGCAGTGATGCTCCGCTGGTGATGATCGAATATTCCTCTCCCAATACCAATAAACCCCTCCACCTGGGACATATCCGTAATAACCTGCTGGGGTATTCCCTGTCCGAGATCATGAAGGGCAATGGCTTCAAGGTGGTTAAAACCAATATCGTCAACGACCGGGGCATTCACATCTGCAAGTCGATGTATGCCTGGCAACAATGGGGTGAAGGGAAAACGCCCGGGAGTACAGGCATCAAGGGAGACCATCTGGTGGGTGATTTCTATGTGATGTTCGACAAACAATACAAAAAGGAGATTGCAGAGCTGGTAACCGGAGGCATGACACAGGAAGAAGCCGAAAACCAGGCACCTTCCATGATGGCCGCACGTGAACTCCTGCGTAAATGGGAATCACGCGACCCTGAAACCGTGGACCTTTGGAAAATGATGAACAGCTGGGTTTATGAAGGCTTTGACATCACTTACCGCGAGTTGGGCGTCGATTTCGATCAAATCTACTACGAATCGGAAACCTATCTCATGGGGAAGGAGGAGGTCCTCAGAGGGGTCAGGGAATCGCTTTTTTACCAAAAGGAAGATGGCTCCGTATGGGCTGACCTCACCTCCGACGGCCTCGACCACAAGGTACTCCTGCGCAGTGATGGTACCTCCGTTTACATGACCCAGGATATCGGGACCGCCAAAATGCGGTTCGACGATTACCCCATCAATAAAATGGTCTACGTCGTGGGCAACGAACAAAATTACCACTTTCAGGTCCTCTCCCTGCTCCTCGACAGGCTCGGTTACCGCTGGGGCCGCGAACTCTACCATTTCTCCTATGGCATGGTGGAACTCCCCTCCGGAAAGATGAAGTCGCGCGAAGGAACTGTCGTCGATGCCGATGACCTCATCGCCGATATGGTGGAGGTCGCCCGTAAAATGGGACAGGAATTGGGCAAACTGGACCACCTGGACGAAACAGAAGCCGAAAAGACCTACAAAATGATCGCCCTGGGCGCCCTCAAATATTTTATCCTGAAGGTGGACCCCAAGAAAAATATGACCTTTAACCCTGAGGAATCCATCGATTTCAACGGTAATACCGGGCCCTTTATCCAGTATACCCATGCCCGGATCATGTCGGTCCTGCGCAAAGCCCGCGAAAACAATCTCCTCATTAACCCTGATTACCCCCTCGACCTGCAACTGGAGGACCGGGAAAAAGAACTCCTCAAAACCATTTCCGAATATCCGGCTATCGTCGCAGAAGCAGCCGCCAATTACTCCCCCGCCCTCCTGGCCAACTACTGCTACGAAATCGCCAAGGAATTCAACCAGTTCTACCATGACCACTCCATCCTCAACGAACCCGATCCCGACAAGAAAAACTTCAGACTGATCCTTTCTGAATGTGTGGTGAAAATCATGAAAAGCGGCATGGGAATGCTGGGAATCGGTATGCCCGACAGAATGTGATCCTATGGCTTGCTGCTAAACCCTGACCCGGTTCTTCCGGATCTGGTCTATTTCCTGACCTGGTTCAAGGGGTATAAAAACTCAAGGGGTATAAAAACAAAAAGAAAGGAGACCTCTGTCTCCTTTCGTTGGGATTTAAAAATGCAATTCAAGTATAAGGGACTACAATAACTTGAATACCTGAACAAATATATGTACAAATTACTTATATGATTCTTCATATAAGTAATTTAAATTCAGTTTAAATAAACCTCCACCTGACCGTTTGCGGGATAGACGTGGAGCTATAACTGAAGCAGTACATCAATCAGGTTTTCGTCATGACCGAGGTTCAGTTTGCGGCGCAGGCGGTAGCGGTGGTTTTCCACGCCTCTGACGGAGATGCCCATCAGGGGGGCTATCTCTTTGGAGGAGAGATTCATTTTCAGGAAGGCACATAACCGCATATCGCCGGGGGTCAGGTCGGGATAGCTGGATTTCAGATTTTTCATAAAGGTCTCATGGGCCTGTTCAAAGTGGGTTTCGAAGATTTTCCACTCGTCATTACTGGAAAGGTGGTTGTCGATTCTACGGAGCAGTTCCCCGGAATATTTGTCGGGGTACCGGTTTCCCAGTTGGTTTTTCTGGGAGAGCACCAACTCCCTGATGTCGAGCAGGAATTCATTCTTTTTGATGATGGCCATGGTGGAGTTGGCCAGTTCCCTGCTTTTAAAGGAGATCTCGGCCTGTAGTTTTTCATTTTTCAGGGAGATGAGTTCTCTTTCGTTGTCTTCTCTTTTGCGTTGTTCCATTTTCCGGGTATTGTGGATGACGCGAAAGCGGAAGAGGAGGAGGGCGGCAATGGTGAGCAGGAGGTAGAAGAGGCGGGCCGGGAGGGACCAGAACCAGGGTTGGCGGACCAACAGCGGTATTTGCAGTTCGCGGCTGCGTTGTCCCCAGCTGTTGGCTGCCCTGACCTTCAGGGTATACCGCCCGGCAGGAAGACGCACAAAGGCCAGGACCGGCGATTCGCCATTGTTGTTCCACCGGGGAGAGAATCCTTCCAGCAGCCATTCCCAGGTCACGTTGCCGGTGCTGAACCAGGGGAAAGCCATCCTGAGATGGAAACTATTGAGCGACCAGGGAATCCTATAGCTCTCACTGTCAGGGGAGAGGGGAATGGCATTGCCGTCACGGTCCAGCAGCCAGACCGACCGTTTCTGGGGATTTTCCTCCTCCGGAAACCGGGGTAGCTCACCCGATTGGGTGTCCAGTAATGCAATGCCATTCTCCAGGCAAACCACCGCTTCATGGTCATTGAGCGGGGTGATATTCTCATAATGGCGGATCAACTGGTTCCCGAACACCCCGGCTGTATACTCCCTCAACAGCCGGGCCTGATCTCCGCTGATTTTCCAAAGTCCGATTTTAGTGGGTGCCACCATCCAGTAGAGGTGTTCTCCTGCCGGAATGATCCTTTCTGCCTCAGCATATTCGCCCAGCTGGCTGTTCAGCCGTTCATAGAGGATCATCTTATCTTCCAGATCATTATACGTATACAACAGACGGCCGGTAGTGAAAACCACCCGGTTTTCCACTTTAAACACCCGCAGATGATGATCCTGGCCAAAGACAGACTCCTCCCCGTAATAGCGGACGACTCTGACGGAATCGCCTGCCGGGTTGAACCTGAGCTGATAGATCCCCCGGTGCATATGGCCGGCCCAGATATTCCCCAGATGGTCAAATTCCAGAAACCGGATCAGTTCATTGAAATTATAAATGATTTGGCTCAAACGGAGGCTCCCCTCCTCCAGGCGGTATCTCACCAGGTTGGAATAGGTACACTGGAGCAGGGATCGCGGATCGCGGGGATCGGCAGTGAGAGCGAAACCGCCCGATACAGGGGAGAGCGGGCGGAGCGTTCCCCCGGAAAGGACAAAGGTGCCGTTGTTATGACCTATGACCAACTCCCGGCCGATCACCTCCAGGTCCCACACCTGCCCCTGCGTTCCCGGTACCAACCTGAAATCCCCGGGAAAGGCGGCGATCTCCCCGGTAAAGACTCCCTGGTTGGTTCCCAGGTACCATTGCCTTTCGAAGAAAGCAGCATCATAAACCGCCCCTACTCCTTCCAGGGGGAAAGTGCGCACTCCCCCTGGCTGAGCGGCCGCCACCAGGTCAACCCCTCTGTCTAACGCAGCCCAGAGGTTGCCCTCACGGTCTGCCGTAAGCCCCAGCACCGTATTATTCTGTAAACCGTTGCGGCTGTTCAGGTGCCAGAGCAGTCCCCCTTCCCTGCTAACCGCATAAATCCCATCCAGGATGGTCCCCACGATGAGCTGCCCCCCGGGTAACCAGCAAGCCCTGTTGATCTCATACTTTTTAAAGGAGTCGTTCAAGGGACTCTCCCAAACCGTGATCTGCCCTTCCGAAACCAGGTAGAGACCATCAGCCGCAGTACCCAGCAAATACCGCCCCTCGTCATAGGGGAGCAGAAAGCGCATCGTCTTACCTTTGAAAAAATCACCCGTGACAAAAGGAACCTTCAAACTATCCCGCAATTCAAAAATACCCCCGCCCATCTCCTGTATAAAGAGCCGGCCTCCTATCAGAGCCGCGGAGTTGACAAACCGGTCGAAGGGCAACGAGGTGAACACGCCGTTTTCATAGACCAGCAACTGGGTGAAAGCCTGAAAATATACCCTTGATCCGTCTGGAAAGATATTCCAGAATTCCACATTGGGATGAAACAAAGGAGCAGCCTTTGACTTGAGGGAGGTATACTTTAAAACTCCGTACGCATCGCGGATCCAGTAGCCCAGCTCCTGGTAACCGCTGGTGTACACCACCCCGTTGTGGTCCACCGCCACGGCCCGGATGATATTCCCGTCAGGGGAGGGATGGACCATCCAGGAAGAACCGTCAAATTCCAGCAAACCGGCGCTGTTGGCAATATATACCGCCCCTTGAGGATCCTGATCCACACTCCAGTTCTGACTCGATGCGCCGTAATCCTCCTTGGTGAAACTCCTGACGCCAGGCGTATAACCCTCCATGCCCCACAGGAGGGAGGGCAATCCTACCCAACAGAGTATCCAGCTCCAGCGCCGGCTCAACACACCCCATCGCTTTTGTGATCTTTTGACCATTCCGTCTGGTATTTAAAATAGTATTTTTTACTCTAATTAAACCGATGAGAATTGGTTTGGATGACCTCATCAGCCTACTGTAATCCATGTATGTAAAGTGAATTACTATTGCAAAATACACCTTACTAAAATACTAAATTAAAACAAATTACAATTCATAAATTCTAAATGAAGTGGAAATAATGAGTTTTGATTTAAACTCAGTCAGGCATGAAGAATTTATAGTGAGGCGGCGGGAGGTCGTTATATGGTAAATAGGTGGTAATTTCACTTCAAATTAATTAAATCCGATTACTATGAAGAGATTTATCCTATTATTGTTTCTAGCCAGCATGGTTTCGGTGCTGGGGGCCCAACCCCGGATGAAGGTGACCGGGAAGGTCACCGAAGCCGACGGGCAGGGGATTCCCGGGGTCAGCATTCTGGTGAAGGGCACCATGGTGGGGACCATTACCGATTTTGACGGGAATTATACCATTGATGCCGAAGCTCAGAGCACCCTGGTTTTTAGTTTTGTGGGGTTCACCACGGTGGAGATGCCGGTAGGCAACCAGACGGTGATCAATGTGCAGCTCAGGGAGCAGGCTTTTGATGTGGAGGAGGTGGTTGTTGTGGGGTATGGTACCCAGAAGGTGAAAGACCTGACCTCCTCGATCATGACGGTGAAGTCTGACGATCTGGTCAAAACACCCTCGGGGCAGGCCATGCAGGCGCTCCAGGGGAAGGTCGCAGGGCTACAGGTGGTCAGTTCCGGTTCTCCGGGCAACAGTCCGACCATCCGCGTACGGGGTGTTGGCTCCTATCCTGGGCAGAACAACGAAGCCCCACTTTATGTGGTCGATGGGATGTTCTTTGACAACATCGACTTTCTCAATCCCACCGACATTGCTTCCATTTCAGTGCTGAAGGATGCTTCGGCTGCTGCCATTTACGGGGTGCGGGCCGCCAACGGGGTGGTGCTGATTGAAACCAAATCAGGGGGCTATAATAAAAAGACCGAGATCACCTACGATGGGTATTATGGGATGCAGGTGGCCCAGAATGTATTAAAGATGGCCAATGCGGAGCAGTTCACCACCATGGCCATGGAGTCGGGGTCGGCGGCCGATGCCAGTTTCATCCTCAACGCCATGCAGCGTTATGGCCGCAGCCGGGTGAATCCCAACGTCCCCGATGTCAACACCGACTGGTATAAGGAGATCCTACGGCCTGCCGACATCCAGAACCACAGCATCGGCGTGGAAGGCGGCAACCAGAATGCCTCTTATTCCATCGGGGTGAACTATTTCGCCCAGGAGGGGATCCTCGATATGAAAAACGAATATGAGCGTTTCAACCTCCGCACCAAGCTCGACTTCAAGGCCACCGACTGGTTTACCATCGGGGGGAACATGATTCTGAGCAACGCCTTAAAATATGGAGAGGAAGCCGGTGCCTGGAACCAGGCCTATTTTGCCGTGCCCATCCTGCCGGTTATGGATCCGAACCTGGAAGGGATGGCCGAGCCTGTTAACTATGCCAACGCCCAGGACCTGGGCTACCGCAGCGGGCAGAACCCCTTCCCCACCCTTCGCTACAGTGACAACCGGCTCAAGATCCGCAAGCTCATGGCCAATTTCTACGCCAAACTTCAGCTGATCCCTGAGAAACTCGATTTTAAAACCACTTACAACCACGCCTTTACGTCCCTTGACGAGCGGAATGTACGCCTGCCCTATTTTATCGGCAACAGCTTCCAGAGGGAAAACGCGTCCATCAATAAAAGTACGGGGATCTATTCCGACCAGATCTGGGATAATATCCTGACCTACACCGACCACTTTGATCTGCACAATGTGACGGTGATGGCCGGTACCTCTTTTCGTGATGAAGCCTACACCGGGTTACGTGCGGGGGGGCTTGACTTCCCCTGGCAGAGGGAGGAGTCCTGGTATATTGACCAGTCGCAGGAAAAACCCGAAGGTTCGGTAGGTGACGGAGGGGCCCGCCAGTATGGGCTCTCCTATTTCGGCAGGCTCTCCTATAATTACAATGACCGATATTTGCTCTATGCCACCATGCGTGCCGACGGCAGCTCCAAGTACCAGCAGAAATGGGGTTATTTCCCCACCGTGGGGGCCGGGTGGGTTCTTTCAGAGGAGTCTTTCCTGAAGGGGCATAAAATTATAAACTTCCTGAAGCTGCGCGCCAGCTGGGGGCAGTTGGGGAACGATAAGATCCAGGCCAGTGACGGTGCCATCACCACCACACCGGTCAATGTGGCCATTAATGATGTCATGGTTTCCGGAACCCAGACCACCAACACCTTTTCCTCCCTGAAATGGGAACTCACGGAGGAGACCAATGCCGGTTTGACCGCCCGTCTCTTCGACAACCACATGTCGGTCGACGCCGATTATTTCATCCGTGACACCAAGAATGCGGCCATATATGTCAAGATTCCCGGTACGGGGGGCAGTGTTCTGAAGAATGTGGGGGTGATCCGCAACAGCGGGTTTGAAATGGCGATTAACTGGGACGACGAATTCACCAATGGATTGCGTCTTAATGCAGGGGTCAACTTCTCATTCCTGAAAAACAAGGTCCGTGACCTCTACGGGCAGCCTTACATCGACGGAGGGTCGGCAGAATTCCGGCAGCGCACCTATGTAGGCCATCCTTTGCTGGCCTTCTACGGCTATGAGGTGCTGGGGGTATACCAGAACCAGGCTGAGATCGATAAAGATCCCTCGGCGCCGGCTACCGCTGTTCCCGGCGATTTCAAATACCGCGATCAGCAGAAAGAGGGTGAACCAGGCTACGGTGTCATCAACGATGATGACCGCGTCATCCTGGGGTCCTATTTCCCCTCCTTCCTTTACGGGGGTAACCTGGCCCTTTCATGGAAGAACTTCGACCTTTCGGCCAGCATGCTGGGACAAATGGGCAACAAGATTCTCAACCGCAAGCGGGGTGAGATCATCTGGACCGCCGATGGCAACCTCGATGCCGACCTGGCCGTCAACCGCTGGCATGGGGAAGGTACCAGCAACAAATACCCCTCTTCGGCAGGGCTCAGAAAAGGATGGAACCAGAAGATGAGCGACTATTTCGTCGAAGACGGCGCCTTCTTCCGCCTGCAGAATGTGCAGCTGGCTTACAATATCAAGGGAAAACAGCTTTTCGGCACCGATATGCCCGAGACCCGGGTGTCCCTCACCGCCGACCGGCCCCTGACCCTCTTCTCCTACAACGGCTTCAACCCGGAAGTGGCCAACGGCATTGACACCCAGACCTATCCCATACCCGCCGTGTATACCGTCGGACTGAGCATCAAGTTCTAACCATAAAAAACACAGGATTATGAAACGATATATGACAACGACAAAACTGGCGCTCCTGATGGCGGCACTCCTGATATTTCCGGCTTGCCATGACCTGCTCGACGAGCCTGCGGAAAACAGGTCCTTTACCGGGGAGACCGATTACACCATCACCCAGAATATGGATCTTCCCCTGCTGGGGATGTACGCCGACTTCTACAGTAGCGAATGGGAAGTCTTCCCGCTGATTTCGGTCAGGGGTGACGACGTAAATGCCGGTGGCCTCGGCGACCAGCAGGATTTCGCCGAAACCGACAAATACAACTACAACAAGGACTTCTGGATGTCCAATTCGGTCTGGCAGAATTATTACGGAGATCTTTTCAATGCCCATTCGGCCATGGAACAGATTGCCAAATACCAGGAGTTCGCCTCCAATAAGGGGCTGGCCGACCAGTACATCGCCGAGGTGAAGGTCATGAGGAGCTGGTACCTCTATTACCTGACCCTGATGTGGGGGGATATCATCATCACCAATGGTCCCGACCCCAGTCAGCTGCTGGAGGCCACCCTCAGCAGCCAGGAGGAGGTAATGAAGCATATCTCCGCCCAGATGGACGAAGCGATCCCCTTGTTGCCGGCGGTGCATCCAGCCGAGCGGACCGATATCAAGGGAGGCATTACCAAATATACCGCCCTGGCACTGAAAGCCCGTGCTAACCTGGCCCTGAAGAACTACGCGGCCGTCGCCGAGGCTACTGGTCAGATTATCAGTTCGGGGAAGTTCACCCTGGCCACCGACTATTACAATCTCTTCAAGATCCCCGGAAAACTGAACCGCGAAAACCTGCTGGAACTCCAGTATTCCGACTTCGGCAAGTCCTCTGGGGATGCCATCAATTATCTCAACGACTTTTTCGGTCCGCAGGGATGGACGCCCAAGGTGACGGGTGCCGGCAGCGGATGGGGTTTTTACGAACCCAGTCTCAAGTATATCAAGTTCATGCTGGACCGTAATGAGACCATCCGGCTGGAGACCAGTGTTCTGTTCACCAACAGGGGGATTGCCGAAATTAAGAAAGATGCCAAATACGCCAATCTTCCCGCGTGGATCAGCAACACGACCCGTTCGGGTGACCGCATCAACGATTATGCCCGTGCCCTGTTTGCCAGCGGCAAGCATTACCTTCCTTCCGACCAGCTGATTCCTGGGCGGACTGGTTACGGCAGCAATAAGAACTTCATCTGTATCCGCTATGCCGAGATTCTGTTGATGCATGCCGAAGCCCTCACCAACGGAGCCACCAGCAGTGCCATGACCGCCGATGCGGCGGTTAACCTGGTCAGGGCCAGGGCCCAGCTGGCCCCACTGACCGGGGTCACCAATGCTCAGGTCATGGATGAGAAATTCGCCGAACTGGCCATGGAATGGGGCATCCGTTTCTTTGACATGGTCAGGATGGGGAACTACGCCGCCCTCAGCTACGACGGAAGGAGCTTCACCGCCGATAAAATCTTCCTGCCATACCCGCAGAACCAGGTCGACCAGATCCCGGCACTCAAGGAAGCGGTTAGCAAGTAATCACCCCGATTCATCACTGATAAAAACATTGAAAAATGAAGATATTAAGATTTTTACTGGCCTTTACTGCGGTCCTGATGCTGGCCGCGGGCTGTAACGAAGGGATCGACCCGATTTCCCAGATCGACCCGGGGCCGGACAAGGACGCTCCGGTCATCACCATCAAATCGCCCACGCAGGGGCAGGCCATCGAGGTCGATTCCCTGGTGGTGTCGATACTGGTTCAACTGGAAGTCACCGACGACATTGAGCTGAAAGCCGTATCGGTGCTTCTCGACAACAAAGAAATCGGGGCCATGTCCACCTTTAAGGACTATCGCCGGGCCCTGATGGAATTTCGCCATTTGAATGTGGCCACCGGGGTGCACACGCTCACGGTCAGAGCCACTGACCTGGGGGGCAAGAGTTCCGAGAAATCGGTCACCTTCGAAAAGAAACCGCCTTATGTGCCCGTGTATGCGGGTGAGGTCTTTTACATGCCTTTCAATGGGGACTTCGTGGAGAAGATCACCTTTAAGGAGGCCACTAAAGTGGGATCACCCGGCTTTACCGAGGCAAGTCTGAAGGGGACCAGGGCTTATGCCGGGGCTACCGATGCCTACCTGACCTTCCCGATGACCGGGCTCAAGAGCAGCGCGTTCAGTGCCTCCTTCTGGTACAAGGTCAATGCCTCCCCCGACCGTTCGGGTATCCTCAGTGCCAGTCCCGCCGGGGAAGACCGCACCAAGGGATTCCGTCTCTTCCGTGAGGGAGGGACCACCTCGCAGCGCATCAAGGCCAATGTAGGCTGGGGTGGCGGCGAGACCTGGAATGACGGAGCCCTGATTACAGCACCCGGCACCAACTGGGTTCACATCGCCCTGTCGGTCAGTGCCGACAAGTGCGTCCTTTACATCAACGGCGCCGGCGTGGAAGTCCCCAACAAGGGGAATATCGACTGGACCGGAGTGGATCTGCTGGGCATTGCCTCGGGAGCCCCCAACTTCACCTACTGGGGCCACAGCTTCGACCGCAGCCAGTACGATGAACTGCGTCTTTTCAACCGGGCCCTGACCGATGCCGACGTCCAGACCATCATCCAGAATGACAAACCCTATGTGCCCCGGAATGGCGAAATCCTTTACATGCCCTTTGAAGGAACCTACAAGGATCTGATCGGCAACAAGGAGGCCACCAAGGTAGGATCGCCCGTGTTTGCCGCAGGGAAAGTAGGCAAGGCCTATGCCGGGGCGGCTGATGCCTATCTGACTTATCCGGCGGTCGACCTGACCAAGACCACCAGCTTCAGTGCCGCCTTCTGGATGAAAATTAACGCCACCCCCGACCGGGCAGGTATCCTGGTGCTTGGTCCGCCCGATGAGGCCGCTCCCACCGCTCCCAACAACCGGAAGTCGGGATTCAGGTTCTTCCGTGAGAATGCCGGTGGCAAGCAGCGTTTCAAACTCAATGCCGGAAATGGCACCGCCGACACCTGGTTTGACGGGGGAGCCTCGGCCGATGTGGATCCCACCACCGGTACCTGGCATCACTTTGCCTTTACCATCAGCCCCACCGAAGCCATCGTATATATCGACGGAGAAGTAGTCAAACAGGGCGCGCTCAGCGGCGGCATCAGCTGGGAAGGATGCAACATCCTCTCTATCATGTCGGGAGCCCCCCGTTTCACCGGGTGGAACCACTTCTCCGACCTGAGCCTGATGGATGAATTGCACCTCTTCAATAAAGCCCTCACCCAGACCGAGGTGAAGGGCATCATGAATGACGAGAAATAAGATCCGGCCTCTGTCGACATGACAGAGATCCGCCGGGTTCTCCCCCTATCTGGCTGCCCGGGATTTTCCGGGCAGCCTTTTTCTGCTGTAAGTCCCTTAATAAATGGCGGCAGGCGTTTTTTTCCCGGAACCACGGGAGAAGGGCCTTCTCCTTCTTATCTTAGCCGATTGGCAGGCACCAGTAGAACGCCAACCTTTGCGGGTCTGCCACCGCTTTTTTCAACATAACACCTCTCTCGAATGGAAAGAAACCTGCCCCTACGTATTGTTTTGATCCTGATCCTGACCCTCACCCGGGCACGGGGACAGGAGGTCATCTTTTTTTCCGAGGGGACAACGGCCAGCTATTATGACCAGGGACTGGTCGATAAGGGGAACCTGGGATCGGGCGTTTTTGAGACGACCTCTCCCCCGGGGTACCCCCAGTACAACGACAAGGTCCCCTGCTCCACCACGGCCTGGAAAGGCCTCTCCTCCCTGAAGTTCAACTACACCTCTGCATCCGATGGCCAGTGGAAGGTGACTATTTTCAGGCCCGGCTGGAGTGTGGCAGACCTCTCCACCATGGACACGCTGGTATTTCATCTTTACTCTGAAGCAGGATTGCCAGCCACGGCCCTACCGCGGATTGGGATCCGCACCCTCCAGAAAACAGGCACCAGCGAAATCAATTCCGTTCTTTATCCATTGTCGGACTACAACCAGGCGGTTCTTCCGGGCACCTGGAGCCGTATTACCTTTCCCCTGGCGGTGATCCGCAGCGATGGAGCCAACAGCAACCTCAGCCTTAGGGATACCAAAGCAGTTGTCTTCAGCCAGTCGGAGCAAAACAACACCTCCAGGCTGGTTCTTATCGATGAAGTGATGGCATTCAGGGATCCCGGGGCACTCACGCCGGTCACCGGGCTTTCAGCCACCGGCTACGACAGCCACACTGAACTGACCTGGAACGCCCCGGGAGATCCACTCACCCGCCGCATCTACGCCTCTTTCGACGGAGGCAGGAGCTATTCCGTCAGAGGAGAGACTACCGATAATTATTATCTTGACTTTTTCCCTCCGGAAGGGAGGAACAAGCCTGTCCGTTACCGGGTGGTCACCCTGTTCCAGGAAAGGGAGTCGGCAGCAGCGGAAGTGCAGGCGAGCCCCCGTGATTTCACCGATGAGGAACTGCTGGATATGCTCCAGGGGTATACCTTCCGTTATTTCTGGGATGGCGCCCATTCCACCTCAGGGATGGCCCTGGAAAGAAGCCCTGGCAGCAGCACTACGGTGGCCTCGGGGGCCACAGGCATGGGACTGATGGCGATGATCGCCGCCCATGAAAGGTATTTCAGGCCCCGTGAAGAGATTAAAAGCCGCATCCTGACCATCCTCACCTTTCTGGAGACCTGCGACCGCCACCATGGGGCCTGGTCGCACTGGTACAACGGCGCCACCGGAAAGACGCAGCCCTTTTCGACCTATGATGATGGCGGGGATCTGGTGGAGACCTCCTTTGTGGCCCAGGCGCTGATTGCCCTCCGGAATTATTTCACCGGCAGTGATGAGACTTCGATACAGATCAGGGAGCGGGCCACCCGCCTCTGGCAGGAGATCGACTGGGCGTGGTACCGCCAGGGGAAACAGGAGGTCCTCTACTGGCACTGGTCGCCTAACTACGGATTCAGGATGAACATGAAAATCACCGGTTGGAACGAATGTCTGATCACCTACGTGATGGCTGCGGCCTCGCCCACCCATCCCATTCCCGCAGAAGTGTACACCCGCGGATGGGCCCGCAATGGGGACCTGGTGCGCAAACGGACTTATTACGACCAGGAAATCAGCCTCTCGCCCGACTGGGGAGGGCCTCTTTTCTGGATCCATTATTCTCATTTGGGGCTCCATCCGCGTGGTCTGAAAGACCTGTATGCCGACTATTGGAAAGAATATGTTGCCACAGCCCGGATCCACCACGCCTATGCGGTAGCCAATCCGGGAGGGTTCAAGCATTACGGGGCGCAATGCTGGGGGTTAACGGCCAGTGATGATCCCCAGGGATATAGCGCCCACCAGCCCGTCAGCAACGACAACGGCACCATCAGTCCCACGGCTGCCCTGGCCAGCCTCCCCTATCTTCCGGAGGAAGCCCTGGCAGCCCTGAAATATTTCTACAGGGAAAGAGGAAGTGACCTCTGGGGGATCTACGGCCCCTACGACGCCTTCAATGACCAGGTGGGCTGGGTCAAAAAAGGGTGGCTGGGCATTGACCAGGGGCCCATCATGGTGATGACCGAAAACTACCGCTCAGGCCTCCTCTGGCGGCTGGTCATGAACGACCCCGATGTCAGGGCCGGCCTCGACAAACTGAAATTCCAGTACGATCCCCTTACTGCGGTGCCTCTCCCGGAACGGGAGCAGGAGCAGGAGCTCTTCCTCTATCCCAACCCGTGTTGCGGCGATCTGACCATTACCCTGCCCCAACAGGGAGCGGAGAGGCAGTTGCAGGTATTTCACCCGGGAGGCGAACTGCTCCTTCAGGAGCGTCTGCCGCTCCACGCATCGACCTTCACCCTCCAGTGCAACCACTGGCCCCCTGGCATCTATTTCCTTAAAATAACCGCCGGAGAGGCCATTTTCCAGGAACGGTTTATCGTGATCAGATAACACATCATCACCGCAAAACAGTTCTATGGTCATTACAACAGCCGCGCGGAATGAACGATAACCACGAAATACATTAAACAGACAACAAATATGAAAAACAGACTGACTTATATGATGACCCTTCTGGCTGCCGGCGTCCTGCTGTTCTCCTGCGGGCCGAAATCGTCCTCAACGCAGAAAGGGGCTGAGGCGGCCGCAGCCATCAGTGACGACTCGCTGCTGACCTTGTTGCAATACCAGACCTTCCAGTATTTCTGGGAGGCGGCGGAGCCCACGTCGGGACTGGCGCGGGAGCGGATCCATATGGATGGGGTCTATCCCCAGAACGATCAGGAGGTTGTGACTCTCGGGGGTTCAGGATTTGGGGTGATGGCCATCTTGGTGGCCATTGAGCGGGGTTTTATCACCCGTGAGGAGGGGTTTGCACGGCTGCGGCAGAACGTCGATTATCTGACCCGTGCCGACCGGTTCCACGGGGCCTGGCCCCACTGGCTCTATGGCCCCACCGGTAAGGTTCAGCCTTTCAGTCCGAAAGATGATGGCGGTGACCTCGTCGAAACCGCCTTTATGATTCAGGGGCTCCTGACCGTGGCCGAATATTTCAAAAACGGCACCCCGGAGGAGCAGCAACTGGTCACTGACATCCACCGCCTCTGGGAGGAGGTCGAATGGGACTGGTACACCCAGGGTAAAAACGTGCTTTACTGGCACTGGTCGCCCAATGTGGGCTGGGAGATGAATTTTGCCGTCGGCGGTTACAACGAATGCCTGATCATGTATGTCCTGGCGGCCTCCTCGCCCACCCATCCCATCCGACCGGAAGTCTACCATCAGGGATGGGCCCGCGGGGGAGCCATCGCCAACGACACCACCTATTATGACCTCCCCACCATTCTGGACTTCTACGAGCATAGCGACGATCCCACGGGCCCCCTCTTCTGGGCCCACTACTCTTACCTGGGGCTGAACCCCAAGGGATTGAACGACAACTACGCCGATTACTGGCAGCTCAACCGGAACCAGGCCCTGATGCACTACCGTTATGCCCTGGACAATCCCAAAGGGTTTGAAGGGTACGGCGAGAAACAGTGGGGCCTGACCTCCAGCTATTCGGTGAATGGGTATGCCGGTCACCACCCGGGAGGGGAAGATCTGGGGGTGATCTCCCCCACGGCGGCCCTCTCCTCCTTTCCATATACTCCGGAAGAGTCGATGCGGTTCCTCCGGTATCTCTACACCGAGGCCGACACGCTTGTTGGGAAGTATGGTCCCTACGATGCATACAGCCCTACGCACCGGTGGTTCCTGCCGCGTTACCTGGCCATTGACCAGGGGCCCATTCCCGTGATGGTCGAGAACTACCGGACGGGCCTTCTGTGGGGTCTCTTCATGAAAAACGAGGATGTGCAGCGGGGGCTGAAGGCCCTGGGGTTTACAGTTGACCCGGCCACGGAATCCCGGTAACCGGGGGCAGCCGGTGCTCTGATCCGGACAGCAGGTGCCCGGGCCATAACACCAGGTACCCAGGCCAGGACAGCGGGTGCCCGGGCCA
>CAZKIU010000021.1:26449-60941 GCA_964552955.1 uncultured Prolixibacteraceae bacterium
GCAGGTACCCCAACCGGGACTGCAGGCACATGCTCCTGAAAAGGGTCCCGGGATACGCCGCGAAGGCCTGGCTTTCCGGAGAAAAAAAGGGGACATTCATTTCATATTCTTATTTCACAAACCATGCACCACACACTTTTACGGCCTCTGTTCCCGGTTCTGCTGATGGCGGCCCTGGCGGGTGTACCGGAGCCTGTTTCGGGGCAGGGGCAGACCACCTATTGTAATCCTGTCAATATTGATTACGGGTACACGCCCATTCCCAATTTTGCCACAGGGGGCAGGCACCGGGCCACTGCCGATCCGGTGATCGTGAACTACAAGGGGGATTACTATCTGTTTTCGACGAACCAGTGGGGTTACTGGCACTCGCCCGACATGGTGGACTGGCATTATGTTGCTCGGCGGTTCCTGCGCCCCTGGAACGAGGGATATGATGAGCTATGCGCCCCGGCAGTGGGCATCATCGGCGATACCATGCTGGTTTTCGGCTCCACCTATACGGGTGAATTCACCCTCTGGATGAGTACCAACCCTAAAGGAAATGAGTGGAAGCCTTTGGTGGAGCGTTTTGAGATCGGGGGATGGGATCCCGCCTTTTTCACCGACGATGACGGCCGGCTTTATATGTACAATGGAAGCAGCAACCGTTACCCCTTGTATGGGATCGAGCTGAACCGTAAAACGATGGCCCCGGTGGGTACCCGCAAGGAGATGTACCTCCTTGAGCCCTGGCGTTATGGGTGGCAGCGATTCGGAGAGCATTTTGATGACACCTTCCTTGATCCCTTCATGGAGGGGGCCGAGATGATCAAACACAACGGGAAATACTACCTGCAATATGGCGCCCCGGGCACCGAGTTCAGCGGTTATGCCGACGGGGTGGTCGTCGGAGAGCGCCCCTTGGGGCCTTTCACCCCTCAGTCAATGCCCTTCAGTTACAAACCCGGGGGGTTTGCCAACGGTGCCGGCCACGGGGCCACATTTAAGGACCACTGGGGCAACTACTGGCATGTCTCGACCATCTCTATCTCGGTGAAGAACAATTTCGAGCGGCGCATCGGCCTCTGGCCGGCCGGCTTCGATGAGGATGACGTCATGTACTGCAGTCAGGCCTTCGGCGATTACCCCACGTGGCTTCCCACCGGCTCTGCCGACCACCTTATAAGCCGTTTCACAGGCTGGATGCTCCTCAATTACAAAAAGGCGGTCCGTGTATCCTCTGCCCTCGCCGGGTTCCCCGCCAACCATGCCGTCGACGAGAACATCAAGACCTACTGGAGTGCCCAAACCGGCAACGCCAACGAATGGATAGAGAGCGACCTGGGAGAACACGCCACGGTCAGGGCCATTCAGATCAATTATGCCGATCAGGATGCTGAATTTCTCGGAAAATCAGAGGGGGTCTTCCACCGATACCAGATTCTGGAATCGAAAGACGGCAAGCATTGGAACCTGCTGATCGACAAAAGCAGCGCTACCAAAGATGTGCCCCATGATTATGTGGAACTAAAAAAGCCGGTGGTGACCCGCTATCTGAAGCTGGTCAACCTGCAGATGCCCACAGGTAAATTCGCGATCAGCGGGCTGCGGGTTTTCGGTACCGGGGCCGGAAGCCTGCCGGGGCCCGTCAAGGGGTTCGTGGTCCTGCGTACCGCAAAGGACAAACGGAGCGCCTGGCTGAAATGGGAACAGGTTCCCGAGGCTTATGGCTATGTCATTTACATGGGCACCGACCCTGGGAAACTCTATAATGCCATTATGGTGTACGACGCCAATGAGTATTGGCTCAAAACCATGGACAGAGAGAAAACCTACTATTTCACCATTGAGGCCATCAATGAAAATGGTGTAGGAGAGCCTCTTCCCGTGGTTACGGCCCCCTGATCCGGACTGAGATCAGGACCAGGTAAAATCTGACACCGGACGATAGTTTTTTTCTTATTTTTCAGGTATTTTACAGGAGGAATCATTACAACTTAAAAATTAAACTATATGAAACGACTCATCTCAATTTTGTTTATCCTGGTTCTGGCGGCAGCGTGCCAGCCCGGTGATCCACAGAAGGCCACCCGTGCCGGAGATCCGGAAATGGACCGTTTTATTGATGGTCTGATGAAAAAAATGACCCTGGAGGAGAAGCTGGGGCAGCTTAACCTGCCTGCCTCGGGGGATATCATGACGGGGCAAACCCAGAGTTCCGGCATTGCCACCAAGATCAGGGAAGGCAAAGTAGGTGGTCTCTTCAATATCAGATCCCTGGAGAAGATCAAGGAGGTGCAGCGGATTGCCGTAGAGGAGAGCCGGATGAAGATTCCGCTGATCATTGGCATGGACGTGATCCATGGGTACCGGACGGTTTTTCCGATCCCGCTGGGGCTTTCGGCCACGTGGGACATGGAGCTGGTGGAGAAGAGCGCCCGCATTGCCGCGGTGGAAGCCACGGCGGATGGTATTTTCTGGACCTTCTCACCGATGGTGGATATTACCAGGGATCCCCGTTGGGGCCGTTTCTCGGAAGGGTCGGGGGAGGATCCCTTCCTGGGGTCGCGCATTGCCGCAGCTATGGTCCGTGGTTACCAGGGTGACGACCTCAGGGCCAACAACACCATGATGGCCTGCGTGAAGCATTTTGCCCTTTACGGGGCCTCGGAGGCGGGCCGCGATTACAACCCCACCGACATGAGCCGCATCCGCATGTATAACGATTACCTGCCACCGTACAAGGCGGCCATTGATGCCGGCGTGGGCACGGTGATGACCTCCTTCAATGAGGTGGACGGTATTCCGGCCACCGGCAACAAATGGCTGATGACCGACCTGCTGCGCGACCAGTGGGGCTTTGACGGCATGTTGGTCACCGATTATACGGCCATCAACGAAATGATAGACCATGGCATGGGGGACCTGCAACAGGTCTCGGCCCTGGCCATGCAGGCCGGTGTCGACATGGACATGGTGGGGGAAGGCTTTCTGACCACGCTTCAAAAGTCCCTCGACGAGGGTAAAGTAACCATGGCCCAGATCGACAGGGCTTGCCGGAACATCCTGGAAGCCAAATACAAACTCGGTCTCTTTGAAGATCCTTACCGCTATTGCGATGCGGAGCGTTCCAAAACCGAAATCTTCACCGATGCCCACCGGCAAAGCGCCCGCGAAATTGCTGCCGCCTCTTTTGTGCTGCTGAAAAACGAAGGTGGGGTGCTGCCCCTCAAAAAGGGAGGCACCATAGCCCTGGTGGGTCCTTTGGCCGATAATACGGAGAACATGCCCGGCACCTGGAGCGTGGCGGCCGACTTCGGCCAATCGGTATCGGTGCGTAAAGGCCTTGAGGAAGCCGTGGGCAGCGAGGTGAAAATCCTCTATGCCAAAGGGTCCAATGTGGTGGGGGACACCCTTTATGACGCCCGGATCAGCATCTTCGGGAAGCCCACCTACTTCGATCACAGGGATCCCTCGGTGATGATCAGTGAGGCGGTTGCGGCAGCCCGTCAGGCCGATGTGGTGGTGGCCGCCATGGGGGAAGCGGCCGAGATGAGCGGGGAAGCCGCCAGCCGTTCTGACATCACGATTCCTGAGTGTCAGCGCGACCTGCTGAAGGCTCTTCTGGCCACGGGCAAACCGGTGGTCATGGTGCTCTTCACCGGCCGGCCCCTGGCCATTCCCTGGGAAGCCGCCCACCTCCCGGCCATCCTCAATGTATGGTTCCCCGGCACCGAAGCCGGTCACGCCATCGCCGACGTCCTCTTCGGGGCCGTCAACCCCTCCGGAAAACTCTCTGCAACCTGGCCCCGGAATGTCGGACAGGTCCCCCTCTTCTATAACCACAAAAATACCGGGCGGCCCCTGGCCCCGGGAGCCTGGTTCGGAAAATTCCGCTCCAACTACCTCGACGTCCCCAATGAACCCCTCTTCCCCTTCGGTTACGGTCTGAGTTACACCACCTTTACCTACGGTGACCTCCAGGTCAGCAACAACCAGCCCAAGGGAAACGAAAGCCTGACGCTTTCCATTGACCTGACCAACAGTGGGCCTTACGATGGAGCCGAGGTCGTACAGCTTTACATCCGTGACCTGGTGGGCAGCGTGACCCGCCCGGTGAAAGAGCTGAAGGGTTTTCAGAAGCTCTTCCTCAAGGCCGGCGAAACACGCACCATCACCTTTACCGTCACCCCTGAAGAGTTGAAATTCTACAATAACGACCTGCAATTCGACTGGGAGCCGGGAGATTTCGACCTGATGGTGGGTGGTCACTCGGGCGAGGTGAAGACCACCCGGGTCACCTGGAGCAAATGACCTGGAACATGGAAAGGCTGTATCCCCAAACGGATACAGCCTTTTTTACGTTTTTAATATCTGATCATGGCAGATGGACCATTTCACGGCCCCTCACCGAAGGATTTGGGTGTAATGGGTGTCCATTACAATATTGATGCGATGATTCCATCATTTTTTAATAAATTTATTCGTTTGTAGATTCATTGTAACAACATCTAAATCTGCCCAAAAGAAGATGAAGGTCAAATCGAGTATTGCGATCAGTGAGACCGGTTTTATGTTCGACCCGAACAGCGGGGAGTCCTACACGACCAACCAGGTGGCCCGGGAGATTATCTTCCTGATGAAGGAGAACAGGCCGGAAGCGGAGATCAAAGCCGTCCTTATGGAGAAGTACGATGTGGACGAGGTGACTCTTGAGAAGAACCTCATCGATTTTTATGCCATGCTGCGTCATTTTGATCTCTGCGCGGAGGGGAACCCATGAACGGCCACCCCATACACATCGCCATTACGGGACTGAACAATACCGACAATCCGGGTCCCGGGGTTCCTGTGATCAGGGGGATCCGTGAATCGGGACTGGATGTGCGGATCATTGGTTTGGCGTATGAGAATCTGGAACCGGGAATTTACATGCCCGGAATTACCGACAAGACTTATCTCATTCCTTACCCATCAGCCGGAGCGAGGGTATTCCTCCATCGCATTCAGGAGATCCACGAACGGGAGAAGATAGATCTGATCATTCCCAATTTCGATGCCGAGCTCTACACGTTTATCAAGTCGGAGCAGCAGCTTCTTCAGCAGGGGATCCGCACCTTTCTTCCCTCCATGGAGCAGTTTGAAGAACGCAGCAAAGCCCGCCTGCCGGCCTTCGGAGAGAAATACGGCATCAAGGTTCCCGCCTCGCGTGAGATCATCTCCCCGGCAGACCTGCGTGATCTGGAGGAGGATTTTGATTTTCCGGTGATGGTCAAGGGCAAGTTTTACGATGCCTATATGGCTTTCAACAAGGAGCAGGTGGCGGCTCATTTCAACAGGATTGCCGCTAAATGGGGCCTGCCGGTGATTGTTCAGGAGTATGTCAAAGGGACGGAGGTGAACGTGGTGGCCCTGGGTGACGGGGCCGGGCGGACGGTCGCTGCCGTCTCCATGCGGAAACAGTATATCACCGACAAGGGGAAAGCCTGGGGAGGGATTACCATCGATGATCCCCGCATGATGGAAATCACCCGTGACCTGATCACCAAAACCCGCTGGAAAGGAGGGATGGAACTGGAGATGATCCGCACCTCATCGGCCGAATACTACATGATTGAAATCAACCCCCGGATTCCTGCCTGGGTCTACCTGGCCGTCGGTGCAGGCCAGAACATCCCCGAAGCCCTGGTCAGGCTGGCCATGGGCATGGAGGTGCCCACCATGGACCATTATGTCACCGGCAAAATGTTCATCCGTTACTCCTGGGATATGCTCGGCGATATCGGGCAATTTGAAAAAATCACGATCAACGGGGAACTCACCTCCGGCACATAAACCTTTCAGAAGGTCGGAAGGTCGGAAGGTCGGAAGGTAAGAAGGTAAGAAGGTAAGAAGGTAAGAATATCAGAATGATAGAATGATTAAATAAAAGAGGGGCATGAACACAAAGAACAAAATATTACTTCTGGGTTTAGTTGCAGTTTTCCTGGGGGCCCGGCCGGTGGGGGCCCAGCTCACGCTGGAAAAAAGCTATGATTATTCCCTTACGGCGACCAGACTGGACGCCACACAGTACAAGTATTACCTGATGGATGTGACCAACCACCAATGCCGGATCTACAATACCGACCATACCTTGTGGAAGACCATAAACATTACCCTGCCGGCCAACTATTACCTCTATGACATCAAGTTTGTCACCCGTGATCTTTTTAACGCCGACGAGGCCATTGAGCTCTGGTATTCGGCTTATGAATACATAACTGCTGAGACAGGGCGCTATACGTCGGCGGTCATCAATGAGCACGGGACGGTACTGGCTGACCTGCCGGGTGGACTCTATGCTTATGTGGTGCGTGCCGGGGAGGAAGCCTATAAACTGATCGTCTATTCCTATGACTATTCGGTTACACCGGGTAAGATCCAAACCCTGGTTTACGCGCTGCCCTCATCCGTGACGGCGGTGGCCCATGTCACGGCGCTTCTGCCATATCCGTGGCCCAATCCCGCCTCCGGGGAGATTTTCCTCCCCCTGATGCCCGGAGAGAGCGGAGCCCTGCTGCAGGTCTTCACCTCCGGCGGTCAGCTTATGCTGGAGCAAAAAACATCGGGAGAAAGCCTCTACAGGCTCAGCACGGCAGGATGGAGCCCCGGGATATACACCTACCGGCTGCTTGCAGGAGAGAATCCTCTCGTTTCCAAACGCTTCGTGGTGCACTGAAAACTCCTCCGGGAAAAATATCGGCGGCTCCCTCACCGTTATGGATTCACCGACAACAAACCGCATAAAAATGGAAAAGCTCAGATATGAAAGACCGGTCATCAACCGGGTGCAGAGCGGACTTCCCGACAAGTTCGGGGCAAAATTCAGGATTGAACCCCGCACCGAGATCGATGGTCATGCGGTGACCGATCTGCTCAGGGAACACGGTTCACCGGTCTATGTGGTTTCGGAGGCCACCATCCGGAACAGCTGCCGCGACATTCAACGTGCTTTTTCAGTCCGCTATCCGCGGGTTCAGATGGCCTGGTCCTATAAAACCAATTACCTGGATGCGGTATGCCGGATTTTCCACCAGGAAGGATTCTGGGCCGAAGTGGTCTCCTGGTTTGAATATGAAAAAGCCCTGGCCAACGGCACAGATCCCAAAAAAATCATCTTCAACGGTCCGGGTAAGACCGAAAGGGAATTGGAACAGGCCATTGGCAATGGGTCTCTGATCCATATCGACCATTTTGATGAGCTTTACCTGATCATCAGGTTATCGCGGAAGCTACCGTTGAAGGCCAAGGTAGCCATCCGTGTCAACATGGATACGGGGATCTACCCGCAATGGGAAAGATTCGGGTTCAATTATGAGAACGGGGAAGCCTGGAATGCCATCAACCGGATCATGAACAGCGGCAATCTGGAGCTGGTAGGGCTCCACACCCATATCGGCACATACATCATGAGCACCCAGGCCTATGGGATAGCTGCTGCGAAGCTGGCCGACCTGGCCGTCAGCACGGAGCGGAAGTTCGGCCATAAGGTGAAATATATCGACATGGGAGGTGGTTTTGCCACCAGTAACACCCTGAAGGGGGCCTATCTCCCGGGCAGCGACACCTGCCCTTCGTTTGATGATTATGCCGAAGCCATCACCAGCGCCCTTCTCAACTCGCAGATCAGGCCTGAAGATATGCCCCTGCTCCTGCTGGAAACCGGCAGGGCACTCATCGACGAAGCCGGCTTCCTCCTGGGCACCGTGGTCGCCAACAAGCGGATGGCCAGCGGCAGAAGAGGCATGATCACCGACATAGGCATCAACCACCTCTTTACCTCCTTCTGGTATGAACACACCATTCTTCCGGGCATTCCCGTGACTTCCAACACTGAAGACACCCAGATCTTCGGTCCCCTCTGTATGAACATCGATGTCATCCGTCAGGCCGTCAGGTTTCCACTGCTCCAGCCCGGTGATCCGGTGGTCATTGAGCGGATCGGCGCCTACAACATGACCCAGTGGCTTCAGTTCATCACATACCGTCCCAGGGTGATCCTCACCGGCACAGGCGGTGAAGTGGACATCATCAGGGAAAGGGAAAATCTGGATACCTTCCGTGCACAGGAGAGAATCCCCGAACGGCTTATCTTATGAAGCGCCATTCCGGAAAGAGCCTCTCCCTGCAAGTCGAAGGATTCCTTAACAGCTATCCCCAGATCTTCTTCTCGGATCACCGCATCCTGGCCTATCTGTTGTTGCTGGTCAGCTTTATTGATCCATGGGCCGGGCTCTCGGGGGCCCTGGCGGTGGTCGTCAGCAACCTCACCGCCCAGAGCATGGGATTCTCCTCCTGGTATATCCGCAAAGGCTATTATGGCTATAACAGCCTGCTGGTAGGCCTCGGCTTCGGCCTCACCTTTCAGCCGGGTTTCGCCTTCTACCTGCTTCTGGTGGTGGCCGCCCTGATGACCTTTTTCTTTACCGTCGCCCTCCAGGGAATCCTTTACAAATACGCGCTTCCCTATCTGAGCATTCCCTTTATCCTGGGCCTGTGGATGGTGCTGCTGGCTTCAGGTCAGTTTACGGCACTGGGCCTTAGTGAACGGGGGATTTACACCCTCAATGAACTTTTTGCGCTGGGAGGCAAAAGCCTGATCGACCTGGTGGATGCCTGTGACGGACTCATTACCTCACCCGGATTGCGCACCTGGCTCTTTTCACTGGGGGCCATTTTCTTCCAGTACAACCTGCTGGCCGGCCTCCTGATTGCCATTGGGTTAATCCTCTGGTCGCGCATCGCCTTCACCCTCTCCCTGGCTGGTTTTTACCTGGCCTGGCTCTTCTACCAGATCACCGGAGCTGATATTTCCGCCCTCGGCTACAGCTATATCGGCTTCAACTACATCCTTACCAGCATCGCCCTGGGGGGCTTTTTCATCATCCCCTCCCGCTGGTCTTACCTTTGGCTGCTCTGGCTGCTTCCTCTGGTCATCGTCATGACCGTCAGCCTGCAGCAACTGTTTGCTCTTTTCCGGCTTGGTGTCTATGCCCTGCCCTTTAACATCGTGGTCCTGACCTTCCTTTACGTGCTGAAGATCAGGATCAATCCAGGCAAACGCCTGACAGAGACCAAAGTACAGCTTTTTACTCCGGAGAAGAACCTCTATTACCACCACACTGCCGGGAACCGTTTCTTCCTCCCCGGCTGGCAGCCCGTATCCCTGCCGGCGATGGGGGAATGGACGGTAAGCCAGGGGGTCCACGGTGAGCACACCCACCAGGGAGAGTGGGCCCATGCCTGGGATCTGGTGATCACCGGCAACGATGGGGCAGAATTCCGGGGAGAAGGGCTGACGCCCCGCGATTACCATTGTTATGAGAAACCTGTGGTGGCGCCTGCCGATGGCACCATTGCCGACCTCATCGACGGCATCCCCGACAATCCCATCGGCGACAACAACGTGCGGCAGAACTGGGGCAACTCCATCGTCATCAGGCATGGTGAGCATCTTTTCTCGCAGGTCAGTCATCTGAAACCCGGCTCCCTGAAAGTCAAAAAGGGGGATCCCGTCAAGCGGGGCGATCTCATTGCCCTCTGTGGAAATTCAGGCCGCTCCCCCTACCCTCACCTCCATTTTCAGATCCAGGCCACCCCTCATATCGGCAGTAAAACCCTCGACTATCCCCTTTCAGATTTCCTCCTGAACCAGGAGGGGCGGCTCACCCTTAAAACCCATGCCTACCCGCACCTCCATGAGAAGATTACTTCCCTCCGGAACCATCCCCTCTTTGAAAAAGCCTTTCATTTCCTTCCCGGGAAAAAAATGGCCTTTGAGGTCACCGGAAACACCCCGGACTGGCTCATGGGCACTCACCTCTGGGAAATCATAACCGACGAATACAACAGCAGCTATTTCAAATGCAGCCACACCGGGGCCATGGCCTATTTCTACAACAACGGCAATATCCACTGGTTTCTCAACTTCCTGGGCAACCGAAAGTCATTGCTCTACTATTTTTACCTGGGATTCTATAAGGTTGTAACAGGCTATTACCAGGATCTCACCATCAGGGATGCCCTTCCCGCCGATAAGCTGTTTACGCCACAGCAACTGTTCCTGCAGGACTTTGTGGCTCCATTCCGGATTTATAAAAAAGGAGAATACACCCTGACCTTTCAAACCCTTGACGATGATTTATATGCCTCTTCAGCGGTGCTGGAAGCCGTTGTGACCAGGGGCAGGAGGGAAATGCAATTCCATATCCTGTTGAAGGGTTCTGCGATTGCTGAATTCAGTTACAAGGACCACCAATATGATTTTAAAGCGGTATGTACCGGATCCTGATATTTATATTGTGTTTTCTGGTTGTTGCCATTTCTGAGGCCAGCGGCACCTGGAACCTGGAAGCGCTGGCCGCCACAGAAGGTTGCGTTCACCTGCAGGGGGCTTCTCCGGCCATGCCGGAAGCTTACCTCATGACCCGCGATAAGGGCCTTTCCGGAGGTGAAGGGGGTTCCGAAGGTAAGGGTGACCCTTACGGAGAGATGCCGCAGCGTGGCCAGATGGCCGTGGGAGCCATCGATTCGCTGACCTGGCAACTTTACCTGGAAAAGGACTGGACGGCCCTGCTGCGCAGTGCCCGGAAGGCTTTCAGGGAGGGCATTGACTTTTACTACCTCCGGGTGAGAGCTGGCGTGGCCGCCTATGAGCTGAGCAGGTTGGGAGCAGCAGTGCACCACCTGGAAAAAGCGCGGGAAGAACTCCCCGATGACGACTTCACCAATGGCACCCTCTATTCCGTCCTGGTGCAGGCCGGGCGTGATGATGAGGCCAACCTTCTGGCCAGCCGGCTGTTGCCGGAAGCCCGGGGGCGCCTGGCTATCCCCCTGCAGGGCCTAGTGAACAGCGTGGGCACCGGAATCTACCTTTCGCGCAATACCTCTCATGCCGCCCTGCGAGAGGACCCGATTGCCGAAGAAGGAAGTCTGACCAGTTACAGAAGTGTTCTGAACCGTCAATGGTACAAAAACGTGGCCTTTGACCTTCATCTGTCGCCCCGTTTCAACCTGTATACCCACCTCAACCACATCGCCATCGACCGTACGCAGCATTTTTCTTCCACGTCCAACCAGGTGGAAGCACTCAGAGAAACCACCACCTCTCAGTTCCAGGGTTACAGCCAGGGGCGCCTTCTTATGGGAAAAGGATGGAGTGCCTTCGCTTCCGCCTCCCTGCTCCGTGGAGAGGGTCTTTATGATACCCTTTCTGTGACAACACCTGGCCTCTACACTCTTACAAAAGAATCCTTTCCCTTTACCGATTGGCTCATCAATGCCGGGGTGGCCTGCGAAATGGACTGGATGGCGCCACGGCTGTCGGTGACCCACGGGAATATCAACGGTGGGGAGCAATGGCAGTACAACGGCCAATTGGTCCTTTATCCGCTGGGGAATCCTGATTTTTACCTGGTTTCCGAAGGTTACCTCCACCTGGATGAACGTTCAGAACATCCCAAAACCATCTTTACCCAAAAGATCGCACTCAAAACTGGTCCGGCCTGGCTGATCGGAGAGGCCACCAGGGGCACCATCGCCAACTTCTCAACCGGTGAAGGCCTGGTGGTCTACAACATGCCGGAGCGCATCACCTCCATGACCGGAGCCACCCTCTGGGTACCCCTTTTCGGATACCGGTTGAATGCCGCCCTGAGATTTCTGGTTACCCCCAAAAAAGGCACCACTTTTGTTTATACTAACGCGACCGATTTTACGGTCAGGAGTTACCGGTTCAACGATCACAGTTTATTCATCTCACTGCAATGGAATTTATAAAGTCATTGATTCTTCTCCTCTCCTTGTCGCTGGCCCTTGAGGCGGGGGCACAATACAGTGATGTTATTTTAAAGGCTTTCGAGGAGAGTTATGCTGCCGAGAAAAGCGGCGATTACAGGAAAGCCGCTGCTTACCTGAAAAGGGGGTACCAGGAAGACTCCTATGAGTATAATCTGCGGCTGGGATGGCTGAGTTTCAAAACGGGGGACCAGGAGGCATCAGTGCAGTACTACCGTAAAGCCCTGGGCATCCTGCCCTACTCCGAGGAGGCCCGGCATGGTCTGGTCCTCCCGCTGACCGCCATGGGTAAAATGGAGGAGGTCATTGCCACCTACGAGCAGGTGCTGGCCAACAATCCGGGGAGTACCCTTACGCTTTACCGCCTGGGGCTGGTCCATTATAACCGCAAAGAGTGGCAGAAGGCTTTCAGCCACTTCCAGAAACTGGTGGATCTCTATCCCTTTGATTATGATGGGCTGCTGATGCTGGCGTGGACCAGCCTCCGCCTGGGGAAGAGCAGGGAGGCCAAAGTGCTTTTCAACAGGGTGCTGCTTTACTCCCCGCATGACAAGTCAGCCCTTGACGGGCTGAACCTCCTCAGGTAGTTTTTCCGGGAGAGGAGCCACCCCACTTTGGGTCCCGTGTCTACCCCCTTCTGCCGCGGGAGGCTATAGCCACCACAATAAGCAGTTAATGGCCTGTTCTACTGCCATAGACCGGGGCATGGCCCAGGTTCTCTCTTCATGACCTTGGAATGCATTCCGGCGTCGCCGGGGTTCGTTTTGTGAGGCTATTGGAGGTGACTGAGAGAGAAAAGGCTTGACAGACGGTTGATCAGCCGGGAATGGCTGCGCTGGAACCGCAGGGGCCCCAAGAGTTGTTCCCGGATAAACGCCTGGTGTTTTTCGTTGATCAGGGCGATGGTTTTCCGTTTGGCTTCCCTGTTGGTACTTTTGCGGCGTGAGTGTTTCCTGACCCGATAATAAAAGCCCACTTCAGGGATCTTGCGCACCTCTCCGCCCCCTTTCAGCATAGAGATCCAGAATTCCCAGTCCTCCCATCCCCAGGTCATCCGTTCGTCGTAACCGCCGCACTGCTGCCATTCCGCCTTGCGGAAGAGGGCGCTGCAGAAAATCATATTCTCACGGGCCAGCAGACGCCGCGAGAAAGGAGGGAGCTTCCATGGGCCTTGACGCTGGTCGAAAAACTCAGCTTCGCAGTAAACCACGCGGACCTGTTCATCGGAGAGGAGGCGGACGGCCTCCGCGATATAACGGGGAGCGATCAGGTCGTCGGCATCGAGGGGAAGAATATAGGTACCGGCAGCCAGGCGGATGCCATGATTGCGGGCAGCAGCAGGGCCCTTGTTCACCTGTGCGGCATAGTGTACGTTGGGGTAACGGCGGGTCAGCTCGAGAGCGACCTCTTCGGAAGGGTCGGTGGAGCCATCATTCACGATGATGACCTCCAGGGGGGAGTAAGCCGAGGCGAGGACCGATTGCACGGTGGCCGCAAGGAAAGGAGCGTGGTTATAACAGGGGACCACCACACTCACCATATCATTTTCAGGCATGGAAACGATCGGTTAGGGAAGCACAAAGATATAAAAACACAAACGGGAACCATCATTGCTGATAGTTCCCGTTTCGCTGCATTCCACCGGAGTTTCCTGCGGCGTCAGGCTACGGTTATTTCAACCGGTTTCTCTCCCCTTTGAGCAGCTTTCACTGCTGTCAGGAAAAATCTACCCTGATCGTTCCTCCCGGTGTGTTAAGACCGGGATTCCGGATGGTCCGTTGCTCTTCGTCGGGATTTCTCCTTCAGAAGTTTTGGCGGACGGAGCGTCCTTTTGACCTTCGTACGGGGGCATTGCTGCCGCCCTCCGACTGCGGTAGGTTCAGGATTTGCACCCTTCCCCCCTCCGGGAAAGTTTTGAGAGACCGGAGTCTCATGATTATCTTTCCCCCGTTGGACTCAACCTTCCAAAGAACGCCTTGCGGCGGCTGGCGTTTGTCGGCTTCCTCAGGTGTTACCCTTTCTCGGCCGGCTCCGGCTTCTTTCATAAGCGGGCATTCACCCGTGCGGTCTGTTCTGCAGCCCACTTAAGTTCTGCTTCCCTTTCCCTTATGTCCGATAGCTGTTTTTTATCGCTTACCTGATGAATCAAAGATATAATATCTTTTTGCAAAATCCAAACTTTTCAACCACTTTTTCGTCATCAAGTCACCAACCGGTTTTCAACCCATGTTATCAACAATTGTTAATAAGTCGGCTCCAAAAGGGTTATTCATCGCGGCCTGCCAGGAGGCTGACATAGTACAGCAGCATGGCCAGTGAGGAGAGCGCAGCAATCACGTAAGTAGAGGCGGCCCATCTGAGGGCTTCCCTGGCCTGGTTCTGGGACTGGCTGGTAGTTAGTCCGCTCGTTGAGAGCCACACCAGGGCTCTTTTGCTGGCATCGAATTCCACCGGGAGGGTGATGAAGGCAAAAAGGGTGAAAATGGTGTAGCCGATGACGATGATGGTCAGGGCAGTCTGCATCGGAAGCAGGTTCCCCAGCAGAAAAGAGCCGAAGAAGAGGATCATGAACATCACATTCATCACCTTGGAGGTCACATTCTGGATGGGCACCAGTGCGCTGCGCAGTTCCAGCCAGGCATATCCCCTGGCATGCTGCAGGGCGTGGCCTGTCTCATGGGCAGCCACCGCAGCAGCCGCCACGCTCCGGCCGTTGTAAACATCGGGACTCAGGTTAATGGTTTTGGTCAACGGGTTGTAATGGTCGGTCAGTTGTCCGGGCACCGCAGTGACCTTCACATCATAGCATCCATTCTCATTGAGCATCTTGCGGGCGATCTCACTGCCACTCAGGTTTCCGGCAACCGGAACAGTAGAATACTCCCTGAATTTTGCCTTGAGCCGGTTTCCGGCGATCAGGCTTAAAAGGAAAAAGAATCCAAAAATGATCCAAAGTAACATCTTTTTAAATTTAAAAGTTTCACGACTCTGACGGATCTCCCGGTAAGGCTTCTTCAAGCGGCCTGTCCTGGTACCGGGAAGAAACTCCGCTGTATTCAAGCTACAATTGAAATGCCAAAGCCTTCCGGAGGCTCCTTCCGGCCAATTTAGCCTTGCGGAGGTAGGGATAAGCTCCTTTTCGCGACACTTTGGCAGGATCAGTCCCGCAGATCAGGTTCAAAGAAGACCCATTGGATATCGGGAAAGGTCTTTTTCAACTCTGCTTCGCAACGGTTAATGGATTCCACCAGTTCCTCCGCGGAGAGGGAGGATTGCAGACGGGCCTTGACGGCCACCATGATGCGGGGGCCCAGTTGAAGGGTGATCAGGTTGAGGATCTCTTCTATTTCGGGTCTGGACTGGAGCAGGTGGCGGATCTCTTCCCGGGTATCGTCCATCGCACTCTGACCGATGAGCAGACTCTTAACCTTAAAAGCGAGCAGGAAGGAGATGACGATCAGCAGAACGCCGATACCGATGCTGCCGGCCGCATCATAGACCGGATTGCCGGTCCAGACGGCAAGGCCCACCGCCACCAGGGCAAAAGTCAACCCCAACAGGGCAGCGGTATCTTCACCCAGCACCACGATCAGTTCACTCTGACGGCTGCTCTTCACCCATTGCCACAAGGAGAGATGGTGCCTCACCTTTCTGATCTGGGTCAGGCAACCCGCCAGGGAGGCGCCCTCCAGCACGATACTCACCGCCAGCACCCCGATGGCGATCCCCGGGCTGCGCAGCCCCTCGTGGGCACTCAATTTATGAATCCCCTCATAGACCGAAAAGAGGCCGCCCATGCTGAAGAGGATGAGGGCTACAATAAAGGACCAGAAGTAAATCTCCTTTCCGTAGCCCAGGGGATGTTCGGCATTGGCTTCCTTTTTCGAGGCCCGCAAACCAAAAAACAGAAGCCCCTGGTTTCCGCAGTCGGCAAAGGAGTGGATGGCCTCGGCCAGCATTGCCCCCGACCCTGTGATAAAAGCAGCCACACTTTTGGTGATGGCGATGCCCAGGTTGGCCAGCAGGGCAAAGAGGATCGATTTAACTGAGGAATCGTGGTGTGACATAAGCCCGTTCTAAGGATAAAATAAGGACAACCAAATTAGTTATTTTTCTTTTCCGGAAATGACGTTTGTGATTGTTTGAAATCACCAAATTTCTTTTATTTGAGCATGGGCCGGCAGGTATTGCCCTTCAGGCGAATATCCCTTCAAACCCATGACCGATAAACATGAGCCTATGAGTAAACTGGCTGTCACTGCCCTGGGAGGCAACGCCCTCCTGCGTGAAAATGAACGGGGGACCATTGAGGAGCAGGAGCAGAATGCCCTGGAGACCATCGAGAATCTCATCTTTCTGATCAGGGAAGGGTACGATCTGGTCATCACCCATGGGAACGGTCCCCAGGTGGGCAACATCCTGATGCGCAACGATGCAGGGGAGAGCCTCTATGGCATCGCTGCCATGCCGCTCGATGTCTGCGTGGCTGACTCACAGGGCGGCATCGGCTATATGATCGAGCGGATGCTGCGCAATGTGCTCAACAAGCATGGGATCAGGAAGAATGTCATCACCCTGGTCAACATGGTGGTGGTAGATCCGGCAGATCCTGCCTTTTCAGATCCGGTAAAACGGATCGGTAAGATTTATTCTGCAGAAGAAGCCCGTCAGTTGGAGCAGGCCAAGAAATGGATCTTCAGGCCTTCGGGAAAAAGTTCCGGAGGGTTCCGGAGGGTAGTCCCCTCGCCCCAGCCCCGGGAGGTCCTGAACAAGGAGGTGATCGCCGCACTGGCGCGTGCCGGGAATATCGTGATTGCTGCAGGAGGAGGAGGCATCCCTGTTTT
Source organism: uncultured Prolixibacteraceae bacterium (assembly GCA_964552955.1). Taxonomy (GTDB): domain Bacteria; phylum Bacteroidota; class Bacteroidia; order Bacteroidales; family Prolixibacteraceae; genus UBA1413. The sequence goes on from CAZKIU010000021.1 coordinate 43,114, forward strand.
CTTTGATGAGCAAAACAACGTCAGGACCGTCGATGCCGTGATTGACAAGGATCTCGCCTCCAGCTTGCTAGCCACCCAGATCGGCGCCGATGAGCTCTACATCCTCACCGATGTCCCTTTCATTTACAAGGACTTCGGCCTTCCCACCCAGGAAAAAATGGAGTTCCTTGACTATGCCGATACCCTCCGTTACCTGGAAGCCGGCACTTTCGGAGAGGGATCCATGGCGCCCAAGATAAGGGCCTGTCTGAACTTCGTGGCTGGTGGCGGGAAAAAAAGTGTAATTACGGAAGCCAAAAAACTGGAAGATAAGAGTTTTGGGTCCAAAATTACCCTCTATTATGAAGCGTGATTCAACAATAAATTGACAATAATATGGCATTCAATCTTAAAAACAGGAATTTCCTGAAACTGCTTGATTTCACGCCGCGTGAAATCGCTTATTTGCTGGAGTTGGCCTCCGATCTGAAAAAGGCCAAATATGCGGGCACGGAGCAGCAGATGCTCAAGGGCAAAAACATCGCCCTGATTTTCGAGAAGAGCTCCACCCGGACACGGTGTGCCTTTGAGGTGGCAGCCCATGACCAGGGGGCCCATGTAACCTACCTGGGTCCTTCCGGGTCCCAGATTGGACAGAAAGAGTCGATGAAGGATACTGCCCGGGTGCTGGGACGGATGTACGATGCCATTGAATACCGGGGTTACGGGCAGAAGATTGTGGAAGAGCTGGCGACCTATGCCGGGGTGCCGGTATGGAACGGACTGACCGATGAATTCCATCCCACACAGATCCTGGCCGATTTCCTCACCATGCAGGAGCACTCTGACCGGCCGTTGTCGCAGATCAGGTTCTGTTACCTGGGCGATGCCCGCAACAATATGGGTAATTCCCTGATGGTAGGGGCTGCCAAGATGGGCATGGATTTCAGGGCTGCCGCGCCTGCCGCCTGTCAGCCCACTGTAGAGCTACAAAATACCTGCAGGGCCATCGCCACTCAAACCGGCGGGAAGATCCTGGTGACGGAAGATGTGGCCGAAGCCGTCAGGGATTGTGATTTTCTCTATACCGATGTATGGGTTTCCATGGGTGAACCCGACCATGTATGGGCCGACAGGATCGCCCTGCTCCAACCTTACCAGGTCAACCGCAGCACCATGGCACTTACCGGGAATCCACGTTGTAAGTTTCTCCATTGCCTGCCGGCGTTCCACAACCGGGAGACCAAAACCGGCGAGGAGATTTACCGCAAGTTCGGTATTGAAGCCATGGAAGTCACCGATGAGGTGTTCGAGAGCGAAGGCTCCATCGTATGGGACGAGGCAGAAAACCGGATGCATACCATCAAGGCGGTCATGGTGGCCACCCTGGCCTGACCTGGTCCAGGAGGCCTCCCCGGATACCGGGAGGAGGATCAGTATTGCTCCACTTTACCCAGTCCTTCGATGATTCTTTTAACGTCAGGGGAACCCACATAAGTGACCTTACCTACTCCTTCGATTTTCACATCAAGGAGATGGGAGGCATGGACACTGCCAAAGCCGACCCCTTCTACCCTGAAGGTCACCTCGCGCGCCGTCAGCTCGCGGGCATTCACATGGCCGGCACCAGCTACCTTTACGGTCAGCCGGTCAGTGACACCAGCCAGGTCAAAAACCGCACCGCCATTGCTGATCACCTCGATGGAACCCGATTTGACTTTCATATTGACATTTCCTCCCCCCTCCAGGAGTATGCGAAAATCTTTCAGCTCCACAAAGCCATCGGTGACCAGGCGGACACCCCCTGTCACCCGTAACTCCTTCAAATCCATGAACCCGATATGAAGCTCCACCCGGGTCAGGTTAAAGGTGTGGTGTCTGACCGAAATCTGTAACACACCCCCGCTGGTGTGAATGTCAAGGGCATCGTACATATCGTCGGAAGGCGCCAAAACCCTGAGGTAAGGTTTTTCTGACTGATAGAGGAAGACCTTGAAATTCCCCTCCACGGCAATGGAGCTGAACGGTTCCACCGGAAAATTACGCGAAAGATCCTGTTTCTGCCCGGCCCCCTGAAGGGCGCCCCCCACCAATAGCACAAAAAGAAAAACTGAGGTGATCATCCGTATCATAGCATGGTATTTGAAGGGAAAGATACACCATATCTCCTGGTGCAAGCCATAAAATTCGGTAAACCACCGTTTTCAGACGACCAAAGGCCGACATTCTGTGGGTCAGTCCGGCTCTCCTCCAATTTGCCATTGCTATGAAGCCATAAACTAATGGAATCAGCCCGGCCATCATCATTCCGCGGGGTTGGCTTCACCTGCCAGCTCTCCTCCAATCTGCCATTACTTTGGTTGACCTGCCAGAAGGGAACGCCGGTTGGACTGACCATGTTTTATTTACCGGCATTAAAAGGCTAATCCTTATCGCCCGGGGAAGCCATCCGGGTCAAAAGGGAGCGTACATAGAGGAGAAAATAAGAGAGAAGCCCGAACAAAACAAGTGGAAAAAGAAAATCAGTCCAACCCGGTTCGCTGAATAACAGCAAGATCCGTATGGCGTAGACCAGGGAAAAAAGCAGTAGCAGGGACAAGGGGATCAGGGCCCTTTTGTCGTGTTTTTCCTGAATCCACCAGGCAACGCCGATCCACAACACTCCCAGGCAGACCAATCCGGTCCCTTCGGCATACTTCTGAAGGGTAAATTTCATGATGCCATAAATGACAGGAATCAGACCGGCCAACATGATTCCGCGGAGCAGGCTTTTGAGCAGCCGTATCCTCCCTTCCCGGTGGTCGGGGGCCGGGAAAAAAGTCTGTTCTTTGAGTGGTTCGTCAAATGCTGGTTGCAGAAGATCCTCCTCCCGGGTGATGATCCCGCGCCGCATGGCCTCAGCCACCGCCTCAGCCACTGCTTCCGGCCGGTAGTGCTTTCTTTTACGCAGCAACATGACCAGTTCACTGCGCGAAAGCCCCCTGATCCTCTCTTCCAACGTCATTATTCCCTCCTCTTCACCTTTCATCTTCTGTCACCCTTTTATTAATCCTGAAACGATCTTCGGGACTAAATTACAAACATTTTCTACTTTTGGATGTTGTTTATTCAATTCTAAAATTTATCCATATGTACAACTTTGAATATAAGAATCCGGTCAAGATTATTTTCGGGAAGGGAACCATAGAGAAGCTCAGCAAAGAGTTACCGGCAGGGCAAAAGATTATGCTCACTTACGGTGGTGGCAGTATATTTGGCAACGGGGTTTACGACCAGGTCAAAAAAGCATTGGAAGGATTGGATGTGGTGGAATTCGGAGGGATCGAAGCCAATCCGACCTATGAGACCTGTATGAAAGCGGTGGAAGTGGTCAGGAGGGAACAGATCGGTTTTTTGCTGGCTGTAGGGGGAGGATCGGTGATTGACGGGACCAAGTTCATCGCCGCGGCTGCCCTTTATGAAAATGGGGATCCCTGGAAGATCCTGTCTGGAGAGGAAAAGACTCCCGTGACCAGGGCGTTGCCCTTGGGAACCGTGCTCACCCTGCCGGCCACCGGGAGCGAGATGAATGGCAATTCGGTGGTATCGAGAGTCAGCACCCAGGAAAAGATGTCGTTTGGATCGGCAGCGGTGATGCCACTTTTCTCCATTCTCGATCCGGAGACGGTATTTTCGCTCCCCGACCGGCAGGTGGCCAATGGGGTGGTCGATGCTTTCGTCCATGTCATGGAGCAATACCTGACTTTTCCGGTCGATGCACCCCTTCAGGACCGGATGGCGGAGGGGATTCTGCACACCCTGGTGGAGGAAGGCCCCAGAGTGCTTCAAAACAGAACAGATTACGATGCAGCGGCCAATTTCATGTGGAGTGCCACGATGGCTCTTAACGGGCTGATTGGTCAGGGTGTGCCCCAGGACTGGGCCACCCATGGCATTGGTCATGAGCTCACGGCCTTCCACGGCATTGATCATGCCCGTACCCTGGCCATCGTTCTCCCCGGCATCATGAATATCCGCAGAAAGGAGAAAGAAGCCAAGATCCTCCAGTATGGCGAGCGCATCTGGGGCATCACCGCTGGAACCACCGATGAGAGAATCGACCAGACCATCGCCAGCACCGTGACTTTTTTCGAGAAGATGGGAGTCCCCACTACCCTGTCAGCCTATGGAGTCACCGATTCCACCATCGGAAAAATTGAACACCGTTTTGCTATGCGCAAGACCATGTTGGGGGAAAAAAGAGATATCGACAGCCAGGTGACCCGTGCTATCCTGACCGACCGCCTCTGACCCCACCCTGACAGGACCAGGGCTGCCGGCTTCCGGCCTACGGCCTTTGTCCCTCATTAAGCTGCAGAAAACATGATTTCCTGCAGCTTTTTTCATTTTTCTGTGGTGAATTGCATATAAGTTCATGAAAAAGAACAGAAAAGAGTACCAACACACTTAAATGCAATTGCCATGAAAACAAAATTCTACTTTGTTCTTATGCTGGGATTTCTATTCTCCGGTGAGCTGGAAGATTTTACTGAAATGACCTACGAGCACAATACTGATGGCATTGAAAAACAGGAAGTTATCCACATCAAAGCCACCCCCACCTCCGAATGGCAGAATGAAAGCAGAAACACCTTTAGCTATAAAACGGTAAGCGACAAAAAAGTCCAGGATACCACTTATTATGGAATCATTTACATACAAAGATGGAAAGTTTTATCAGCTTGTCACCCGGAATTGGGATTCCGGGAAAGCCGCCTGGGTGAATGACTCAAGGATGACCCTGACTTATCCGGTCACAACGATGGCCTCCACCATTACACCCGTTGGTCAACAGACCGTAAGGTTAATAAAAACAAAATGATATTCTTACGGTAACAGAAGAGGCGTTCCTCAAAAAGAGCTGGCAGACCGGAAGGTGGTTGTTGTAACAGTCCGGGAGGGAATTCCAAAGGGAGAGCAGTGGTAGTAAGGAGACTAATTACGGTGAAGACCGTAGTGGACCGGGAGTGTACCCTGGAGTGGGGGCAGGAAGGGTTCCAGGGAGTTGGCCGGGTTACCGGTGCTGGCTCAGATAGTTGATGATCAGTTTGTCATACCCTTCCGCAAGACTGGAAACCAGCGGATGGAACGGTATGAAGGAGGCGTTACCGGCTTTCCGGATGGGCAGCACCTTCGGGGAGGTGCCGGTGAGAAAGGCCGCATCACACCCCGGCAGTTCCTCCAGGGCCAGGCTGCGTGTTTCGAGCGGGAAGCCCTCCCGCATGATAAGCTCCAGCACCTTCCGGCGGGTAATGCCCGGCAGCACCTCCTCATCGGGAGCCGTGCGTAAAACCCCCTCCCTGATAAAAAAGAGGTTGGAGCGGCTCCCTTCGGTGACCTTACTCTCCCGGTTGACCAGTAACACCTCATATACTCCTGACTCCCTGATCATCCGGTCGGCTTCCTCCCGTAAACCAGCCTGGACGACCTTGGCATTGGGATCGCTCCGCTCGGCTTGCAGGACTCCACACGCCACACCCTGCCGGTAATCCTCCTCCGAAGGATATTTGTGGGGAATGAAACAGGCCCTGAATCTGCCTGAAGGCCGCCAGCTCCAGGAGAAACGGATATTCCCTTCCTTTACCCCGTTAATGGTCGTCAACTCCCTGAGCAACCGCTCAATGCTCTCCCCCGTAAGGGGAATCTCGAGATGGCACAGCCATGCAGAATGGTAAAAACGGGTCAGGTGATCCTCCAGAAACAAAGGAATCCCTTCCATCACCCTGACCACCTCATAAATTTCAACCCCGGCAGAGGCCGTAAAATCCTTCACCTCCCTGACCGAGGTATCTTCAATATAAAAATTGTGCAGCACCATCCTGTAACCTATGAAGCCATAAAGATAGCCAAGTTCGAAGTTACGTATCTTTGAAAAAAGAAATAAACCTTCGGAACGCAGAGATTTCAGATGAAGAATCCGGCAGCACATTCAGGTCTTCAGACCATAACCGGTCCGGTCAGGTTCAGTCCGGTCAAACACCATCGGGGATTCCTCCGGCAGCAGCTGTACCGGTGGCCGGGGTTATCATGGGCTCAGGTCAGGGATGAGCTGGCGGAAATGGGGAGCAACCAGTTTGACGTCTATACGGGACCTCTGGAAGTGGGTGAGGTAGTTGCCGGCGTGGAACGTCTTCTGCGGGAAGGCAGCATTTACAGCAGGGAGCAGTTGCGCCTGTGGCTGGCAAAAACAGGATATCATGTTCTGGAACTGAACGATGGTTCCCGTTGGGTGGTCAGGGAAAGCGATGAAGGGGAATCCTATGCCCACCTTCATCCTGCCAGAAACCAGCCCCTGGTAACCCGGCTCAAAGCCAACCATGTCAAAACGGCGGTCGCTCTCCTCTGGAGACGGGAGCCGATACTCGCGGACGAAAATTCAGGGGTGGTGGATGCCTGGCCGTCAGATAATGCTTTCTCCCCTTCACTTACCAGTGCCGGCGCGAAGAAAAACAAAGGACAGGACGAGGCAGTATTCTTCACCAGGACTATGAACCGGGTCAGAAAGGAGATGCTGGGGCTCTCCCCGGTCAGGTCAGCCATGGAGTGCAGCCGCATTTTAGCCACCTTACGGTTTCTGTTTCCAGGCCAGTGGGCGGGATAACCCCTTTTTACCCCTTCTTTCCCTTTGATGCTTTCATTCGCCAGAGAGCCAAAAGCAAAAATCATCTTTTTTTGTAACTTCACACCGCCTTATGGCCTGCGGTGGCATGAACCTGACGCTTTCCGCAGAAAAACCGGATTAAAACCACCTCCTTCCGAAAGGTATTCGATGAAAGAAATTCTTTCAAAAAATAATCTGTTGTACGGGCTGCTCTGGCTTCCGTTGCTCTTTCTGTCGCCCCTGGCCCAGGGACAGGGAAACACCTTCAGCTTTGAATACTTCTCGCAGGAGGATGGACTTACCAACAACCAGGTGCACAGCATTTTCCAGGACAGCCGGGGGTTCATGTGGTTTGGGACCAGCCAGGGGGTCAGCCGTTTTGATGGATACCGATTTACCCGGTTTGTGAGCCGGCCGGGGGATACGGCTTCGCTGCAGGGGAATCTGGTCAGGGTCATTTATGAGGATTCCCGGGGCATGCTTTACGCAGGCACCGAAAATGGCGGGCTTAACCTTTACGATCGCGACAGGGAAGCCTTCCTTCCGCTCTTCACCCTTATGACACCACAGGGGGAGGATCCTCTTTCGGTCAACGATATCAGGGAAGATGAACAGCACCGGCTCTGGATCGGGACCGACAACGGAGTGGTGCTCTACCGGCCAGGCGTGCCCCCTGTCCGCGTCAACACCCGTCTTCAGCCGGGAAGCCGGCCCTTTGACCCCGCCTATGTGAGAACCATGGCCTTCGGCAGCAATGGCCACCTCTGGCTGGGGACCAACAACGGGATCTTCCTACTGGACACCGCCACCCTCATTGTCCATGCCTATCCCCTCCCCTTGCCTCCCTCACAAAATGAAGAAATATGGAGCATGATGACCGACCCCGACGGCAGGATATGGACGGGCACCTATGACAACGGCATTTTTATCATCGGGAGGAATGGGGCACTGGAAGACCATTTCTTTCCTGACCCGGACAATAACCGCAGCCGGACGGTCAGGGCCCTGGCCCGTGACCAGAAAGGGAATTACTGGATCGGCACCCGAGGGGGATTGTATATTTATACACCCGGGAAGGGCATCACCGGGAGTTTTGCGCATGATGAACGGGAAGCGCACAGCCTCTCCTCCAACTCGGTCCTTGACATCTTCCATGACCGCCATGGCGACACCTGGATAGGCACCCGGTCGGGGATCAACTTCCTGGTCCACAGCAAACAACAGTTCCGTAATTTCAGGGCAATGCCCAACGACCGGCGGTATCTCAACAGCAATGAGATCTGGGCCTTCCACCCCGGAAAGGACGGAAAGATATGGATCGGTACCGAAGACGGGGGCGTCAACATCTATGATCCGGCATCCCAGACTTTCGACTACCTCGTGACGATTCCCGGGGATCAGGGAAGCCTCTCCTCCAACTGCATCAAGTCCTTCCTCGAAGATGGCAGAGGTCACCTGATGATTGCCACTTTCAGGGGAGGTATTAACCTGATGGACCAGCGGACGAAAAAAATCACCCATCTCAGGAATATCCCCGGAGTAGAGACCTCATTATGCGATGACCGGGTATGGTGTCTCTTTCGCGACCGCAAGGGGGGTATCTGGGTGGGGACCTCTACCGGGCTGGAGCAGTTCGATCCGGTGACGCAAACCTTCACCTTTTTCAGGGAGCTGGGAGAGAGAGTGCAGGTCAATTGGATCGATGAAGACCGGGAGGGGAACCTCTGGATAGGAACCAGCAGTGAGCTGGTCGTCTTTCATCCTGCGACCCGCCAGTGGCGGCGATACAACGAGACTACGCGTGATTTTCTGCAGGACAGCTCGGGCAGGATCTGGATTGCCACCCTCAACCGCGGCCTCGCCCAATATACCGCGGACAAGGGAGCGGTGCGTTACTTCACGGAAGCCGGGGGACTGGCCAACAACCAGGCGATCAGCATCCTGGAAGACAATGCCCGCTATATCTGGGTCGGCACCACCAACGGCCTCTCCCGGTTCAACCCCGATACCGGTTATTTCCAGACCTTCTCCGGAAAAGACGGGCTCCAGAACAGCCAGTTCAACTATGGGGCAGCCATGAAAACGGCCAGCGGAGAACTCCTGTTTGGCGGTATCTCAGGCTTCAACATCTTTGACCCCCTGCAGGTCATCACCCGTGAAACAGGTGCCCCAATAGTGCTTACCGAACTGAGGCTCTTCAACAAAAGGGTCGAGATCGCCATTGGCCGTCAACCGGTACTCACCAAAAGCATCACCGAAACCAGCGCCATCACCCTCCCCTTCGACCAGAAGGTAATCACCATTGAATACGCCGCCCTCAATTATGTAAACTCACAGAACAACCTCTATTCCTATTTCCTGGAGGGATTCGACGAAGCGTGGACCGACCCGTCCACCCTGCGTTCAGCAACTTACACCAACCTGAATCCCGGAGAATACACCTTCCACGTTAAAAGTGTCATCCCCGGCGTGCCCGATGCCGGTAACGACATCGCTTTGAAGATTAAAATCCTGCCACCCTTCTGGAAAACCGCCGGATTTAAACTCCTTACCTTCCTGCTGATTTCCCTTTTGATCTATACCCTGATAAGGTTTATGATCAACAGGGAAAAACTCAGAAACGAACTGGCCTTTGAAAGAATCAAAGCCCGCAAGCTCCATGAACTGGACATGCTTAAGCTGAAGTTCTTCACCAATATCTCCCATGAGATCAGAACGCCGCTTACCCTGATCCTGGGGCCCCTGGAGAAGATCCGCAACAAGCAGGTTCCCCCCGAACAGATGGACCCCCTGGTGGAGATCATGCACCGCAATGCCCGTCAGCTCAACCAGCTCATCAACCAGATTCTGGACTTCCGGAAGCTGGAATCAGGGACCCTCAAGCCGGAACTGGCCAGAGGGGAGCTCGTGGCTTTCATCCAGGGGATCGTCGGACAGTTCGACCATCTGGCCAGGGAAAAGGAGATCCACTACGGCTTCAACTCGATGGTCCACCAGTTGTTTTGTCGCTTTGACAGTGATAAAACAGAGAAAATTCTCAGCAACCTGCTCTCCAATGCCTTTAAGTTTACCGACAGGCAGGGCCGGATTACTGTCTCCCTGGCGATGGTCGTTGACAGCAGCCAGGAGGATCTTTCCGGAGACATGGCAGGTCGCCACTGGATTGAACTGGTCGTCAAAGACAGCGGGAAAGGGATCCCTGTAGCCCATATCGACAAGATCTTCCTGCGTTTTTTCCAGTCTGGAGAGAAATCCAACCTTCCCGGAACGGGGATCGGGCTCTCCCTGGTCAGTGAACTGGTCAAACTGCTGGGAGGAGAGGTCTTTGTAAGCAGCAAACCAGGAGAAGGATCGCGCTTCACCGTCCGGCTCCCCTACCTGGAGCCGGAAACGGAAATCAGGGCAGAGCCCGCGGGAGAAGTTACAGAACACAGCAAAAATGGCCTCCCCCTGCCCGTCGACGAAGAACAGCGTTTCCGCGAAAAGATTATGCTGGTCATCGAAGACAATGCGGATGTCAGGCTTTTCATCCGTAACCATTTCGAAACCCTTTATAACGTGTTGGAAGCGGGTGATGGTCAGCAGGGATGGGAGGAAGCCCTTAAAAACATCCCCGACATCATCCTTTGTGATATCATGATGCCCCGCACCGACGGTTATGAGTTGCTGCGAAGGGTCAAGAACGACGAACGGACCTCCCACATCCCGGTGATTCTGCTCACCGCCCTCAACTCGCGCGAAAATGAAATGGAAGGGCTCACCAGCGGTGCCGATGACTACATTGTCAAACCCTTTGACCTCTCCCTCCTGCAGGCTAAAGTCGAAAATATCCTCTCCATCAGGCAGTCCCTCAAGGAAAAATTCTCGGGTGAGGTGATCCTCCAACCCCGGAACGTATTAATCACGACCCATGACGAGCGATTCCTCAAAAAAGTCATGGAGATCGTGGAAAACAACATTTCCGACCCTGAACTGGACATCGAAAGGTTCGCGACAGAAGCCGGGGTAAGCCGCATGCAGCTCTACCGGAAACTGAGCGCCCTCACCGACATGACCGTCAGGGAGTTTATCCGCGACATCCGCCTGACACGGGCCGCCCAACTGCTGCTTCAGAAAAATATGAATGTCTCCGAAATCGCCTGGGCTACGGGATTCCGTGATGTATCCCACTTCCGCAAATGCTTCCGCCAGAAATTCGGCATGAGCGCCACCGAATACGCCGACGCTAAGGAAAGAGAAGAATAACCCCTCCCCTCCCTTCCGTAATTCATTTCTGATATTCTGATATTCTGATATTCCGACCTTCTGATATTCTGGCCTTCCTCATTCCAGATTCCAGACTCCAGACTCCAGACTCCAGACTCCAGACTCACGCAGCGAAGCGGAGTCTCGACTTAGTCGAGAAGATTCCTCATTCCAGACTCCAGACTCCCGACTCCCGACTCCAGACTCCGGATTTTCTTTCCCGGGAAGATTTTCCCCGCTTTTTGGGAAATCTGACCCCTCCCCGGAAGAGCGCCCCCCCTGTTTGGGAATCTGCAAATCCAATTCATGGTACAGATTTTTTAACTTTGATTAACAAATTAAACCGTTGCCTGATGGAGAATAAGCCTAAAGAGATCCGGAAATTGTCAGCCCTGATATTGCTGATCACCCTGAGCTTGTTGGCCGTGTTGCTGTTGTTGGTTTTTATCACCTTCTGAACCCGGTGCCGATCAGGCTGGCTCAATAAAACTAAGAAATGATGACTCAACCGATGAAGAGAAGATTACTTCATGAATGGGTTCTGGCAGGCTGTCTGATAAGCCTTCTCCTGTTTCCCTTCGGGGAGGCCAGGGCCTGTAAGACCGCGACCCCCCAAGGCCTGGAGATGGCCGTAAAAATGGCCCAATCTGAAATGCGCCACTTTCCCGACATCCTGGGGGTCGATTACAACAACCGGCCGGTCTGGAATTACACCCAGGGACTCATTGCACAGGCCATGCTCGGAGTATATGAGTTTACCCGCGACAAGGCATTTTATGATTATGGCCGCAGTTATGCCGACAAGATGATTGACGCAAGCGGGGGGATTCAGGGATACAAACCCGAAGAGTATAATATCGACCGGCTCAATTCGGGTAAGTTTCTCTTTGATCTCTACCGGGAGACCCATGATGAACGGTATAAAACGGCCCTGTTTCAATTGCGGGAGCAGCTCAGGAGCCATCCCCGCACCTCAGAGGGGGGCTTCTGGCATAAAAAGATCTATACCCACCAAATGTGGCTCGACGGCCTTTATATGGGAGCTCCCTTTTACGCCCGGTTTGCCCGCGATTTCAATGAACCGGAAGCCTTCAATGACATCATCGACCAGTTTGTAATCGTCCACCGCCACACTTATGATCGGGTCACCGGGCTGAACTACCATGGCTGGGATGAAAGCCGCACGCAGAAGTGGGCCAACCCGGTCACCGGCTGTTCCCCTCATTTCTGGGGTCGCGCCATGGGCTGGTATGCCATGGCCCTGGTCGATGTTCTGGATTATATCCCTGCGGACCACCCCCGCCGCGGGGAGATCCTGACCATTCTTAAACAGGTGGCTGCCGGCGTAGCCCGCCATCAGGATAAAACCTCAGGGCTCTGGTACCAGGTGATGAACCTGGGGAGCCGTGAAGGCAACTACCTCGAGGCCACCGCCTCCTCCATGTTCACCTATGCCCTGCTGAAGGGGGTCCGCAAAGGATACCTGCCTGCCAAATACAAAAAAACGGCCCAAAAAGGATACAAAGGGCTGATCAGGCAACTGGTCCGCGACAATGGAGATGGCACCATCAGCCTGACCCAATGTTGTTCGGTAGCCGGACTGGGAGGGAATCCATACCGTGACGGCTCCTTCGGGTATTATGTCGGTGAGCCGGTCCGCGACAACGACCCTAAAGGCGTGGGCCCCTTTATCCTGGCTTGTCTTGAAATGCACTTAACTCAATAAATATCTAATTTCTAAATCTATGACAAAACTATTGACTATGCTGATTAAAAAGAACCTGCAACCCGCAGCCTTTGGTCTGTTGCTGGGGAGTATGTTTCTTTTTCTGTCCACTGTGGTAGTGGCGCAAAATGTGAACATCACGGGGAAGGTCACCAGTGCCGCCAATGGGGAGGGGATCCCCGGGGTTAACCTGGTCGTAAAGGGGACCACCACGGGAACCGTCACCAACGGAGATGGTTTTTTTGAACTGACCGTGCCGGCCAACGGCACCCTTGTGGTTTCCTTTGTTGGATTCCACAGTGAAGAGGTGGCCATTGCCGGAAGAAACGTCATCAACATAACCCTGACCGAAGAGACCTTTGGTTTGGATGAGGTGGTGGCTATTGGTTATGGGGTGGTCAAGCGCCGTGATTTGACCGGTGCCGTCTCATCTGTTAAGGCGGAAGATATCACCAAAACCACCACCAGCAATGCCATGCAGGCGATGCAGGCGCGGGTGCCGGGACTCGATATCCGGCAGTCCGATGGTCAGGCAGGATCCGGTGTCAGCCTCACTCTCCGTGGAAACCGTTCCATCTCTGCCTCCAACAGTCCGCTGATCCTGGTCGACGGGATCGCCTATGGCTCCACCCTCGACATCAACCCCTCCGATATCGAATCCATGGAAGTGCTGAAAGATGCCTCCTCTACAGCCATCTACGGCACCCGGGGGGCCAACGGGGTGATCCTGATCACCACCAAACGGGGAAGTGAAGGTAAAACCAAGGTAGCCTTCAACTCCTACCTCTCCAGCAATATCCCTACCCATATTCCGCAGATGATGTACGGCCCGAAAGAAGTACAGCGGCTCATCGACAAAGCCAATTATCAGGCCGATGCCAAAACAGGCAGCTGGGGAACCAGCAACCTCTCCGTGGAGCAGGTCCTGACTGAAAACCTGGAGGATTTCACCGAAATGGAGATTTACCAGGACGGCTCCTACACCGACTGGCTCGACCTGATTCTCCAGAATGGCCTCACCCAGAACTATGAACTTGGCGTATCGGGAGGAAACGCTAAAACCAACTTCAACCTCTCCCTAGGCACCATGTTTGAAGAGGGTCTGATGGAAAAGGACCTGCTGGACCGTTACAATGCCAAGGTCGTTCTGGACCACAAAATCAGTGATATCTTCAAGGCAGGAACCAGCATGCTTTTTACCTATAAGAACCACGATGCCCGCAACTCGAGTGTTTTCGGGCAGTCGCTGAAGATGACCACCATCACCCATCCCTACACCAAAGAGGGGACCCTCATCTATACCCCCAACCCCCGGTATGCGGCCCATGCCAACCCGCTCCTGGATGAGACCCCCGGGGCTTTTGAACACAACATCGAAACCACGCGTTTTTTCGGAAATGTGTACATGGAGGTGAATCCGGTTAAAAATCTGCTTTTCAAAACGATCTACGCCCTCGACCGGAGCAATGTCCGCGATGGTACGTATCAGGATTACCAGAGTGTGGCCCGTTACCAGTCGCCCGGAACCAGTTACATCTCGGCCCAATACAGCAAGAGCACCGGTTACACCTGGGAAAACACCCTTAACTACAACACCAATTTCGGGGCTTCCCGGCACGATGCCACCTTCCTTGTGGGACAGAGTATGGCCCAGAGTGTATATGAAAACAACCGTACCGAAGGGGATGCCGGCAGAGAACATTACTACAGCAGCCTCTTCTATGACATCTCCAAAATCAGTACCGAGACCAGCACGAGTGCCTACACCAAATCTTCGATGCTTTCCTATTTCGGACGTGTGAATTATAAGTTGAATGAGCGTTACCTGCTCACCGCCTCCCTCCGTGCCGATGGTTCTTCGACACTCGCCAAAGGACACAAATGGGGCACCTTTCCCTCTCTGGCCGCCGCCTGGCGCATCATTGAAGAACCCTTTTTAGCCCCTGCCGGCGACTGGCTCACCAACCTGAAGTTCAGGGCCTCCTGGGGAAAATCGGGCAATGCCGCCGTGGATCCCTACAGCACCCTTACCGCTCTGAGTACCACCACCATCTATTACTACCTCGAAGGAAAGGACATTCCCGGGAATATTCCCAGTACCATGGGCAATAAGGACCTCACCTGGGAGACGACGACGGTCCTCGATTTCGGCCTCGATTTCGGTATCCTGGCCAACCGGATTTCCGGAAGTATCGATTATTACAGGAGCAAGACCGATGATCTGCTTTATCTGAAGAGCGCTCCTCCCTCCTCGGTATTCCCCAGCGTGCTGGCCAATATCGGGTCCACGGAAGGCGAAGGTTTAGAGGTAGCCCTTAACACCTTGGCAGTCAAGGCCGATAAGTTCAATTGGGATATCAACTGGAGCTATTCAACCTCAAAAGATAAAATCACAGGCCTTTCCGAAGGAGTAGAACGGAATATCACCGGCACTTCAGGCCAGATTGTGGGTAAACCGGTTTCCATTTTCTACGACTATGAGGCCCTGGGCAACTGGAATGTGGGTGAATTTGATCAATTCAAGACGGACTGGATCACCCGTCATCCCGGTGAAAGCCCCACTTACGTGGCCGCCTACGGGGTTCCCGGAACCATCAAACTCAACGACCGCAACGATGACGGCAAACTCGATGATGAGGATAAAATCATCTATGAGCGTTCCCCGAAACACATCTTCGGGATGAACAACGCCTTTAGCTTCGGCGACCTGTCACTGTCGGTGCTGGTCTATGCCCGCCTGGGGGGATACATCGCCTATGACATGAACACCCAGCTCAACTACGAAACCGCCAACTGGGGAGATCTGGACTATTGGACGCCCACCAACACGGGCGCCAAATTCCCCAGCCCCGGAGCCGCCAGCACCACCTACGGCAGCTACGGCACCTCCCTGCGGTATGAAAAAGCCGACTATATCAAGATCAAGGATGTCACCCTGGCTTATAACCTCCCTTCCCGTCTGGTCCGTAAGGTGGGTATTGACAGGGTCAAGGTATTCGGTTCCCTCAAGAACTTCTTCACCTTCGCCAAAATCGACAACTATGATCCCGAACGTGGCGGATCGGTCTCCTTTCCCCTGGCCAAACAGGCTGTAGCAGGCATTAATCTTGAGTTTTAATCCAAAACATTCTACATACTATGAAAAAAACGATTTTCACCATACTTGCTGCGGCAGCTCTCGTGATGAGTACTCCCTCCTGCTCTGACTTCCTGGAAGAGGAAAACAAGGCAGGCATGACCGCAGACCTTACATACAGTACCGCTTCAGGTATCCAGGGTCTTGTCTCTTCGGCCTACAGCTTTGCCCGCGGATGGTACGGCAAGGAAGCAGCCCTCGGCCTGTCGGAAACCGGTACCGACCTCTTCTACTATGGTTACGACAACAAGCAGAAGTCGCTTAACTCCTATAATATCACTGCCGAGAGCCTCGACGGCAACTCCAGCGACAATGCCAGCCTCGACCATTACTGGGAGATGTTCTACTGTGCCGTCGATGTCTGCAACACCGCCCTGAAATACATCCCCGAGAACAAGGTGATTGCCGAGAACCTGCGCAGCCGCTTTATGGGAGAAGCTTATTTCCTGCGAGCTTTTTACTATTTCCACATGGTCAACCTCTGGGGGCCCATCCCTTACAACAGCGAACCGTTGACCGCCATTTTCACCGCCCCCACCCGTCTGTCGGAAGAAGAGGTGTATGCGAAGATTCTCGAAGACCTCGATCTGTCGATTGCTGCTTTCCAGGCGGCCAACTATATGGTTAAAAGTGATGGCCGTGCCAATTATTGGGCGGCACGCGCCCTGAAGGCCAGAGTTCTGCTCTATGCCGCCAGCTGGCTGGGCAAGAGCGATTACTATGCCCAGGCTAAAACCGAAGCCGAAGCGGTCATCAACAGCGGTGTCGCCTCCTTCTACGATAACTATGCCGACACCTGGTCAATGAAAAACGAGGATATCTCCAAAAACAAGGAAGCCATCTGGGGGGTGAGTTATTCGGCCGATATCAAGACCAATGTCAATTGTATTCCCAAACGGTATAAAACCAATGCCTCAGGCGATCCTCTCGAATATAACTCACTGATCACCCGTACCGGTTACAGCCGCGGGGGCAGTGCCATGCTGCTGATGTTCGTCTCCATGTGGAACAATGGGGCCTCCGATTTTGGCAACAACGGCAATGAGACCTTCGTCAGGGTTCTGGGGGAAAGCACCTCTTACATCACCCACTACAAGACCAAGGAAAAGATCTATGTGGCCCCCTACTATTCACCGTACGGAAGGGGATTTACCCGTTATCTGCCATCGCTTTATCTCTGGAAACTTCTAGACCAGAACCGGGCCACCGACCAGCGTTGTGAAGCCACGTTGCTGGATGCCTATACCATAGCGCCCGGACTGGCGGGGAGTTCCAAGAATTATCCGGCCATTCAGGATACGGCCATTTATTATTGTGCCCTTGACGGGAACAGTCCCGAAGGGCAAGCCAAGCAGGCCTGGGCCAAGGGCCGCTACCGGATCCAGTTCATGAGCGGAGGGGACATCCCGGTCTACACCTCCTCCGATCCGGCGACCGCCAAACCGACTGAAGCGGCCAAGGCGAAGTCAGACGTATACAACGACGGGCGTTACAACTCCTATAAAATCAGTGGATGGTGTTCCTATCCGGGTATCAAGAAGTTCCTCGACGATGTGTATGACCTGAACTACCCGACCCACGACATTTCGAGCCGTGATGCCATCGTGCTGCGTCTGGCGGAGATGTACCTGATCAAGGCGGAAGCGGAACTGGGCAGCGGCAGCGCCACGGCAGCCCGGGAAACCCTGAACCAGCTCAGAGCCAAGCGGGCCAAGGCCGGTAAAGACAACGCGCTGAAAGGCACCGTCGACATCAACACCATTCTCGACGAAAGGGCCATTGAACTCTGCGGTGAACAGCAGCGTTGGTTTGACCTTAAGAGGACCAAAACCCTGGTCGACCGGGTGAAGAAATACAATGCCCAGGGATCAGCCAGCATCAAGGATTTCCACTATTTCCGGCCTATTCCGCAGTCGCAGCTCGATGCGGTGACCAATAAGACCAGCGGCCCATCGGCCGATGGGTTCTGGCAGAACGACGGGTATTAATCCATGGAGGGCGGTCGCTCCTGAATTGTCGCCTCCCTGAATCCTGCCAAAGGATGACTATTACGGCTACCCGGCAATCCCGGGTAGCCGTTAGCGCTCTTCAGACCTCTGTCA
>CAZKIU010000022.1:0-3078 GCA_964552955.1 uncultured Prolixibacteraceae bacterium
GTGTGTGTGTGTTGAAAATTAAGGAAATAGAATAGGTTGGAGTTAATGCATCCTTTGGTATGAGGAAAATTGTTCTTTTGTTGTTTTTCATAACAGCCGGGCACTCACTTTTTGCCCAGGTGACACTGAGTGGCAGGGTCACCGGGGCTGCCGGGGAGTCCCTTCCCGGGGCCAGCGTGGTGCTGGAAGGGACTCTTTACGGGGTATCCACCGGCAGCGACGGCAGTTACCGTTTTAGCCGCCTGAAACCCGGCGATTACACCCTCGAGGTCTCCTTCATCGGCTATCAGCCGATCCGGAAAACGGTTTCCCTCAGCAGCGACACCGTCGCCGACCTCTCGATGGAACCCGAAAACATCTTCACCGAAGAGGTGGTCGTCCAGGCCACCCGGGCCACCGATAAAACACCGATGGCCCATACCGACATCACCACGGCATCGCTGCGCAGCCGCAATATGGGACAGGACCTTCCCTTCCTGCTGGCACTCACCCCCTCCTTTGTGGCCACCTCCGACGCAGGAACGGGCATCGGCTATACCAGCTTCAGGGTGAGAGGGACCGACATGAACCGGATCAACGTGACGGTCAACGGCATCCCCCTCAACGATGCCGAATCGCACAGCACCTTCTTCGTCGACCAGCCCGACCTGGCCTCTTCGGCCCGAAACATCCAGGTGCAGCGCGGCGCCGGAACAACCTCCGGCGGAGGGGCCTCCTTCGGCGCAGCCATTAACCTGCAAACCCTTACCCTCAACAAAGATCCCTATGCTGAAATCAGCTCCTCGGCGGGCTCCTTCGGAACCTTTAAAAACAGCTTCGCCGCAGGAACCGGTCTGATCGGAGGGAACCGGGAAACCAGCCTGATCACCGGGAAAGAGGGAAGCGGGCTGATCGGAGGGAACCGGAAAACCGGACCATCCGGGGAACCATCCGGGACAACTGCCTGGGTGACCCCTCAGAGAGAAGATCATACGGGTGGAAAATTCTCCTTTGACGCCCGCCTGACCTCCATCCGCAGCGACGGCTTTATTGACCGCGCTTCGAGCAACTTGGGGTCCTGGTTTGTTTCCGGAGGATATTACTCCCCTTCCACTGTAGTCAAGGCCATTCTTTTCTCGGGCACCGAAGAGACTTACCAGGCCTGGAACGGCGTGCCCTCGGTTCGCCTCCGCGACGACCGCCAGGGCATGCTCCGCTACGGGGAACACGGCCTCTATTCGGAACAGGAAACCCGGGAGATGCTGGCCTCCGGAAGCCGTACTTATAACCTGTATACCTATAAGGACCAGGTAGATCACTACCGCCAGGACCACCTCCAGCTCCATTTCAGCCACCGTTTCAGCCACCGCCTTAACCTGAGCGCTGCCCTCCACCAGACCTTTGGCGAAGGCTATTACGAGCAGTTCAAGGCGGCCCAGAAATTCACCAGTTACGGCCTGCCCAGGCCGGTCGTTAACGGTACGGAAATCAGCCGCACCGACCTGGTGCGCCGTAAATGGCTCGACAACGACTTCTACGGTATGGTTTTCTCCCTGAACTACCGGAAGGGGGGCACCACCCTCACCTGGGGCGGTGGGGCCAATAACTATTACGGTCGTCACTTCGGAAGGATCATCTGGGGGGAGTTCCTGCCCGGACTCGAGCCCGACCATGAGTTTTACCGCAACCGCGGCCGTAAAAGTGACCTGAACAGCTACCTCAAAACTACTGTGGAACTGGCTCCCCGTCTCAGCCTCTTCGCCGACCTGCAACTCCGCACCCTCCGCTACGAAATCGATGGCACCGACGACGACCTCCGCTCACTCGACCTGCTGAAGCATTATACCTTTTTCAACCCGAAAACCGGTCTTTACTACGCACTCTCTCCCGCTCAGCAGCTTTTTGTCTCCTTTGCCCGCACCAACAGGGAACCCAACCGCGATAACTTCGTAGATACTCCTCCCGGAAGTCCCCTCCCCCAGCACGAGACCCTCAACGATATGGAGGCCGGATGGTCCTTCCGCTCAGCCTCCTTCACCGCCGCCACCCACCTCTATTATATGTTCTACCACAACCAGCTGGCGCTCACCGGACTCATCAATGATGTGGGCGCCCCCGTGATGGTCAACGTGGAAAAAAGCCACAGGGCAGGCGTGGAACTCTCGGCAGGGGTCAGAGTCTCCCCGGCCCTCACCTGCGACGGCCACCTGACCCTGAGCAGCAATAAAATCAAGGATTTCACGGAATATGTCGACGACTGGGATCACGGCGGTCAACAGGCTTTCACCCTGGGAACCACCGACCTGGCCTTCTCACCCGCCGTCACCGCCAACAGCCGCCTCGCCTGGTCGCCCGGGAAGTTTGCCTTCTCCCTCCTCTCTTTTTATGTGGGAAAACAATATACCGACAACACCTCCTCGCCTGACCGCGTCATCGATCCCTATTTTGTAAACCACTTCACGGCGGAATACTCCCCCCGGATCAGGGGAGTAAAAAAAATGACGGTCAAACTGCTGGTCAACAACCTCTTTAATGCGGAATACGAAACCAACGCCTGGGTCTACTCCTATCTCCTGGATGGAGAACGTTACACTATGGATGGTTACTTTCCCCAGGCGGGTCGCCACTTCATGGCAGGAATCGACATTTCATTCTGAGGATGACCTTACACGAACTTATTTTCCCTTCGGCTGCGGATCAGAAAACAAGGGTGGTTTCTTAGCTGCGGACCAGGCGGGTGCCGCGGCCCTTGTAGAAGTTATCAGGATTGGTTATCAGGACCTCGCTCACCCCGTTGTGGATGGCTTTGAATCCGTTGTACAGTTTGGGAATCATGCCGCTGCTGATGACCCCTGACGCCTGGTATTCCAGAAACAGGGGCTCGGTGAGCTCCGGCAAGACGCTGTTGTCATCAAGCGGATCGGAAAGGACGCCCCGCTTCTCGAAACAGTAGAAGAGCAGTACTTTATAGAAATGGGAGAGTTCGATGGCCAGGCGTGAGGCGATGGTATCCGCATTGGTATTGAGCATGGAGCCTTTGCCGTCGTGGGTCAGAGGAGCCACCACCGGAATAACGTTTTCAGCCAGCAACAGGCGCAA
>CAZKIU010000022.1:3178-6008 GCA_964552955.1 uncultured Prolixibacteraceae bacterium
CGTGGGTCAGAGGAGCCACCACCGGAATAACGTTTTCAGCCAGCAACAGGCGCAACTCGCGGGAGTTGACATTTTCAACATCCCCGGCATAGCCGTAGTCGATGTCTGTGACAGGCCGCTTGCGGGCTCTGACCAGATCCAGGTCAGCCCCCGTCAGTCCGAGCGCATTGCAGTTGCGGGCCTGCAAACCGGCTACAACCCGCTTGTTAACCAGCCCCCCGTAGACCATGGTCACGATGTCCAGGGTTTCCAGGTCGGTGATGCGGCGACCATCCACCATCCTGGTTTCAACACCCAAACGGGCAGCCAGTTCCGTTGCCGCCTTGCCCCCACCATGTACCAGGATCTTGTACCCCGTTATCGTGGCAAATGCATCCAGCAACTGACCCAGAAGCTCCGGCTCTTCTACTACCTTCCCACCAACTTTCACGATCGTCAGCCTGTCCATATAGGTTAATCTTTTAAACAGATGAAATTCTTAAGTATGGCGCTCCCCACATCCCCGCTCTTCTCGGGATGAAACTGGGTCGCGTAAAAATTGCCCTTTTGCAGGGCGGCACTGAATGGTTTCATATAATCACACAAGGCAGAGGTATGCTCTCCCACTTCTGCATAATACGAATGTACGAAGTAGACATACTGGTTTTCCATGGCCGGGGTAAATATTTCCCCTTTCAGGTTATAAATGGCATTCCACCCCATGTGGGGCACCTTGTCGGTATGTTCACGGCCTGGTGCCGGCACAAACTTGCGAACAACCTCTTCGAAGAGGCCCAAACAGGGAGTATCCCCCTCTTCAGAGCGGGAACACATTAACTGCAGGCCCAAACAGATGCCCAGCACCGGCTGAGTCAGGGAACGGATGACTTCATCAAGACCGTGCGCCCTAAGGTATGCCATGGTGTTGGCCGCCTCTCCTACCCCGGGAAAAATCACCCGCTCCGCTTTACGAATGCGCTCAGGATCGGCGGTGATCTCCGCCTCCACACCCAGCCGCAACAGCGCATTCCGCACCGACTCGATGTTCCCCGCATTGTATTTGATAATCACCACCTCCATTTAAAATAGGTTATGGTTTGTCTTGAGAATGAGATTTCATTCAAAAAGAGATTTGATATTTAAGACTTACGCATCTATGCGGAGACCCGGCTCAGTCGGGTCGCCTTACGCAGCGCAACAAAGGCCTGGCTCAGCCGGGAAGCGTTTTCCAGCGTACTAATCCTTTTTCATGGCCAGATCAATCACTTTTCTCATCTGGTTAAACTCTTCCTCCTTGAAGAGGCGGGTCAGGAAGATGATTTTTCCGGTTTTATCGACGATGACATTGCGGGTGACCCCGGCGCCTTTTTCAGCAAAGGTATAGAAGATTTTCCCTTCCGGGTCGAGGGCCAGGGGATAGGTGATGCCCACCTCTTTCCCAAACTTGATGACCTTATCGAGGGGTTCATCGAGGTCGATGCCAAAAAGGGCGAATTCGGGGTTGTTGCGGTATTTGGCCCAGATATCCTTTTCGATATGGGGCATCTCCTTGCGGCACACCCCGCACCAGCTTGCCGTGAACTGAAGCATCACCACCCTGCCCTTCAGTTCCGACATCTTCACCTTCTTCCCATCGGTCAGGGTCATCTCAAAACCGGGGACCTGTTGCCCGGGCTTCACCACATATCCATATTCTGCCGGAACCTCCTTTTGCGTCGCTTTCTGCCCCCATGCCGCGCCGGCATCCATGCTTAAAAGAGTCAACATGACCACGGTGATCATCAGTAACTTCCCTATTTTCGTCATCCCTGTTCTTTAGTTTTATCCTTATTATTTACTTGATATTTCTCCTTATTTTCCCTTTCAATTAAACACCACGGTCCGGTTTTGGTAAACGAGGACTTTGTGCTGCAAGTGTTTATAGACCGCCTGCGAAAGTACGATTTTTTCAAGATCGCGTCCTTTTCTGATCAGGTTTTCTACGGTGTCGACGTGGCTGCAGCGGGCCACATCCTGTTCGATGATCGGTCCGGCATCCAGGTCGCTGGTCACATAGTGGCTGGTAGCGCCGATGATCTTGACGCCCCTCTGATGCGCCGCATGGTAGGGGCGTGCTCCGGCAAAAGCCGGAAGAAATGAATGATGGATATTAATGATCCCGTTGGGAAAATGGTGAATGAAATCCCCGGAAAGGATCTGCATGTACCGGGCCAGCACAATGAAATCAATGTTCTGACTTTTTAGCAACGTCAGCTCTGCCGCTTCCTGCTCCGCTTTATTTCCGGGCGTCAGCGGGAAATAGTAAAAGGGAATGTCGAAACGTTGCGCCACAGGCTCCAGCCGCCGGTGGTTGCTGATGATCAGGGGAATCTCCACATCCCACTCCCCGGCGGTGTACCGTGAAAGGATGTCAAAGAGGCAATGTGACATCTCGGAGACGAAAAGGGCCATCCGCTGCACCTCCTCAGAGAAAAAGAGTTTCCAGGTCATCTGCAGAGGCGTGGCGACCAGGGTGGAGAAGTATTCGCCAATCTTCTCCTGCGGAATGGAAAAACCCTTCAGTTCCCACTCTACACGCATGTAAAAGGTCATCTCCTGACGGTCTACATGCTGATCAAGATAAATGATGTTCCCGTTGTTTCTGTTGAGGAACTCGGTTACAGTGGCCAGGATGCCCTGACGGTCGGGACAGTGAATCAGCAGGATTCCGGTCTCCTTTTTTTCTTTGAGCGGACGGATACCTTTCATTGCAATATCAGAAGATTAGAATATCAGAAAATTAGAATATCAGAAAATTAGAATATCCGACCATTAGAGCAGTCCTTTGGTGGTGGGGAGTTCAAAATTGAAG
>CAZKIU010000022.1:6108-19817 GCA_964552955.1 uncultured Prolixibacteraceae bacterium
TAGAATATCCGACCATTAGAGCAGTCCTTTGGTGGTGGGGAGTTCAAAATTGAAGGGGTCACGGCGGAGGGCCATTTTCAGGGCCCGAGCAAATCCCTTGAAGAGGGCTTCGGCCTTGTGGTGGTCGTTGTCCCCTTCGGCCTGCATATACAGGTTGCAGCGGGCGTTATCGGAGAACGACTTGAAGAAATGGGAAAAGAGCTCCGTGGGGACATCGCCTACTTTTTCTCTCCGGAAATCCACCTTCCAGACGATCCAGGGGCGGCCGCCGAAATCGAGGGCCACGGTAGCCAGGGTATCGTCCATGGGCAGGACAAACCCGTAGCGTTCCATGCCGCTTTTTTTGCCCAGGGCCTGGGCAAACGCTTCTCCCAGGGCCAGGGCGGTATCTTCCACGGTATGGTGTTCATCGACATGAAGGTCGCCCTTCACCCTGAGGGTCAGGTCACATCCCGAATGGCGGGCGATCTGGTCGAGCATGTGGTCAAAGAAACCCAGTCCGGTGCTGATGTCACTCTGTCCGGTTCCGTCGAGGTTCAGGAACATCTGGATGTCGGTTTCCCGGGTTTGGCGGGTCACGGTGGCCGTCCGCACCGGAAGGGCCAGAAAGGTGTACACTTCGTCCCAACTGCCGGTGATGAGGGCACAGTGCCCGGCCAGCCCGGCCCCGGCCACCTCTTCCGCAGTCAGTGCCGTCGTATAAAGAATAGCCCGCGCACCCAGGTTGGCCGCCAGCTGCACATCAGTAAGCCGGTCGCCGATGACATAACTCTCCGCCATGGCATACTCCCCGGTGAGGTATTTCTCCAGCATCGCGATGCCCGGTTTGCGTGTCGGGGCCTTCTCCTCCGGAAAGGTGCGGTCAATGAGAATATCGTCAAAAACAATTCCCTCATTGGCCAGCAATCGGAGCAGCTTCCCCTGGACCAGCGCAAAGGCCTCCTCGGGATACCCCGGAGTACCCAGCCCATCCTGGTTCGAAACCATCACCACATCGTAGGGGAGTTTTTCCCTGATCCGCCGCAGGTTAGTAACCACCCCCGGAAATAACTCCAGTTTCTCCAGGGTGTCGACCTGAAAATCGTCGGGAGGCTCCACAATCATGGTTCCGTCGCGGTCCAGAAATAAGACCTTTTTCATAACTCAATGGAATAAGAAATTATCAATAAAAATATCATTCAGGAATGAGATGGGCTTGGCTAAGGGTTTCTACCAGCAAATGGTTTTCTTCCGGTGTGCCTACGGTGATGCGCAGGCTCTCCCCGCAAAGCAGCACCCGGGAGCGGTCGCGAACAATAATCCCTTTACGGGTAAGATAGTCATAGATATCTCTGGCCTGGGTAACCCTTACCAGCAGGAAGTTGGCATCGGAGGTCCACACTTTATTCACGCAGGAAATTTTTTGGAGAGCCTTTGTAAGCTTTTCCCGTTCTTCCAGAAGGATCCTGACCCACTCTTCCTTTTCGCTTCTTTTTTCCAGAAGTTGCAGGGCCGTCTGCTGGGTAAGGCTGCTGAGATTATAGGGGTATTTGATGCGGGTCATCAGGGCGATGACTTCGGGGTGGGCAAAAGCCATGCCCAGGCGAAGCCCCGCCATGCCCCAGGCTTTGGAGAACGTCTGAAGGAGAATCAGGTTGGGGAACTCCTCTATCCTGGAGAGGAAGGAGCCCTTGAGTGAAAAGTCTACATAGGCCTCATCAACAACCACCGGTCCGGGAAATCCCTTGATGATCTTTTCCATTTCTCCGGAATCGAGGGCGTTGCCCGTGGGATTGTTGGGCGAGCAGAGGAAGATCATCCGGGTATGGGCGTTGACGGCCTTCAAAACGCTTCCGGCGTCAAGCTGGAAGTCATCGGTCAGGGGCACCCCGGTGACCCCCACCTGGTTGACCCCCGCGGCTACCGCATACATGCCGTAGGTAGGCTCGATTTGGATGATATGATGTTTTCCAGGCTCACAAAAAACCCTGATCAACAGATCAATAGGCTCGTCGCTTCCATTTCCGAGGAAAATCATGGCAGGATCACACCCCTTTATCTCTCCCACTCTCTTTTTTAGTGCCCGCTGCTGTGGATCGGGATAGCGGTTCCAGGGCTGGTTCCAGGGATTCTCGTTGGCATCAAGGAACACCATCGCTTCACCTGAATACTCATCGCGTGCCGAAGAATAAGGTTTTAATTGAAGGATGTTGGGCCTGGCCCATTGGTTGATATTCATCTGTTGTTTTGGTTGAAATTCTTCATTTTTAAATTACAAATCAATTATCCCCGGCTTTGAAGGTGATGCAGTCGGAGGGTCATCGCATTTTTATGGGCGTCGAGTTCTTCGGCCGCGGCCATCTGTTCCACAACGGGCCCCAGGTTCCGGAGTCCGGTTGTGGTGATCTCCTGAAAGGTGATCTTGCGTACGAAACTGTCCATGTTGACCCCGCTGAAGGAGCGGGCCCATCCATTGGTGGGGAGGGTGTGGTTGGGGCCGGAGGCATAATCCCCGGCACTCTCAGGGGTGTAATTACCCAGGAAAACCGATCCGGCATGGGTAATCCGGGAGGCCAGGGTGCCGTAATTGCCGGTGCTGATGATCAGGTGCTCCGGGGCATAGGCGTTGATCAGTCCGACCATTTCCTCATCATTGGCGACGATGACTATTCTACTGTTTTCCAAAGCCCGGGCGGCGATCTCCTTCCGCGGGAGCTGCTCTATCTGGGTGTTCACTTCCTCCCTGACTTTTTCAAGGAGTGCCTCTCCCCGCAGCACCAGCAGCACCTGGCTATCGGGCCCATGTTCGGCCTGAGAGAGGAGGTCGGCGGCCACAAATGCAGGTTCCGCGGCGTTGTCGGCCATTATGGCTACTTCGGAAGGGCCTGCCGGCATGTCGACAGCCACATCACTCAGACTGACCAATTGCTTGGCCGCCATGACATACTGGTTGCCCGGGCCGAAGATCTTGTCGACCTTAGGGGTGACCACCCCGTAAGCCATGGCACCGATGGCCTGGACGCCACCCAGCCGGAAGATACGGGTCACCCCGGCAATGCGGGCTGCCGACAGAATCGCCGGATGGACCGAACCATCACGGCCGGGAGGTGTACAAAGGATGATCTCCCGGCAACCGGCCAGCCGCGCCGGTACTGCCAGCATCAGTACGGTGGAGAACAAGGGGGCGCTGCCCCCCGGAATATACAATCCCACTTTCTCAATGGGCACCGGCGTCTGCCAGCACCATACCCCTGGCATCGTCTCCATCTTGCCCACAGGGTGCAACTGCGCCCCATGAAAGGCTGCGATATTCTTCGCCGCCTGCTCCATGGCTTGCTTCAGCTCCATGGAGGTGCCCTCCCAGGCCCGGTCCACCTCTGCTTCCGTCACTTCCCACTCCTCCACGGCTACTCCGTCGTAACGCTGGGTGAGCTCACGCAGAGCCTCCTCGCCCCGGTGCCGGATCTGGTCCAGCAAACTGCTGACCCGCCCCGTCAGTTCCGAAATATCCAGCAGCGGCCGCCGCAGGATCTCAGACCATTGGCTTCTCTCAGGATAATGATATACCTTCATTGAACCCTTTTTTTCAGAAAATCATTTTTTCTATCGGAACGACCAGGATCCCTTCGGCCCCAGCCTTTTTCAGCTTGCCGATCACCTCCCAGAAATCCTTCTCACTGATCACCGAGTGGACGGAACTCCAGCCCGACTCGGCCAGGGGCATGACCGTAGGACTCTTCATGCCCGGAAGAATGGCGGAGATCTCCCCGATCTTCTCATTGGGCGCATTGAGCAATATGTACTTCTTTCCTTCCGACCGCTGCACCGATTCCAGCCGGAAGATCAACTCATGGAGAATCTCCCTCCGTGCGGGCGACAGTTGTCGGTTGGCGATCAGGACCGCCTCGCTGGTGACGACGGATTCCACCTCCGTGAGGCGGTTGCTTACCAGGGTGGAACCGGAGCTGACGATGTCAAAAATGGCATCTGAAAGGCCAATTCCGGGAGAGATCTCCACCGACCCATTGATGACATGGATCTCTGAGGAGATCCCATTGTCATGGAGCCATCGGTTCAGAATGGCTGGGTAGGAAGTGGCGATTTTCCGGCCGTTGAACCACTCTTTTCCGGGGTAGACGATCTGCTGGGGGATGGCCAGCGAAAGACGGCAGCGGCTGAACCCCAGCCGCTTGACAATCTCCACATCCTCACCCCGTTCCAGGACCTCGTTTTCCCCCACGATACCCACATCGGCAGCCCCATAGGCAACCGTCTGAGGAATGTCATCATCGCGCAGATAGAGGACTTCCACAGGAAAATTCATGGCCGGCGATACCAGGTTCCTGCGACCGATGACCAGGTTAATCCCCGCCTCCTCCATCAGCTTAACCGACCCTTCATTCAGCCTTCCTTTGGTCTGAATGGCAATTCTTAATATTTCCTCCATAAAAAAGCATTAAAAAAGGCCTACCGTTTTTGGTAAGCCTTCAGGTGAATATGGTCATGCACATACATAACGCCTACGGCCTACCTCCCGGCAGATGAAATGCGTGATGTATGTGAATATAGAGCATGGTTCTCATTTTTCTTCGTTGAAGCCGCAATAATAACAATAAATTATCAGTTGGGAAACAAAAAGTGTGATAAAATGAAAAACGGTTATATCCGGTTAAAAATGAAAACAAACAATTTAATACCGGCAAATCTCGTGGAAGCTTTTTAATTTTAATCATGACAAATCCCTGAACGTTTAACCTTAAAATCCCGAAGACCATGAATGCGTTGAGAAACAGTGTCAGACTTATCGGTCACCTGGGCGACACTCCGAAAGTCAGGCAGCTGGAGAGTGGCAGGAAAGTGGCCAATTTTTCGTTGGCGACCAATGAGACTTATATCGACGGGGCGGGCAACCGCAAGTCAGAAACCACCTGGCACCGGCTGGTGGCTTACGGCAATACGGCCGGTGTGGCCGAGAAGTACCTTCAGAAAGGATCGGAAGTAGCCATTGAGGGGAAACTCACCCATCGCAACTACGATGACAAAAACGGGGAGACCCATTACATCACTGAAATTGTCGTGAACACGATGATGATGCTCGATGGTAAAAATCGGTCTGAGAGTGAAGAATAATTCCACCCAGTGGCAGTGATGCTGCTGATTTACAAACCTCAAGATTACCCCCAGGGGAGTGTGCGCTCCCTCAGGATCATTCCAGGTGACCCGTTCACCAATTTGCGTTCTTAGTTCAGTTCTTATGGTGGTTGACCCGGGGTGGTTTCCTGACAGCGGAACCTCTCCGGGTTTTGGGTTTCTGACGAGGAACAACGGGAATCCCCACGCTGGATGCCGGAAATTTCCCTACCTTTGAGGGGAAGCCGGGAGTGGCCTGCTGCCTCGGGGCAGTTCCACCCGGATCACCGTTTCACCTGAAAAAGAAAGGAATCATGGAAAGCAACCCTATCACGGGAATCAAGCCGCTGGGATTTCTATGGGAAATGCGCAATCCCTTTTTGTTTTGTGCCCATCACAAAGATGCTTACCCCCGCGGGGATGGTCATTACGGGCCGGCGGCCTCCCTGGCGGGCCGTAACCTGGGCAACGATTTCACCCTGCGCGACGGATGGCGCATGTATCACGGCCATCCTGTGCCTGGGTTTCCTGTACATCCCCACCGGGGTTTTGAAACCATTACCATTGTTCTGGATGGGTTTGTCGACCATTCCGATTCCCATGGTTCGGCAGGCCGTTACGGCCATGGTGATGTGCAGTGGATGACCGCCGGCAGCGGTCTGCAGCATGCTGAGATGTTCCCGCTGATTCACACCGGGCAGCCCAACCCCCTTGAACTCTTCCAGGTATGGCTCAACCTGCCTGCCTCCCGAAAATTCTGTCCGCCATTTTATAAAATGCTCTGGGCTGAGGAGATCCCGGTGGTCACCACCCTGGATGAACAGAAGAGAAGCACCCGGGTGAGGGTCATTGCCGGGGAATATGGGGGAGAGAAGGCTCCTGCACCAGCCCCTGACTCCTGGGCAGCCGACCCGGCCAACGGGGTATCCATCTGGCTGGTGACCATGGCGCCGGAGGCCTCCTTTGAGCTTCCTGCGACACCCCCCGATGTGGTACGCACCCTTTACTTTTACGAAGGAACCTCCCTCAGGAGCGGAGCAACCTCCCTGCCCCGTTACCACCAGGCCGACCTGGCGCCCGGTGTTCCCATCCCTTTGGTTAACGGTCAGGATGATGGCAAATTCCTCCTGCTTGAGGCCAAACCCATCCATGAGCCGGTTGTGCAGTATGGTCCCTTTGTGATGAACACGGAAGATGAAATCAGACAAGCCTTCCGCGACTACCGGGCTACGGAATTTGGCGGCTGGCCCTGGCCGGGCCGTGATCCCGTCCACGGTCCGCAACCCCGGCGCTTCGCAACCTATCCCGGAGGAGTAACCGTCTACCCCGGCGCTTCGTCACCCATCCCAGGGGAGTAACCGTCAACCCAGGCACTTCGTCACCAATCCCGGGGGAGTAACCGTCTACCCAGGCGTTTCGCTACCTATCCCGGACAAGTAACCGTCTACCCCGGCACTTCGTCACATAACCCGGAGGAGTAACCGTCTACCCTTCTATTTCAGGGCTTAAAACTATGGGCAAAGTCCATCACGCAGACGTTGCGCCAACCGGGGTGCTTGCCGCAGGCTACCCCCACCAGCAGATAATGCTCGCTGAGGAAATTCTCGCGGTGCCCCCGTTTAGGGATGCCATCATCGATGACCAGGTGCAGAACGACGGCCCGGGCATCGGGATCGCCATAAAAAATGTTCTCCCCCATGGCTTTCTGCCACGGCCCGTAACGGCGGATGCGGTCCTGCGCCGAAGATCCGTCAGATCCGGTGTGGCCGGTACGCCCTGTCGCCGACTGATCCTTCATATGGTCGCGGGAAGCTTTAGTCAGCCTTAAATCGGGAGAGAGCAACGGCACCGGTGGGGCACTCTTCAGCTCCCTGATGGCATCCTTCAGGGCCACCACACCCTCCTTGGTAATTATTGGCACATCCCCGGGATAATTCAGCTTCTTACCATCATAGAGATTCAGCAGGGGTTCCAGATATTCACGGGCATAAGCCGCAGGGTCGGACCTTAACTTGTTGATCTCTAATATTACCGCTTTCTCATTATCAGTAAGATAGGTCACCCCTGCTGCCGTGTTGAGGACGGCCCTGTCCCAGCTTCCTTCTGCCAGGAGATCCATTCGGGACACCACCAACAAAACAAAGAGACAAAATCCAAAAATGAGACCTCTTTTAACCATCTGCCGATCCGATTTATTTCCTTTTTTTTCTTCCATTCAAAAAAAATGCCGATGAGTGCTTCAGCATCTTTACGTTCAGAAAACGGATTTCCGGACTTCAAATTTTACTCCCCCTGAAATTTTTCAATTTTCTTTCCTGACCCTTCTGCCCTAATACGGGTCCTCAGGGAGGGGTTAAATCCCGGAAAAAAGGAGACATCATGGCCCTGCCAGCCCCCCATAGAGACACAATCAGGGGCTTTTCAGGGGGGGGGTAGCTTCATGGTAAAGAGGAGGGTATTACCGTTATTCAGGACCAGGCCTCGTCGCGGCGGATAGCGGCCACCTGAACGAACATACGGGCGATTTCACCGGTCACATAATGGAAGTATTTTTCTCCCTTTTCGCGTGTGGCCTTGCGGGGATCCCCCACTCCTGTGTCACGGGTGACCTGGCTCCACTGCCGCTCTGTCCAGGCCCATTTTTTCCTGCAGGCTTCAATATTGATCTGCCGTGAGGCACCATCACCCGCCTCTTCCAGGGGAAGTACCCATTCCGGATGCAGAAAGAGCATCAGGCTGGTTTCCATTTCACCGGCATGGTCATCGGGCTCTTCGAAGAGGTTCTCAGGAAGGGGAATCTGGTAGAAGTTGGCCTGGAACAACCACATGTCAGGGTATTTCAGTCCGAGCTCCCGCAACATCTGCCGGAAGTCATTTCCCCCGTGACTGTTAAACACGACCAGCTTGAAAATCCCTGACCGCAGGAGGCTAGTGATGACATCTTCCAGAATTCTCATCTGGGTCGATGGGTTGAGATTGATATCCAGTTTGATATCGTGCTGACCGGTATTCACACCGAAAGGGATGGGAGGCAAGACGACGATGCGGGCTCCTTCGAGGGCAGCCAGCCGTGTCGATTCGGCTGCGAGGGCCTCGGCTTCGAAAACATCGGTTCCATAGGGCAGATGGTAGTTGTGGGCTTCAGTGGCCCCCCAGGGCAACACGGCCACATCATAATCGCTCACTTTCACGTTTTTCCAGTGGTTGCGCGACAACAGGGGAGAAATCTCTTTCCGGTCCATAGGGCTCTGATTAATTGAACATCTACAACAATAAGGAGGGATCCCCGGGCACCTTGCTTTCCGGGAAGACCCAAAATTACATCTTTTATGCAGAATGTTTCTGAACGGAGTTTGAATCCTAACCCCGAATTGCTTATTTTTGGAAAAACCAAGAGAAGACGACCATGAGTGACAGAAGAACCTTTCTGAAAAATGCATCGCTGGCCACGGCAGGGCTGGCGGCCTTTCCCACCTTTCTCAGGGCAAACGGTGCAGCGCCCAGTGATCAGATCACCGTTGGGCTGATCGGCTGTAAGGGACAGGGATGGAGTAACCTTCAGGCCTTTCTGAAGCAGCCGGGGGTGGTGTGTGCCGCCCTGTGTGATGTCGACCGGAATGTTCTTCAGGAGAGGGCGGCCGGCGTGGAGAAAATCGCCGGTTACCGGCCCACGCTCTACAGCGATTTCCGCAAGCTCCTGGAACAAAAAGATATCGATGCGGTCATCGTAGCCACCCCTGACCACTGGCATTGCCTCCCGATGGTCTATGCCTGTCAGGTGGGCAAGGATGTCTTCTGCGAGAAACCCCTCGCCAATACCATCGAAGAATGTAATGTGATGGTGAAAGCCACCCAGCGCTACAACCGGGTTGTCCAGGTCAACCAGTGGCAAAGGAGCGATCCTCACTGGAAAGATGCGGTGGAGTATGTTCATGGTGGCACCCTGGGGCGTGTCCGTTCGGTTCGCGCCTGGTCTTATGTGGGCTGGAAGGGTTCCATTCCGGTAGTGCCCGACGCTCCTGTTCCTGAAGGAGTAGATTATGACATGTGGCTGGGGCCCGCACCCCTGCGCCCTTTCAATCAGAACCGCTTTCATTTCACCTTCCGTTGGTACTGGGATTACGCGGGCGGACTGATGACCGACTGGGGGGTTCACCTCCTTGATTATGCTCTTTTTGGGATGAACCAGTATGTGCCCCAATCGGTGATGGCCACCGGTGGCAAATATGCCTATCCCGACGATGCCATGGAAACGCCCGACACCCTGATGGCCATGTATGATTTCGGGGATTTCGGACTTCTCTGGGACCATACCATCGGTATTTACGGGGCCAATTACGGCAGAGGCCACGGGGTGGCTTTCATCGGGGAATATGGCACCCTCGTCGTCGACCGCTCGGGCTGGGAGGTTCTTCCCGAAACCAAAAGCGTCAGCGCCAAAAAGGACTTCGTCAAACCTCCCTTCCATAAATCTACAGGAAAGGGGCTGGACCTCCACGTGCAGAACTTCCTCGAATGTATGAAAACCAGGGAGAAACCCGCCTGCGACATCGAAACCGGGGCCCATATCGCCCGTATTGCCCACCTGGGGAACATCTCCTTCCGGCTCGGGCGGAAGGTTTTCTGGGACCACGATAAGCAACAGTTTATCAAGGACAAGGAGGCCAATGAGCTGGTCAGTGCCCACTACCGGAAACCTTGGACCCTTCCGCGCATCTGACATTATGGATGAATCTTAAGGGTTTCCCCCGCCGGAATCCAATGCCGCACATCTACACAAGCATGAAGTCAAGATGAAACAGTTCCTTAAATATGTGGGATATCTTCTGGCCGTGGGGGTTGCCGGCTATCTGGTATGGCGTTTTTCCTACATGATCGCATGGATTTTATCGGCGGCGGTGCTCTCCTTCGTAGGCCACCCGCTGGTGCGTCTTTTTGACCGCCTCCGGTTCCACAAGCTGAAGATGCCCCATGCCCTCAGCGCCCTCATGGCCCTGCTGGTTATCCTATTGGTGATGCTGGGACTGCTGGCGGTTTTCGTGCCCCTGATCGTCAGCCAGGCCAACACTATTGCCCGCATCGATGTGAATCAGCTGGCCGCCAACCTCCAGGGCCCCCTCCATTGGCTCGACCAGCAGCTGCACCTGCTGGGGGCCATCCCCGATGGCCAAACCATGCAGGAGTTCCTGATCGTCAAAGCCAAATCACTGGTCAACCTGGGCAATGTATCCGGACTGCTGAACAATATCTTTAGTGTGGCGGGGAATATCTTTGTTGGCTTTTTCTCGGTTTTTTTCATTGCCTTCTTCTTCCTGAAAGATGAGAACATGTTTCAGGAGATGTTATTACTGGTTGTTCCCGAAAAAAAGCATCAGGCCACCCTTAAAGTCGTGGCCGATTCCAAAAACCTGCTGATGCGTTACTTCATTGGAATCTTGGGTGAAATTTTGGGCGTCATGAGTCTGATTACCCTCGGGCTTTGGCTTTTTGGCATCCCGAATGCCCTGCTAATCGGTTTCTTCGGGGCCCTGATGAACATCATTCCCTACCTGGGACCGGTCATCGGCACCCTCATTGGCACCACCCTGGGCATCACAGCCGCCTTGGCGACAGGAAGCTTCGACCTGCTCCTGCCAGTCGTTCTGAAGATTTTGGGCGTTTTCCTGGTGGCCAACTTTATCGATAACAACATCCTGATCCCGGTGATCTATTCCAAAAGTGTGAAATCACACCCCCTGGAAATCTACTTTGTCATCATTATCGGGGGAAGCCTGGCCGGTTTGGCAGGAATGATCCTGGCCGTTCCCGTTTATACGGTCCTGCGGGTCATCGCCAAGGAGTTCTTCCAAAACTTCAGGATTGTCAAAAAACTCACCGCCGCGATTAAAGAAGAGTAAAGGATTCCCGACTCACGCAGCGAAGCGGAGTCTCGACTCAGACGAGAAGATTCCAGATTCCAGATTACCAGGATCCACCGGCACCGCCGCCGCCAAAGCTGCCGCCGCCGAAACCGCCGAAACCGCCCCCACCACCGAAGCCACCGCCGAAGCCACCCCGGCCTGAGGAGAAGTCGGACCATGATCCACCCCGTTTGCCAGCATTCATCATGCCCAGCCATACCCAGAAGGGAAGACTGCGGCTGCCCGTGTTAAAGGACTTTTTGTTACCCCCTTTCATCATCGAGATGATCAGGATGATGACAATGACCAGGACGATAAAAGATCCGGCCCCCGTGGAGCCGCTCTCCTCCTCACCGGCATACTGTTCCGCCGTATATTCACCCCGTGCCAGGCTCATGACCACCCTGGTCCCGGCCATGATCCCCCCGAAATAATCCTCCTCCCGGAAGCGGGGAATCATCTCCTGGTCGATAATCCGGCCGTTGGCTATGGCATCCGGGATGACCCCTTCGAGGCCATACCCCACCGAGATATAAACCTGTCCTCTTTCCGAGGCGGTTTTAGGCTTGACCAGGATCACAATCCCGTTATTTTTCCCTTGTTGGCCCACGCCCCAGGATTCACCGATCCGGAAGGCCATCTCGGCTGGGTCATAACCATGGAGGTCGGAAAGGGTGACCACGGCCACCTGCGTGGAGGTCTCCCGGTCAAAGCGGACCAGGGTATCTTCCAGTTCCTGAAGTTGTGCGGGGGTAAAGAGTCCTGCCAGGTCATTGACCAGGCGGGGAGGTACCGGCCGTTCCGGCACCTGGGCCAGTGCAGCCAGCGGCAGTAAAAGCGCCAGCCATACCAGGTATTGGGTCCAACTTCTGTTCATCTCTATTCTTTATCGCCGTATGAAATCTCGTTCGGCAGTTCATTCACGTCATCCTCCCGCCGCGGAAAATGCGCACGCAATTGTTCTCCGGCCATCCTGATCCCTTCCATGAGTCCCTCGGCGACCTTCTCCTGCCGGAAATGGTCCAGCACCACCTGCCTGATCCCGTTCCAGAAATCTTCGGGGACGACCTTGTTGATGCCAGAATCGCCGATGACCACAAACTTGCGGTCGCTGACCGCCACGTAGAAAAGAACCCCATTGCGCTCACGGGTCTTTTGCATCTCCAGCCTGGCGAAGATATCTACCGCCCGGTCAAAGAGATTCTTCCTGCACCTCTCTTCGATATGCACCCTGATCTCACCCGATGTTTCCATCTCGGCTACTTCGATGGCCCGCTTGATACCGGCCCTCTTTTCTTCCGTGAAGCTCTCCCAAAAATTCATAGCGTCTCTCCTGGTTACTGTTTCCACCTGCGCGGATAAGCGCCGGAGGGTGCACTTTCCTGCACGCTTCCTGGCTGCTGATTCAGAATTTCACCTCAGGGGCCTTTTCGGCTCCCTGCTGGGCCTCAAAATAGGCCTTTTTATCAAAACCGAAGATCTTGGCCGTGATCAGCTCAGGAAAACGCCTGATATAGGCATTGTACGCCTGAGTCGTTTCGTTGAATTTCATCCGTTCCACCGTGATCCTGTTTTCGGTTCCTTCGAGCTGGGCCTGCAAGTCAAGGAAGTTCTGGTTGGCCTTGAGGTCAGGATATTGTTCAACCACCACCATCAGCCTGCTCAGCGCCGAGGAGAGTCCCTGCTGGGCCTCCTGGAACTGCTGTAACGCCTCAGGGGTCAGGTTGGCAGGATCCACCTTCATGGAAGTGGCCTGTGAACGGGCCTCAATCACCCGGGTGAAAGTCTCCTGCTCATGCTGCGCATACCCTTTAACCGTCTCCACCAGATTGGGAATCAGGTCGGCACGTCGCTGATAGACATTCTCCACCTGGGCCCAGGCTGATCCTACGGCCTCATCCATAGAAACCATCTTATTGTAACCACATCCCGTAAAAAGGAAACCAGTGAGTACAACGGCAAGAATCAAAACAAGCTTTCTCATATGCACTGAATTTTTATACAAATTTGACCTTTGAATGTTTAAAATCATCAAAATTATCGGAGAAACCCCATAATTTGCCGCTAAATTACATCTTTCAATAGATAAATGGAGACGAACATGACCAATGAGGCCTTCAGGGCCGCGATTAGGGAGGGGATTCCTGCCGTTTTGCCGGCACCGCGGGAGGTGGATCCCGGCGTTAACCATGCACCCCGGAGAAAGGATATTCTGAACGATGAGGAGAAACGGCTGGCCGTGAGAAATGCCCTGCGCTATTTTCCTCCGGAATTTCATCCGGTGCTGGCCCCGGAATTCCGGGAGGAGCTACAGCAGCAGGGCAGGATTTACATGTACCGTTTCCGGCCGCTCTACCCGATGAAAGCCCGTCCTATTGAGGAATATCCTGCCCGGACCATTCAAGCAGCGGCCATTATGCTGATGATTCAGAACAACCTGGACCCCGCAGTGGCCCAACATCCTCACGAGCTGATCACCTATGGGGGCAATGGGGCCGTCTTTCAGAACTGGGCCCAGTATCTGCTGACTATGCGTTACCTCTCGGAAATGACCGAAGAACAGACGCTGGTTCTCTATTCAGGCCATCCCCTGGGGCTTTTCCCCTCCCACCGGGAAGCACCGCGCGTGGTGGTCACCAACGGATTGATGATCCCCAACTACTCCTCACGCGACGACTACGAACGCTACAATGCCCTGGG
>CAZKIU010000022.1:19917-35173 GCA_964552955.1 uncultured Prolixibacteraceae bacterium
ATGATGAGCACGGAACCGGATCGTTTCAGGGAGAACGTCCAGGCCTCCCTGCGGCGGCAGGTGGAAGCTATCAACACCCTCACTGCCAGAGGGATGTATTTCTGGGATTACGGAAACGCTTTTCTGCTGGAGGCTGGGCGGGCCGGCGCTGGGGTCTTCGCCCCCGGTGGGGGATTCCGATACCCCTCCTATGTCGAGGATATCATGGGTCCTCTCTTCTTCGATTATGGTTTCGGCCCCTTCCGATGGGTTTGTACTTCGGGTGACCCTGCCGACCTGGAAACCACAGACCAACTGGCTGCCCGGGTTCTGGAAGAACTCCTGCCGCACTCCCCCGAAGAGATCAGGCCCCAGATGGAAGACAACCTGAAATGGATCAGGGAGGCGGGCCACAACCGGCTGGTGGTGGGATCCCAGGCCCGCATCCTGTATGCCGATGCCACAGGAAGAATTGCCATCGCCGAAGCTTTTAACCAGGCCATCAGGGAGGGACTCATCACGGCTCCTGTCGTCCTGGGGCGCGACCACCATGATGTGTCAGGAACCGACAGCCCCTGGCGGGAAACCTCCAACATCCGCGACGGTTCCCGGTTTACCGCCGACATGGCGGTACACAACTTTGCCGGCGACAGCTTCCGGGGGGCCACCTGGGTTTCGCTGCACAACGGAGGAGGCACCGGATGGGGCGAAGCCATCAACGGGGGCTTCGGATTGCTCCTCGACGGCTCCCCGGAAGCAGACCAACGACTGGAGAATATGCTTTACTGGGACGTGACCAACGGCATCGCCCGCAGGAGCTGGGCCCTGAATCCACCAGCCCTCCGCACCATCCAAAGGGCCATGGAGCTTAATCCCCTCCTCAGGGTGACCCTCCCCCATGAACCCGATGCAAAATGGTTATAGGAATTCTAGATTATTTTGTTAATTTTGATTCCGTTAATACAATTATAACATTTCCTAAATGAGTGGCAAAAAATCGATCTTG
The DNA here is from genome assembly GCA_964552955.1 of uncultured Prolixibacteraceae bacterium. Lineage (GTDB taxonomy): Bacteria > Bacteroidota > Bacteroidia > Bacteroidales > Prolixibacteraceae > UBA1413. The sequence goes on from CAZKIU010000022.1 coordinate 20,903, forward strand.
TTCTGGAATGTTGACACCCAAAACGATTTTGTGGAACCCTGGGGCAAGCTGTATGTCAAAGGAGCCGAAAAGCTGAAACCCAAATGGGCAGAGATCACCAAAGTGGCCCGGATGATGAAGATCAGAGTGGTCAACTCTGCGGATTATCATTATGTCAATTCAGCAGAGATCAATGAAAAGCCCGACCATATCTCGACCTTTCCCTTGCATTGCCTGGCAGGTACCAAAGGGGCCGAGTTTATCCCGGAAACTAAACCCGAAAACCCGCTGGTTTTTAATTGGGACACGACCTACGATATGATGCCCCTCAAAGTGGATGTACCCCAATACCGGAATTTCGTCATCCTTAAAGATGCCTTCGACGTCTTTGCCGGCAATCCGGTTACGGTTCCCCTTCTTGAAGCATTAAATCCAGAAATGGTCGTGGTCTATGGTGTGACCACCAATGTATGCGTTTACCATGCGGTCAAAGGCTTGGCCCAAAGGGTAAAACAGGTTTACGTGTTGAGCGATGCCATCAAGGAGCTGCCCAAAATCCCCCTCCCCTTTGAAGAGTGGAAAAATATGAACGTGAAATTGATCTCTTCTGTTGATCTGTTTCAATCCTTTAAAAGAGGAGCCAAAAAAAGGGTGCCACCTGAGTGACACCCTTTTCTATTTTTCGTTAGCTACCATCAAATACCGGCAGAAAGTTCTGCACCCGGTTTAAATTTCACTACTTTCTTGGCTTCAATCTTGATTTCTTTGCCGGTCTGCGGGTTTCTGCCAGTCCTGGCACCACGTTCGTTAACCGAAAAAGAGCCGAAGCCAACAAGGGATACCCTGTCACCTGCTTTTAATGCAGCACTTACCGCATCAATGGTTGCATCAAGGCCTTTCTTAGCATCTGCCTTAGATAAGCCAGCGTTTTCGGCAATGGCGTTTACTAAATCTTGTTTGTTCATACGTTTAAGATTAAAAATTGATTAAGTTACTGAATTTATGTACTTTAGGTGTAAATTGGTTTATGTATGTAAAAAGGGGTATCCTGGGAGAAGCTCCCAAAAACCTAATAATATCAAGATGTTCAGAGAACTGGTGATTCAATGGTCTAAATTCAGAATAAAGTTTCAAAAAAACAACCCCTCATTCCAATTTTTTTTATTGTTATTTTCAACACCGGCCTGGGGTTGTCACACCTGAATATAGACCAGTTTCTTGGTTTCAAAGAAAGGTTCGGTGAAGATTTCCTGCAGGGGGTAAATGACCACCGGTTGTTGGAGGGCAGCTATTTCTTCGGTGAGATCTCCACCTTTCAGGTAAAGGATGCCGTTAGGGAGGCTGTTTCTCTGGTCACGGGAGATCTTTTTATGGACCCACTTATAGAATTCGGGGAGGATGGTGACCGCCCGGCTGACCACGAAGTCGTATTTGGAGGGAAGGGTTTCGACCCTGGCAGTGGTGGTGGTCACGTTTGAAAGGCCGAGGGCTGCAGCGATTTCGGTACAAACCATGATTTTTTTCCCGATGGAGTCTACCAAATGAAAACGCACGTCAGGGAAGAGAATGGCCAGGGGAATCCCGGGGAAACCACCGCCTGTACCCACATCCAGGACCGATGTACCCGGGCGGAAGGTGATGATCCGGGCTATCGCCAGGGAGTGAAGCACATGCCGTTCGTAGAGCGCGTCTATATCCTTGCGGGAGATCACATTGATCTGGCTGTTCCATTCGCCGTAGAGGGATCCCAAACGCGAAAACTGGTCCCGCTGTATGGGCGTCAAATGCGGAAAATAACGGAGTATTGTTTCCATAGCTTCACTCTTTCTCCCCCATTTCAGTCATCTCAATCAGTCTGAACAACATTTCCCGTGCCCTGAAAAGCTGTGCCTTGACGGTACCCAGGGGCAGATTCAACTCCAGGGCAATCTCCTCGTAGGACATCTCCCGGAAATAGCGGTACTCCACCAGGGTCTGGTACCGGGGTTTGAGTTTGCGCACCACTTTACGCATCAGGATTGCCTTCTGTTTCCTGATCAGCCGTTCTTCGGGGTCAGGATCTCCCGATCGCAATTTGACCGGAATCTCCGATTCATTGTTATCGGGGGAGGACTCTAGATTGATGGTAATCCCCTTGCGTTTCCTGAGAAAATCAATGCAATTGTTGGAGGCAATCTTAAAGAGCCAGGTGCTGAAGGCATAGTTGGGGGAATACTGATGGAGGTTCTTAAAGGCTTTTCCGAAGGCCTCGAGGGTAAGATCCTCGGCGTCGCTTTTGTTATTGACCATTTTCAGCAGCATGAAGAAAATGGCGTCTTTATACCGGCCCAGGAGACGTGCAAAGGCATTCTCATCCCCCCCGAGGGCCGCCTGTACCAGCTCATAATCATGCCGGGCTTTTTCAGAAAGATGATCCTGCTGCTCCTCCATTACCTGTTTTTGCGCCGGAAATCAAACCCCCACCGGACTACCATCCTGTACCATGGGGCTATGAACCCATATATCAACGAAGATATGAAAATTCCGGGTTCATTCAGACGTTTCTGAATGAGCTTTATGCTTAGTGCAGTTAATATAAACAGTATGACCAGCAACACCAGCAGAAGCAACCACAGAACGGGGTAAAAGAGCACACAAAGGATAAAAAGGGGAAGCAGCATCATCTTCATGAAGGTAAAAAAGCTTCTGACCAGCCTCTTCCAGAACCCCAGTTCTTTCTTGAGCACAAAAGATTTGTACATCAGTTCTTTGAATTCCTGCTTCCCGGCAGTGATTTCACGGCGCAGGACCTGATTGGCCCACGGAAGGACAGCAGTTTCCTTTCTGCGGATCACGCTGTTGAAGATAATCTCCAAGTTGAGGTATTCCTCCCGCATCCTGCCGGCGAACCCGTTGTGATCGAAATAGGCTTCCCTGTTAAAGGCTATATTTTCTTCATTGGCCACCCAGGGAAGGCCGTTCAGGCAATATGCCATGCTTTCGATCTGCTGTAAAAATGATTCTGTCCTGAACAACCGATGGTGCCACCCCCTGGCAGGCAGAGTAGCCGTGTAACCCACCACTATTTTTTTCCCCTTTTCGAAAGGCGAAGAGAGGGAGGGAAGCCATTGGTGATGAGGCATCTCCATGGAAGGATGGGCAAGGACAACCTTTTCGTGAGCGGCAGCCTTCAAAGCCAGATTTCGGGAGAGTTTCTGCGAGAAACGGGTTTCCTGGTTCAACCCCGTCATCTTTAACCGGGGATATTGTTGCTTCATCACCCCCAGTCTGGAAATGGAATTGTCTTCAGAGAAATCGTCGACCACTACCACTTCATAATGGGGATATCCCAGGGAGAGCCAGCCCGGCAGGTTCTGAACCAGGTTCTGTTCTTCATTGCGCTCCACCATGATGACCGAGAAGGAAAGGGCTGATTCGCGGGGGCCGGGGGGCTTCAGCAAGGCCAGCCTCAGCCTGAACAACAGGGTATAGAGCACCACCAGCAACCATACGCCTGCCACCATTGCCGGAAAGATCAACTCCCCCGGCTGAGTATTCATGAAAAAAGCGATCAGCTCCTGCGGCATACACCCGTTTTGGCCGCAAATTTAGTAGAATAATTATCTTTGTGGCCATTAAAATTCCAAAACCGTGTCCGTTACTCTCTCCTCCGGAACTGTTTATCAAGGGAAGATTCCTGCAGCAAGGGAAAACGCCACGACCACGTTATTAAACTGAAAGGGATAAAATGACATATGAACTGACCTCAACCTGTCAGGGAACGCAAGCCAGGGCCGGACAGTTGGAAACGACTCACGGGACGGTTATCACGCCGATATTTATGCCTGTGGGTACGGCCGGATCGGTGAAGGGCATCCATACGCGTGACCTCAGAGAGGATATCCAGGCGCAGATCATCCTGGGGAATACCTACCACCTCTACCTCCGGCCCGGCCTAAAGGTATTGCAGGAGGCAGGCGGACTGCACCGGTTCAATGGCTGGGAGGGCCCCATCCTCACCGACAGCGGGGGCTTCCAGGTCTTCTCCCTGGGCGACCTGCGTAAACTCACCGAAGAAGGCGTCAGATTCCAGTCCCACATCGACGGTTCTTACCATCTCTTCACCCCAGAGAATGTCATCGACACCCAGCGGATCATCGGGGCCGACATTATGATGGCTTTCGACGAATGTACCCCGGGGGATGCCAGTTACGATTATGCCCGGAAATCGCTGGAGCTGACGCAGCGATGGCTCGACAGGTGCCACCGCCGCTACACGGAGACTTCCCCCCTTTACGGATACGAACAGTCCCTTTTTCCCATTGTTCAGGGGGCCACTTTCCCCGATTTACGCCGCCGTTCCGTGGAGCATGTGAAAACCATTGAGGCCGACGGGTATGCCATCGGCGGGCTGGCCGTAGGGGAACCAGAGAAGGTGATGTACGAAATGATAGAGGTGGTCAATGCTGATCTGCCCACCGACAGGCCACGCTATCTCATGGGAGTGGGAACTCCTGTTAATATTTTGGAAGCCATTGACCGGGGTGTGGATATGTTTGACTGCGTCATGCCCACCCGCAACGGCCGCAACGGGATGCTCTTCACCAGCGAGGGAACCATCAACATCCGCAATAACAAATGGATGAACGACCATTCTCCTGTAGATCCTCATGGCACATCGTTTGTTGACCACCAATACACGCGGGCTTACCTGCGCCACCTGGTGATCGCGGGCGAAATGCTCGGCGCCCAGATCGCCAGCCAACACAACCTCGCCTTTTATCTCTGGCTGGTCACCGAAGCCCGCCGGCAAATCATTGCAGGAACTTTCCCTGCATGGAAGAATGAGATGGTCCGCAGACTGAAACACAGGCTCTGATATGAAGCACTACAAGACAATCGACTTTTATATCACCCGGAAGTTCCTTGGAACTTTCTTTTATTCCATTGCCCTGATCATCAGCATCGCCACGGTCTTCGACATCTCGGAAAACCTTGATGAATTCATCTCCAAGGATATCCCTACCAAGGATATCATCTTCCAGTATTACCTGAACTTCATTCCCTATTTCGCCAACCTTTTCAGCCCGCTCTTCGTTTTTATTGCCGTCATCTACTTTACCTCCAAGATGGCTTACAATACCGAAATCATCGCCATCCTCAGCAGCGGGGTCTCCTATCAGCGGCTGATGCGCCCTTACCTGGTGTCGGCAGCCATCATCGCTCTCTTCACCTGGTTCCTGGGGAATTTCATCATTCCTTCAGCCAACCGCGAAAGAATAAACTTCAGAAACCATTACATCAACCAGAACAACTTCCAGGTGGAACGTCATATCCACCGCCAGATAGAGCCAGGGGTCTATGTCTATATGTATACCTTCAGTTCCAACAATGTAGGTACCCGCTTCACCCTTGAAAAGTTCGAAGACCAGAAACTGATTGAGAAAATCACTGCCGACAATATCAGTTGGAACGAAGATTCAGCCAGATGGAGCATCAACAATTACTGGCGGCGGAAATTCATCGAAGACAAGGAGTACATTACACAGGGTTACCATATCGACACCACCCTAAACATGACCCCCTCTGACTACAAGGTGGAGCGTGATGATATGGAGGCCCTGACCACGGTGCAACTGGTCAATGAGATCCGAAGCATGAAACTCAGGGGGGTCAACTCTACGGAGTTCGCCATCGAGCGGCATAAGCGGATCAGCAATCCCTTTTCGGCCTTTATCCTGACCATCATCGGAGTCTCGCTGGCCTCACGGAAAATCAAAGGAGGTCTCGGTTTCCATCTGGGACTGGGACTGCTGCTCAGCTTTTCCTATATTCTCTTCATGCAAATCTCGGTGGTCTTTGCCGTGAACGGAAATACACCACCCGTGGTAGCCGTGTGGATTCCTAACATGCTTTACGCCCTCATCGCCTGGTTCCTTTACAGGTGGGCGGCAAAATAGCTTTTCGCCCAAAGGGCCTCCTCCGCTACGCAATTCCGTTTAAGGATCTACCTCCGCTACGCGATTCTGTTTTAAGGTCTACCTTGTTTAGGCTAATCCGCTTACAGGATCCACCTCCTTTGCACTTATCCGGAGATGAGTTAAGAAGATATGGGTGCACACCTGTTCATTCGCATGGTGGTTTTTACTCCGTTTGTCAGGGCCAGAACCACATGGTAAAAAGGGGAAACATAGACTCAACTATTCAAACTAACAATAATATTATTCAAAAACAATATGTTACAAAAAATTAAAAGTATGATGGAATATGTCATTCAGACCGTTGGAATTTAAAAAAAATGTAATTTTGGTCACCTGTTGACAATTGCATCGCCGGCCGGGATTGCCGGGGATAGAAAAAGCCAAATTAATAAATACTCATATGTCATTAAAAAGGAACATTCTTGATCTGAGGAAAAGAAAGGAAGAGATTCAGAAGGGAGGCGGCGAGGAAGCCATTGAAAAGCAAGCGCAGATGGGCAAGCTCACCGCGCGTGAAAGAATCATTTCCATTCTTGATGAAAACACCTTTCATGAGTACGACATGTTCGTAGAGCACGCGGCCCGTGATTTCGGGATGGAGGATAAAGTGCTCCATGGGGACGGTGTCATTATCGGTACGGGAACCATTTACAATAAGCCGGTCTGTATTTTTGCCCAGGACTTCACGGTAGCCGGGGGGTCGTTGGGACTGATGCATGCGCAGAAGATTACCAAGATCATGGACCATGCCCTGAAGATGAGGGTTCCTTTGATTGGGATTAACGACTCGGGGGGTGCTCGTATCCAGGAAGGGGTCAACTCACTGGCTGGATATGGGGAGATCTTCTTCCGCAACACCCTGGCATCTGGGGTCATTCCGCAAATATCGGTCATCCTGGGGCCATGTGCCGGTGGTGCGGTATACTCCCCTGCCCTTACCGACTTTGTCTTTGTGGTGGAGAACATCTCGAAGATGTTCATCACTGGCCCAGGGGTCATCAAGTCGGTATTGGGAGAGGACATCTCCATGGAAGAACTGGGTGGGGCCCGTGTGCATGCCCAGATTACCGGGAATGCCCATTTCTATGCTAAAACAGAAATAGAGTGTTTCGAACAGATCAAGAAGTTGATCACTTATATTCCCTGGAACAACAAGGAAAAGGCGCAGCCTTTCCCGGCCAAACCACCTAAAAAGAGCAAGAAGGTGGAAAGGATCGTTCCCACAGATGCGAAGATCCCCTATGATATGCGTGATATCATCAAGGCCATCACCGACGGTTCGGAGTTCCTGGAAATCATGGAGCTTTTTGCTCCCAACATCATCATCGGTTTTGGCAGGATGGACGGGGAGACAGTTGGATTTGTGGCCAATCAGCCTATGGTGCTGGCGGGGGTTCTGGACACCGACAGTTCCGACAAGGCAGCCCGTTTCATCCGTTATTGCGATGCCTTTAACATTCCTATTGTCACGCTGGAGGACCTTCCGGGGTACCTGCCTGGAGTGGACCAGGAGCATGCCGGCGTGATCCGCCACGGAGCCAAGATCCTCTATGCCTACAGTGAGGCTACCGTTCCGAAGATCACCGTAATTCTGCGGAAGGCCTACGGTGGAGGATATATCGCCATGAATTCACGCCACCTGCGTGCCGACTTTGTCTTTGCCTGGCCTGCTGCCGAAATCGCGGTCATGGGTCCCGAGGGTGCTGCCAATATCGTTTTCCGCAAGGAGATCATGGAAGCTGAAGATCCTGAAGCCATGCGTCAGCAGAAGATCCAGGAGTACAAGGAGAAATTCGCCAATCCCTATGTTGCTGCCGCCAAGGGCTACATCGATGAGGTCATCGAACCCGAAGAAACCCGCTCCAGGATTCTTCACGCCCTGAAGGTGTCAAAAAATAAAAATATTTCCATGCCCGTGAAGAAACATGGCATTCCACCCTTCTGACCAGTCCTTCGCCTCGTGCAGCCCCGGCTGGGTGCACCCTTGCCGGCAGACATCATACACTACCACAAGCCTTGATGTCAAGGTAAATGAGGAGAAGGACATGAAATGATAAAAGGAGTTATATTCAAAACGAGCATTACAAAATGGCAGAAGAGGTAAAGTTGGATCATTTGATCGTTCAGGGGGCCATGTACAAGACCACCCTTACAGCAAAGTTCAAACACCGCAAGGCATGGAAATCTCCAAATCCTAACCTGATCTACTCTTTTATTCCCGGCACAGTCATCGAGGTACTGGTGAAACCGGGGCAGAAGGTAAAGCAGGGAGAGACACTGATTCTTCTGGAAGCTATGAAGATGCACAACAATATTGTGATGCCCTTCGATGGAGAAGTGGTCAAAGTCAACGTGCAGCCCAAAGATTTGGTTTCCAAGAAAGAGGCGATGATCGAGGTGCGACCCCGGTAAATGGAGACTCCCCGTTTCGGCTGAGATTCAGACGGGAAAGGTACTCGCCGGAATTCACAGCAGGCCCAGGAATAAAAAACGGGCTGTTGAAACAACAGCCCGTAAAAACCAAACTAACAAACTCAAAACTACCTGTTCTCTGGTTGGCTCCAGTATAATGTGTTGGTCATCCAGGATTCAAGGGAGAGCTTGGGTTCAGCTTCTGTTGACACGGTTTGGCAATAGTTGCCGTTCCAGGTACAAAAGTTGGTCATCCAGGCTTCCATACCCAGGGTAGACTCTGTTTCTGCAGGGATCATGGAGGCGATTTCCCAGCCAGGGCTGGTCATCCAGGCCTCCATCTGCATAGGATTTTCGTTTTCCACGGGGACCATGGCGGTGGCATCCCAACGGTTCAGGTCAGTCATCCACGATTCCAGAGCAAGTACGTTGTCGTATTCACGGGAGAGAAGTACGGCATCTGTATTGTTCCAGTAATGACTGTTTACCATCCAGTTTTCGATCTTCATGACCGGGTCCATCTCGTTTTCAAGGCTTGAGGCAAAACTCACTTTACGGGCATTGACTTCGGTAGCTCCTGCGAGCATAAACGTTGCCATCATTAAAGCGATCACGGTTAAAGAAACTCTTGTTTTCATATTGTTCTCTGTTTTCTGTTTTCTTAATTGTTCTGTTCTGTTTCTGTTTTCGTATAATCCATAGACTAAATAACGGTACAAATGTTACACTGATTCACTCAATAAAGGAGAGGAAACCAGCCAATAGAGGGGATTTACCGGTGAATGGAGATTTGGGACGGCAAATAACATACCTATGACTCTTTTTTGCCGGAGAGCACGAACAGGGAGTTTTCACCTTCCGGCAGCCGTTAAAAGAGAGGATGGACCGGAGAAGGGGAAGAGGAGCTTTGGGAAGGAGTTTCAGGACGAGGTTGTTCAAACCGGCTATGTGAGGGACTGTATTCCCCGACGATCTCCCGCATCCGGGCGACGAGTTGCTCATCGTTCTCGCTCTGAAGGTGGTCGAGGAGATCATGGATCCGGGCGGTGGTTTGGTCAAGGTCAATGGAGGGGGTAAAGGCGATCAGGATCTTACCATGGTCGATGGACGAGGAAGTTTCCTGGTTGGCCAGTAGCTCCTCATAGAGTTTTTCTCCTGGCCGGAGACCTGTTTCCACAATGGCGATGTCTTTATGGGGGAGAAAACCCGAAAGCCGGATCATCTTCTCGGCCATATCATATATTCTAACGGGTTCTCCCATATTGAAGAGGAACACTTCCCCGCCCTTTCCGAGAGAGCTGGCTTCCAGCACCAGCCGGCAGGCTTCGGGGATGGTCATAAAATAGCGGATAATATCCCTGTGAGTAACCGTCACCGGTCCGCCCGCCCTGATTTGGCTGCGGAAAAGGGGGATGACGGAACCACTGCTGCCCAGCACGTTTCCGAAGCGGGTGGTGACAAACCGGGTTTTCACTTCTGGCTTATGTGAGAGCCATTGGATGTAAATTTCACAGATTCGTTTGGTAGCCCCCATTACGCTGGTCGGATTGACCGCCTTGTCAGTGGAAATCATCACAAACTTCTCCACGCCCTGCTCAGCCGCCAGGTCGACAATGGTTTTTGTACCCAGCACATTGTTCCGAATGGCCTCATAGGGTTGCTCTTCCATCAGGGGAACATGTTTAAAGGCCGATGCATGAAAGATGAGTTCAGGTGTGGTGGTCAGGAATAGCTGTTGCATGGAACGGAGGTTGGTTACGTCACCCACGAAAAGCTTAAGGTTCACCTCCCGGTTGGTCAGCCTGATTTCATTCATCAGATCGTAGAGGCCCGATTCGGCCTTATCGACCAGCGTGATGCTTCCGGGATAAAAGGCGCAGAGTTGCCTTACCAGTTCAGAACCAATAGATCCGGCAGCACCGGTGACCATCACTCTCTTCCCGTGGATGCCCCTGATCACCTCCTGGCAATCGATTTCAATCGGCTCCCTCCCCAGAAGATCTTCAATCATAACATCTCTGACCTGGCTTGTAAAAAAACGGCCATTGAGCCATTCCTTGGTGCCGGGGACCTCCTTAACCCTGATTTGGCGTGCAATGCACCAGTCGACAATGGCGCTTTTCCGCTCTTTGGTGATGCCTCCGGGATGGACGCAGAGGACCATCTCCCTGACACTTTTTTCCTTCACAATGCGATTACACTCCTCTCCCGGAGGATAGACCATGACCCCTTCCACCTTCTTGTGGTGAAGCCCCGGATGGTCGTCGATGAAGCCCACTACCCTGTAGTTGAGAGCCGGATCCTTTTCGAATACGCTCTTGGTGATGATTCCCATCTCTCCGGCGCCGAAAATCATCATATTGACGCCGGGCCGGCCGGTCTTGACCAACCGGTGATACATCACCGCCACCACGACCCTCATGCCCACCAGCACCACCACCGCGATGAAAAACTGAGAGATCGCCACGGAATAGGGGACAACCATCACCGACCACTCCCTTCGGGCTATCAGGTTGAAAAACACGATTCCTGCGGCGATGAAAATCTGGGTTTTGATGACCGCCAGGGCATCGCGGGGACTGGAATGGCGCAAGATGCCTTCGTATGGTTTGAAAAGGAATTCAGCGAATGCAAATAAAGGAAGCAGAACCGCCAGTTGGAGCAACATCCGGGGGACCTCAACAGAGAATGCCTCCAGATTGTACCGCAGCAAATAAGTGAAAATAAAAATCATACTGATTATGAAGACATCTGAGGAAAAAATGATCCAGCGAGGCAGAAAAACCCGTCCGGCTATTTTTCTCAAAAAGGTGCGCATAGTACAGTATGATGATTCCCTATACACAATATACGAAAAAATATGGTATGATGGGACTCAGGGGGATATACCTTGCGGGCGAAAGGGAAAGAAAAGCAGTTGCAACTCCGTCCAGGAAAGTGGGCGGATGTGGACAGTTGTGGACGGGCATGGGCAGCTGTGGACCGGTGTGGACCGCTATGGACCGGTATGGGTAATGGTGGGCTGAGATGGAGCGGAGTGGACCATTGTGGACAGCAGTGGACAGCAGTGCGTAGGAGTGGGTAGGAGTGGGCAATAGTAGGCTGAAATGGGTTGAGTTGGGCAAGTGTGGACAGCAGTGGGCAGCAATGGGTGATTGTGGGTAATTCTGGCCCGCAGTGCACAGCAATGGGCCAGGCTAAAGAGACCAGGGGTTTAGGAAAGATAGTCAGAAATGGCTACTATTGACGGGGGTCATTTAAAAGTAGCGAAAGCCACACCAGCGGTCTTCACACAGCGGTGGTGATTGGAATTAAGGGAGGTCAGATCATCGTCTCCATTGATGAGGAGCCTGAAATTTCACCGGGGATCAGTCGTTATCGCCACGGCGGATAGAAATGCGGATCGCATTTTCTACCGGTTTCTCAGAAACCAGGACCAGGTATCCGCCGCCACCAGCTCCGGAGATTTTCCATCCCAGGGCTTCTTTTTCGTAGCGTTGGATGGTTTCGAGGATGACGGGGTTGACCATTCCGGGGAACATGGCGATCTGGGCCTCAAACGATTCTCTGAAGGCCTGTCCGAATTTATGAAGATTCTTTTGGAGGATGGCCTCCCAAACGGCTTCAGCAGCTAGGGCGAGGGCTCGGGCTCCTTCTTCGTGGATGCGGGTTTCGGCCAGCACGTCATAGTCTCCGGCGCGAGGTGAAAGGTTGATAAACCAAAGATGTTCCTCAATAAAGGAGAGCACTTCACCATCGGTCACCGTGGTTATCTTCTCTGGCCAGTAATTTCCGCGGGGGTAATCAAGGCGGTTGACTCCGGGGAAGACAATGCCGATGGAATCCTGTGAGCCGCTGACGTATCCCGAACCGGGAGGATTCTCCACGCAAAAAAGCGTATGGGCCAGCTTCTCGCGGTTACCTTCGGGAATATTGTTGTGCCAGAGTTCCATGGCCTTGATGCGGGTGCTGCTGGCCATACCGCTGCGATCGTTGAATTCGATTTCCGGCTCAATGGAGATGGTAATGACCGGTCCCGGCCAGTATTTGGAGACATAGGGCTGGTCGAGCCAACCACCTGCCAGATCGAGGCGGAAGGGGATCAGACATTCGTTGCGCAAGGCGGTAGTCGACCGGGGGGGCAGGCCCTGGTGGGGAATCCGCTTGCTGACCAGCAGCCTTATCCCCAGTTCATCACACAGATGCTGTTTGGCGGGTGTAAACCCATCTTCATTCACAAAAAAGAAATCGGGTCTCAGCGCCCTGAGCTCCTGTTCGAAATCAAGATGCCCCGTGCCACTGTTGATCCACGCCTCTTTCACCACTTTGAGCGACTTTACCATGTAGAGCCGTTCCTGCTCCGTGTTGATGGTCTTGCGGGCTTTCAGTCCGGCAATGGTCCGGTCTGATCCCAGGCCCACATAAAGGTCCCCATAGGAGGCCGCCTCCTCGAAGAAGGCCACATGCCCGCTGTGGAGCATATCATAACAACCGCTGACAAATACCTTATTCTTCATGATAGTAGGTCACACTTTCCTTAGGGTTAACCCATTGTTCTGGCCTTAGACCTGCACAATAAGGCAAATCCTTCCGGAGGAAAGATTACAAAATTATCATTTTGATGCATCAATCCTAATACAGACAGATCATGGGGGAAAAACAAGGAAGGAGCAGGGGTCAGGAGGGAGAATGGTACCAGGAGTATAGTCGTCTGATGCCCTCTTCGATATCGATCCGGTGGTGCCACCCCAGGGCGTGGAGTTTAGAGGGGTCGGTGAGTTTGCGCAGGGTACCGTCGGGTTTTGACGGGTCGAAGTCCAGCTTCCCGCTGAACCCGACGGTCTCCTTAATCAGAAAAGCCAGATCCCTGATGGAGATCTCTTTTCCGGTGCCGATGTTGATATGGGTATTGCGGATTTCCGGCAGGCTCTGGTTTGCAGCCACACTGGTGGCCTCCCCGTTTTGACTGATTGCCACCAGGTCGCGGAAGCCGATCCGCTCCATGATGAAAACGCAGGCATCGGCCATCTCCTCACTCCAGAGGAATTCCCGCATCGGGGTGCCCGTCCCCCAAACTTCCACCTTGACGTCGTCCTTCACCTGGCCGGCTGCTGATCCTTCTCTTTTAATGCCATACTTATCGAGCAACCGGAGGATTTCACTTTCTGAACTTTCTCCGGAAACGCCCTCGGCTGGACGCTTGTCCAGATCGTGCCTGATGGCAGGCCAGTCTCTCTCTTCCAGCCACTTAGCGAGGGTGATGCGGCGCAGAAGGGCCGGCAGCACATGGGCTTTTTCGAGGTCGAAGTTATCGTTCGGGCCATAGAGGTTGGTGGGCATGACTGCGATAAAGTCGGTGCCGTACTGGAGGTTATAGCTCTCACAAAGCTTAAGCCCGGCAATCTTGGCGATGGCATAGGGTTCGTTGGTGTATTCGAGGGGAGAGGTAAGCAGGGCATCTTCTTTCATGGGTTGGGGGGCTTCCCGGGGGTAGATGCAGGTGCTTCCCAGAAAGAGCAGTTTCTTCACCCCATGAAGCCATGCATTGTGAATGACGTTGTTCTGGATCTGGAGGTTCTCATAGATGAACGCGCCACGGAGTGTGTTGTTGGCGATGATGCCCCCCACTTTGGCGGCGGCCAGGATGACGTATTCGGGTTTCTCTTCCGCAAAGAACCGGCCGACCGCCTGCTGGTCGAGGAGGTCAAGCTCATTTATAGTGCGCCCCACCAGCCGGGTATACCCTTTCAGGAGGAGGTTGTTCCAGATGGCCGATCCCACCAGGCCTTTGTGGCCTGCCACATATATTTTACTCTTCTTATCCATGATGCCACTTCCTATTCTCCCGCTTCCCAGCCTTGTTGACCAAATGGAGAAAGGTCAGGGGGCTTTCCTTCTCCCCTACCCGTTCGGCCGGTCC
>CAZKIU010000022.1:35273-54895 GCA_964552955.1 uncultured Prolixibacteraceae bacterium
CCAAATGGAGAAAGGTCAGGGGGCTTTCCTTCTCCCCTACCCGTTCGGCCGGTCCCCTCTCCACTCCTTCATCGGCTCAGGCCCAACCGGTACTCTCTCCAATCCTTGATCGCTGCGAGCCCAGGGCAGGAATGATTATTCGAAATAATTGAGTACTCTGAATCCCCCCTCTTTGAGATAGCTTTCTTTCTGCATAAGCTTCACATCGCCTTCCATCATTTCGGCGATCAGTCCGTTCAGGTCGTATTCGGGCTGCCATCCCAGTTTTTCGTGGGCTTTAGCAGGATCCCCGATAAGCAGGTCCACTTCCGTAGGTCGGAAATATTTGGGATCGACAGCGACCACCAGGTGTTGTTCGGCCACTTTCCGGTGGATGCCTTCGAGGAATCTTTCACCGACCTTATGGGTGAATGTCTTTTCATCCACGGCGGCCAGGATTCCCTTTTCCGCGGGGCCTTCCCCCCTGAAAACCACTTCCAGGCCTATTTCGGCGGCAGCCCTGAGGATAAATTCCCTGATCGAGGTGGTGATTCCGGTGGCGATGACGTAATCGTCGGGTTCTTCCTGTTGAAGGATCAGGTACATGGCCTGGACATAGTCCTTGGCGTGGCCCCAGTCGCGGCGGCTGGAGAGGTTCCCGATGTAGAACCGCTCCTGCATTCCCATGGCGATGCGTGCCAGGGCCCGGGTGACTTTGCGGGTAACAAAGGTCTCACCCCTGACCGGGCTTTCATGGTTAAAGAGGATGCCGTTGCTGGCGTGCAAACCGTAGGCCTCGCGGTAGTTGACAGTGATCCAGTAGGCGTAGAGTTTGGCCACCCCATAGGGGGAGCGGGGATAAAACGGGGTGTTTTCCGATTGGGGGACCTCTCTGACTTTCCCAAAGAGTTCGCTGGTGGAAGCCTGGTAAATGCGTGTTTTCCGGGTGAGTCCCAGCAATCTTACGGCCTCCAGGAGGCGGAGGGTCCCCACCCCGTCGGCATTGGCCACATATTCAGGCGTATCGAAACTCACCATCACGTGGCTCATGGCCGCCAGGTTGTAAATCTCATCGGGTTGCACCTCCTGGATGATCCGCGTCAGGTTCATGGAGTCGGTCATATCGCCGTAATGGAGGGTGAAATTCCGGTTCTCGACGTGGGGGTCCTGGTAGATATGGTCGATCCGCTCGGTATTGAAGAGGGAACTGCGCCGTTTCAGTCCGTGCACCACATACCCCTTTTTCAGGAGGAACTCGCTCAGGTAGGCACCATCCTGTCCGGTGACACCAGTAATTAATGCAGTCTTGGCAGTCATGATTCAGAAAAAATAAGTGGTAAACTACAATAAGCAATTTACCACTTTTCTTTCACTTTACTGCTCCGGTATGGCAGAAGCCAGATTCCACCCGGCAAATGACTTTCACTGGATATTCCCCTATTCAACCGGGTAGTATTCTCTATCCTCATCCGGGAAGCATTCCCCCTATTCAACCGGGGGTCCACCCCCTATTTTATGGGATTCAAAGTTGAATATCCTGGCGCAGTGCCCTTCTTTTCAGGAGGATATCGGGGAGTTGCAGCAGGAAGAAGATGACCAGGATGAGCAGTCCCATCAGGAGATGCTTGTTAAGGAACCGGAAGGCGAAGGCCAGGATGATGATCACTCCGTTAAAAACCAGGATAATGAGGGTACTTTGTAAATGGGAATAGCCCAATCGGAGCAATCGGTGATGGATATGGTTCAGGTCAGGGGCAAAGGGGGATTTTCCTTTCATTATGCGAAGGGTGAATACGCGGATCATGTCGGCCAGAGGGGTAGCCAGGATGGCCAGGGAGAAGATGGGCGAGAAGGCTCTTTCCTGTGATGGGGAACTCAGTGCAAACTCGTTATACTGAATAGCCATCACGGCAATCAGCAATCCCAGGATCAATGATCCTGTATCACCCAGGAAAATTTTGTATTTTCCCCCAAAAAGGTTAAACCACAGAAAAGCGATCAGACTTCCTGCCACGGCACCGCATAGAACCCCGTAAGCACTGTTCCCGGTAATCAGGAACTTGGTTCCAAAGATCACTGAGGCGTAGACGCCAATCGAGGCAGCAAGGCCATCGATCCCATCGACCAGGTTAATTGAATTAATAATGGCCACGATGGCCGTCACGGTAATGATCAGACTCCAGAAAAAGTTGATATGGTACACCCCGAAGATCCAGTGAAGATTGGTGAAACGGATGTCTCCAAAGACGATCAGAATCAGTGCACAGAGAATCTGGGCCATGAATTTCTTGTCGGGAGCAATGACCAGAATATCATCCTTGATCCCAATAAAGAATAGGATGATCAGGGCCGCCTGGATATAGCGGAATTCGATGAATTCGAACTGGTGAAGGCTGAGCAGGGTCGCAATGGAAATTCCAATAAAGATGGCTACTCCCCCCAAATTAGGGACGACTGTTTTGTTGATCCTCCGGTCACTGGGTTCATCGGTGAGGTTTTTCATCTCTGAAATCCTGACAATCACCGGGATGGAGATATAGACCAGGATAAATCCAATCACAAAGGCGGCGATGACCTGAATAACAGGAACAGGATAATAGAATTGAATCATAAGACCTCGTTTTGAAAAAGGTAAGGAATCAGAAGGTAGAGCTTTCTACAAACGTTTCAATACTGCATTAAAAGCGTAGCAATGAATATAATAGAGCGACTGAAAGAAATTGAATTTTTCGATTCGGCGGTATGATTTCCAGATTTGGGCAGCGGACTTCAGTTTGTTGGAGGAGAGGGAATTTTTCTGCACCCTGTATTGCATCAGAACCTCATCGAGTCCGACCATGGTGCACTCTTTTCTGAAGATGTCCTTCCAGAACTGGTTATCCTCGGCTACAGGGAACGGCCTGAAAGCAATGCCTGCCAGAAGATCCCTGACAAGCATGGAGGAAGAGAACCCGATGTTGGTGTTCCGGAGGAATTTCCGGTAATTCTGGACCGGAAGGCAATGGATGACCTTATTCATACGCATTCCGTTTTCGTTGATCAGTTCGTAGGAGGTGCAGGAAAGCTGAGCGTTCTTCATCTCCATGAATTCCAGTTGGCGTTCGAGTTTTTCCGGCATCCAAATGTCGTCGCTATCGAGGAAGGCGATCAGATCACCCTTTGCGGAGGCCATTCCGAGGTTTCTCGGGATGGAGGGCCCACCGGAGTTCTTTTCATTGCGAATAAGCTTGATTCGCTGATCCTTAATAACGAAAGAGGAAATTATTTCAACCGAATGATCGGTAGAACAATCATCAACCACGATAGCTTCCCACCTGCTGTATGTTTGTTCTAAAACCGAATTCAGGGTTTCCCTGATTCTTTCACCTGCATTGTAACAGGGGATAATGATGGATACGCTCCTATTCATTGAATTCCGCCTTTGTTTCAGTGTAGTAAATATCCATGCACGGCTGGCAAATGGTGTTGTGGTATTCGCCACGGATCATTTCTTCCCTGAAAGCCTTGTATTTTTCGCCGTTCCAAATCTCCACAAGGGAAGCTTCCTGCACATTTCCCATGATATTTTCTGCGTTGTAATCACGGCAGCAGGCCACCACATCCCCATTCCACTGAACCACCACATATTGCCAGGCAAACGGACAGGGCATAAAAGGGGATATTTGTCGTACTCACCCAACTCCACCATCTCTTTCTCCCCCCACGGAAAAAAGCGACGGATCTCCACCTCAATGCCTTTCTCCTGCCAGAAACTCCGGAAGGATTCCGTCATATGGGCATTCAGGTTCATGGCGATCATTCTGACAAGAAGTTTTACCGGACTATGGAGCGCTTTGATCATTTCCGACACACGAACGATGTTTTCTACGGCTTGGTCATAATCGATTCGTCGACCCCTGATTTTCATAAAACTCTCTGCATCATATCCATCGAGTGAAACGACTATTTTTCCGGCACCTCCTCTGACCAGTTTTTCAGCCAATGGACCGGTCAATTCCCTGGCATTCACTGAGAGCAGGGTATTCAGTCCACGGGAGGCAGCATACGCATTCATTTCGGCAATCCGGGGATGAAGCAGTGACTCCCCGAAGTGGAACAATTCGATTTCTTTCCCTTTAATCTCCACGGGGAAGGTCGCCACCTCATCCATGACTTTTTGAAATAGCTCCATTTCCATAAATCCGACCGGGCGTTTCATTTCGTTGCTCCGGGGGCACATGATGCATTTATAGGGGCAGGCATTAGTAGGTTCAATCTGGTGCAAATGCGGATAAGCAGAACGTTTCATTTCGAAAAGTTTTCCCCATCCGTCACGGCTGTTCAGAAAAGAAGGCAAGCGTTGAGCGCAAAGTTTATTTTTAGAAGGATCAACCATAAATATCAGAAATTTATATAAACGAACGCCCCTTCGCTATAGCCCGAAAAGATAAAAATCAGGACCAGCAGGAAAGCGAACCACAAGGCGGTAATCACGCCAGCCAGCCATGGTCGGAAGTAGCGGCAAAAGAAACGGTAAGTCATTTGAACAGTTCGATGATGAAATTATTCACCAGGGTGGTGACCGGAAAGCTCAAAATTACAAACGCAAGTGTCAATGCAACGCCAACTGCATTTCCTGCGATGTGTAAAATTTTATTCCGCGGGGATTGACCTCTGGTCAGCCTGGAAAAATTCTCATATACGGTAATTCCCAATGCGTGATAGACACCCCATAAAATGTAGCGGAGACTCAGTTCGTGCCATATCCCAATGGTGATCATGGTGGCTCCTATGGCGATGAAAGGTTTCCGGGTGATGGCTGCCACGGGGATGAAAATATACTCACGACACCAACTGGTTAATGAGATGTGCCAACGATTCCAGAACTCCCTGATATTGGTCGCCAGGAATGGGAAATGAAAATTCTCAGGAACCGTGAAACCTGCTGCTGCGGCAATGCCAATGGCAATGCTGCTGTAGGCTGAGAAACGGATATAAAGGTCAAGCCAAAGGTAAAACGACTGGATCACCAAAGGGCCAAACCCCTGGCTGGCAGACAGGCTTTCAGAGAGCCCGTTTTTCAGCAGATAGTTGACCCCATAATTCCCCAGCACCACCAACTGGGCATAGCCATATACTATCCGTTCCAGACCACCCGAGAATTGAGGAGCGTTCCAGGTTCTCCGCCGAAGGTTTTGAAGAAAACCAGGAAAGAGGTTAATCGGACCTGCCAGATAGGTAGGGAAAAAGGTCATGTAAGCCAGGAATTCGATTAATTGATGATCTCTGAGTCGTTGACGGTATCCTTCCTCCACATAATGGATCAACCGGAAGGTAAAATAGGAGATGCCCAATGGCAATATCAGAGAACCCTTTAAGTTCAGGGTTTTGAACAGGAGGAAGGCCCCAAAAACTAGGGAAACCGACACAAGCGTGACCGTTCCCTTCGCCGGAATACGCATTCTTACAGCATAATAACACAAGAGTGCTTCCCCTGACAAAAGGATGGCAGCCAGTGGCGCTGTGTAAAAGATGAACGCCAAACCAAAGAAGACCAGGATGTAGGATGCATATTTGGGGGCGGTAATCCGGGAAGCCAGGAGAAACAAAAAAATCCATCCCAAAAAGTCAAGGGAAACAAAACTCATCGGGAGGCTTCAGTAATCTTAAGTTTCACAAGTTCATTCAGTAACCAGTCGCCATAATAAAAACTCCCTGGTCTGTTTAAATGGGCCCGGTCGTGATAATATTCCACATACCCTAATTCCTCTGGAAATTCAAGGAGGGGGATTGTGAATGTATCGGCATATTGTTGGATCAACATCTGGTGTTGCTTTTTAAATGCTTCCGGAAGGTGTTTCTCCGCCTCTTCTGAACGGGGGATCTCCAGTAAACAAACCCGGATGCCAAGAGAATCTGCCATTTCAAAAAATGAAGCCCACTCCGGGAATTCGCCTATTTCTCTGATCCTTAATACCTGACCTCTGAGTTTCAGATTTTCTTCGTCAATAAAATCAAAATCAAGTTTGGTTTTGTTCCGGTCACTAAAAGCTTCCGGGACATTGTTCTCGAGCAGGTTGAAGGCATCCCCTTTCATTTTCACGATATAGAAGGGGATCCTGGCCAACCTGGTCCTGAACCGGCTTAGTTTGTATACCCACTCCTTTTTTGAGTTCCCTTGAAGATGGACACAGGCCAAATTTGATTCAATGAAGAGATATGCAGGCCTGAGACGGATGATCTCTTCGATGCGGGAGTTGAAGTCGGCCAGAGTGGAACCGGCACTGACCACCACCCTGTAATTCAATTCCATATTTCTCAATTTCAGGAGACTATCAAGTGTATTGTACTGTAACAGGGCGTATTTCGTCAATGAAGATCCCAGGAAATAGGCCTTCAGCGAATCATCGGGGCTACTGGTATATTCCGCTAATCTGGGGTTCAGTGCCCCAACACGTTGATCCCTTAACTTATAGAGATATCCTATTCCGTAGAGGATGAGCAGGGCTATGACCAGGGCAGCAGCCCATAGGGTCAACGGCATTCCCTGGTCCATGTCCCTCTTCTTCATCTTCCGGATTTATTTTCAACGAGGGAAAACAGGTCAGCCAATTTTTTCACATTCATCACCTCCAAAGGAGAGAATTCAATGTGATACCGTTTTTCCATTTCTGCGATCAGGAAAAGGTGGGAAATGGAATCCCATTCGGGAGTATCCTCTGCCACCATGTCCAAAGAGACCGCGTTTTCAGGGATTTTGAAGACTTTGGAAACAACAGACATAAAGCCATTTCCGGAACCGGAAGCCGGGGCCGCTTGTTCAACCATTCCGGCCACTCTCTCCCTGATATCCCTGATGATCACCTTCCCCGAACGGCCATAGGGAAGTTCTTCGACAAAGAAAATCTTCTTTGGAATCTTATTTTCTTCCAGGTGCTTCCGGCAATGCTCCACCAAATCTTCGCGGCTGAGCGAATGGTTATCCCTGATCACGAGGGCCGAAGCCACAATTTCACCCCATAAGGGATCTTCCAGTCCGAAAGTTGCCGCATCTTTCACGGAGGGACAAGCGCGCAGGACTTCGGTAACTTCTTCGGGGCTTACATTGATCCCTCCGGAAATGATGACCAGTTTTTTCCTTCCGGTGATACGGAAGCAACCATCCCCGCCCAGATATCCAAGATCTCCCGTTTTCAGCCATTCTCCGGAAAACACCTCAGCATTGGCTTCAGGAGCATCGAGATAGCCGCTCATCACCATAGTGCCGCGCAGCCATATCTCGCCCTCCTCTCCTACTATTTTGTCCTGCATATCCTCTCCCACAATCCGGGCGTCACAATCCACCGGCTTACCAATGGTACCAATGACATGCGATGCCGGATCCGGTCCGGCAAACACCCCCCCGGCTACGGTCTCTGTCAGGCCGTAGCCATTAATGATGGATGTTTCAAATTTCTCTTCAAACTGTTCCCAAAGCAAGGCCTCCAGTTTTCCGCCACAAGAAATGACATATTGAAAATAATCGCTTTTTAATGTGTCTTTGTCTTCTTTCTTAAACTGATAGACCAGTCCGATCATGGTGGGCACCATCACCCAATGGGTGATCTTTTCACTGTAAATGACGTCGAAGATCTCCTCGATGTTGTGAATCGCAAATGGGAACGGCCTGAATAATGTGGCTGCGTTGAATAAGGTGAGTAACGGCCCCTGGACCATTCCGTCGGCATGACTTAAGATCAGGTTGTTGAACAACCTAGATTTGCTGTGGAGCTGATAAACCGTAGTGAGGGTATTCAGGTGGGTGAACAATGCGCGGTAGGATATACGGACTCCTTTGGGAGCCGAGGTTGTTCCGGAAGTAAAGAGGATATAAGCATCGATTTCAGGATCGATTTCCAGGGGAAGATCTGTCTCAGGCAAATGGTCTACACATGCTGGAAAGGCCAGGTTCTCCTGTCTGCCCCTGTTCAGGAGTTTTCTGAGCGCACCTTCACTGGTTCCGGATTGGATGAGGGTTACCCTTCTGAATTCCTGGCTTAACAAGTTCCAGTTTTTTTGAATGGGGGCATCGGCAAAAATGAATGGGGTATCACAATGGTCTATGATGGCATTGGCACGATCAGGGCCCGAATCCGGGTCGATATAAACCGCAGTGATCCCATTGGCCATCAGGGAAAGATAAAAGATGCAAACGAACCTTTCATTTCCGGAAGAAAAGAGGACTCTGTCACCCTGATGAATGCCCTGTTCTCTGAAATAGGTTGAAAATCTGCCTATGTTGGCTTTCAATTCCGCATAAGTCAAAAAGCTATCGCCAAAAACAATAAACCGGCCTTTATGCCCCAGGGCCTTTTCAAAAATGGCCGGTACGGTTTGCCTGTAAATATCCATTTAGTAATTCAGATAATTGTTTTCGTTGGATTTTCCCGGCGGTACTCCGGGGCAATTGTTCTTCAATATAAAAGCACCAGGGCATCCTGTTCTTGCCCACCTTTACCTCCAGGAACTTCTTTATATCGGAGATCAGTTCCCGGTTCTCAGCAAACGGGTGCTCCAATAACGCTACGAACGCCACGATTTTTTCATCTTCTTCGAGCCGGGAATAGGGGCATGTGGCCGCCTCCCGGATGAAGGGGTAAGATTCAAGGGCAGATTCAATCTCCTCGAGGTAAATGAGTTCGGAGTGGATGTTTTTCACGATGTTCCGCTTCCTCCCAAGGAGTTCAAAGCAACCATCCTCTCTTCGGCGCACAATGTCACCGGTACAAAAACACCCCTCCTTTAACACCTGGGCAGTTTGCTCCTCCCTTTTAAAGTAACCACTCATCAGGTTGTCACTTCTGACCAGTAATTCCCCGGTATCTTCTTCATATCCTTCTTCTGTACAGGGTAAAATAAGAAGTTCAGCCCCTGATGCAGGTCCGATGCTGTTATCGGTGGGATTAAAAGTGTCGTTAGTATGTCCTGAACAGATGCCGGCTGTTTCCGTAAGTCCGTAATAATTCAGCACAGGAATCCCATAGTAATTCCAGAATAGCTGGAGTTGCTCTTTTGATAATGGTCCGCCTGTGCACATTACCGCCTTAAGGGTGGAGACTTTATTTTTACGTGATTCCGAAAAAAGAATATTCATTTGCCTGATCACCGTCGGGGCTACCCCAAGATAGGTGATCCCTGACCGGCGGATCAGTTCAATGGTGAGCAGAATATTGTTCCGCTCCTCCGGGGAGGCAATAACGGAAGAGGATCCGGCATGCAACGGGGCAAAACAGGTGTTGCGTAAACCGCTCATGGAATGCAGATCGCCCAGGTTCATGAATAAATCGTCGGACTTCCATCTGAAGTGAGTAGAGATCAGTTTTCCGCTGTTAAAAAGGGCCTGCTGCGACAACATCACTCCTTTTGGGGGGCCTGTGGAGCCTGATGTATAGAGGATTACACCAAGGTCACCGGGGTAGACCTCAGCCGGTATCGTGGATTCGGGACGATCCCAGGAAGAAAGCCAATCAAAAAAGGGAGTCCCTGAGGTACTGGCTTTGCTGTTTCCAGCCAACAACAGGATACCGGGGAAGTTCATTCCGGGAAAGCTTTTTCCCCGTTCCGCATCGGTGAGGATCAGTTTTGGCGCCGTTTCGGCCATGATGAACTGCATCATCTCCCGGGGCCAGTTATGATCCACGGGGATGAAAACGACCCCGCTGTACAGGCAAGCCCAGCATAAAACCACCGATTCGAGGGTTAGCGGAGTATAGGTCAGCACCATATCGCCTTTCCGGATCCCTTGTAATTGAAGAAAAACTGATGTCATCTGAATCAGCTCATATCCATCGGCATAGCTTAATTCCTGATTTTCTGCAGTTTCCAACAGAAGACGTTGTAACTTGTACGCTTGAAAACTTTGGTCGGCCAGGCTCCTGAAAGTGTTGTTCTGCATTCTGTTCTAGCTTACGAATGGATTTCTTTGTACAACTCCAATAGCTTCAAGAACTCAGCATCCCAGTTAAAATGGTCAGAAACGTATTTCTTCCCTTTTTCTCCCATTTCTTGGGATTCAATCCGATTCTCATAAAAAAAACGGATTATTTCCTTAACCGCTTCACCATCTTCGGGATTTACCAGCATCCCACATCCGCTTTCCACAATGATCCTCCTGTTTATGGGGAAATCCGAAACAATCACAGGTATCCCCAAGGCCATGTATTCGAATAATTTGGTCGGATAAGAATCGATAAAGTTCGGGGAAGGATAAAGCAGGGCGGCCCCCAGAGAGCACCTGCTGATTTTAGTCCAAGCTTCTTCAGGGTTCAATCTGCCGGTAAAAGTAGCCCATCCCCCCTTTATGGCTACTCCATATATTGAAGATCCCAGAACTTCATCCCTGACAGGCCCCACAAATAAAGCATGGATTTTGCTTCCTTCCGATCTTAATTGTTGCAGAATCTCAAGGATCAGAATAGCCCCCCTTTCTTTACTGATCTCCCCCATATACCCGATGGTAAAATCATGCGAAGGGTTTGATTTTATGGTCAGAATTTTCGATAACACAGGAAAATTCAAAACGGTCGTACTTTTTCTCACACCCTTGAAATCCTCTATATAGGAATCTTCCGCAAAAACAACGGGCACTGATTTTAAAACGACTCTTTGGAATAACGAAACACCGTCACTTAATAAACTATGGAAGGGTGGTTTGAGATACTCTTTAGACAGGATTTGTTTGGGAAGATTTTCGTGCATATCAAAAACGATTTTCCTTCCACTCCATTTCAATAAGACCCCAAAGGGTAACAACTCGGGGTCATGCAAATGGAAAATGTCAGCACTCAATTCCTTTGCTTTCCTGACAACCTTGCGGGTGGAAAAAAGAATCCGTAGTATACGATGCTTATGGTAACCCACATCATAAATCCTGACGCCATCCTTTACTTCATCACCCTGGCCATCGGCCACGACCAGGGAGACCTCATAGCCAGAGGAAATAAGGGAACCGCACTCTTTCACGAATATTCGTGTATCATAGCGATAATGGACCGAAGTAAGGTGGAATATTTTCATTGTTCAGGAGGACTGGGGATGCGGTTCTGAATCCGACATTGTATCGTGATAAAATTGATAGTATTTTGTCAGAATCTTTCCCCAGGTGAATTCTCTTGCCAATAAGAGTGCATGCTGTTTCATACGGGCCTTTGATTCCGGAGGCATTTGCATATAATTCTGAATTGCGGAGGCGATTTCAGATGGTTGATGCGGATCTGTCAGGAATCCATGTTTGCCGTGTTCAATAATTCCGTCAATCCCACAACCCTTGGAAGCTATGACGGGAATACCGGATGCCATCGCTTCAAAATAGACTCGGCCCAAAGTTTCAGGGAAGCTTGGCATGATGAAAAGATCATATTTCTTGAGTTCATTCTGAAGCCGGTCATGAGAGCTGTGACCTTCAAACCTGACTCTATTTTTTAATCCCAGATTCTCAGCAAGTTTCATCAGATTATTCTTCTCCGGCCCATCGCCAATGATGGTATAGTTGAGATCTTCATGGATAGTTGAAATTGCTTCAATCACTTTATCCAGGTTTTTTAGCTTTATCAGTTTACAAACACTTACCAAAGAGAGAGGAGTCTGACCGGGTTTATCCAGTGTGTCCATAACCGGATTTTCATCCACAAAAAAACCGCTTCCCACTGGATGTGGGATCATAAGGGTTCTGTCACCTAAGATTTTGTCGCATCTCCTTTTTGTGACAAGGTTGATTGACATCAGCTTGCGGGGATGGATATGCCCGTTCTTTATCCGTTCCAACGAATATTTGTTGACATTTCTGGCAGTGAGCACGAAGTCACAATGATAGCGGGCTTTGAATATCTCCGCCAGTTCCATATTATTCATCATGTTATGGGCATGACACAAATCAGGCTTGACCGCTTGGATGATCTGATCCATTCTTCTTTTATTCATGTAATACCCCAGCCAAGTCAGAAATTTCCTTAATCTCAGATCACCCCTGAAACCCGGCAAACCTATGACCTCTATTTCCCTGTCTGAAATGAAATATTGTTTGCGCTGGATCAGGGAGTAGTATTCTTTCCACTTGGGTTTCACTAACGCGAAGACTTTATTCGCATAGGGAACAACAAATAAGAAGTAGTGTTTGTCGGCAGGGTATTTTCGTTCATACTCTTCAGCAATACGGAGTAGGATATCGTTCTCGGGGCCAATCCATTTCAAGGGCGAGGGCAAAATTGCTGTTATATGGAGGATGTTCATTTGGAAAAAATCATTTATAGGCTCTATTTCTTTTCCGACTTGAAATGAAGGATATAAAAGGCCCCTTGAAGCCTCTGTTTTAAATAATCAAAGGGATTCCTTTTACTGAGGAGTAAAGCTGGGATCAGCCGGAGTGTTTTAATGAATGCTTTGGGAACAGACCACCACCCATATCTTCTTGCATCCAATCCTCCATAAAGCAGATTCCGGTCCTTATCAAAAGGGTGAAGATTTTTCTGCGTGCTTTCATAGGGGTGCTCAACAATATAATAAGGGAGAAATTTTACCTTCAAACCAGCATGGATACAATCGTCAATAAACAAACCTTCATCACCTGCTTTCATTACCGGAGCACCAGCTCCAAACCGCTCATCGAAAAAAACAGCCACCTCTTTCCAACGGTCAATCCTATAGGCAATTTCAATAGTGCCAACCGACTGATTACATCGCTTCAGGCATTTTTCCAGCCTTGGATATTTCTTATATTCAGGTGCTCCTGGTGGAGTTTTTATTTTGAACAAGCCAACATCAAGGTTATTGTCTTTTATGAAAATCTCTAATATTTTATCGAAATATTCATTCTTGTATCTTACATCGTCATCAGAAAACAAACCAATATCTCCGGCAGCTAACCTCAATGCGTTATTCCGGGATTTAGTCACACCTGAACCTTGGATCTGAGATATCGAAATATCAGACCGATTCAACTTTTCAGGAACAAGTCTGAACTTCTCATCAGTAACTTGGTGTGATATAAGGTAAATAACATCATCACGCTGAGGTAAAATAATATCAGCAATCTTAAAGATTCCTTCGTTAATCGTTGAAAACAGGACATTCAGGATCATAGCGAACAGAATAATTCCTTTAGTCTTTTCTCTAAACTATTCATCATAACAATGACATGATCACTGGCATCTGGCAATAACCTTGGTTGAGAAAGGTAGTCAAGCAATAATTCAGGTTTTTCCATTAATTTCCTGATTTGTTGGATCAAATCTGAATTTGCATCGCCAGGTTTCCAGAAAAAAACTGCCCCGGGATTTACAATGGATGGTTCTGGATGATTATTTGACCCCCAGTACACCGGTATACATCCCGCTTCGATCGCCTGAAATAACTTCTCAGTGACGTATCCTTCACAATTTGAGTTTTCAGGACAAATATTAAAAGCATACCTTTGCAAATATTCTATTTTATTGTTGTGATAAATGGAATGCAGATCATCATCATTATGCATAAAAGCACCTCCACAATCCACCATGGAAATTCCGCTCATTTCATTCACCATTTCACCTCTTATTCCCATGGAATCCCGTTTTGAGATATGACAGGCGAACTTTGTCCTGTTATAGACTTTTGGGTTGGAGAGGGAATGACATCTTTCCACAATATCCTGATCGGTGGAATCAGGGGGAAACATATACAAAATCCATAATGGAAAACGGAGATATCTTTCATCAATAATATACTCCATACCGAGTGCCAGATCAATATTTTTATTTAAGGCATAATCCCGATATCTGGAGGCACGACCGATCTGAACATTCTCTCCAGAAAAAAAGACATTGACATCAGCATGCTCCAAATTAAAAATCAACCTGCTCCCAAAAACAGAAAAAAAGTTGATCTTTAGATTCTTACAATCCTTTAAGAGGTTTCTTGAATAGATAAACTTATAAAACCAGTTGTCCTCTGTCTGATGTTGCCAAAAATTGAAAAATCGCACAGAATGGCGGCGCGATTCTCTTTTCTGACTTTGATAAGTACTGAATGATTTTGCTATTGCATTGATATTCATTGACTCTTAAACTGGTGATTTCCCGCATTTATCGAAATTTTAAGGATGAATCTTGAGCCCGAAATTGAATGATCTTCCACAGATTCAATTCTACCGTATTGTTGCTGACGCTTTGACCAATTAAAACTTAAATTTTTCCAATAATTCTATATGCCGCTTTGCGGGCACTGAGCAACCCCCGGTAGCGTCGGAATTCGAAGGAAACACTTTTGAAAGAGACTTTTCTGAAGGAGATCCACTTAATTACTTCTTCCGCAAAATCCCGAATACTAATTACGTTCTGCCTGGGATCCTTCCCAAAACGGAAATAATCCAACAAGAGGCGGGAGGTTTTGATAGATTTCATGATATTAATTAAATATCGCTCTGATAATCGGGATTTAGGTATAAGATGTGTAATCTTCATATCAGAGAATAATCCACATCCATAACCCATATCGATTGCAGTATAGGCCATATCCACATCTTCACCCGACATCAGATTAGTTCCTTTTCTGCCGAGGATTTTCCCAATCTTGTTTGATCGCACATTATTAGCGTATTGACGTGCGATTTCCATCCTGATGACCATTCCTGCACCAGCCGGGGTGGTATTGAATTGATACAAATTTGAATAAACATCTCTCTTGGTTTCTCTTATAGCCAAGAATCCAAGATACTTACGAAGATAATCAGGGGGTTCTATCTCAAACTCCCCTTTTAGCGAACCACCAAAGGCCCCAAGAAATGGACAATTCTGGCCGTGATAGGCAGCCTTACTAAGATAATCCAGTTCCATAACATTGTCATCATCCAGGAAAAGGATCCAATCACCTTTAGCTTCATCAATCCCCCGAAGCCGGGCATTGATCAATCCCAGGTTATTTTCATGGATTATCCTGCCAGAAGGTTGCCAGGAAATATCAAATTCTGACTCAACCTCTTGTGACGAGGCATTGTCGACAACTATCAACTCATAAGAAGCTTTATCAAATTCTTGACTTCTAATGCTCTCCAGAGTTCTGCGTAAATACTCTTTGCGGGGATTATGCGTACATATAATAACCGAAAATTTCATCTAGCAATTATTTCCAGGATTTTCTGTTTTACTCTTTCGAGGATCATCAAAAATATACTATTGCCATAAGCCAGGAAAAACAGATTCCCGAAAATGAATCTGATTCGGTACCTTATCCTTTGTTTATTAGGCCGTGGCAGTTCAGATTTTATTAGCCGGAGAAGCCACTTTGTGCACAAAGTAAGTCTGCTGATCCAAGAGGCTTTCACATGATCAAGAATGTAGTTAACTACAGTAAGTCCCTCATCGAAATGTAAATATTTCGATTCAGGGGAACCGGTAACTGTTTGATGGTGCATTCTAAAGAAAGAAAGGCATTCAGAAGTAGTTGTAATAGGACCTTTAACCAGGATGGAAACATAAAACTGCCAGTCGCCACAAAACCTCATTTTCTGAATGATATCCCAATTTGCCCCATGGGCAGCTGTTTTACGAAAAACGACTGAACTTGCATTCCAGAGGTAATTTCCTAATCCAAAAAGTCGTAATACTGCATGAGATCCCCCAATAACTTCTGATTTGTACCTGGTTTGTCTTCCGGTAGGTAAGTCGTTCTCATCCACTACTATAAGATTAGAAGCAAATAAGTTACACCTAGGATAGGTGGAAGCCATTTCCACCATTTTCTTAAGAAATCCAGGATCATTGTAATCATCGCTTTCGGCTATCCAGATCAATTCCCCTTGAGCAAGCTCAATCCCTTTTTGCCACTGTTTGAAAGGGATTCCACTGTTTTGATGATTGTATTCAATATGGGTTACTTTTTCATTGTAGCGATAATCTTCTATGATTTCTTTACTGGAGTCAGTGGATGCATCATCGAGTATGATAATTTCAAAGTCAGAAAACGATTGATTAATTATTGATTCCAGCCTTTTTCTTAAGAAAGAGGCATGGTTAAAGTTCGGCACAATTACTGAGACCTGAGGCATATCTATTTACTCATCAATCCTTGAAATAGATACTTAAAGAGCAAACCATACTTTGCATGTAAAGGAAATCTAAGGATTAACTTAACTCCATATTTCAGACCTAACTTTAGCTGCTTTTCTTTAAAACATCGGTAAATGAAGTTTTCAAAGTTCTCCTGATCAGATTTTCTTTCAAGAATATCATTTATCACACTGATTGGAAGTACATTTTTATAAAAATCATGAATTTTAGCCGTTGATTTTAACCAGGATTCATCAAGTTTCCCACTCGAGAAATGTTCAATCAGGATATCTTGAGTGACAAAAGCTTTGTGTTTTCTTAACCAATATTCAATGGATATGTTCAAATCATAATTATGAAAACCTGAGAAATTCTCATTAAACCTTATTTGCGGATCTCTTTTCAAAGCGAAAAAAACACCATCAACTACAACGACCTGAACAAGTGCCTGGTCGTTAAAACCATAATGGAGTTTTGTGATGGATTTGTTTGGGGTGTGCTGAATAATGTTTTGCACATGGTACTTCTTATCGCTACCCCACCAGGGGGAGGGAGAAAGACTTTTTACTTTTGCCCCAGCGATACCAATTAATCCAGCTTCCGGATTTCTCATGAAGATTTCCTCAATATGCTTTCCCCAATGGTCCGACTTAAATAATAGATCCTCATGAATAAAACATACTATTTCATTCTTGCTTTTATCCAAACCGATATTGTATGCCTCGAAGATGGAGAAATTACTCCTGGAATTATCAATAACAATTAATTCATAATCACAACCGATTGTTACCGAAATATTCTCTTGCAGTGAATCACGAATGTAGGTTTCTCTGGAGCAAATGACAACAGATATCATAAAGATTTCTTACCAGTAATTTTATATCACTTCAGATTCCTTGCAACAAAAGATATTCAGTTGCAAATCCATTCCATGGTTTAAAGTCTCATTGACAAATGGAAATTTCCGGGTGAAGGCCTCTTTTATATGGTAACGAAAACCATTTTCATAAATTATCTGTAAAATCTCATGCAATTTCTGTGGGGTATTGGCAATGCTATGATATTCAATAAACAAGAAATCGATTTTACTGAGTATATCCTTACAATCTTTGATCACCCTATGTTCCGCACCTTCAATGTCAATTTTCAAAAAATCTACTTTTTTTTGGGTTAAGATATCCCTTAACCTCACTGTTTTCACCTGTACCAAATTTTCGTCAGAACACTCAGGGACAATTTTTCCACCTGCCCCGCCATCTGGTTGAAATGAAATCCATCCCTCAGAATCCCACACGGCCGCCTTAACCGTTTCAACATCTTTAAAACCGAAAGATTCTACATTTTTCTGCAGAAATCCGAAAATGTGAGGATCGGGTTCAAATGCAATTATAGAAGCATCAGGATACAATTCCTTAAAATAAATCACGCTCATACCCAAGTTGGCACCACAATCCACTATGGTTGGATTACTCCTTTGAGCCTGGAACTTATAAATTTCCTGATTAAAAACCTCTTTACAACCCAGTTCATATGAAGCAATATCATGAATAAAGAGTTTTTTGTCATGAAAAACAAGCTGAGCAGGAGTGAAGCGATTTATGCTATTCTTAGACTTTTGAATCCTAAGGAATGATTTGAGCTTTAATATTGAAGCCTTAATTATTCTATGCATAACCATATTCAGTGAGAAAAAAACTTCGTTAATAACTTCGCTAACCTAAGAAATCTTTTTTATGCTTTTAAACCAACCAGGCCTTATAACAGAGTTAAATTCACGATTACCTTGCAAGAAGAATCTGTCTCCATATCCGCTCTCCGAAATAATTTTAAAAGATAAATTTACCTTCTCGCTGTTTATCAATTTCACATAAGGTATTGACACATTAAACTTTATGACATATTCTCCGGTAGCCAGTGTAAATGGAGGTATAGAAAAAACCACTTCATACCAGCCCTTTTTCAGGACAGAATTATCGTTGTAATCATTGTATAAAACACTAGCAAGACAATTGCCATAAATTGACTTTAAGGTAAAACCAATAACCAGGTCGTTAAAATCTTGCATTAACTCTAAAACCATTTTGACATTTATTTCAGAAGAGTTGCTGATTAGTCCATTTTCTCCAGAGACCTGGATCCTGGTTTCCCTGATTTTCACAAAATAATCACCATCCTCCCCAACCCATGAAGTCGACAATTTGCTGCCAATTTCGTACAAATTAACAGCATCAGCTGAACTTCCTATAAATGAGATAATGCCGTTTTCAATTACTATTCCTGTCTTACAAAGATTTTGCACTGCACCCATATTATGGCTAACGAATAACACGGTCCGCCCCTCACCTTGCGAAATATCCTGCATTTTGCCAATGGCTTTCTTCTGGAATTCGGCATCACCGACAGCCAGGACCTCATCCACCACCAGGATTTCGGGTTCGAGGTGAGCGGCTATGGCAAAGCCCAGTCTGACCGTCATTCCGCTGCTGTATCGTTTAACAGGCGTATCGATATAACGTTCCACACCGGCAAAATCGACGATCTCATCGAACTTGCGGTGGATCTCAACTTTGGTCATCCCCATGATGGAGCCATTCATGTAGATGTTCTCCCTGCCGGTCATTTCCGGGTGAAAGCCGGTGCCTACTTCCAGCAGGGAGGCCACCCTGCCCCAGGCCCGTATTCTGCCTGTAGTGGGAGCAGTCACCCGGCTCAGCAACTTCAGCAGGGTACTCTTGCCTGCCCCGTTTTTACCGATAATCCCCAGCACTTCTCCCTGCTCCACCCTTAAGTTAATATCGCGCAGTGCCCAAACAAAGCCCTCCTTCTCCTTTGACGCCAGAGTATTGGATTGGCCTACCTTCAGGTAAGGGTCCTCCTTGCCCCTGATATTCATATGCCACCACCGGTTCAAGTCATGCGAAAGGGTTCCCGTACCAATGGTGCCAAGTTGGTATTGCTTGCTGATATTCTCAAATTTAATGGCAATCATAATCCGTTATTACACCACATCCATGAATGACCGTTCGACCCGGTTGAAAACGATAATCCCCAGAAACAGCACCACCACCATAAAACTAAAACTGTAGGCCAGCATCCCCCATGAAAAAGTACCGGCACCCAGAAATCCGAACTTGAAGGTCTCCAGCACGGCGGTCAGAGGATTAGCCTGCAAAACCCACATATATTTCTCAAACCGGCCTTCCATGACCGAAAGGGGATAAATCACCGGGGAGGCATACATCCACAACTGAATGGCGAAGGTGATCAGGAATTTCAGATCGCGGTATTTGGTAGTCAACGAAGAGATGATAATTCCAAACCCCAGCGCGAGTCCGGCCAGTATTAAAATCAACACCGGGAGTAAAAAGGCATGGGCATTGAGGGAAACCGGCGATCCTTTGGCCACATACCAAATATAGACGATGGTAAATACCGCGAACTGTATAAACATCTTGAGTAAACCGGTGATGGTCACAGATAGCGGCACCACCAGCCGGGGGAAATATACCTTACCAAATACCGCCTGGTTGATCAGAAAAGTGTCGGAAGTTTTGGTCAGTGTCTCAGAGAAATAGTTCCACAGGGTAATCCCGGCCAGGTAAAAGA
>CAZKIU010000023.1:0-54142 GCA_964552955.1 uncultured Prolixibacteraceae bacterium
CGCGTGATTTGAAGATCAGCCGGAAGACGGTTAAGAAGTATCTTCAAGATCATTTGAAAGCCCAAGAAAAATCTGAACAAGATGGAAACACGGATGTATTGCAGGAGTACGTTTCCAGTCCGCCGACTATAATACTCCCTGAAATTTAGACAGCTGGGTAAGTTTAATAAAAGCCATTAAATTTACTCAAGATGAAAAAGACAAGGAAAAAGCACAGTGCTGCCTTCAAGGCCCAGGTGGCCATTGAGGCGATCAAGGAGCAGGAAACGCTGGGTGAACTGGCAAAGCGTTTTGATCTCCACCCGCAGATGATTTCCAAGTGGAAGCAGGAGTTTCTTTCCCGGGGATCTGAGATTTTTTCAACCAAAGCGCCCGATGAAGAAGCTGCAAAGCGAGAGAAGATGTTGTATGAAAAGATAGGTCGGCTGGAGGTTGAGGTGGATTTTTGCAAAAGGGTATCAGAGCAGTTGGGGATACTGAACCCCTCCAAAAAGTAATTTCCCCACGACCAGACCTGAGTATAAAAAGACAATGCGAACTCTTGGACGTGAACCGGAGCAGCCTTTATTACAAGCCTGTAGAAGAAAAGCCTGAAGATTTGAAGGTAATGCGTCTGATGGATGAAGAGTTTCTGGAGCATCCGACCAAAGGCGTTTTGGGCATGGTCGATTTTATCAAAACCTTTGGCATTTTGATTGGTCCCAAGCGTGTCCGCAAACTTCTGCGTAAAATGAGGATCATGGCGATTTATCCCAGGCGTAATCTGAGCAAGCGGGGAGCGACAAAATATGTTCTTCCTTACAAACTCAGGGGATTGGAGATTACTCACTCGAACCATGTATGGTGTATTGATATTACATATGTGCCTATGGAACATGGATTTATGTACCTGACAGCCATTATTGACGTCTATAGCCGGTATATTGTAGGCTGGGATATTTCCAATACCCTGGATGCCGAAAACAGCCTGAAAGTACTCCAAAGGGCAATCGCGGAATATGGGAAACCTGAGATTGTTAACTCAGACCAGGGATCACAATTCACATGTGCCGGATGGACTGAATACCTTAATAACCAAGGGATAATTATAAGCATGGATGGCCGTGGGAGATGCCTGGACAATATATACATTGAAAGGTTTTGGCGAACAATAAAACAAGAGTATATTTACCTGAACCCTGCTGAAGACGGGAAAATGCTTCGCCAGGGAATAAGAGTGTTCATTGCATATTACAATAACAAGCGTACACATCAGAGTTTAGGCAGGATGACGCCTGAATCATGGTATGAATACGCTGCATGATTGTTCCCATTTTCAACAAAGATCCGGATTGATTCGGAACCCGTCAAGGGTATATAAACGGCTCCTGGGGTCGCCGCCCTTGACAGAACCCGACTCAATCCCGAACAGTGGTTTACAATGGAAACAACTAAACTTAGTAACCAATCCCGGTTGTCGAAAAATGGGGAGTATTATACCATTTATATATTTACCGGAGATTTAACGTCGACATTTAATATCGAAGGATGAAAAAGGTGATTTTTACGGAGAAGGCTCCCCAGCCGGTGGGGCCTTACAGTCAGGCCGTGGAGGCCAATGGTATGCTTTTCATTGCGGGTCAGGTGCCGTTGGATCCGGCCACGGGGAAACTCGCTGAGGGAGGCATTGCTGGTCAGACGCGCCAGGTGATGGAGAATATAGGGGCGATTCTGGAAGCCGCGGGATACGGATTCGGCGATGTGGTCAAATCGACCTGTCTGCTGGCCGATATGGCCGACTTTAAAGCGATGAACGAGGTGTATGCCCTTTATTATCGTGAATTGCCCCCTGCCCGCGTGGCATTTGCCGTTAAGCAGCTTCCCCTGGGAGCTCTGGTAGAGATAGATACCCAGGCGGTTAAACCGCAGTAGTCCCTGTTTTTATATCTTCTAAGATCTGATCTGGGGGGCGCATCCACTTCTACTTCTGCCGTGAGCCGTGAACTATAGGTTCGAGTATTGATCCAAAAAAAAGAGGTTACCACGGTTTTCCGTGGCAACCTCCTCTAAAGTGGTATGTTGTTAACTTATTCGGCGACGACCTCCAGTGGAATTTCCACATAAACATCGCGGTGGAGTTTCACCTTGATGGAGTAGTGGCCCACTTCCTTGATATGGTCGTCGGCAACCACCACCTGTTTGCGTTCAATTTCGTAACCGTTCTTGTTAATGGCTTCCGAAATCAGCAGCGGAGTGACAGAGCCGAAGATCTTGCCGGTGGCACTGGCTTTCACACCGATGGTCAGTTTAAGACTCCCCAATTGGGTAGCCAGTGATTCGGCATTGAGTTTCAGTTTGGCTTCCTTATGGGCCTGCTGTTTTTTGTTTTCAGCAATGACCTTACGGGCCGATTCGGTGGCGATGACTGCCATTTTCTTTGGAATCAGGTAATTGCGTGCATACCCATCCTTTACATTGACTATATCGTCTTTATGGCCGAGTTTCTCTACGTCCTGAATTAAAATAATCTGCATCGTTTTTCCTCCTTTAAATTATTTCAACATATCAGCGACATAGGGAAGCAAAGCCAGGTGGCGTGCTCTTTTAATGGCGCGTGCGACCTTGCGCTGGAATTTCAGTGATGTGCCGGTAAGGCGGCGGGGAAGAATCTTACCCTGCTCATTGAGGAATTTCTTGAGAAACTCCGGATCTTTGTAATCCACATATTTGATCCCGTTCTTCTTGAAACGGCAATACTTTTTCTTCTTGATCTCCACTGACGGCGGGGTCAGGTATCTGATTTCACTTGAATTTGCGGTCATGGTCTATTCCTCCTTTACTGCTTTGTCCTTTAATAAATTCCTTCTCTTCTGGCTGTATTCAGCCGAGTACTTGTCCAGTTTCACGGTCAGGAAACGGATAATCTTCTCATCACGGCGGAATTCGGTTTCCAGTTTGTCAATGAAAGCCGGAGCTGCCTTGAATTCAAACATGTAATAGAACCCTGTGGATTTCTTTTGGATGGGGTAAGCCAGTTTTTTCATGCCCCAGTCCTCTTCATGGATCATTTCGCCACCGTTGTCGGTGATGATGTCCCTGAATTTTTTTACCGCTTCCTTTACCTGTGGCTCAGATAAAACGGGAGTTGAAATGAAAACGGTTTCATACTGATTCATCATTTGACATCAATTTTTAATTAAACACTCTTCTAAAATGAGGGCGCAAAAATAGTTAAACTTTTGGTTTTTACAAAGGAATGTTTCCGTGTTTTCTGACCGGGTGGGTTTTTCTCTTGTTGCGGGTCATTTCCAAGGCGTCGATAATCTTAGGTCGGCTTTCAGAGGGGTGGATGATTTCGTCGATATAGCCCAGGGCCGCCGCCTTGTAGGGGTTGGCGAAGGTTTGGCGGTAGGCTTCGACGGCCGTGGCTTTTTGTTCGGGGCTCTCCAGGTCGCGGTAGAGGATGTTGATAGCGCCTTCGGGCCCCATGACGGCGATTTCGGCCGAGGGCCAGGCATAGTTCACATCGGCGCCGATGTGTTTGCTGGACATGACGTCATAAGCGCCGCCGTAAGCTTTGCGGGTGATCAGCGTTATTTTGGGCACGGTGGCTTCAGCAAAGGCATAGAGCAGCTTGGCGCCATGTTTGATGATCCCTCCGAACTCCTGGCTGGTGCCGGGCAAAAAACCGGGAACATCGACCAGGGTGACCAGGGGCAGGTTGAAGGCGTCGCAGAATCGGACGAACCGGGCGGCCTTGGCCGAGGAGTTGATGTCAAGGACTCCGGCCAGGCAAGCCGGCTGGTTGGCCACGATCCCCACAGGATAACCTCCGAAGCGGGCCAGTCCCGTAATCATATTGGAGGCAAAATGGGGTTGTACCTCCAGAAAATGATGATCGTCGATAATCTTATCGATCACCTCCAACATATCGTAGGGTTTGTTGGGATCAGCAGGAATCGATCCGGCCAGCCCGGGTTCCTTTCTGTCGGCCGGGTCTGTGGCCGGCCTGACCGGCGGGTCGTCGAGGTTATTGGAAGGCAGGAAGCTGAGCAGTTCACGCACCATCATCAGGGTCTGCTCCTCATTCTCTCCTGCGAAGTGGGCTACCCCACTGCGGGAGCTGTGGGTGACGGCACCCCCCAGTTCTTCCTTGGTCACCTCCTCATGGGTGACCGCCTTGATCACGTCGGGACCGGTAACAAACATATGGCTTGATCCCCTGACCATAAAGATAAAATCGGTCAGGGCCGGGGAATAGACGGCTCCTCCGGCACAAGGCCCCAGGATCACCGATATCTGGGGGATCACCCCGGAAGAGATTACGTTGTTGTAGAAGATGTCGGCATAGCCTGCCAGGCTCTCCACCCCCTCCTGGATCCGGGCTCCCCCCGAGTCATTGAGACCCACCACCGGAGCCCCCATCTTCAGGGCCAGGTTCTGGATCTTGACGATTTTGTCGGCATTGGCCCGGCTCAGGGTTCCCCCAAAAACGGTGAAATCCTGGGCAAAAACATATACCAACCGGTCATGAACCCTGCAATACCCGGTTACCACCCCGTCGCCCAAAACCCTTTTCTTTTCCATGCCGAAATCATAGTTCCGGTGGGTCACCAACTTGTCGATCTCATGAAAAGTACCCGGGTCAGCCAGCATCAGAATACGCTCCCTTGCGCTCTTTTTCCCTCCGGCATGCTGTTTGGCCCTTCTCTCTTCCCCTCCTCCCTGTTCTGCCAGAAAGTTCATCTCTTCCAGTTGCTTCAACTTCTCATTCTGATCCATTTTATTTACGCTTCAAATTCGATTAATATCTGGTTGCCTTCTACAATATCCCCTTCTCTGACATGGATTTTTTTGACTTTACCTTCCAGGGGAGAGCGGTATTCACTCTCCATTTTCATGGCAGAGAGTATGATGGCGGTTTCCCCTTTTTTGATCGGATCTCCTTCCCTGACCAGGACGCTGACCACCTTACCCGGCATAGGCGACTGGATCATCTTCTCGCTGGTGAGGAGGGGGCCCGACCCCCGGTTGAGGAGATACCGGGCCTCAGCATCGATCACCTCTACATCATAGGTCTCATAGTACGTATAGGCCGTGTATTTACGGGGATCCTGCCCGGGAATGAGTTCGATATTATGCGACCGGCCCCCCTCGATGATCGAGAAGGTTCCCCCTGTAGTGTGCATCAGATCGACATGGTAAACCACATCGTCGACCTTCACCTTCATCAGGTTGTCGTTCCGCTCGAGGAGTTCGACCCGCGCCAGGCGGTTCTTCAGTTTGATCTCTACTGACATGGTTCCGGATTAAAAATGGTGAATGTGAGTGGTTTTCTTCCAGCGATTCTGGACGGGCTGAAACTCTTTGGATTCCAGGAGCCGTCCCAGTTTTTCACGGTAATCGATATAAGCGGCAATGATGACCATCTCCTCACATCCGTTTTTGCAATGCTCGCTGATCTCCAGCCGCTCCTTGTTTTGCTCAATAAAGCGGGTATCATATTTTCCGGTGGCAAAATCGGGGCAGTTCATGATTTTTTCCAGGTATCTGACAGAGGTTTTCACACCGGTGATTTTATACTCTGATAAAGCCCGTTTCATCCTCCGGAGGGTTTCTTCCCTGGTGAGGCCCCATACGATCAGTTTAGAAATCATGGGGTCATAATAGATGGGGATTTCATATCCTTCGTAGACGTATCCATCGGTGCGGATCCCCAGTCCGGTGGGTTCAGTGATCCGGCTGATTTTTCCGGCGGAAGGGAGGAAGTTGTTGTCGGGATCTTCGGCATAGATCCGGCATTCCATGGCATGGCCGCGCTGGACCAGCTCTTCCTGTGTGAAAGGGAGGGGGTAACCCATGGCGATCATGATTTGTTGTTTGACCAGGTCGATGCCGGTAACCCTTTCCGTGATGGGATGTTCTACCTGCAACCGGGTATTCATTTCCAGGAAGTAATAATTCAGGTTGTCGTCGACCAGGAATTCGATGGTTCCTGCCCCGGTATAGTGGACGGCGCGGGCGGCGCGAACCGCTGTCTCCCCCATCCTGGCGCGCAATTCAGGGGTCATCAGGGGAGATGGGGTCTCCTCGATCATTTTCTGGTGCCTCCGCTGGACCGAACATTCCCGCTCGAAGAGATGGAGGGTATGGCCATGCTCATCGGCCAGGATCTGGAACTCGATGTGGTGGGGCGAGGAGATGTATTTTTCCAGGTAGAGGGCGTCATCGCCGAAGGCCGCCAGGGCTTCTGAGCGGGCGGCCCGCAGGGCGGGGCCCACCTCCTCTTCCGAATGAATCAGCCGCATGCCTTTTCCTCCCCCTCCGGCGGCTGCCTTGACCATCACCGGTAACCCTGCCGACCGGATGAAGTCCAGCGCTTCATCCTCCTCCTGCAACACCCCATCGCTCCCGGGCACCACGGGAATCCCCGCCTTTTTCATCGCCTCCCGTGCACTTACCTTGTCCCCCATTCTCCGGATCACTTCCGGAGAGGGACCAATGAAGGTAATGCCTTCTACGGCACAGCGTTCTGCAAAACCGGCATGCTCTGAAAGAAAACCATACCCCGGGTGAATGGCGTCGGCCCCGCTGCGGCGGGCGGCCGCAAGCAAGTGGTCCATGTTGAGGTAGCTCTCCGGTGAGGGAGACTTGCCAATATACCAGGCCTCATCGGCATACCTTACATGCATGGAGGTACGGTCAGCTTCTGAATATACCGCTACCGTCGCAATACCCATCTCCCGACAGGTACGCATCACCCGGATGGCGATCTCACCGCGGTTGGCCACCAAAACTTTTCTGATCTGTTTCATCTGTTTAAATTATTGTGTATATATGGTAAAACTCGTGAAACAGATGTAATACCCATGTGGTTAATCATCACGGTTTGTGCATAAATTAGGCATGGGTATTTCATGCTGTTTTCTGGTTGCGCTTTTTAACCCTTTTTAAACCCGATTACTGTCAATATGTTCAGAATAGCCGCTTGTTTTTTCGGTTCATCCGGCTGTGAATTTACATTTTGGAGGATTTTGCCCCTTCCGGTTCCAAAAAAAAATCGCTTCTGTAGAGGTCAATAGTTTATATTATGTACATTTGGGCCATTAACGCACCTGAACATGAAGCTGAATATTAGTGCTTTTCTACTGATTTCCTTTTTTTTAACCGGTTGCTTCAATTTTTCAAATGCGCAAATCTCGGGGTATTCCTTATCAGACGATTCCCTTGTGAATTTTTATGCCGGACAGAAGCGGATTTATACGGCCGTCAGGGTGGTCCACAAGCCCAGGACCGATGGCCGGCTTGATGATGCCTGCTGGTTGGAAGAGGGGGAGTGGCAGGGTGATTTTATTCAGCAGGTTCCCCGGCAGGGGGCTCAACCTTCGCAGCCCACGCAGGTCAAGATTCTCTACGATGATGAAAACCTTTACGTAGCTCTCCGTTGTTTTGATTCAGAACCCCAAAAGATAAGCCCGGTGATGGGGCGGCGCGATGATATCACCTCTGGGGATATGGTAGGAATTGCCCTGGATAGTTACCATGACCGGCAGACCGCCTTTGAATTCAATGTGACAGCCGCGGGACAGAAGATCGACCTGATGCACAAGGGAGCCTATGTGGGGGATTCCAACTGGGATGCGGTATGGACCGGCAAGGCGTATATCGAAGATTCGGCCTGGACGGCAGAAATCAGGATTCCCTTTTCTCAGCTCCGGTTCAGTGACGATAAGGAACAGGTCTGGGGGATGCATGTATGGCGCTGGATCGACCGCAATGATGAGGAGAGCCAGTGGAAACTGATCCCCATTGATGCCCCGGCCATGGTCTATCTTTTCGGGGAGCTCCATGGCATCAAAGAGATACCCCGGAAACACCATTTTGAGCTGATGCCCTTTACGGCGGCCCGGCTGATCCAAAATGCACCAGCCGCTGACCGGTATGCTCTGGGGTTAGACGGGAAGGCCGCACTGAGCTCCAATTTCACCCTTGACTTTACGGTGCTTCCCGATTTCGGCCAGGTAGAAGCCGATCCTTCGGAACTCAATCTGACGACCTACGAAGTGTTTTACAGCGAGAAACGCCCTTTTTTCCTTGAGGGCAATGCCATTTTGGATTATTCCATAGGCAATGACATGCTGTTTTACAGCCGGCGGATCGGTCATGCTCCTTCCTATGTTCCGGAGGCCGGGGCCGGCGAAGAGGTGACCCTGCCCGGGGGAACGACCATTCTGAATGCCCTGAAGGTGACGGGAAAAAATAAAAAGGGATTTTCAATGGGGGTGATCAACAGCATGACCGGCAGGGAGTATGCCACTCTCTCCGGGGAGGAGGGCTCCCGTAAGATGGCTGTAGAACCTTTTACCAACTATTTTGTAGGGCGGGCGCGGCAA
This sequence comes from uncultured Prolixibacteraceae bacterium, assembly GCA_964552955.1. GTDB lineage: Bacteria > Bacteroidota > Bacteroidia > Bacteroidales > Prolixibacteraceae > UBA1413. Next base: position 8,373 of record CAZKIU010000023.1, read on the forward strand.
GACCTCCGTCAGGGCAATACCGTTCTGGGGGTCATGGCCACCTCTGTGGTCCGATCCCTGAAGGAAGAGCATCTGGAGTTCCTCCCCCGGTTGGCCACGGCAGGCGGTTTGGATCTTCTCCACAACTGGGCGGGCAGGAAATATTTCATGGATGCGAAGTTGTTTTACACCTCCGTCTCCGGAAGCCAGGAGGCCATCACCGCTCTGCAGCGGGCATCGCGCCATAACTACCAGCGGGTAGATGCCGGCCACCTGCACCCCGATAGCCTGGCTACTTCCATGAGTGGTTTTGGCGGGCAGCTGAAGGGAGGCAAGCAAAGCGGCCGGTTCAGGGCCCAGGCTACGGTGAGCTGGCGCTCCCCCGGGGTGGAACTCAATGATGCCGGATATATACGCGATGCCGACGTGATGACACAACGGATCGACCTGCGCTATCAGGTCAACAAACCATCGGGGATCATGCGCAACTGGTATGTCGATCTGATCCAGAAACACGACCGGACCTTCGGTAATAAAAGGATTACCGATAACCTGAACCTCCACGGGTATGTCAAATTTACCAACCTCTGGAATGTCCATGCAGACCTGGTCAGGAATCTGGGGAAGAACGATCCCCGCCAGCTCCGGGGAGGCCCCGCGCTGCGCTATGATCCCTACCTTACAGGGGAGGTGTTCGTTCAGACCAACAGTGCCAAGAAGATCTTTCTGGGTGCCGGCACCTACAAAAAATGGGTTGACAGCGGGGAAGCCGGATCGAGAGATTATACCTTTTACCTGCAGTGGAAAATCAATAACCGGATTTTTCTCACCTCCAATACCAAATACGAGGTCCTCACAGACAACAGCCAGTTTGTGGCCACCAGAAGGCTGCAAGGGGAACCCCTCTATATCGTGGGCCAGCTGGACCGGAAGACCCTGCAAACCACCCTGCGCGCCGAATATTTTATTACTCCCGAACTCTCCCTGCAATACTACGGGAATCCTTATGCCTCCACCGGTCACTACCAGCAACTCTACAAAGTGGAAAACAGCCTGGCCCGGAATCTGAACCAACGGTATACCCCTTTTACCTTTCTCAGCCGGGAAGAGGGGGTCTGCGCCCTTGACTTAAACCACGACCAGACTGCTGACCTCCATCTGCAAGACCCTGACTTTGACTTCCGGGAGTTCCGCTCCAATTTCGTGCTCCGCTGGGAGTATCTGGCCGGCTCCACCCTTTACCTGGTTTGGTCTCGTAACCAAAGCTCCTGGGAATATCGCCACACCCCTTCCATCATGGACAGCTTCAAGGGAATTTATTCGGTGAAAGGCGAAAATGCCTTTATGGTCAAACTCAGTTACTGGTTCTCCCTGTAGGCACAAAAAAAAAACAGGTTACCGTTATTCAGGTAGCCTGCTTTCCAAGTTTCGTTTAGCCAGATCAGCAATTATTGGTTTAACAGAGAAAAGGTCGTATTGAAAAAGTCATCGTTCTGACATGGCGAAGTTAAATAAAAATCAATTCAAGATTAGGTGATTATTAAAAATTTATTAATTTTTGTTAATAAAGCCTTAGATCCATCTTTTAACCCTGTGGTTTTCAGTTTTCTTGAAATAGAGGTATGTTTTATAATATATTTTTTCTCTTCAATGGGATCAAGGTTCCGGGAAGAGCCGGCAGGGCCTTTTAAAATGCATCTGTCCGGAAATGGCAGATTCCATCCGGGTTATGGGCGCTGTGTCAGCATGAATACCGGTCCCATGGGCCTGAGCCTTTCGATAAAATTCCGGAGAGACGGGGTGCCGAGGTGCCAGAGCGTGTGGAGAATGGGGTGATCAGACGTTGGTGTGTTCCCCTTCGGAGCGGGCGATGGTGATGGCGCCGCAGGTATCGCTCCATACGTTGACTGTTGTGCGGGACATGTCAAGGATCATATCGACGGCCAGGATGAGGCCGATGCCTTCGAGGGGGAGGTTAACCGCGGTCAGTACGACCGTCATCATCACCAGTCCGGCCATGGGGATGCCTGCGGCCCCTATGGAAGCCAGCAGAGCGGTGATGACCACGATCATCTGCTGAGTTATGGTGAGTTCAATGCCGTAAACCTGAGATATGAACATAACGGCTACGCATTCATAGAGGGCGGTGCCGTCCATATTGATGGTGGCTCCCAGGGGGAGGGTAAAGCTGGAGATCTTATTGGAAACGCCGCTTTTGTGTTCCACCGCTTCCATCGTCAGGGGGAGCGTAGCGCTGGAGGAGGCCGTGGAGAAAGCCGTCAGAAGGGGCGTGGCCATGTTCCTGAAGTGCTTCAGGGGATTGGCACGGCCGACCAAACGGACGATCAGCGGAAGGGTCACCACTGAATGGAGGATCAATCCCAGGAGTACCGTTATAATATAGGCCGCCATGCCGCCTGCAATGTCTCCCAGTTTCTCGGCATTATGGGCCACCTCCCGGGTGACGATCCCCAGGATTCCCAATGGAGTGAACCGCACCACAAACATGGTGATCTTCATCATCACCTCGAACAACCCCTCGAAAAAACCGGTCAGCTGAGCCCTGTAAGACTCCCCACTTCTGGAAATGAAGTAGCCCATCAATATAGAGAAGAAGATCACGGGAAGCACCTCGCCGCGCGCCATGGCATCCACGATATTTTCGGGCACGATCCGCATAAATATATTGGAGATCTCCCCGTTGCTCCCTTCCAGAATGGCGGCCTCCCCGGTAAAGCCCAGATGAACCCCCACACCCGGTTGAATGAGATTCACCAGCATCAACCCCGTGAGGATCGCCAGCAAACTGGTCGAGATATAATAACCCAAGGTCTTTAATCCGATCCTCCCCAGACTTTTACCTGAACCTATGCTGGTCACACCGCTGGTGATTGAACTGAGAATGAGGGGGATGATGACCATCTTCAGACTTCGCAGGAATAAATCCCCCATCCAGGAGAGGTACTCCGCCGATGCCGGAACAAAGTAACCCAAAAGAACGGCCAGGACCAGTGCGATCAGGATCTGCCAGTGCAGTTTCAGTCTTAACAACTTCATAAGTTGGTTTTTTGTCAGCTAAAAATACTTAAAATGTCGGATTTCATTTATTCTCTAATGAATTCTTCCTACATTGCTGCACCTGAGGCCAGAATGAATGGCCTCCTGCAACGGCTGACCTCCTGGTGAGCGGTAATCCCCGGGAGGGAGATATTAAAAAGATCTCATGGGGCATTTGCGTTGCGACCCTTTATTGGGCTGAAGGGAATGGAGAGATTAATAAACATAACAAATAAGTAAGGTTAGTAATGACTACAACAACAAAAGGGAGATACCCCAGAGTGGGGATCAGGCCGGTGATTGATGGCCGGCAGGGGGGCGTCAGGGAGAGTCTGGAGGAACAGACCATGAATATGGCGCGAAGTGCGGCGGAGTTAATTTCTTCGAGGCTGAGGTATCCCGACGGGAGTCAGGTGGAGTGTATCCTGGCAGACACGACCATAGGGCGTGTACCCCAGGCTGCGGCTTGTGCTGAGAAGTTTGAAAGAGAGGGGGTTGGTTTGACGCTGACGGTGACGCCCTGTTGGTGTTATGGCACGGAGACCATTGATATGCACCCATACTATCCGAAGGCCATCTGGGGTTTCAATGGAACGGAGCGGCCCGGGGCGGTATATCTGGCCGCGGCACTGGCGGGGCATGCCCAGAAGGGGGTCCCTGCTTTCGGTATTTATGGCCGCGACGTACAGGACAATACCGACACCTCTATTCCGGCCGATGTGGAGGCAAAGATCCTCCGGTTTGTGAAGGCGGGACTGGCGGCAGCCATGATGCGGGGCAAGTCTTATCTGGGGATCGGAGGGCAGTGCATGGGAATTGCCGGCTCGGTGGTGGACCATGATTTCTTTCAGGATTACCTGGGGATCCGTGTGGAGGGGGTTGACGAAGTGGAAATCATCCGCCGCATAGAAAAGGGAATATATGACCAGGCTGAGTTCGCGAAGGCCATGGCCTGGACCGAGAAGTACTGCAAGGTCCATGAAGGGACCGATTTCAACACCCCGGAATCGAGGAGTGACCGGGCCCAGAAAGATAAGGAGTGGGAATTCGTGGTGAAGATGACCCTTATTATCAGGGATCTGATGCAGGGGAATCCAGTGCTTAGGGAGATGGGATTTGCCGAGGAGGCCTTGGGTCACAATGCCATTGCGGCGGGTTTCCAGGGACAGCGTCAGTGGACTGATTTTCTGCCCAATGGAGATTTCAGTGAGGCGTTGCTCTGTTCCTCCTTTGACTGGAACGGGGTCAGGGAGGCTTATGTGCTGGCGACGGAAAACGATGCCCTCAACGGGGTAGCCATGCTGATGGGGCATCTGCTGACCAACACGGCCGCCATTTTTTCGGATGTCCGTACCTTCTGGAGTCCCGAGGCCGTCCATAGGGTGACCGGGTATCATCTGGAAGGCGCAGCAGCCCATGGGATCATCCACCTGATCAACTCCGGCGCCACCTGTCTGGATGCCACCGGAATGCAGGAGAATGAAAAGGGGGAACCCGCCATGAAACCCTTCTGGGAGATTTCCGAAGCTGAAGTGGAGAAGTGTCTGGCGGCGACCACCTGGTATCCTGCCAGTCTGGGTTATTTCAGGGGAGGGGGGTTCTCCTCTAATTTCCTCTCGAAGGGGGGAATGCCTGTAACCATGTCGCGGGTCAACCGGATCAAGGGATTGGGCCCCGTTCTGCAGATTGCGGAAGGATGGACGGTGGAGATCCCGGAGCACGTCCATGCTATCATCAATGAGCGGACCGACAAGACCTGGCCCACCACCTGGTTTGCACCGCGGCTGACCAATCAACCACAATTCAGGGACGTCTACAGTGTGATGAACAATTGGGGGGCCAACCACGGCGCTATTCACTATGGACACATCGGGGCCGACCTGATTACCCTGGCTTCGGTTTTGCGGATACCCGTATGCATGCACAATGTTGATGAAAAGGATATCTTCCGCCCGGCAGCCTGGAATGCTTTCGGTATGGACCCTGAGGGAGCCGATTACCGGGCGTGCGCCACGTATGGCCCACTCTATGGGTAAACCTATTCACATGTTGTCATTCAGATAATTATGCATAAATACTTCCTGATCTTCGGGTTGCTGGTTCTGGGAGAACCGGTCCCGGCCATTTCCCCTGTGGAGAGAGGGCGTTTCACCGATGCCCGGAACATTGGAAATCCGGCCATCAGGGGGAGCCATCGTTATGACGGGGCCGATGGTTCCTGGTGGCTCACCGGTTCGGGGAGCAACATGTGGGGAAACCGTGACGAGTTCTATTTCGTGTCGGAGGTGGTGAGTGACGATTGTATTTTGTCGGCCAACCTTTATTTTCCTGCTGCGGGGGTGGAACCTCACCGGAAGGCTGGCTTGATGTTTCGTGCCACCCCTGAGGACGACTCTCCCTACGTCGATGTGGCGGTCCATGGAGATGGCCTTACCTCCCTGCAATACCGGGCAGAGAAGGGAGGGGAGACCAGGGAGGTGATCACTCAGGTGAAAGCTCCCTCCTTCGTCCAGCTTGAGAAATCAGGAGATACCTTTATCCTGCGCATTTCCAAGGATCAGACGCCCTCCGATGAGGTGGCTTCCGTGACCGTGCAGTTGGGGAAGGAGGTTCACGCGGGGCTGTTTGTCTGTTCCCATCATCCGGAGGTGAGTGAACAGGCCTGCTTTTACAATGTGCGGCTGGATGTTCCGGCCGAAGTCAGGGGGGGCCTGCTGGCACCTCCATCTCCCAGCCGGCTGGAACTCTTCGATACGGAAACCGGCCGGCGCGAAGTGGTTTACTCCACGGCTGACCATATTGAGGCCCCCAACTGGTCACGCAACGGAAAATTTCTCATTTTCAACAAGGAGGGGAGACTCTACCGCTTTCATCTCAAAAACAGGAAAGTAACCCTTATTCCCACTGGCTTTGCCGATGGCAACAACAATGACCACGGCCTCTCCTTTGATGGAAAAACGCTGGCCATCAGCCACCACCTCGAGGAAAACGGCACCCGGCATTCCATTATTTATACGGTTCCGGTGAAAGGGGGTGTCCCCACACGGGTAACCTCCCTGGGGCCTTCTTATTGGCATGGCTGGTCACCCGATGGAAATTGGCTGACCTATTGTGCCGAAAGAAACGGAAATTACGATGTCTATAAAATCCCTGCCCGGGGAGGGGAGGAGATCCGGCTGACCACCGCTGAAGGGCTGGATGACGGGCCCGAATATACCCCCGATGGAACATATATCTATTTCAATTCGGTCCGCAGCGGTACCATGCAGATATGGAGGATGAAACCTGATGGCAGTGACCAGCAACAGGTCACCCATGACCAGTACAACAACTGGTTTGCCCATCCTTCCCCTGATGGAAAGTGGCTGTTGTTTATCTCCTATCTTCCGGAGGTGGCGCCCGGTGATCATCCGCGCAACAAACGGGTGATGCTTCGCATGATGGCGATGGATGGGGGGCGTGAGGTGAAAACGGTGGCTTTCCTTTATGGGGGCCAGGGGACCCTGAATGTGCCCTCCTGGAGTCCTGATTCCAAAAAGTTCGCCTTCGTCAGCTATACCTATTAGGCTTCCTGCTTCTTGGCCCGTTTCCGGTCGGTCTCATCCAGGAGGATTTTCCGCAGGCGCATGGATTTGGGCGTTATCTCAATGAATTCATCACTGGCGATGTACTCCATGGCCTCTTCGAGGGAGAAACGGATGGGCGGACTCAGGATAGCCTTGTCATCGGACCCGGAAGCCCGCATGTTGGTCAGCTTTTTGGTGATGGCTACATTGACGGTGAGATCGTCATAACGGGTGTTTTCCCCGATGACCTGTCCGGCATACACCTCCTCCCCAGGAAAAATAAAGAATTTACCCCGGTCCTGAAGTTTGTTGATGGAGTAGGCAATGGCAGTTCCTGTTTCCAGGGCGATGAGGGAGCCGTTGCGGCGGATGCCGATTTCCCCTTTCCAGGGTTCGTAGTCCTTGAAGCGGTGGGCCATAATGGCTTCCCCTTCGGTAGCCGTGAGCATCTGGTTTCGCATACCGATGATGCCCCGGGAGGGAATGGAAAACTCCAGATGGGCTCTTTCGTTTTTGATTTCAAAGAGGGTCATCTCTCCTTTGCGCTGGGAGACCAGTTCGATCACCTTGCCGGCGAAAGCTTCGGGAACCTGTACGGTCAGGGCTTCTACGGGTTCATATTTGATGCCGTCGATCTCCCGGACGATGACACGGGGCTGGCCTACCTGCAATTCATAGCCTTCCCGCCGCATGGTCTCGATAAGGATCGAAAGGTGGAGGATTCCCCGGCCAAAGACCATAAAGGTGTCGGCAGAGGCGGTATCTTCCACCCTGAGGGCCAGGTTTTTTTCTGTCTCTTTGTAAAGGCGGTCGCGCAACTGCCTGGAGGTGACAAATATGCCCTCCCTCCCGAAAAATGGCGAGTTGTTGGAGGCAAAAACCATGCTCATGGTCGGTTCGTCGACGGTGATGGGGGAGAGCCCTTCGGGTTCCAGTGCGTCGGCGATGGTGTCGCCAATCTCGAAATTCTCGAGGCCGAAGATCGCGCAGATTTCCCCTGACCTTACATTTTTCTTGGTTTTTTCCTTGCCCAGGCCTTCAAAGAGATAGACCTCCTTGGCCGTGTTTTTAACCATGCTCCCGTCGCGTTTGACCAGAGTCACCGTGCTGCCGGGGATGAGCTCCCCGCGGCTGACCTTCCCCACGGCGATCCGCCCCACATAGGAGGAGTAATCAAGGGAAGTAATCCGCATCTGAAGGGTTCCTTCGGCGTACCTGGCCGGCGGTATGTAGGAAATAATCGTATCCAGCAAATAGCTGATATCTTCCGTAGGATTTTTCCAGTCGGGTCCCATCCATCCTAGTTTCGAAGACCCATAGACGGTGGGAAAATCGAGCTGCTCCTCGGTCGCATCGAGGCTGAACATGAGGTCGAAAACCTTTTCATGGGTTTCTTCCGGGTTGCAATTGGGTTTGTCTACCTTGTTGATGACCACCAGTGGTTTTAACCCCAGCTCGAGAGCTTTCTGGAGCACGAACCTGGTCTGGGGCATGGGCCCTTCAAAGGCATCGACGATGAGCAATACCCCGTCGGCCATGTTGAGCACCCGTTCTACCTCCCCACCGAAATCGGAGTGGCCAGGAGTGTCAATAACATTGATCTTTACATTTTTGTAACGTACGGAGACATTTTTGGAGAGGATGGTGATCCCTCTTTCCCGCTCCAGATCATTGCTGTCGAGGATCAGCTCCCTGACTTCCTGGTTGTCGCGGAAAAGTTTGACCTGGTACAATATGCGGTCCACGAGCGTGGTCTTGCCGTGGTCAACATGAGCGATTACGGCTACGTTTCTGATTTCTTCCATTTTCTTTGAATAGGGCTGCAAAAGTATAAAAGGATTCGAGTAGTTATTTAAATTTGAATCAATTACTGTAGGTTGGACCGTAAGTTTTAACATTAGAATAGCTGCTTTTTAATATCTTTCCCAAAAAATTGACTGCCATGATGTTGCCCGCGATAGAAAAGCTGAAACATACCGGATCGGGGAATTTTCTCCTGATGGCCGGGCCGTGTGCTATTGAAGGAGAGGAGATGGCCCTGGAGATTGCCGGGGTGATCGCCGGAATCACCGATAAGCTGCAGATCCCCTGGATTTTCAAGGGATCCTACCGGAAGGCCAACCGGTCGCGGATCGATTCCTTTTCGGGGATTGGTGATATCAAGGCGCTGGAGATTCTCCGGAAGGTGGGGGATCGGTACGGTGTTCCTGTGGTCACTGACATTCATGCTGCCGGAGAGGCGGCGATGGCTGCAGCCTATGTCGATGTGTTACAAATTCCTGCTTTTCTGTGCAGGCAGACCGACCTGCTGGTAGCCGCCGCGGAAACGGGCAAAGTCGTCAACATCAAAAAAGGGCAGTTTCTCTCGCCGGGGGCTATGAAGTTCGCCGTAGGCAAAGTAAGGGATACGGGCAATGACCGTATCCTGCTGACCGAGCGGGGAGCCATGTTTGGTTACCAGGACCTGGTCGTCGACTACCGGGGGATTCCGGAGATGCAGGCGTTGGGGTGCCCTGTGGTGCTTGATATCACCCATTCATTGCAGCAACCCAACCAGGCTGGCGGCGTCACGGGGGGCCAACCCCGGCTGATAGAGACCATCGCCCGGGCTGGCATCGCCGTGGGAGTCGATGGCCTCTTTTTAGAGACCCATCCCAACCCGGCCGCCGCCCAATCCGACGGGGCCAACATGCTCCGGCTTGACCTCCTGGAACCCCTTCTGGAAAAACTGACCCTGATCAGGAAAACCATCCTGACCTTTCACTCCTGATTCAATTCCTGGTATTTTAATTCATGGCTGAAAAGCGTATAAGCCCGAACGGCGTTTTTTCCGGTGGGGACAATGGTTCTTTGTGGCACGACATCAGGGAAGCGATAGCAGGCACGGAGCGGGATTTCACCGAGAGCAGTGTAGGGAAGGCCATTTTCATTCTTTCCATTCCCATGGTGTTGGAGATGGTCATGGAGTCGCTCTTTGCCATTGCCGACATCTGGTTTGTATCGCGGTTGGGGGCAGATGCCATTGCCGCGGTAGGGTTGACCGAGTCGGTGATGACCATCGTATATTCGATCGCGTCGGGACTGGGGGTAGCCACAACGGCGCTGGTCGCCCGCCGGATCGGGGAGAAGGATCCCCGGGGTGCCGGTACCGCTGCCGTTCAGTCCATCCTGGTGGCCCTGTTGATCTCTTTGCTGATTTCGCTGCCGGGCATCTTTTGGGCCCGGGAGTTTCTGGTTCTGATGGGCACCACAGAGGAAGCCGCAGCCGAATACGCCCTTTATCCGGCCATCATCTTCGGATCCAATGGGATTGTCATGCTGTTGTTCATCATCAACGCCATTTTCAGAAGTTCGGGAGATGCCGCCATTTCCTTCCGGGTTATTCTGGTGGCCAACCTGATCAACATCGTTTTGGATCCCCTGTTTATTTTTGGTTTCGGTCCGGTTCCGGCCATGGGCATCAAGGGGGCCGCCATCGCAACGGCTACCGGCCGGGGGATAGCGGTGCTCTACCAGTTGTACCTGCTCTTTGGCGGTCACCACCGGATTGCTGTCAGGCTCTCCGATTTCAGGGTCCGGTCACAGATCATGGGTGAACTGGCGAAAGTCTCCATGGGGGGGATCTTTCAGAACCTGATCGCCACCTCCTCCTGGATCTTCCTGGTTCGCATCATCGCCGTGTATGGATCGCTGGCGGTGGCCGGGTACACCATCGCGATCAGGGTGGTTGTTTTTGCCCTCCTGCCGGCATCCGGAATCAGCAATGCCGCTGCCACCCTGGTGGGGCAGAACCTGGGCGCCGGCTTCCCCGACCGGGCTGAGAAATCAGTTTGGATCACCAGCTATGTCAATATGATCATGATGGGCCTCATTGGCCTCATTCTGGTCCTCTTCTCCGACACTTTTATCGGCTTCTTCAGCAACGATCCGGGCGTGCTTCACCAGGGTACGGATGCCCTGCGTATCATCAGTCTCGGTTTTGCATTCTACGGCCTGAGCATGGTCATGGTCCAGGCCTTCAACGGGAGTGGGGATACCATCACACCCACCATCATTTTCTTTTTCGGATTCTGGCTGACTGAAATCCCTCTGGCCTGGATCTTTGCCTTTACCCTGAAGGGGGAACTGGCGGGAACCTGTTGGGCCATTGTGACGGCTGAATCCCTGATCGCCGTAGCGGCCTGGTGGTATTTCCGCAAAGGCAGATGGAAACTGCAGAAAGTCTGATGATTTTTGACACGGGAGAATTCATGCCGGATTGAAAGACAGGACCATGGCCCGGGCAGCGGAGGTTGATCCTCTTTGGAGCTGCAAGTGAGGAGGTAAACGATAGAACCATAGCCCGGGAGGAATGGCCGGGTTTTGTTCCGGTCGGCCGGAGCAGAAGAAAGAGGAGATTTTAAATATCTTTCCGTGCGGTTGTAATGGTGGGGTGATCGGTGAAGACCAATTTTCGAAAGAAAGAGAACCATGAAAATTCTGGGAAATATCATCTGGCTGCTGTTCGGGGGCCTGGAGTCCTTTTTTGGATACGTGATCGGAGGTCTGCTGCTGTGCCTGACCATTGTGGGGATACCCTTTGGATTACAGGCTTTCAAGCTGGCGGAGGTCACCCTCTGGCCTTTTGGGAAGAGCTGGGAGCTGAAGGAGTGGGCCCCTGGATGTCTCTCCACCCTCATGAATCTGATCTGGCTGATCGTGGCAGGTTTCTGGATTGCCCTGATCCATTTGGTTTTCGGCCTGTTGCTCTGCCTGACCATCGTAGGTATTCCCTGGGGGCGGCAGCATTTCAAGCTGATGTCGTTGGCCATTACCCCATTTGGGCGCCGGGTGGTCTCCCGGTAGCCTATTTCTCTTCACCTGCCGGCACTAGCGCCGGCTCCTCTGGCTGGGAAGAGGGCGCCGTCTCGGGCTCCTCTGGCTGGGAAGAGGGGGCCACCGATGAGGGGGGCGTTTTACGGAAGATATCCTCTCTGGAAAGGGGCCTGATCTTCTCTTTCCAGTCAAAACCGGCCAGATGACGCTCTTCGTCACTCAATTGGGGAATGGGGGTCAGCTTCCCCTCGGGATTGCCCAGAAAGGAGATCCTGTGGGCTTTACCCTCCCTGAACTGAATCGCCAGCTTGCTGCTCTCGGCCCTGTTGAGGCCAATGATGTTTCCCTTGTCGCGGGCATAATAGATGGTTTGCCCGTTGCCATCCACAAAGATGTGATCGAGTTGCTCGTTGACGATAAAACCCGTCATGTTTTTACCCTTCACCTGGTCAAACATCACCGAATCCTGCCGGGAAATAATAAAGGCGTTGTTGCGCAGGTGGACCTCATCGGGGGCTGGGTTATAGGTCATCATTTCGATATAATCTGCGCTCATCTGGTGGATTTCTGACCAGAGGACCGGTTCCCTGTGCAACTGGATGGTGGAATCACGGCTGAAGTAGACCAGGGAGTCACATTTTCCCTGCAGGTCGGTACGGTAGAACCTCACTCCATTGAACGCCTTGATGATCTTCTCATCGGGGATCGTGTCAGCCACGGTTTTCAGGGTATCGGCATGGAGGAAGAGGGAGTCTCCCTCACTGACCATGATGAAGAGGGCTGAATCGGTGATGAAGGCGGTTTCGGTGATTTCGTCGAACCAGGCATTCCGCCCTTTGACAATTACATTGTTGTCAATATCGATGATCTCTATCATTCCCCGGGCTTTCCCATACCCTTTGTTTCGGTCGTAGTCGATCACATCGCCCTTCATTTGCTGTTTTTCATTGTAGACGAGTGGATTTTTCAGGAGTTGGGCTTCTCCTGTGCGGGAGTCGTACCAGCCGTCTTCGGCATAGATGGTATTCACCGAATCCCGGATGGTGGTGGGCCCCTGGATATAAAAGATGCCTGTGGCGGTGTTGTATTTGACGGTATCGCTCTCGAGGCGGTATTTATCGTTGTACCCCACCACGTTCTGGTAAAAATAGACGATATCCTCATCGACGAAGTAGCGGGCGATCTGGCTGGTCAGCACGTTGGTGCTGTCGATGATTTTACCGTTATCGTCATAATAGCCCATGTTGGGAACCAGGTCATAATCGACGGTGTCGGAGAACAGGGTCGTCGATTTGTTGACGAGTCTGACATTTTTGATGGCCCGTGCGAAGCTCCGGTCGCCGTCATAGTAAATCATGTCAGCATAGAGGTGGGCGGTATCGCCCTGGTTGATATGGACATTGCCGAAGGCGTCGACGCGGTTGGTGCCGTTGTAGGCATAGGCGCTGTCGCACCACATGAGGACTTCATTGTGGCGGATGCGTACATTGCCGATGAGCCGCTGGGCGTTGGCCACGATAGCCTCATTAAACTCCAGAAAGTCGGCCTGTTCGATATCGATGCGTTTTTTGTCCGGATCCTGAAGGCTCTGGCCGGGAACAGAGAGCACTCCGGGTGAGGAGGGTGGGGCTGGCACGGTGGAGCGGGGCGTTGTTCCGGGCCGGATCAGCGTCGTATCATGGCGGGTTTCCCCCGGCAGCCGGGTTTTCTCCTGTGCGCCCAGGGGGAGAACCCCCCATAGCAGCAGCCATAACAGGAGAGCCATTCCATGATGCTCCGGAATCCTATGAAAACGGGGAGGCTTCATTTAGAGGAGGGCAGCAATGATTTCATCGACGGGTATATTTTCTGCTTCAGCCTTGTAGTTCTTGATGATCCTGTGCCGGAGGATAGAAGGGGCTACGGCCTGGACATCCTCCCTGTCGGGGGAGTATTTGCCATGGAGGGCTGCATGGGTTTTGGCGCCCAGGACCAGGTACTGCGAAGCCCTGGGGCCGGCCCCCCATTTCAGATACTGGGTGGCCATAGGTGCGGCATGGTCCGTTCCCGGGCGGGACCGGGCAGCCACCTTCACGGCATAATTCACCACACTGTCATTGATAGGGATCTTACGGATCAGCTCCTGGAAGAACTGAATCTCCGCACCATTGATCACCGGCCGGAGATCCACTTCCCAGGTGGAGGTGGTATTCTTAACGATCGTCAGTTCATCTTCAAAACGGGGGTAATCGAGCCAAACCGAAAACATAAAGCGGTCCAGCTGAGCCTCGGGAAGGGGATAGGTCCCCTCCTGTTCAATGGGATTCTGGGTTGCCAGCACAAAAAAAGGCTGCTCCAGTTCAAAATGGTGGCCTGCCGAGGTGACTGCCCTCTCCTGCATAGCCTCGAGAAGCGCCGACTGGGTTTTGGGAGGGGTACGGTTGATTTCATCCGCCAGGATCACATTGGCGAAAATGGGGCCCTGCACAAACCGGAACTGACGATCCTTGTCCAGAATCTCGGTGCCGATGATATCAGAGGGCATCAGGTCGGGCGTGAACTGAATACGGTTGTATTTCAGACCCAGCACCCTGGCGATGGTGACGACCAAGAGTGTCTTGGCCAGCCCGGGAACTCCGATCAGCAGGCAATGGCCCTTGCTGAAAAGGGTGTTCAGAACCTGGGTCACCACCTCATCCTGACCATAGACCACTTTGGTGATCTCCTGGTGAAGTTCCCTGTATTTGGCATGCAGCGCATCGAGCGCCTCCACGTCATTCCTGTATTGCATAAACCTCGCTTCTCCCTTATTTGATCCAGTTCTTGAATTTGAAATTGCAGTTGGCATAGGTGGGATCTATACGGATATAGGTCCTGGCTTGCTGGGTGGCAATCCACTTCTCCAGAACTTCCTGTTTTTTCTTCTCCAGATAGAGCTGCGCCAGTTGCTGATAGTCATTTTGCAGGTTGGCCCGGTGTCCCTCTGACTTGTTGATCAGTTTGATGATTTTAAATACCGTCTGCCGTGAGTTCTCGTCGACGGTCTGAAACGGCTTGGAAATCTCATTGATATTCATGGCAGTGATGATCTTGCTGATATCAGGGTCGAGTTCTTCCACGCTGAACTTCGAGGAGAGCGTCTCCGGATTGATCATCAGTCCACCGTTGTTGCGGGTATTTTTATCCTGTGAGAACATCATCGCTGCGTTGTCGAAGGTTATTTTCTCCTTGCGGATCAGGTCGGCGATACTGTCGAGGCGGGCTGAAGCCTGTTCGAGGGCTTCGGCGGAGACTTTTGGCCGCATAAGAATATGGCGGGTGTTGATTTTTTCGCCCTTGCGGTCGACCAATTGGATAATATGGTATCCGAAATCGCTTTTGACCACGTTGGAGATCTTATCATCCTTCAGGTTGAAGGCTGCTGCGGCATAGGCCGGGTCGAGCTGGGCCCTTCCCAGGTAACCGATCTCCCCGCCCAGCCGCGATTCGGGCGCCTCTGAGTAAAGCACGGCCATGGTGGCAAAATTGGACCCCTCCTCAATTCTTTTTTTGAGATCCCTGAGCTGCGCCTTCACCCGGTTTTCCTCCTCTATATCGATCTCGGGGATCAGCATGATCTGTTTATACTCATACTGTACCGGTATGGAAGGAATCTCCTCCTCCTTCAGGTTACGGAAGTAATAGCGCACTTCCGAAGGGGTCACCGTCACATCCTTGATGATTTTATCCTGCATCTGCCGACTGAGCAGCTGGTTTTTGATGGCCTCCTGCATATCGGCTTTCAGCAGGGGGATAGGCTTCTTGAAGTGATTCTCCACCTCCTTTTCTGAACCCAGAAAGCTGATATAACGCTGCAAGGTGGCGTCCAGGTTCTGGTTGATCTGGTTATCGGTGACCACGATGTCGGTATCGAGAAGAGCTTCAGCAACCAATAATTTATCAATCAGGAAGTTCTCCAGGATTTCGCATTTCATGTCGCCTTCAGTGGTGATGCCCTGGGCTTGCTGCTGAATAAACATATCCTCGATTTCCGATTTGAGGATGATGTTATTCCCCACGACCGCAGTGATCTGATCCACCACCCGGTCCTGTGCCCGGGCGATTCTTCCCGGAATGACTCCTGTCAGCAACAAAACCAAACTCAGGGCCCTGATAAGGCCGCTATTTCTATTCCATCTCATATATTCTGAATTTTTTATTTTTGGCTCCTTCGGTATATATATCTTCTTCCAGTTTTTTCAGAAAGGTTGTTTTTCTGGTGTTAATGATCAGGTCGCGGATGTTATCATGGACATAATCCATGGGGGCGGATTCTCCTTTGGCGCGGAATCCGAGGACGCAGATCAGGTAATAGTAATGGTTATCCCGTTTTTCCAGGGCGGTACCGGGGGTAAGCCGGATCTCCTCTTCCGGGGTATATCCGGGAAGGTTTTGCAGGAGTTGGCGGGCGTTGACCCACTGGTCGGTGTAGAAATGATAGGTTTCGGCATAGCGCAGGCAATATTCCTGGAGTTCACGGAGTTCGCCGGGAGAGGTGCTGCCGCAGAAAGCCTTCGCCTTTTCAGGTTGCGACACTTCCAGGGGGATTTTGATAAAGACCGCCTTCATAAGGGGAGAGGTAAGTGCAAAGTTGAGTTTGTGTTCCTCATAAAAGGCTGAAATCTCCTGGGGAGTGACGACCGTGTCGAGTTTTTCCGACATAAGGGCCTTTTTATAGCGGTAGGTCACCAGGGCGTTGCGGTATTCTTCCAGTTCTGCGGTGATGTCGCGTTGTGAAAGGGTGAGGTTATCCTCTGCCTTTTTGACCATCAGCCGGGTGATGACCCATTTCTTGATATAGTCTTCAGCCATCAGCAGGCTGTCTTCCTGGCTGGAGCCATCAGGAATGAGACTCTCCAGTTCATCGAGATAGAGGGTCTCATCACCAGCTTTGGCCACGGCTATCCTGTCGGAGCTCCACGGTAGGTGGCAGGAGACCAGCAGGGTTAACCAACCGGCCAGAAAATATGAGAACCGGGGTTTAACCATCTGCCAGCAGCCTGAGGTTTTTTTTGTTGATTTTTACAGGATATTTGCTTCTCAGTTCCCTGACCCACTGGTCTTCGAGATACTGCTGGTAATCAGAGATATGGTACCCGCGGGCTTCTTCCAGAAGTTTAGGCTCGGGGGCTATTTTTTCGCCCGTGATAAAACCAGTAGACTCATCCCAATCGGGTGGCAGGGTTCCTCCCCAGATGTAGTAGTCCACGACCGGATGGGCTCCTTTTTCCCAGGTTCCTTCGGTAATGGTCAGGGCGCCGTCGGGCAGACGGAGCAAATCCTGGATTTCACGGGCGGCCACCCCCGAAGCGGTATACTCTTCTGCTTTGTCCTTCACCTGGGGCGTTGCACAACGGATGAGGCTTCCCCTGTACCTTTCAGGCCAGAGGTATTTTCCCTTGTTGGTCTGGTAAAATGCGGCCAGTCCCACCGAGTCACTGGCGGCCTTTTGCCATATTTTACTCTCTGAGATGTTGAAAAGGAGGATTCCATCGTGGTATTCCTGGAGGAGGGAGCGGAATTCGGGGTATTTTTCCCCGAGGCGGCTCTCTTCGTAACGGATCAGGGTTTCGTCGATCCAGGCCTGGAAGAACCGGGGGAGTTGAAGGGGGTCGTTCAGGAGCTGCTGAACGGGGATCGTTCTGAGGTGATCGGTCCATTGCCGGGAGGTGACCTTTTGGTCCGCAAAGGAAAAGAGGACCTCAGGAGTAAGGGTTCCGGCGGGGATAGAGAGGGTGTCCTGGCCGATCCAGGAGCCACTCATGGCAAGGATTTGGTCGATGGCCGCCTGGTCAGGCGAATAGTGGTACTCTTTTTTAAGGTCAGCGACGAAGGCCTCCCTGCTTTGCTGGTGGCGCTCGTTGTCCCGTCTGATCCGATCTTCCAGCTCCTTTTTGACTTCGTCGAAGGAGGGTACCGGTTTGTAGTTGAGTCTTTTGATGATATGAAAGCCGAATCCCGAGTCTACCGGCCGGGAGAATTCACCGTCATTTTTGAGGGCGAAGGCGGGGTCGGCGAAGGCGGGGATCATCCGGCCGCGGGAGAACCAGGGGAGCTCCCCGTTGTTGGTCGCGCTGCGTTCATCATCGCTGTTGGCGCGGGCCAGCACTTCAAAGTTGGCTCCCTTTTCCAAAAGATGGTAGAGGCTGTCGGCCGCCCAGGCGGCTTTTGCTTTTTGTTCCGGGGAGGCATTCTGAGGATATACCTTCATGATATGCGCTACATGGATCTCCCCTTCGGCATCGCGGAGGGCGTTGACTTTGAGCAGGTGGTAGCCGAAGCGGGTGCGTACCGGCATGGAAACCTGCCCTACAGGGGTGGTATAGGCGGCCTGCTCAAAGGGATAGACCATCTGGAAAACGGAGAACCAGCCCAACTCCCCTTTATTGGTAGCGGCGGTAGGGTCCTGGGAGTAACGGAGGGCGGCTGTGCTGAAGTCAAGGCCTCCGAGGATCTCCTCCCTGATGTCCAGGATTCTGTTTCTGGCGGCCAGGGTATCGGCAGGGGAGGCATCAGCGGGCAGTTCAATCATAAGATGGCTGGCATTCACCTCCTTGAGCATATGCTGATAGGTCTCTTTCACCTGTTGGTCGTCAAAGGAGATGTTGGTCAGGTAAGGTGCTGCGAGCTCATTGCGATAGCCTTCCAGTTCCGTTTTAAAGGCGGCGGCGGTATCCATGCCCAGGTTCATGGCCTC
The DNA here is from genome assembly GCA_964552955.1 of uncultured Prolixibacteraceae bacterium. Lineage (GTDB taxonomy): Bacteria > Bacteroidota > Bacteroidia > Bacteroidales > Prolixibacteraceae > UBA1413. The sequence continues at coordinate 26,505 of CAZKIU010000023.1, forward strand.
CAGCACCTTCAGTTTGAAGTTGATGAAAAGCTCAAGGTAGGCAGGGGCCGTTTTTTTGTTTTCGGGGTCCTGGATGTTCGAGTTGTTCCGTTCATAGATCCGGTTGAATTCATCCAGGGTAACGGTGTTTTTCCCGATGGTGACCAGCACGTCCTTTTTATTCTGGGCAGGGGAGGTTCCTGCCAGAGCGGTCAGGACCAATCCGAGGGTCAGAATTTTTCTCATAGGAGCTATAAAATGAAACACAATAGGTTATCCGTGACGTCAACCCTGAATTCCGGGCTGCAATGGGTGGTTAGAGCATTTGTCTGCTGCTGTAATTAGGGGCTTCGCGGGTGATGGCCACATCATGGGGGTGGCTTTCCTGGATGCCGGCATTGGAGATGCGGGTAAACCTGGCTTGCTGGAGGATTTCGATGTTTTTGGCACCGCAATAGCCCATGCCAGCCCTGAGGCCTCCCATCATCTGATAGAGGACCTCTTCGAGAGTTCCCTTGAAGGGGACTCGGGCCGCAATGCCTTCGGGCACCAGTTTTTTGATATCATCTTCCATATCCTGGAAGTACCGGTCTTTGGAGCCTTTCTGCATGGCTTCGATAGATCCCATGCCCCGGTAAGCTTTGAATTTTCTTCCCTGGTAAAGGATGGTTTCACCGGGTGACTCTTCCACGCCGGCAAAGAGACCGCCGGCCATGATGGAGTGGGCTCCGGCTGCCAGGGCCTTGACGATGTCGCCCGAGTAGCGTATTCCGCCGTCGGCGATGATAGGGACCCCTGATCCTTTGATGGTTTTGGCGACGTCATAAATGGCGGAGAGCTGGGGCATGCCCACACCGGCGATGACGCGGGTGGTACAGATGGAACCGGGGCCAATGCCCACCTTGACGGCATCGGCGCCGGCCTTCACCAGGTCACGGGCTGCCTCACCAGTGGCAATATTGCCGGTCACGATCTCCAGCCCGGGCCAGGCCTGCCGGGCCCTGCGCAGCATCTCTACTACCCCTCTCGAATGGCCATGGGCCGTGTCAATAACGATGGCGTCGACCTGAGCCCTTACCAGAGCCTCTATCCTCTCCATGCTGTCACCCGAAACCCCTACCGCGGCAGCTACCCGTAACCGGCCCTTGTCATCCTTGCAGGCCAGAGGCTTGTCCTTGGCCTTGGTAATATCCTTGTAGGTCACTAACCCGATGAGCTTCCCATGCTTGTCGACCACCGGCAGCTTCTCGATTTTGTAACTCTGCAGAATCTCTGAGGCCTTCTCGAGATTCGTCGATTCGGTAGTGGTGATCAGGTTCTGGCTGGTCATCACCTCCGTTACCGGCCGCTCCATGTTTTTCTCGAACCGGAGGTCCCTGTTGGTGACAATCCCCACCAGATAACCTTCCCCGTCAATGACGGGAATCCCCCCGATCTTGAAAGTGGCCATCAGCTCCAGGGCATCGGCCACTTTCTTTCCCTTATCAATGGTGACAGGATCGAAAATCATTCCATTTTCAGCGCGCTTTACACTGATGACCTGCCTGGCCTGTTCTTCTATGTCCATGTTCTTGTGAATCACCCCGATCCCCCCCTCACGGGCTATGGCAATGGCCAATTTGTATTCGGTGACAGTATCCATGGCCGCTGAGACCACCGGCGTGTTGAGCATAATATTGCGTGTGAACTGTGTCCTCAGATCCACCTCCCGGGGCAATACTTCCGACCAGGCAGGAATCAGGAGAACATCATCGAAGGTGAACCCTTCTGTAACCACTTTTTCAGAAAGAAATGACATCAGCAGTCGTATTAAATTATATAAAGCGCAAAACTACAAATTTTAGTCTATTTAAGCCGATATATTTTGAGGGCCTGTGGTTTTTGGCTTTAAAAATTGTTAAAGAAGAAGGGGTTTCGTTAATTTGCAACAGGGTGAGTGATTTTCAGAAAATATTGCAGAAATACTGGGGATATGCTGACTTCCGGCCGTTGCAGCTGGAGATTATCGAGTCGATAACGGAGGGGCGGGATACCCTGGGATTATTGCCCACAGGCGGGGGCAAGTCCATCACATTCCAGGTGTACAGTCTCTCCAGGGAAGGGATGTGCCTGGTGGTGACGCCTCTCATTGCGTTGATGAAGGACCAGGTAGAACATCTTCGCAATCGGGGAATCAAGGCATTGAGCCTGCATAGTGGTATGTCGTCTCAGGAGATCAGGGTGACTTTTGACCATGCAGTATGGGGGGATTATAAATTCCTGTATGTTTCGCCTGAGCGGCTGGAGTCGGAACTTTTCCTGGAGAAGTTAAGGCTGATGAAGATTAACCTGATCGCGGTGGATGAAGCCCATTGTATATCCCAGTGGGGGTATGATTTCAGGCCCAGTTATCTGAAGATCGCTGAATTGCGCCGTTTATTGCCGGGGGTGCCTGTTTTGGCGTTGACCGCCACGGCTACTCCTGTCGTGGTCGACGACATTCAGGAGAAGCTTCTTTTCGCTGCCCCAAATGTCAGGTCCACCTCGTTTGCCCGGGCTAACCTGGCCTATGTGGTCAGGCAAAAGGAGGACAAAATAGGTTATCTGGTCAAGAGTTTGAAACGGGCAGGGGGGAGTGGCATTGTCTATGTCAGAAACCGGCGGGGAACCCGAGAAATTGCGGATATACTGAGAAAGAACGGCATTGCCGCTGATTATTACCATGCGGGGTTGAACAATGAGGTGAGACACCGCCGGCAAGACGACTGGATCAGCAATAAAACCAGGGTGATTGTGGCTACCAATGCGTTTGGCATGGGCATTGACAAACCCGATGTGAGGTTTGTCCTTCATGTTGACCTGCCCGACTCTTTGGAGGCTTACTTCCAGGAAGCAGGCCGGGCCGGCCGCGATGGGAAGAAATCCATGGCCGTCCTCCTCTATAACCCCTCTGACAAGCTGAAACTGCAAAAACACCTGTCGGTGGTCTTCCCCTCCCTCGACTATATAAGACGCATTTACGAAGCTATTGGCAATTACCTTCAGGTAGCTGTCGGCTTTGGCAAGAACCAGCTCTTTGACTTTCCGCTGGAAACCTTCGCTGAGAAATACCATTTCCAGGTGGCTCAGGTCTATCACAGCATGAAAATCATTCAGCGGCAGGGTTATTTTGAATTTTCGGAAGAGGTGGATTCTCCTTCGCGCGTTTATTTCATGGTGAGTCGTGATGAGCTCTACAACTTTCAGATTGCCAATGAGGCCTTCGATGGATTTATCAAATTGCTGCTGCGCTCCTATACCGGATTGTTTACCGGCTATGTGATGATAGAGGAAGAGTTGTTGGCCGCCAGGGCAGGGGCCACTGCAGAGGTGATCGCCGGCTTCCTGAAGCAGCTCAATAACCACCGCATCATCGACTATGTGCCACGCCGGAAAAGCCCCTATATCTTTTACACCCGCGACAGGGTGGAGCAGGAGCGGCTTTTTTTTTCGCGTGAGAATTATGATCTGCGCAAGCAGGATTTCATACGCAGGATCGAGGCGGTCATCCAGTATGCCTCGACCACCACGAAATGCCGCAGTCAGATTCTCCTTGGCTATTTCGGTGAGCTAGAGGCCCAGCGTTGTGGCATATGTGATGTCTGTCAGGAGCGTAACCAGCTAGGATTGAGCCGGCTGGAGTTTGATAAGATTTTGGCCTCCATCAGGGAAGGGTTGTCGGAACCTTTACTTCCTGAGGAGTTGATGTTCAGGCTGGGCCCCGAAAACGAAAACGCCCGGAATCTCCTCCGTTGGTTGCTCGACAACGAAAAAATCGTGCGCAGGGTGGACAACCGTCTGGAATGGAAGGGCGAAAAGTAAAGGGTATACCGGTGTGGAGTGCGTGTTTTTCTTAATTTTGCGCGAGTTTTTGTAAGTTATGGAGAAGAATGGGTTAGACCACCTGGTGTATGGCAGGAATGTGGTGGAATTTGTGGCCGTGGCCAGTGAATTCTGCCGTGTTGTGGAGGTTCCCGGCAACTACGCTTTACCGGCGCTTGCTGACCTTACCCGGAAATTGCTGCCTCTGCTTTATTTCAAGGCTTCGCTGCTGCCTGTGGTGGAGCCCATGTCAGACGACCCCCTGGAGAAGTATGTCACCGAACTCGACTACAACCTCTATCTCGGGAAATGGGCCGAGATCCTGGGGGAATATGATGCCTATCAGGAGGTCTTCGACCCTGAGATTCAGTTTGGTACCGAGCGGGTTACGGCCAGTATATCCGAGAGCCTGCTGGATATTTATCAGGATCTGAAGGATTTTCTGACGGCCTACAGTTTGGGCAATGAAGAGGTCATGCATGATGCGCTGGCGGAGTGCACGGCCCATTTTGGGGAGTTCTGGGGCCAGCGGCTGGTGAATGTACTGCGGGCGCTACATCAGTTGGTTTTTAGTGGTGCATTGGAGAACGGGGAGAGGCCACAGCCGGGGAATACCGGTAGCCGCCGCGATGCTTCAGGATGGGTGGACCGTTTTTTCAGGGAAGGAGATGAGTGAGATGGAGGAAATCATCAGGGAATCCATCACCAGGGAGGAGATCGCCGGGTTGCCTCTGCGGCAATTCGGGGGAGAGATGATCGTGGTGGAGACGCCTGAGATGGTGCGTCAGGCCGTCCAGGAGCTTACCAGCCACAGGGTGCTGGGTTTCGATACCGAGACCAAACCCTCCTTCCGCAAGGGCGATAACCATCAGGTCGCCCTTCTTCAATTGTCGACCCATGATAAAGCTTTTCTCTTCCGGGTCAAGAAGACCGGTCTACCCGTGGAGGTCCGCCGGTTGCTTTCTGATGCCTCACTCCTTAAGGCAGGGGTAGCCATCCGTGACGATCTGAAGGCCCTGCAAAAGATCACCCCTTTCAAACCTTCGGGGTTTATCGAGTTGCAGGAACAGGCGCAGAAGATGGGGATCAAGGACTTCAGCCTGAAGAAGTTGTGTGCCATCCTTCTGGGTTTCAGGATTTCCAAATCACAGCAACTCTCCAACTGGGAAGCGGAGCAGCTCACGGTGCAGCAGATGGCTTATGCCGCCACCGACGCCTGGGCTTCCCTGCTGATCTTTGAAAAACTACAACAACTTCAATCGTGAGCAGTACCTCCAAGACCATACAACTCAAGGCCGGAAAAGAGCAGTCGTTGCTCCGGTATCACCCCTGGGTGTTTTCGGGGGCCATAGGAACGCTTGCCCCGGGCATCAGGGAGGGAGAGATGGTCAGGGTGCTTTCACGGGATGGAAAGACGCTGGGGTGGGGCCACTACCAGGTAGGGTCTATTGCCGTGCGCATGCTCTCTTTCGGGGAAGCGCCTCCGGGGGAGCACTTCTGGCGTGAAAAGATCGCTGCCGCCCTGGAGGTACGGCAAAGGACAGGCATTGCCGGGAGCCCAGGCAACAATGTCTGCCGGTTGATTCATGGTGAGGGGGATGGATTGCCCGGACTGATCGTGGATCTCTACAATGGGGTAGCAGTGTTTCAGGCGCACAGTGCAGGGATGTTCCTGGTACGGGAGGAGATAGCCCGTGCCCTGGCCGGGGTGCTGGGGAGTGCCCTGACAGCCGTCTATGATAAAAGTGAAAAAACGGTCCCTTTCAAGGCTGATCTGCGCCCCCATGATGGATACCTGCTGGGGGAAGCTGCCGTACCCCATGAGGTGACCGAGCATGGGCTCCGGTTTCAAGTCGACTGGGAGAGTGGGCAGAAGACCGGTTTTTTCATTGATCAGCGTGAGAACCGCCGGCTGGTAGGGGCTTACAGTGAAGGCCGCCGGGTGCTGAATATGTTCAGTTATACCGGGGGTTTCTCGGTCTATGCGTTACAGGGCGGGGCCCAGCTGGTCCATTCCGTCGATGCTTCCCGCAGTGCCGTGGAGTTGAGCCGCATCAATGCGTTACTGAATTTTCCGGAGGAGGAGCGCCATGAGGCTTTTGTCGCCGATGCTTTTGAATATATGCATGGTCATACTGGTGATTACGACCTGGTGGTCCTGGATCCCCCGGCTTTTGCCAAACATCAGGAAGCCCTGCCTCAGGCCCTGAAGGCCTACAAACGGCTCAACGCCCGGGCTATGGAGATGATCCGCCCGGGAGGAATCCTGTTCACCTTCTCCTGTTCGCAGGCCGTGGCCCGCGACCGTTTCCGGGAAGCCGTTTTCAGCGCAGCAGCCATCAGCCGCCGCCAGGTCAGGATCCTCCACCAGCTCACCCAGCCTGCCGACCACCCCGTGAGTATCTATCATCCTGAAGGAGAGTACCTCAAGGGCCTGGTTCTTTACGTGGAATAAAACCGTTATTGGCGCAGCACAAACCCACATAAAGGAAACAGGCTCCCTTCTGCCCCTTCTCTCTCATTACTCGTTACTTCGTAATCTGTAAGAGTTCGTTGCTGGCATATGCTGGCTTCCTCAAAAAGGATACTTCTGCAGGGGCCGGTTCTATGCTGTTCCCGGGATCCGTTGTTTTCCCGATTTGTACATCAGAACAGAGGTTCTGTCAAGCGTCGCCAGACAGCCGTAGCGCACCGATTCAAGCACTGGTTTTACGGTTTCCCAATAGCTGTTGATTTTGGAGGGTTCATCCACGATTTCCACAACAACAGGCACCTTATCGAGGGTTTCCCAGAATTTGTAGGAGTGTATGACGGAGCTGGCCCCAAAACTCAAAATTCCCTTTAGTACTGTGGCCCCTGCCAAACCCAGTTTCTTGGCTTCGAAAACCAGGTATTCATAGAGGAGTTGCTGGTTCACCTTATCAGAAGAGCCGATATAGATTCTCAGGATAAAGGTTTCGTTGTTTTCTGTCATGGCCAGTTGAGTTGAATAAGGATTTTCCCGATATAAACGGCTACCAGTCCCAGGAAAAAGGAGAGGGTGGCATAAAGGGAGAAGCGCAGCCATTCCTGTTGTTGGAGCAGCATGAGGGCTTCGTTGGAGAAGGAGGAGAAGGTGGTGAATCCTCCGCAGAATCCGACGGTAAGAAACAACCGGAGTTCCGGGGAGAGGAGATGGCCCTTTTCAGAGAGGCCGTAGATGATGCCGATCAGGAAGCAGCCCGCAAGGTTGACGGCGAAGGTTCCCCAGGGGAACAGAGTGGGGTAGTTGAGTTGGAAATACCTGGATATCAGATATCTTGCAACGGTTCCGATGAACCCTCCACAACCGATGATGGCTAATGACTTGATCATGTCAGTAAGCGTTGTCAGATCAGGCAGACGTCACCGGGCCAACCCGGGGGTCTGGTGGTTAAAGGCAGACTTCATTGTCTGATACAAAAGTAGCAGGATTTGTCATTTTAGGGGTGTGTTGGGTGTGAAAAATGGCAGCCGGGGCCTGAAGGCGAGAGCCGTGCCGGTCATGAAAATTAACATTTCTTTAAGCTATTTTTTTGGGGAGGTGCCGGTTCATGGGAAAAGGGAACTGTTATCTTTGCAGCCAGCTTTAAACAAAGAGTTTTCATATGGACGACGGCCCGTATCATCAACGAACGAGAGTACTAACCTGCGGTTAGGGTAAGGTGGTATGCCTCCCCGGCCGTATAAAAGAGGAGGCATTTTCATGATCAGAATCTTCAGGAGCCTTGGGGGGCATGTAGAGCTTCCGCAGGCCGGTCAGAACTGCTGGATCAATGTGACCCAACCCACACCCATCGAAATCGAACATATTTCCAGGGAATACAACATTCCGGGGGAGATCATTTCAGACATTCTGGACCCTGATGAACGGCCCCGTGTCGAATTTGACGATGATTTTTCATTGGTCATTCTGCGTATTCCGGTGGTGGTTTCCAACAACGGTATTCCTTTTCAGACCATTCCCCTGGGGGTTTTCATGACTTCCAGCCTGACGGTGACCCTTTGTGGCAGTCCCAACGAGGTGTTGCCCGCCGACCAGCCCTCCCTTTACCGTGAACATAAAGAACAGGTGAGTGATGTTTTTAACTTTATGTTGAGGCTTTTTCAGCGTTCTGCCAAACTTTACCTCAAATACCTCAAACAGATCAACCAACAGTCCTCGGCCATTGAACGCGAACTGGAAAAGTCCATCAGGAACGAGGAACTCAACCAGTTGCTGAAAATGGAAAAATGCCTGGTTTTCTTCATCACCTCCCTCAAGGGAAACGAGTTGGTGCTGGTTAAGCTGAAGAATTCCAAAAGGTATGTTCTGGATGAAACCAACGACGACCTGCTGGAGGATGTCATCATCGAGATCAGGCAGGCTCTGGAGATGGCCAAGATTTACAGTGATATTCAGGCCGGAATGATGGATGCCTTTGCCTCGGTCATCTCCAACAATCTGAATGTGGTGATGAAAAGACTCACCTCCATATCCATTATCCTGATGATCCCCACCTTGATTGCCAGCCTCTACGGGATGAATGTTCCCAACCATCTGGAAGGGGTTCAATGGTCCTTTTATGCCATTCTGCTTTTTTCCATCGGGTTGTCGGCGCTGGGTATTTTCCTGTTCCGCAAGAGAAGGTGGTTTTGAGCGGCCTCCCTCCCCTTGAGGTTATCCCTTCCTGCGGCTTAAGATGATCTACTCCTTTGGGGGGTTATTCAGGGAGAGGATCACTTTAAACCGGAGGTAGTTCTCCTCCCAATCGCTGACGTTGACCGGAAGGTATTGGATTACGCCGAAAGAGTCGGAGACTATTTTTCTCATTTCGGAGAGGGACTCCACATAGCCGAGGCCGCGGGCCTGCATGAGGATGTTGCCGATGGCGGTGGCTTCCACGGGCCCGGCGAGTACGGGCAGTCCGGTAGCATTGGCGGTCAGCTGGCACAGGAACCTGTTGTTGGCGCCCCCGCCGATGATATGGATTTTTTCCACTGGTTTTTTAATCACCTTTTCGATCTGTTCCAGGGTGAACTTGTATTTCAGGGCGAGGCTTTCATAGACGCAGCGGGCGATGACTGCCGGGGTGGCCGGAACAGGCTGGCCTGTTTTCTCGCAGAAGTCGCGGATGGCTGCCGGCATATCGGCCGGGTTGAGAAAGGAGAGGTCGTCGGGGTCGATGAGGCTCACGAAGGGAGGAACGGTCTTGCTCATCTCGACAATGTCGCTCCAGGAGAGGAGGTGTTCCTGGTCCCATTTCCGTTTACATTCCTGGATCAGCCAGAGCCCCATGATGTTTTTCAGGAAGCGGGTGGTGCCGTCGACACCTCCCTCGTTGGTGAAGTTCAGGGCCAGGGTTTCGGGTGAGACCAGGGCCCCGGGGTTCTCTATGCCCATCAGCGACCAGGTGCCAGAGCTGATGTAAGCCCAGGTGCCTTCGCCGGCGGGGACGGCCGCAATCGCCGAGGCGGTGTCATGGGAAGCCACTGCCATGCAGGGCACCGGATCACTCCCGGTTTCGGCACATACCTCGGGCAGCAGAGGCCCCAGGATGCTCCCCGGAAGGATGATCTCCCCGACCAGATCCTGCGGAATCCCCGCCGCATCGAAAAGCCGGTATTCCCATTCTGGTTGCCCGGCCTTCAGCATCTGGGAGGTGCTGGCAATGGTATATTCATTTTTGCGTACACCCGTGAAGAGGAAATTGAGCAGATCGGGGGTGAAGAGCAACGAACGGGCGACTTGCATGGTCTCGAGTCCTGAGCGGATTGCCGAGAAGAGTTGGAAGAGGGTGTTAAACTGCATGAACTGGATGCCTGACAGCAGATAGGTCTCCTCTCTGGGCATCAGTTCAAAGAATTGTGTCATGCTCTCGTCGGTGCGCCCGTCACGGTAGGCAAAGGGCAGCCCTGCCACCTGTCCGTCTCCCGTAACCAGAGCATAATCGACGCCCCAGGTGTCGATCCCTATCGACTCGGGATGGATATTCAGCTCTTTGATGCACATGGCCAGGCCTGTTTTCAGTTCGCTGAAAAGGGTGAAGATGTTCCAGTAATAATGCCCGTGGAGAAGCAGCATCTGGTTGTTAAAACGGTGGACTTCAGTCAGGGTCAGTTTTTCTCCGGAGAGGGTGCCCAGGATGGCCCTTCCGCTGGAGGCGCCGAGGTCAAATGCCAGGAAATGGTGCTCTTTCATTTTTCTGAGGATATTTTAAATCATTAATTTTCATTTGTGGTTAACGGATCCTTTGGGGGATGCCGTCAGATGCATTTGGGCAAAGCGGATATATTGCTGCCAGTCCCAGGGGGTGATATCGTGTTTTCCCTCCCTGATGTGGTAGCCTAAAGTGGTCATGACCGGATGGCCTGTTGGGGGCATATCCGGGGAAGTGAGGGCTGGTTTTCCGAGGAGGGAGTATACCGGGGAGGCATGGAAGGCCGCGAGGTATTCCCCGCGGGGGTCGGCCCACTGGTCTTCGAGGGCGCTGGCCACATAAAGGGGGCGTGGAGCAATCAGGGCCAGGAGCATATGCTGATCAATGGGGAGCAACTCCTCTCGGTCGTTGTAGTGGGTGAAGATATCGCAGAACCAGTGGGGAAAAGAGGTATTGATGATCGCTGCTGTTTCTCCGTATTTTCTGCGGAAGAGGGCGGCGCCTCCGCATCCCGAGTTGTTGGAGATGACCGCTGCAAATCTTTGGTCGAGGGCTCCGGCCCAGAGGGCCGCTTTCCCCAGGCGGGAATGGCCGGTCAGGACCACCCGGGAGGCGTCTACATCGGGGTCCTGTTCCAGGTAGTCCATCACCTGAATAAGTCCCCAGGCCCAGGCGGCCAGGGAGCCCCATTCCGAGGGCCCCGGTGTCTCCTGCCCCGGCCGGTAAGCAAAGGGATGCACCCCGTCGGTGAAGTCATCCCTGTCAGGATCCACATCCCCGTAGTAAAGGGTAGCCACTCCGTACCCGGCATCCAGAATCATCTGTACAGGCCAGCGGTCACTCTGCGCCCCGCGGCTCTGTTCCGTCAGCTGATGGTTGCTGACTCCCAGTGCGGGTGCATTCCTGCTCCATGAACTGCTGATGAATACCTCCGGATCGCTGGTGATGGAGTGGTTGCCATAGAAGTTATGCCCCAGGAAGAGAGGGGCTTTCTTCACCTCCCGGGGAAGATATAACAGCAATTGAATGGACAGTTCCCTTCCGCCCTTCTGAAGCAGCAGCTCCACCTGTTTCCTCCGGCCATTGGCATACGGGGTCCGTTCACTCTCCTCCCTGATCCTGAAGGAAGTCATCTTCAGTTGCGGTGGGATAGTCCCATACATCTGCTCTTCGAAAAGACGAAGAATCTGGGGTCTGCGTTTCTTTTCCCAGGCTTTGGCTGTTTTGACCTGCCTGCCTCCCGGAAAGCAGAGGGGATCGGGCAGGGTGTAAGCCGGGACCTTGGTCTCGTCGTAATTGGCATCCCATTGACCGGCCACCGGGCGGACCAGGAGCAGCAACAGAAGCAGGGTGAGCAATCTAGGCATGGTAAAGTTTTTTAAAAGTGTACAAAGCGCAGGTTACCGGGAGGCGCGTTTTCAGGGCGGTGCGCCGAACCGTTTGCCCCACCAGAGGAGCAGTCTTTCCAGGATTTTGGTCTCAGAAGGATTCTTCTGGGGGAAGTAAAACCGTTGGTCTTTCATTTTTTCCGGGAGGAAATCCTGTTGGGTAAAGTTGCCCTCATAGTCATGGGCATATTTGTACTGGTCGCCGTAGCCCAGTTCTTTCATCAGGCGGGTAGGGGCATTGCGCAGGTGGAGGGGGACCGGCTGGTCGCCGCTCTGCCTGACGGTTTCCAGGGCGGCATCGATGGCTTTGTAGGCGGAATTAGATTTGGGTGATGTGGCCAGGTAAATGGCACATTCCGAGAGGATGATCCGGGCTTCCGGGGGGCCGATGGTATGGACGGCCTCAAAGGTGCTCTGGGCCAGCAACAGGGCGTTGGGATTGGCCAGTCCCACATCTTCGGCAGCCAGTATCACCATCCTGCGGGCGATGAATTTCACCTCCTCGCCCCCTTCGATCATCCTGGCCAGCCAGTACACTGCGGCATCCGGGTCCCCCCCCCTGATGCTCTTGATGAAGGCCGATATGATATCGTAATGGAGTTCTCCCTGTTTGTCGTAGAGGGCCAGGTTCTTCTGCAGTAGGTAGAGGACCTGGTCGTTGGTGATGGTCACCGTGGGGCTTTCGCCGGCGGTGACCACGAGTTCCAGAACATTGAGCAGCTTACGGGCATCGCCACCTGAAAAACGAAGCAAGGCTTCCTCTTCCTGGAGGACCACCTTGTGCTTCATCATCTCCGGATCTTCAGCCAGGGCCCTGCCGGCCAGTTTCAGGAGATCCTCCCTGCTCAGCGGATTCAGAACATAGACCTGGCAACGCGACAACAAGGGGGTGATCACCTCAAAGGAAGGGTTTTCTGTCGTGGCCCCAATCAGGGTGATGATCCCCGATTCTACGGCTCCCAACAGGGAATCCTGTTGCGACTTGCTGAAACGGTGGATCTCATCAATAAAGAGAATGGGATTGGGCCGGCTGAAGAGTTGCTGGTTTTTCGCTTTGTCAATCACCTCCCTGATGTCTTTGACTCCGGAACTGATGGCGCTCAGGGTGTAAAAGGGGCGGTCGAGGGTGGTGGCGATGATCCGGGCCAGGGTGGTTTTTCCTACTCCCGGTGGGCCCCACAGAATGATGGAAGCCAGGTTCCCGGAGGTTACCATCTTCCGCAGGACGGCACCAGGCCCTACCAGGTGTTCCTGACCCAGGAATTCATCGAGATTCCTGGGGCGCATCCGTTCAGCCAATGGTCCAGAGTACTTCATCTCTTAACCAGGTCAACAGGAGTCATGTTTCCGTCTGCATTGAAGTAACAAACGGCCATGGTGGAAGTGCGGGTAAAGGAGGGGCGTGCCATTTTCAGTTGCAATAACGTTTGATGACGCTGTAAGCTTCCACCAGGCCCAGTTCGCCCGCTTTGGAGAGGTCCACGGCTCCTCCTTTGGCATCATCCAGGAAGATCCTGGTTAATCCCCGGTTGAACCAGGCTTCGGCGAATTCGGGTTCGAGCGCGATGGCTTTATCGAGGTCCCTGAGGGCCAGTTCTGATTTTTTCTGGCGCAGGTAAATGAAAGCCCGGTTGTAATAGCCGTAGAAAAATTCGGGGCGGAGTTCCAGGGCTTTGTTATAATCTTCAAGGATCAGGTCGTAATCGGTCATCACCAATTCTTTGGTGGGTGTGGTGGTGCGGCGGGTCTCTGCTCTGCCGGCGGTTACCGGCACACTTCCCGGGAACTCGGGCATCATCCCGATATGTTCGGTCATGCTGAAACGGGTGTTGCCCCGGGTGATAAAAATGAGGGCATTGGTGGAATCGAGTTGTGCAGCCTGGTCCAGGTCGGCGATCGCCTGGTTGTAATGGCCTGCCAGCGCATGAAAGATACCCCTGTTGAGGTAGTTATGGCTGTTATGGGCGACCCCGATTTTTTCGTTGAAGAACAGGATGTAGTTCTGTACCGCAGCCCCATCCATGCTCTTGTTGGTAAAGGTGAGCAAGGGGTTGTAGTTATTCTGCCGGTTGACTTCTTCCAGGTCGGGGTTGTAATACTGGAGTCGTTCATAGTTGACCGAATTCTTTTCAAAGGAGGCGATGAAAAAGAGGGGTTGGAGGTCGATATCGATAGAGCGGTTCTGGACCAGGGGGTCGTCGGGGTCTGCGACGGGTTCCTGGTTGATATTACGGGTATCGGAAATAATCAGGTTAAGTCTCCGGCGTCGGCGGATCTCCTCTTCCCTGGCTTTTTCCTGTTCGGCGTTGTTGTTGTCAGGGGTCTGGCCGTTGGTGCTGGCCTTGTTAGTGCCGGCCTTGTTGGGGGTTGGGGCTGTGCTGGTGGAGGGTTTCTGACCTGCCGGGGGAGGTGGGGCCTGCCCGGCCGCCAGGGTAAACCGTGAGAGGTCATAGCGGGGGTTGAGGTCAGCGGCAATCTGGTAGTCATCATTGTAGCCGGGGCGCCGCAGGATCTCACGCGCCATGGCCCGGTTGAAATAGGCATTGGCCATGCCCGGGTCCAGCTTGATGGCCATATCATAATCCATGATGGCCCCGTTGTAATCTTCCAGCTTGTGCTTGATGATCCCCCGGTTGTTATAGGCCAGGGCATTGTCGGGTTCCAGCCTGATGCACTGGTCGAAGTCGCGCAGGGCCGATGCATAGTCGTTCAGCTCGAAACGGGCCAGCCCCCTGTTGAGATAGGCCCCGGCAAAGTGAGGCCTGATGATGATCACCTGGTTCAGATCCTGAATGGCTCCCCTGGTGTCGCCCTGAATGATCCTGGCATTGCTCCGGTTCATCAGGGCCACCGTCGAGGAGGGGTTGATCTCCATGGCTTTGTTGTAGTCGGCAATGGCCCCTTCGACATCTTTCATAGAGATCCTGGCAATCCCCCGGTTGATATATATCCCTTCATTCTCGGGCTCCAGCTCAAGCGCCTTGTTGTAGTCGGCAATGGCCTTGTCGAACTCTTTCAGTTCATGCCATGCCAATCCGCGGTATGCGTAGGCATCAGGAAAGTAAGGCTTGATGTCTATCGCCTGGTTGAGATCAGCGATCGCTCCCTGGAAATCCTCCAGCTTCTGCTTGGCGACCCCCCTGAAAAAGTAAGGCTCCGGCATGTGCGGCTTGAACTTGATGACAATATTGAAATATTCAATAGCCCCGACATAATTGCCGATGGATATCCTGGTTTGCCCAACCCTCATGTAATGGTTGATGTTGAGCTGGCCGGAAACCGCCGTCACCATCAACTGGAATATCAGAATCAAAACTGCTCTTGGCAGAAATCTCATTCTCATTGGTTTAATGCATTGCTCAATGATGGTCTATCCTTCTCCACTCCTCCGGATAGGATATACTTCACAAAAATAGCATTTTGCACTATTGGGCAGGGAGCCCGTTAACTTTATTTAAAATTTGTATTTTTGATGGCTGATAACGGTATTTATTATGATTAAGAAGATTTTCGTTTCTCTCTCCCTGTTGATGGGACTCTTTTCTCTCACCCTTTTAGCACAGGATGGGGCCCCCAAGCCGGAGGCTTTCCAGTTTACCGATGAGGTAGTACTCCCTGCCACGCCGGTAAAGAATCAGCACCGGACAGGCACCTGTTGGTCCTTCAGTGCCCTTTCCTTTTTTGAATCGGAGATGTTGCGCATGCATAAGCCGGTCACCGATCTCTCGGAGATGTTCATTGTGTACCATACCTATCTGAGCAAGGCGGAGAAGTACGTCAGGATGCAGGGAAATACCAGTTTTTCGGCGGGAGGGGCCTTTCATGATGCCTCCAATGTGATCAGGACACTGGGGATTGTTCCGGAGGAGGTCTACACGGGATTGAATTACGGGGAGGACAAGCATGTTCACGGGGAGTTGGACCAGACTCTGCGCGATTATGCCGAGGCCATCGTGAAAAATCCCAATCGTAAACTATCGCCAGTCTGGCAAACGGGAATCGAAAGCATTCTTGAGACCTATCTGGGAAAAATCCCGGAGAAGTTTGAATACCAGGGGAAAAGCTATACGCCTCAGAGTTTTGCGCGGGAATATTCCGGGCTGGATATGAACGATTATGTGGAAGTGACCTCTTATACCCATCATCCGTTTTATGCCCCTTTTATTCTGGAGGTGCCCGACAACTGGTCGTGGGACCAGGTCTACAATGTTCCCATGGCCGACCTGGAGGAGATCATCGATTATTCCATTGGGCGGGGGTTCACGGTCGCCTGGGCGGCTGATGTAAGTGAAAAGGGGTTTCTGACCAGCAACAAGGGGATAGCCCTGGTTCCGGTAAAGAAAACGGAAGAGATGAGCAATGCCGAGATGCTGCGCTGGGAAAAACTGACCGACCGGGAAAAGGAGGATGAGCTGTACAACGTCACGGGTCCGGTGCCTGAGATGGAGATTTCGCAGGAATTGAGGCAGGTGAGTTTTGATAATTACCAGACCACCGATGACCACGGCATGCATATCATCGGGAGAGCGCGTGACCAGGAAGGGAATCTCTGGTACAAGGTTAAAAACTCCTGGGGCCCCTATAATGCTCTGGGTGGGTTTTTCTATGCCTCAAAGCCCTATGTGCGTTACAAAACGATGAGCATCATGGTGCACCGTGAGGGCATTCCGCAACCCCTCCGGCGTAAGCTGAATCTTTGAAATCATTGGCCGAAGGATCTATGAAGAGGCTTCTGGTCCTGTTGTTTTTGCTGGCCACCCAAGCTGTGCTGGCACAAGATGATCCCTGGAGATGGTGGAACGAGGCCCACAACTGGCAGCCCGGGGACCCTGGGTGGCGAAACTGGATGTTGTTGTCGCCGGGTTATTTAGGGCCCAACGCCCTGCCGGTTCCCGAACCTGGGCGGGGGGTGATTCCTGAGGAGGGGGAGTTCCTGACCTCCCTGACGCGCCATTATCATCCGCAGGATCCCACTCAGGATCTCTCTTTTCATCTGAGGGTTCCCTTTTTAGAGGGCAAGGTGGCTGTGGAGAGCTGGGGCGTTGTGTTGGAAAATTACAATTACAGCACGGAAATCAGGGATGAGCGTTTTTCCAGGGACGAAGACGGGAAGGGGCTGGCGATGGGTGATTTTTATTTTGCGGCGTTGGTTCAACTGGCCCGGGAGCGCCGTTTTCCTGATACGGTATTGCGGCTGGCCTGCAAAACCGCCTCGGGCCATGCCTGGGCCGCCCGTTATACCGATACCCCCGGCTATTTCATGGATCTGAGCTTCTCGCGTAGCTACAACCTCCATCGCCAGATGAGCCTGCGCCCCTTCGCTATGTTCGGCTTCTACAGCTGGCAAACCTATAACGAGGCCACGCCTCAGAATGATGCCCTGCTCTGGGGCGCCGGGGCTGATTTAAAGAATCATCAATGGTACTTCTCCGGGCATCTGTCAGGTTATTCAGGCTACCTGAAGCTCCATGACAAACCGGTGGTGGCTACCCTCGAAACACGCTACGACTGGCCTTTTACGGCCGCCAGGGTGGCCTTTATCTCCGGTCTGCGCCACTGGGATTACCAGAGTTTCCGGCTCTCCTTTATCTGGAAATTCAACGGCATAAATTGATGGAGAGTGGTTTTGCCACCAATTTACTTGTAACTTTGCCACCTGATTAATATCTGATCATTAAGCACTATGAAGAAGCTTTCCGTCGTGATTTGTGTTTATAACGAAGAACCCAATATCGCTCCCCTGAGTCAACAGATGAAAGAGGCGCTGAAGGATATAGATTTCGAGGCGATATTCGTTGATGACGGCTCAACGGACGGGACCCGCCGGGAGGTGATGGCTATCGGTGATGAGCGGTTTGTGTTGGTGGAGCTCATGCGCAATTACGGACAGAGCAGTGCCCTGCAGGCGGGGATTGATGCTGCGGGGGGGGAGTATGTCTGTCTGATCGATGGGGATCTTCAGAACGACCCTGCCGATATTCCGAGGATGCTGGAAATGGCCGAAACCGGGGAATGGGATATGGTCGCCGGCGTCAGAGCCCACCGGAAGGATGGGTTTATCCTGCGCAAGATCCCCTCCCGGATTGCCAACTACATGATCAGACAATCTACGGGCACCCAGATGCGGGACCTGGGGTGTACCCTGAAGCTCTTCACCCGCGACACGATCAAGAGTATCCATATTTATGGGGAACTCCACCGTTTTATTCCGGTGTTGGCAGCCCTGGAGGGATCGACCCGCTTTACCCAGACCGATGTCAACCACAGACCCCGCAAATTCGGTAAGTCAAAATACAACCTGGCGCGGACGACCCGCGTGATGAGTGACCTGCTGCTGATGTGGTTCTTTAAGAAGTATATGCAGCGGCCCATGCACTTCTTCGGCCAGATGGGTTTTATTACCCTGGGCGCCGGGGCAGCCGTCAGTCTCTACCTTCTTGTGCTTAAAATCATGGGGCGCGATATCTGGGGAAAACCCCTTCTGCTGCTGGGCATCCTTCTGCTTATCGCGGGAATTCAGTTCATCACTATTGGCCTGCTGGCCGAACTCCAGATGCGGACCTACTACGAATCACAACAGAAAACCCCTTACAGGGTGCGGAGAACCCGTATCACTTCCGAAGAAAAGAAACAAACAGTTTAACCCTCCTTGTGGCTGAGGATCCATTTCAGGGATTTGACCCCCCAGGGGAGGATGGCCTCCTGATGACCGAGGGCGGGAAACGGGAGGTAAGTCACCACTCCAACGGAAACCCCGGCCTCTGTGAAGCCGTTGACCATCGCCTCAGAGGAGGAGACCGGCACAAAAGTGTCGGCCTGACCATGAATGATCAGGGTTGGGGTGGTGGTCTTCCATGGTTTCACCGAATTCCGTTCCAAAGCACTCCTGAGACCGGCATATTTCTCTCCCGTTACACGCTGGTCCAGAAACTCCTTTTTGAAGAGTGTTGAGACCGATGTGGACAGTTGGCCATTGATGTAGTCGGCATCATGGGTTCCGTCGAAGAGGGAAGAGATAACCCCTTCTCCCGAATAGGGAGAATTGAAGAAATCACTGTGCCTGAGGGTGATTTCGCCGGACATGATATAGGAATCGATCATGTAAGCCAGGAAATAGGGCATGGGGTAGGTGGTCTGGCTCAGGATGTGGTTGCTGATGGCCGTCAGATTATAGGGGCCACCCCCGCATGAACTGGCTTTCAGATTATACTCGGCTGACAGGGTGGTCTCCATCGCCTGCTTCAGGGCCATGGTGGCCCATCCTCCCTGGGAATACCCCATCAGGTAGGTTTCCCTGGCCAGCGTGTTCGTTCCCAACTTTTGCAGCAACTCTCTGGTCGCCCGGTGCAGATCGGTCACCGACGTCAGCGTCGACGCCTTGTGAAGATAAGGATGGTACATCGCAGAGGAGGCCCCAAAACCCAGATAGTCGGGCAGCGTAACCACAAAACCAGTTGAGGAAACCAACTGAAGCACGGAGAAAAGATTGTCATTGATGTTGACCGATGGCGCCTTGGAATGGAGCGTGTTGGTTCCGTTCTGAAAACTCAGTAACGGAAACGAACCTGAACTCATCGGTACCGCAACCAGTCCCGAAGCTTCCACTTCATGTCCACCATAAGTGGTCTTGTAATTGACGCGGTAGACCCATACCCCATACCTGACTTTGGAGGAAATACCATCCATGTCGGGATACTGATCCTCCAGAGCCTCAAAAACCGGCTTAATCATCTGTACGATGGCCTCATTTACCCTGGTGTAACTCACCAGATACTGGTCCACAAGTTCGGGCGTCTCCCCTTCATCAAGATGACACCCTCCAAGGCTGAATATCATGGTAATGGCCATCAGACGGCCTATAAGTCCAATTTTGTTCATAGTTGAGTCTGTTTATCTGATAGGATAACGCTCAAATTTACGATTAATTGCGGATTCTCCATACAGGCCTTCCTTAAATAGGAATAATTCTAAATAATTGTTAAATGGTGGAGGGATATTCTTTAGTATTAAAAAGGAATTTGTAATTTTGGAGTATGAATTAAAAAAAGGTAGAATCATGTTAAAGGAAAAGGTATTAAAAGCGATCAATCAGCAGATTAATAATGAATACTATTCTGCATTTCTTTATTTGTCGATGTCGGCATGGTTTCAGGGGAAAGGATTTCCGGGTTTTGCGAACTGGATGTATATCCAGTACCAGGAGGAGCTGACGCACGGGAACAAATTTTTCAAATATGTGCATGAGCGTGGCAGTCAAGTGATTCTCAAGGAGATTGCTCAGGTGGAAACCGACTTTGCGAGTGTGGTGGAAGTATTTGAGAGATCGTTGGAGCATGAGCAGTTTGTGACGGCGAGCATCAACAAGATCATGGATGTGGCGATAGCCGAGTCAGATTATGCCACGCAGAGTTTTCTGAAGTGGTTTATTGATGAGCAGGTGGAAGAGGAAGCCAATGTCACGGAGATTCTCGACACCCTGAAGCTGATCAATGGTCATGGGAATGGTTTGGTTATGCTTGACCGGGAAATGCGCCAGCGGGTATTCGTGGATGACACGGCAGCAGCTGAATAAGATCTGAAAAAGGAGATATTACTGCAGAGGCTGCCTTTTACGGCGGCCTTTTTTAATTTTGGAAAATATGGAAGCGCTGGAGGAAGCCGACAGGCTGTTTGGGCAGTTGGAGGCGAGGTGTTCGGTTCTTTTTGATCAGAAAGGGATGGAGGATCTTCGTCGGGCGTATGATTATGCCAGGGAGATTCTGGGGGAGCGTTGTTTTGAGTCGGGGGAGCGGATACTGGTCCATTCCCTGGAGGTCGCCATGATCATCCAGGAGGAGATCGGGTTGGGCATTGATTCGGTGATGGCGGGGCTATTGCACAATGTCATGTACCACCGGTTGGAGCAGAAGGCCGATCCGGAGGCGATCAGGAAGCAATTCGGTGACCGGGTGACGGCCATGCTGGAGGGGATGGCCAAGATCAACACCCTGGGGACCGACACGGTGGAACTCCACCCTGAGAATTTCAGGATGCTGATGCTGGCCCTGGCGGGGGATGTCAGGGTGATCCTGGTCAAGATTGCGGACCGGTTGCAGA
Organism: uncultured Prolixibacteraceae bacterium; assembly: GCA_964552955.1. Taxonomy (GTDB): domain Bacteria; phylum Bacteroidota; class Bacteroidia; order Bacteroidales; family Prolixibacteraceae; genus UBA1413. The sequence continues at coordinate 46,966 of CAZKIU010000023.1, forward strand.
TCATGCGTAATTTCGACCGCTATCCCACCGCTTCGGTCCAGCGGATCGCCAATGAGACCAATTATATCTATGCTCCTTTTGCCCACCGTCTGGGGCTTTATAATCTCAACTCGGAACTGTTGGATCTCTGTTTGAAATACCTCAAGCCCGAGGCTTATCAGGAGGTCGTTCACCGCCTCAGCGAAACCGAGAGCGAGCGCTCCCGTTTTACCGCTGAGTTTGTCAGTCCGATCCAGGAGAAGCTGCTGGCCAGGGGATTCCGCTTCGAAATGAAAGCCCGCACCAAGTCGGTTTTTTCCATTTACAATAAAATGCAGAAACAGAAGGTCGGCTTTGATGAGGTGTACGATCTGTTTGCCATCAGGGTGATCCTCGATTCGGAACCGCAGAATGAGAAGAGCGATTGCTGGACGGTCTATTCGGTGGTCACCGATGAGTACCAGGCCAATCCGGAGCGGATGCGTGACTGGATCACCATTCCCAAGTCCAATGGGTACGAATCGCTGCATGCCACCGTGATGGGCCCCCACAAGAAATGGATCGAGGTGCAGATCAGAACACGGCGAATGGATGAACTGGCCGAGAAAGGGGTAGCGGCCCACTGGAAGTACAAGGGGGGCAGGGAAAACAGGGAGCTGGATCAATGGTTGTCGGGGATCCGTGATATTCTGGAGAATCCTGAGGTGAATGTTGTGGATTTCATCGATGAGTTTCGCAAGACCGTTTATATCGATGAGATATATGTATTTACGCCCCGGGGTGATCTGAAGAAGCTCCCCCGAGGGGCCACGATCCTCGATTTTGCCTACGATATCCATTCTGACCTGGGGGACCGGTGCGTAGGGGGAAAGGTCAATGACCGGAAGGTAACCCTGCGCCATAAGCTCAAGAATGGGGATGTGGTGGCTGTGGAAACCAGCAACAACCAGCATCCTAAGATCGACTGGCTGGATATTGTGGTCACCTCCAAGGCCAAGAACCGGATCAAGGCATCGCTTAACGAGGCCCGAAAAAGGGAAGCGGCCAACGGCAAGGAGATGCTGGCCCGGAAATTCAAAAACTGGAAAATCGACCTGACCGATGATATTATCCGTAAGCTGCTCAAACACTATGGTTATAAGCTGGCTGCCGATCTCTACTACCATATCAGCACAGGCAAGATAGACACCCTTCATATCAAGTCGCTGCTGCGCGAAGAAGAGAAGGAATCGGTCAGGTCGCGGCTCGGAGAGATCCTTCCCGCGGAGAGCACCAGGGAACTTCCTGTGGAGAGCGGTGATGATTACATGATCATTGACAGCAACATCCGCGATGTCAACTACAAGCTGGCCCCATGTTGCAACCCGGTTTATGGGGATGAGATTTTCGGATTCGTCACCATCCATGAGGGCATCAAAATCCACAGGGTAAGCTGTCCGAATGCCCCCCAGATGATCGAGCGGTTTCCTTACCGGCTGGTGAAAGCCCGGTGGAAACCAGGTTCAGGCCGGAATGCATTCCTGACCACCCTTTTCATTACGGGGGTGGATACCCTGGGCATCGTCTCAGAGATTTCACATCTGATTGCGAAAGATTTCGGGGTTCAGATGCGTTCCATCAACGTGGAATCAGACCGGGGTGAATTTCGCGGGGTTCTGAAGATATGGGTACATAACCTGGAGCATCTCGATTTTCTGATTCACAAGCTAAAGAATATGAAAGGTATTAATTCGGTTACGCGGGGGGACAACTGAGGATGAATATACTGATAGCGCCCAACAGCATGAAGGGGAGCCTCGACTGCCGGGCGGTGGCGGAGGCAGTGGCGGAGGGTTTCCGTCAGGCCTCCCCGGTTTTTAATCTGAGGCTGGTGCCCCTGGCCGACGGGGGTGATTTTACCGGTCCTCTGCTTCGGGAGGCCCTGGGGGCCAGGGAATTCCGGGAGGTGGTGGCCGATCCTCTGGGGCGGCCGGTGGAGGCTGTGTATGGTATTGCCGGGGTGACGGCCGTCATTGAGATGGCTGAAGCCTCAGGGCTGCGGCTACTCAGCGAGGAGGAGAGGCATCCTGCAGCGGCTACCTCCTTTGGAACAGGCCAACTGATCAGGGCGGCCCTGGACCGGGGCTGCCGCAAAATTCTCCTTGGACTCGGCGGGAGTGCATCCATCGATGGAGGCATGGGGCTTCTTGCTGCTCTGGGTTTTACCTTTCACGATGCCGCCGGGGAGCTCCTCAATCCTCTGCCGGCCTCTCTATACCGGGTGGAGCGGATTACTCCTCCTCCCGGTTTCTCTGCGGAAACGGAGTTCATCCTGTTGGCCGATGTCACTAATCCTCTGTTGGGAGAGCAGGGGGCAGCCGCCATTTTTGGTCCGCAGAAGGGAGCCACTCCTGCTATGATCTCCGGTCTGGAGGAGGGATTGGCCCACTGGATCTCCCTTTTAGAGAGCCAATGTGGAAAATCTCTCAGGGATCTTCCGGGTATGGGGGCTGCCGGGGGGGTAGCCGCGGGACTGGTAGCTTATTACGGGGCACAGGTGGTTTCGGGTGCTGATTATATCTTTGATCTGGTGAACCTGGATGCTTCCATCGGCTGGGCCGATTGGATCATCACCGCCGAAGGGAAGTGTGATTCCAGAGGGGGTGAGACCAAGGCCCCGGGGCGGCTGGCTGCACAGGCGGCGGCCTCCGGAAAACCGGTCACCGCGCTGGCAGGATCCTATGAAGAGGAGGGAACCTCTTCCTTTGCTGGCGTCTTCTCCATCGCCAACGGCCCGCACTCCCTTCAGGAACTGATGTCAGAAGCTGCCGCGAGGATGACCTCCCTGGCCCTGCAGATCGCCAGGATGCTTCTTTTTAGTTACCCCGGTGCTGCCCTGCACCATTCGCGGCTTTCCCTGGCCAGCCAGGCCCTTCAGAATGATGATCCTGAACAGCTCCTCTCATTGCTCGGGGAGGGTGATCTGGACCACCTGGCGGCCTGCTGGTACCTGCGAGGGTCACTCTTCCATAAGCTACAACGTTGGGGGGATGCTATCAACAGCTATGGACACTGCCTCGACCTCGACCCCGGCAACCGCAAGGCTCAGACCGGACTGGCGATGGTGCGGCAGATCCTCGCCTTCAGAAATCCCGACCTCCTGAATCCCTGATTTTTCTGGCATTTAATTTGTGATGAAAGATCGGAGCACTGAAAAATTAATTTGGTTAATCTTTCAATATCGTTAATTTTGAACCTTCTGGAAATTGTAGGGCTTAGTTTGGATCGAAACAATAGAGTTAATTAATAAAAAAACCGAAGAACAATGAAAAGAACTTATTTACTGTTTGCAGCTATCTTTCTTGCTTTTACGGCATTGGCCCAGGATGCCGCAGAAATGATCAACAAGGGCAATGAGGCCCTGAAAGCCAACAAGTATCTGGAGGCTTTCGAGCTTTATGACAAGGCGATGGCCAATCTGGGTGATGTAAAGGTGGACTCGGCCATCAACTTTAATATAGGCTATGCGGCCATGCAGGCTGAGAAGAACGAGGCAGCTCTGAGCTATTTTGATATTGCCATTGCGGCCAAAGCCAACGTAGCCAAATGCTATGAGTACAAAGGGGCGATTTACAATAAGCTGAAGGATTATCCCAGTGCTTTGGCCAGTTATGAGAAAGCGCTGGAAGCTTCTGAGGAAAAGGCGGGGGCCCTTTTGCTGAATGCGGCGGTGACGGCTTACCGGCTGGAGGCTTTCGAGAAGGCCGTCAGCTATTTCGATCAGGCCTACCAGGCTGGTTTCCGTCCTGAGGATGCGCTGTTGAACAAAGCCATGGCCCTGAAGAAGCTCGACAAGGATGATGAATACAATGCAACCCTGGAAGCGGGAGCCGAAAAGTTCCCTGCCAACAAAAAGATCACCGGAGCCCTGGCCGGAGCCTATGTAGCCGAAGGCAATGCGCTTTATAAGGATGGTGTTGAACTCCTCAACGCGGCCAACAAAAAGGTCAACGATGGTGCCCTGAAAACCGATGATGAGGCCTACAAGGCAGAAGTCACCAAAGCCAAGGCGGAATTTGCCAAGGCTGCTGAGATTCTGGAAAAGGCGATAAAACTCGATCCTGCCAATGCCAATGCGCAGAAGCTGCTCGACGCCATCAACAGCGTGAAATAACTTCAGTCTTTAATCATAAAAAAGCTGTCCCACAACAAGGTGACAGCTTTTTTTATATAAGGGATGGGGGAATTTGCAGTTTATCCCATCAATGTTTAGCTTTGAGGTGGAATTTAAACCGATGGTGATGCAAAAAGTAGTTATTCTCCTTCTGATCATTGCCCTGGGGGGCTGCAAGAAGGATAACGGAACCCTGATCAAGGAATCTGAGCTGGATATGGAGAAGATTACACAAAAGGCGGAAGAGTTTGCCACCTTCCGGTTGACGACCTCTTTAACGGGGCTCACGGAAAAGGAAAAGGCGATGCTGCCGAAGCTTTTTGAAGCAGCGGGACTGATGGATGCTATATTCTGGAAGGAGGCCTGGGGAAATAAAGAGGAGTTGATGCGGGGTGTGACTCATCCTGATCTGATCAAATTGCTGAATATCAATTATGGTCCGTGGGAGCGGCTGGGAGATAACCAGTCATTTGTGCCCGGGATAGGGACCAAACCTGCCGGGGCTGGTTTTTATCCGGCCGATATGAGCAAGGAGGAATTCGAGGCCTGGGAGGATCCCCTGAAGAACAGTCTTTACACCGTGATCCAGCGGTCGGAGGATGGAAGTCTGAAGGCTGTTCCCTATCATGAGGCCTTCAGTGAAGAGATCACCCGAGCTGCCGCTCTCCTGCGTGAAGCTGCGGCATTGGCCGAGGATCCCGGGCTGCAGCGCTATCTCGATGCCCGGGCAGAAGCGCTCCTTACCGATGACTATTTTGAGAGCGACATGGCCTGGATGGAGATGAAAGAAAATACGATTGATTTCGTAATTGGCCCCATCGAGACTTACGAAGATCAGCTTTTTGGGTACAAGGCAGCCCATGAGGCCTATGTCCTGGTCAAGGACCGGGAGTGGAGCCGCCGGCTGGAGAAGTACAGCGCCCTGTTGCCTGCCCTGCAAAAGGCACTGCCTGTTGAGGAGGCTTACAAGACTGAGGTCCCCGGAAGTGAGTCAGACATGAATGTATATGATGCTGTATACTATGCAGGCGATTGCAACGCCGGGAGCAAGACCATAGCCATCAATCTTCCGAATGATGAAAAGGTACAGGCCGCCAGTGGAAGCCGGAAGCTCCAGTTGAAGAATTCCATGCAGGCCAAGTTTGACAAGATACTGGTTCCCATTGCCGATCTTCTGGTGGCCAGCGATCAGCGTCAGCATGTGAAATTCGACGCTTTTTTTGAGAATACCATGTTCCATGAAGTGGCGCACGGCCTGGGAATGGGAATGACCCTCGACGGCAGGACAACCGTCAGGGAAGCCCTGCGCGACAACTATACCTCCCTGGAGGAGAGCAAGGCCGACATCCTGGGGTTGTGGTGTGTCTGCCAGCTCAATGAGATGGGTGAGCTGACCGATAAGGATCTGATGGATAATTTCGTCACCTTCATGGCGGGTATCTTCAGGTCGGTCCGTTTTGGTGCGGCTTCTGCACACGGAAAAGCCAATATGATTCGTTTTAACTATTTCCAGAAGGCGGGAGCCTTTGAAAAGGACAGTATATCAGGAACCTACAGGGTTGACTTCGAGAAGATGAAAGAGGCCATGGTCTCCCTTTCCGCGATGATTCTGAAGATCCAGGGCGACGGGGCGTATGAAAAGGCGGGAACCCTTATCCGTGAAGAAGGCGTCATCGGGGAGGATCTGCAAAAAGACCTCGACCGCATCGCCGCTGCCGGAATCCCCCGCGATATCATCTTCGAACAGGGCCCTGCCGTTATAGGACTGTAAGGGAAGTGAGGATCACTTTAACTTCCCGTTAACAGTTATTCATACTAATAGCTCTTATTTTTGTACCATGAAGGTGTGGAAGAAAATTGTGGCTCTGGTCATCCTGGTGCCCTTCCTGGTTTCGGTGTCGGGGGTGGTGGTGTTTCATACCCATTGCAACTGTACGGGCCAGAGTACTTCTTCATTATTCGTGGTTCCTGCCCATTGTGGTGAACTGGCGTCCCTTCATGACCATCTCTTCGAACACCATACAGCCGATCTGAACTCTTGTTGTTCAGAGGAAGCCGTCACAGCACATCACCACCATGAAAAAGAGTGCGGCTGCAATACACCCCGTGTGGAGTTCTTCAAACTGAAGCAACAGTTCACCGACGAAAAGGGAAGCCCCGTAAAGAAATTGGCCCAGGAAGTGACGCTTCTGCTTCCCGGGATTAAGGCTTCCCGGGATGAAATCCGCTTTTGTGAATTCAAAGCCACTGTTCCATCAGAAGGACCACCTGTCCTCCTCTCCGGAACAGATATTATACATTTCCTTTGCCAGCCTAAAATCCCCGGTCTCATTTGATTTAAGCTATTTCATTCTTTGTGTTTTTTGAAATCTTAAATCATTCAATATGAGATTACTGAATTTATTGTGTTTAATATATATATTATGTTTATCTTCTTTGTCGTTGGTAGCGCAGGAGATTAACGGGGTGGTATCAGGCCTGGACAATGGTGAAAAGCAGACCCTTCCGGGGGTCAATGTTTACTGGGAGAAGAGCCGCCAGGGTACCATCACCAATGAGGAGGGGGAGTTTAGCATCCACCGCCGGAATGGTCAGGATGTTCTGGTATTCAGTTTTGTGGGGTATGAGACCCGCAAGGTAAAGGTTCAGGATAATGTGCCCCTGGAGATTGTTTTGGAACCCAATCTGGAGATCGGGGAGGTAACGGTAGCGGTCAAGGACCGTGGGGTGTATCTGTCGACCATTGATCCGGTGCATACGGAGCGGATTGGTGGGGCTGAACTTCACAAGGCGGCCTGCTGCAACCTGGCCGAGAGTTTTGAGACCAATCCCTCGGTGGATGTCAGTTATAACGATGCGGTGACCGGGGCCAAACAGATCAGGTTGCTGGGGCTCGACGGCATCTATTCCCAGCTTCAGACCGAGAATATCCCTAATTTCAGAGGATTAGCCACGGGATTTGGCCTGACCTACATCCCGGGGCCGTGGATGGAGTCGATACAGGTCTCCAAGGGGACTGCCTCTGTGGTCAATGGTTATGAGTCG
>CAZKIU010000024.1:0-30348 GCA_964552955.1 uncultured Prolixibacteraceae bacterium
ATGATTGGTTTTGTGTTTAGGGGTTTGTAAATCATCAATCATCTTCAAAAAGCGTCCATACTGCTTTCCCCATTTTTATTATAAAAGCCCGGCTAGGAGCCGGGCTTTTTTTGTGTACCGGTTTGGTCGTGTAGCGGAGAATGTTAATTTTATCGGTTCAATTGAACCACTGAATCGATGCACCAACTTAACCAAATTTTCAGCATTGTGGACGGCTATATTGGCGGATCGCAATGGTTTGTTTTTCTTCTTCTGGGCACGGGCCTTTTTTTCACGGTTTACCTTAAGTTTCCGCAGTTCCGTTATCTGAAGCATTCCATTCGGATTGTCAGGGGGAAATTTGACAAGGCGGGGGATGTAGGGGACACATCTCATTTTCAGGCGCTGACCACGGCGCTGTCGGGGACGGTAGGCACGGGGAACATTGCGGGGGTGGCGTTGGCGGTTCACCTGGGGGGGCCTGCGGCCCTCTTCTGGATGTTGATGACCGCTGCGGTAGGGATGACCACCAAGTTTGTAGAGGTGACCCTCTCGCATAAATACAGGGAGATTGCCGAAGACGGAACCATCGCCGGCGGTCCCATGTACTATATGAAAAACAGGCTGAAGATGCGCTGGCTGGCGGTGCTCTTCTCCGCGGCTGCCATCCTCTGTTCCTTTGGTACGGGGAACCTCCCCCAGATCAACAGCATCTCGAATGCCATGTTTACCACTTTCGGCATTGAACGTTATATCACCGGGGGCATCCTGGCGGTGCTGCTGGCGGCCATCATTCTGGGAGGAATCAAAAGAATCGCCCAGGTGACCTCCCATTTGGTTCCTTTCATGGCATTCTTTTACTTCTTAGGGGCGTTGGCGGTCATTGTCTACAATTACCAGAATATTATTCCCTCCTTATGTGCGATTGTGCATGATGTCTTTACCGGAACGGCGGCCACCGGAGGGTTTCTGGGGGCAGGACTGGCTTTTGCCTTCAACAGGGGGGTGAACCGGGGGCTATTCTCCAATGAGGCCGGGCAGGGGTCTGCCCCGATTGCCCATGCCGCCGCACGTGCCCATGAGCCGGTTTCTGAAGGTCTGGTAGCCCTGCTCGAACCCTTTATTGACACCATTATCATCTGTATGCTCACCGGCATGGTGCTGCTGGCCTCGGGGGTCTGGAAGGAAAAGCATGTGAACCAGTTTCAGTCGGCTGATCTGGTGGCCCTGGCTGGCACCTACCAGGAGTCCGATCCTGAGGATGCTGCGCTCCTCTATGATTTCCTCCGTGGCCATGCCGATCCTGAGCTTTTTAACGGGAAGATGATGGTCAGTGGCGGTACTATCCTGAATGCCCCCACCATCCTCCATGCCAGGTCAGTGGCCGAAGAGATCAGGGTGGACCTCAAAGGGACGCCCTATAGCGGTGAGATCTCCTTTATCCAGGGGAAACCCGACTGGCCCGAGGGGGTCACCATGACCGGCAAGTCGCTCCTCCACAGCGCACCCCTGACCAACGTGGCTTTCAGTCAGAGTTGGCTCGGCGTTTATGGTACTTATATCGTCACGTTCGGACTTTTGCTCTTCGCCTTCTCCACGGCCATCAGCTGGTCGTACTACGGCGACCGCGCCGTGACTTACCTCTTCGGCTCCGGGGGCGTGACCTGGTACCGGATCATCTACATTGCCGGTTTCTTCTTTGCCTCCTTCACCGATACCACGATCATCTGGACCCTCTCGGGTATTGCCATCGCCCTGATGACCATTCCCAACCTCTTTGGTATTTTGATGCTTCATAAAGAGATGAAAAATGAGGTGAAGCTCTTCTGGAAAGAGTATGCTCAGCGGTATCCGGGAGAGAAAGTCCCCAAGGATTAAAGTCCATTTTGGTCCTGAGCCCGCATCAGGCGGGAGGAAGACTTCTGAAAAGGGAGCAGCCGGAGACTGATGCAATTTCCGCAGAAAATGGCTATTTTTCGGCCCACTTAAAAACATCAATGGATATGGCGGGTGTATACCCCGTGAATTTTGAGGCCAAGATCGGCTTTGACCGGGTCAGGGAGATGCTTAAACACCATTGCGTCAGTCCCCTGGGTGAAGAATGGGTCGACCGGATGCAGTTCACGGCCGACTATGATTTCCTGGTAGAACGGTTATGCGAGAGCAGTGAATTCCTGAGGATCCTGGCGGAGTTTCCCCAGTTCCCGGTGACCCATTATTATGATGTACGGCGGGTGCTGAATCACATCAGACCTGAGGGGCGGTTTATGGAAGTGGAGGAGCTCTTTGATCTGAAGCGATCCCTGGAGGCGCTCAGGGCGGTGGTTTACTTTTTCGGGCCGGAGAAGGCCCAGATATTGCCGCTCCTTTACCGGAAAGCCCGGCAGATCATGGTTTACCCATCGGTACAGGAGCGGATCGATATCATCCTGGACCGCAATGGCAAGATCAGGGATAAGGCATCGCCGGAGCTGGCCCGCATCAGACAGGAGATGGCGGCTTTGCAGGCAGGCATCTCCCGCCGTCTCCAGGCCCTCCTCAAGCAGGCCCAAAAGGAGGGATGGGCCGAAGAGGGCTCTTCGGTTTCCATCCGCGACGGAAGGGCCGTCATCCCGGTTCCTTCAGCCCATAAACGGAAAATAAAGGGAATCGTTTACGATGAGTCGGCCACAGGCAAAACCGCCTATATCGAACCCGCCGAAATCGTGGAGATGAACAACACCATCAGGGAGCTGGAGAACGAGGAGCGGCGAGAAATCATGAGAATACTGATCCGGTTGTGTGATGAAATCAGACCTTATATCGATGATCTGATCGCCTCGAATGAGTTTCTGGGTGAGATTGATTTCATCCGTTCCAAGGCATTGCTGGCCCGGGTATTCGGGGCGATCAGGCCCGACTTCAGCGACATGCCGGCCCTGGAGTGGAAACAGGCGGTTCATCCCCTGTTGATGCTCTCCCTGCAGCGGGAAAACCGCAAAATCGTCCCCCTCAACCTATCGCTGACGCCCGAAAACCGGATTCTGCTGATCTCGGGGCCCAATGCCGGAGGAAAATCGGTGTGCCTCAAGAGTGTGGGGCTGTTGCAATACATGCTTCAGAACGGGTTATTGATCCCGGTGGGCGAGGGAAGCAAAACCGGGATCTTCGGGCAGCTCTTCATCGATATCGGGGATGAGCAATCGATAGAGAATGATCTGAGCACCTATAGTTCGCATTTGCTGAACATGAAATATTTCTTGCGCAACAGTGATGGGCGCACCCTGGTGCTGATCGATGAATTCGGTACGGGTACGGAGCCGATGCTGGGGGGGGCCATAGCTGAGGCCATCCTGGGGCAGCTCAACCGGCAAGGGGCCTATGGGGTGATCACCACCCATTATACCAATCTGAAGCATTATGCCGCTTCGGCCCCCGGGGTCATCAACGGGGCCATGCTCTACGATGCCCAGAAGATGGATCCGCTTTTTATGCTGGAAATCGGAAAGCCGGGGAGTTCCTTTGCCTTTGAGATCGCCCGGAAGATAGGTCTTCCCGAGCCCTTGTTGCAGGAGGCTGCCGATAAGGTGGGCAGGAAGCAGATCGATTTTGACAAGAACCTCCGGTCGATCACGCGGGACAAGGTTTATTGGGAGAACAAGCGGCAGAAGATCCGTAAGGTGGAGAAGAGTGTGGATGAGCTGGCGGGTACTTACAGCCGTGAGCTGGAGGAGATCAGGCTGCAGCGGAAGGAGATTCTCAGGGCCGCCCGGGAGGAAGCCCGGGCCATGGTCGCAGGGGTCAACCGGCAGATCGAGAATGCCATCAGGGAGATCAGGGAGACACAAGCCGCCCGGGAGTCTACCCGTCAGGTCAGGGAGGAGATGGAGCGGCTGAGGCAGGAGATGGCCAGTGGGGAGATCCACGACGACCAGATCGTAGCTGCCGGCGCCGAGAAGGTCAAGAAGGCGGAGAAACGGCTGCGCCGGGGAACACCCCCGGAGGTGGAGAAGACCCCCCAGGAGAATGTAAAACCCGTCCGGTCAGCCCCCTCAGCCGGGGAAAAGCGCTCCTGGAAAGTAGGGGACCGGGTACGCATCAGAGGGCAGGAGCTTGTCGGAGAGCTGGTAGATTTGAACGAGAAAAATGGGGTGGTGGCTTTTGGCCAGCTGATTTCGACGGTACCCCTCCGGAACCTGGAGCGGGCCGATGGCCAGGGGGAGAAGACTCCAACGAAAAAGGGAAGATCAGGAATGTCCATGACCCTGGATTTCGGCGAACGCCGGCTCAACTTCAAGAGTGAGATAGACGTCAGAGGGGAACGGGCCGAAGCTGCCCTGGCCCGGATCCAGGTGTGGCTCGATGAAGCAGTGATGTTCCAGGTCAGCCGTCTGCGCATCCTCCATGGTAAAGGGGAGGGGATCCTCAAGGAGATGATCCGCAGTTACCTGAGGGCCGAGCCTGTGGTCGGGAGGGTGGCCGATGAGGATGTCCGTTTCGGAGGAGCAGGGATCACCGTGGTGGAACTCGACCTGTGAGTGCGACCTCTTCTATCGTGAGCCTTCTTAAAAAGCCCCCGATGCGGGAATCCACGCAAAATGGCTGTATAAAATCGGGACGATCTTATGCACTTCCCAAAAAAATAGTACATTTGTTTTATCACCAATATTCCTAAAAATGCTGCCAAAATTCTTATTAGCTGACAATTCACAACAGGCCCCGGATACGATTTATGTGGTTCATAACGAGAATCCGCGGTTCATTATCGAAAGTGATATCGATGATTTCTGGAGCAACCAGCACATCCACTGGATTGATGAGGAGCCCCAGAACGAGGAACTCGTGGAGCAGCTCGTGGAAGAGGCAGAGGAGTTCCTGGAGGTCGAGTTTTCACAGGAATTTGACGAAGACGAGGAAGAAGAGGGGGAGTAACCCTCTTCCGGTTTTCGCCTCCTTGCTTTCATTGCACAGGGCAATTCCCCGGTCGGGCCAATGGGTGATGGGGAGTGGCCGGCCAGGCGCTGGTGAGCCGGGCCTGACGTTAGTATCGTTACTGTTCTCCTGCCTGTTTGAGGGATAGTTGTATCCTTTGGCGGACCAGGTCTACTTCCAGCACTTTCACTCTGACATGTTGGTGGAGTTTGACGACTTCGCCGGGGTCGGCGACGTAGCGGTTGGCCAGCTCTGATATGTGAACCAGTCCGGACTGTTTCACCCCGACGTCGACGAACACTCCGAAGCGGGTGATGTTATTGACGATGCCGGGCAGGATCATCCCTGGCTGAAGGTCTTCGATTTTATAGATTCCGCTGGCAAATTCGAACATTTTAACCTGTTGGCGGGGGTCACGGCCTGGTTTGGCCAGCTCCTGGCAGATGTCTTTGAGTGTGGGCATGCCCCGTTCGGGGGTCACATAGCGTTCCAGTTCGATGCCCGAAATGACCTCTTCCCGGCCGATCAGTTGGGCCAGGGAACTCCCCAGGTCGGCCGCGATGCGCTCCACCAGGGGATAGGACTCGGGGTGAACGGCGGAGTTATCCAGGGGGTGGGCCGCATCGGGGATCCGCAGGAACCCGGCCGCCTGCTCATAGGTCTTGGCCCCCATGCGGGGAACCCCCATCAAGCCTTTCCGGGAGGTGAAAGGACCATTCTCCTTCCTGTGGTCGACGATATTCTGCGCAAGCTGGGGCCCCAGTCCCGATACGTAGGCCAGGATTTCCTTGCTGGCGGTATTGACATTCACGCCGACCTGGTTGACCACCGAGACCACCACGCCGTCGAGGCTTTTCCTGAGCAGTTTCTGGTCCACATCGTGCTGATACTGGCCGACTCCAATGCTTTTAGGGTCTATTTTGACCAGTTCAGCCAGGGGATCCATCAGCCGGCGGCCTATGGAAATGGCTCCCCTGACGGTCACATCGTAGGTGGGGAACTCTTCGCGGGCTACTGCCGAGGCAGAATAGACCGATGCCCCGTCTTCACTGACCACGAAGACCTTCACCTCCCGGTCAAGATAATGGCCTTTGATGAAGTCTTCGGTTTCCCGGCTGGCGGTGCCATTGCCGATGGCAATGGCCTCGATTTTGTAGGCTTCGGTCATGGCGGCCAGTTTGCGGATGGCCATTCTTCTGTCGTTTTGTGGGGGATGGGGATAGATAGTCTCATTGTGCAATAGGTTGCCCTGTTCGTCGAGGCATACTACCTTGCAGCCCGTCCGGAACCCCGGATCAATGGCCAGGACCCGCATGTGCCCCAGGGGAGGGGCGAGCAACAACTGGCGCAGGTTCTCGGCAAAGACGGCAATCGCTTCCCTGTCGGCTTTTTCTTTGGAGAGGGAGGCGAATTCGTTTTCGAGGGAGGGGGCCAGCAGGCGGGTATAGCTGTCTTTAACCGCCAGGGAGACCTGATGGCCACAAGGCCCGGCTCCTTTGACAAAGAGATGCGTCAGCTGGCGGAGGAGCTCTTCCTCATCAGGGGTCAGGGAAACCCTCAGGATCCCCTCCTTTTCGCCACGGCGCATGGCCAGCAGCCGGTGAGAGGGACACCTCTTCAGGGGTTCCTCCCACGCAAAATAGTCGCGGTATTTCATCCCCTCCTGCTCCTTGCCTTTCACCACAACGGACCGGATAAGGGCTGAACGGGCAAAACCCTGGCGGACCAGCTGACGGGCTTTCACATGTTCACTGACCCATTCGGCGATGATATCGCGGGCGCCGGCGAGCGCCTCTTCTCCGGTGGTCACCTTGTCGTTGAGAAATGAGCGGGCCCGCCCTTCAGGGTTCTGTTCGTGCTGTGCCATCACGATCCTGGCCAGGGGTTCCAGCCCATTTTCGCGTGCTGTCGTGGCCCGGGTCTTTCTTTTGGGCTTATAGGGAAGATAGAGATCTTCCAATTCAGCGGTATTAAAACACTCTTCTATACGGTTCTTCAACTCCGGGGTCAGCAGGTCAGCCCCTGCAATGGTCTTCAGTATGGTCTCCTTCCGCTTTTCCAGATCTGTGAATTTTTCCCACAGTTCAGCAACCCTGGCGATCTGAACCTCATCGAGGCTTCCTGTCATTTCCTTGCGGTAACGGGCAATAAAAGGGATGGTGGCCCCGTCGGCGATCAGATCAATGGTATTTTGTGTCTTCACCACGGGGATCTGCAACTCCCCGGCAATGATGGCCGTAATTTTTGGATTCATCTCCCGTACATCTTGTTTCTGCAAAGGTACAAATCGCCGTCAAATCTCCGCATGCCCATTAATGGGGAGAGGCGCGCGCAGGAAGGGACAATTTTTGTATTTTTGCCTCCAATAAAAAAAAGTAGAGCGCATGTTTGAGAATCTGAGCGAAAAGCTGGAACGGTCATTTAAGTTGTTGAAGGGGCAGGGCAAGATCACCGAGATCAATGTAGCAGAGACGCTGAAGGAGATCCGGCGGGCGTTGCTGGATGCCGACGTTAACTTCAGGACGGCCAAGAGTTTCACGGATACCGTCAAGGAGAAAGCCATGGGCATGGATGTGCTGACATCGGTCAAGCCGGGGCAGCTGATGGTCAAGCTGGTTCATGATGAGCTGGCCTTACTGATGGGGGGGAAGTTCACCGACATCAAACTCAAGGGAAGTCCTTCGGTCATTCTGATGGCGGGGTTACAGGGTTCCGGGAAGACCACCTTTTCGGGTAAACTGGCCAGCATGCTCAAGCATAAGCGGGGGCGTCATCCCCTGCTGGTGGCGGGTGACGTATACCGGCCTGCGGCCATTGAGCAGCTGAAGGTGGTCGGCGGGCAGATCGGGGTTCCGGTTTATACGGAAGAGGGGAACCTCCAGCCGGTGGTCATTGCCCGCAATGCCATCAAACATGCCCGTAACCAGGGGTATGACGTGGTGATCATCGACACAGCCGGCCGGTTGGCCATCGATGAACAGATGATGAAGGAGATCACGGCCATCAAGGAGGAGGTCAAACCCGATGAGATCCTCTTCGTGGTGGATGCCATGACCGGTCAGGATGCCGTAAACACGGCCAAAGAGTTCAACGACCGGCTGGATTATGACGGGGTGATCCTCACCAAACTGGACGGGGATGCCCGTGGGGGGGCGGCCCTGTCGATCCGTTCGGTGGTCGATAAGCCCATTAAGTTTGTGGGGACCGGCGAGAAGATGGATGCCCTGGAGGTCTTTCACCCCGACCGTATGGCCGACCGTATCCTGGGGATGGGGGATATCGTTTCACTGGTGGAAAAAGCCCAGGAGCAGTTTGACGCCGAGGAAGCCAAACGGATCCAGCAGAAGCTGGCCCGTGACCAGTTTAACTTCAACGATTTCCTTAAGCAGATACAGCAGATCAAGAAGATGGGGAACCTTAAGGATGTGGCTTCCATGATTCCGGGGATGGGAAAAGCCCTCCGGGATGTAGAACTGGACAATGATTCCTTCAAGCATATTGAGGCCATCATTCATTCGATGACGCCTGCGGAGCGGGAGAATCCCGCGCTGATGAACGGGAGCCGCCGCAAGAGGATCGCCGATGGCTCGGGGACCTCTATTCAGGAGGTCAACCGGTTGCTGAAGCAGTTCACCGAAACGAGCAAAATGATGAAAATGGTAGCACAGGGCAAGAACCTGAAAAACCTGATGGGACAACGCCGCCAGTAAGCGGAATTCAGCGGCAGAGCACGGAGCGGCTGCCCATGGCGGCACTCCGGGAAACAAGTAAATATCAGATCCGGAAAACACCAACACCTATGCAACTGATAGACGGGAAAAAAATCGCCGGGGAGATCAAACAGGAGATCGCCCAAAAAGTAGCTGCCATCAAGGCAGGAGGGGGCAGAGTGCCTCACCTGGCTGCGATTCTGGTGGGCCATGACGGAGGGAGCGAGTCTTATGTGGCTCATAAAATCAAAGACTGCCAGGAAGTGGGTTTTATTTCGACGCTGATCCGTCTGGAAGAGGAGGTCTCCGAGGAACGCCTTCTGGCGGAAGTGGAACAGCTCAACCGGGATCCCGGGGTGGACGGTTTTATTGTGCAGCTTCCCCTTCCGGCCCACATCAGCGAACAAAAGGTGATTGAAGCCATTGATCCTTCGAAGGATGTGGATGGTTTTCATCCGGTGAATGTAGGAAAGATGGTACTGGGGATGCCCTCTTTCGTATCGGCGACGCCCTTTGGCATCGTAGAGATGATCAGGCGGTGTGGAATAGAGACCAATGGCCGCTCGTGTGTGATCATTGGCCGGAGTAATATTGTAGGCCGGCCCCTGAGCATCCTGATGTCGCATAAGGGGGTCAATGCCACGGTGACGGTGGCCCATAGCCGTACGCGTGACCTGGAGGCGGTGTGTGCCAATGCCGACATCCTGGTGGCTGCCATGGGAGTGCCTGGTTTTGTCACGGCCCAGATGGTCAAGGAGGGCGCTGTGGTCATCGACGTGGGAACTACCAGAGTGGCAGATTCCTCCACCAAATCGGGGTTCCGGCTCAAGGGGGATGTCGCTTTTGATGAAGTGGCCCCCCGTTGTTCATGGATCACTCCGGTCCCCGGTGGTGTCGGCCCCATGACCCGCGTCTCCCTGCTGCTCAACACCCTGAAGGCCTCCGGAAGGTGACCCGGTGATGATTTTTGTGACAACACGGAAGGGATGTAATTATTTTTTCAGAAATTTGAGACGTATTAAGGACCTTAACCGACGAAAAAATGACAGATTCCGGCAAATATGAAAGAACCGACGACGGGGGGGGCGGTTTTAGCCAGGACGTCCGTTCCACTGTGATCAGGGCGGGAAAAAGAACCTATTTCTTTGATGTCAAGCGGACCAGGAACGGCGAGATGTATATCATCATCACCGAAAGCAAGAAACGGTTCGAAAATGACGGGAATTTCTTCTTTGAGAAACACAAGATATTTCTATATCCTGAAGATTTTGACAATTTCACCACAGCCCTGGAGGAGACCTCGGAATTTATCAGGGAGAATATGCCTGAAGGAAGTCTGAAACATGATATCAACGACAGGGTGGAGTTCACCCCCGGTCGTGATGAGGATTGATGCCGGCCGGGTCGCGGGGTCCTGGTCTGGGGAGTCCGGTGCTTCAGGGAACGGGAGGGGCTGATCAGACCATGTTTCTCTCTTTTTTAATCGCCTCATAGGCTTCATTCACGCTTCTGAACTTCTCCTGGGCCGATTTCTGGATCTCTTCGCCCAGGGGAGCCACCTTATCAGGATGGTATTTCATAGCCATCCGGCGGTAAGCCTTTTTGACCTCTTCATTGGAGGCAGAAGGTTCAATTTCCAGTATTTTAAAGGCATAATCGGTATCCTGAATGAACATGGCTTTGATGGAGGCCTGGTCGTGGTCACTGATTCCCATCTGGCTGGCCATGAATCCGATCAGTTTTTGTTCTTCGGCATTGACGGTGGTATCGGCTTGTGCGATTCCATACAGGAAATGAAGTAGTTGGAGGCGGGCGGAGTAGTTCATGTGGGTGCTGATCTGGCGGCATACATCAGCCACGGGGATGTTTTGGTTCAGGAGGTCGCGCAGCATCACGACGGCTTCAGCAGCGGCCTCTTCCCCGAAGTTGCTCCGCAGGAAATTTCTGACATAGTCGAGTTCAGAGCGCATGACCTTGCCGTCGACTTTCATGGTGGCCGCAATCAGCACCAACAAGCTCATCAGATATCCTCCAGAGGTGGTGCTCACCTGGCGGCCCCGTTTTTCACCGGTCACCACAGTGGCGCCGTCCACGACGGATCCGATGGCGAAACCCAGGAGGGCTCCTATGGGACCCCCTACGGCCCATCCCAGTCCTCCACCTATCCATTTACCGAAATTTCCCATAATTCCTTAATTTTCTGATCTGTTGAGAGGATCTGTTCCAACAGGGAATGTTCCTCATCGTTGATAATGGTTATCGCAGCGAGTTCTTTTTTCTTTTCTTCCTCCCATTGCCGGTGCATGCGGGCCAGAACCGCCTCGCGGGGGAGCCAGTCGCGTTGCATCACCCTTTGGATGCGCAGTTCGCAGGGTGCCGTCACCAGAAGGGTCAGGTCCATATTGTGCCAGGTGCCTGTCTCAAAGAGCAGGGCCGACTCAAAGAGGACATAGGGTCCACTCTGCTGCTGGTGCCAGCGGGTGAAGGCCTCTCGCACCAGAGGGTGGATCAGTTGGTTGACGGCTTCCAGTGCTTTCACGTCGTTGAAAATTCTGGAGGCCAGATAACCCCGGTCGATCTCCCCCGTGGGAAGGTATACCTCGGGGCCGAACCAATGCACCATCTGTTCCTTCACCCTGTCATGGGCGCTGTAGAGGTTCCGGGCGCTGGTGTCGGCATCAAAAATAGGGATGCCAAAAATATGGAAGATGCTGCATGCCAGAGACTTGCCGCTACCTATGCCGCCGGTGATCCCCACCTTTAAAGGCAGGTCACTCTTCTTCGATAAGGTATTCGACATAGCCGGGTGTAATTTTTAAACCGGTGATGCCCAGGGGCAGTTTATGCACCTTGACTTCCAGTTGCGGCTTCTTGAGCTCAATATCTTCCCAGGAAACGTAAAGAGAGATATCTTCTGCTCTTATCCTGGAGTATTTTGAAAGGGCCACTTTAAAACTCATCTCCACCTCATTGGGGAAAAGCCTGACCCGGATATTCTCGGGTTGATGGTCTACCCATACGGGGACGCGCAAGTTTTTCTCCGTGAATTCGTCGATGGGCACTGACATCAGCACTGTCCCCGGTTCGACGATCAGTTGCTGGGGGATCACCAGGGGAATCTCCTGGGAGAAGGAAGATTCCAGGTTTTTGTAAGCTTTAGGAGCGGTGTAGATGGTATCGGTGGCTTCCAGGGCATGGAGAGGCCCTGAGACGGTGACCCTGGAGGGCGTGAAGGCCACCGCAGAGGAGAGCCCGAAGCCTGCCTTGAAATGAAACTGTACACCCGGAGCGACCGGGAGTTGCCTCAACTCCAGGCTGTCGAAGGATATGGTGAAGACCCCCGGGGAGATATCCAGCAACTGGAGCTCACTGTTGAGCTGTGCATTGATCTCACCGCGGATGTTGTCTGCCGAGATGATATAAAGCCCATTGGTCACCTGAGCGGTGGTGGCAGTCAGTTTTTCTACATTAATGGTCAGGGGGACAAAGGAGGTCCCCATTTTATAGCGGAGCAGGGCGAACCCGTGGGCGCTGATTTTCAGGTTAAGTTTTTCGGGAGGGTTGTTGATGATGAATTTGTTGCGGGGAAGGTCTACGTAGTGCACGGGGTGCGAAATGGTGGTGGTGTAGTCCTTGCTCAAGGCATTGAGAAACCACAGAACTGTGGCCATCACCAGGCAGATGGCAAATACCACCATGGTGCGGTTGCTCGGCCAGTAGGGTGTGTTCATTTTTCTGTGGTCGGTTATTGTGGCAGATTTCCTCAGACAAAGGTATAAACCGGCAGCTGATTTACAAAAAAAAGGCCGGCATTGTGCCGGCCAGTACAAGTATCTTCAGTTTAGCGCTGCTGAGCGGCGTCACTCATATCTTTGATAATCGCAGCCTTGTCGACTTTGATGTTCACATTATCGTCGACCTGCATGACAACATAGTTGTCCTTGATTTCCACTACCTTGCCATAAATGCCTCCGGTAGTGACGACTTTATCGCCCTTGGCCAGACTGTCGCGGAAGGTTTTTAATTCTTTCTGCCGCTTGACCTGAGGACGGATCATGAAAAAATAAAATATGACCAGGATGACCAGAAACGGGAGAAAGGTCGTCCACGGATTGGCTTCTGCACCTGCAGGAGGTGCCATTAAAAGATAATTCATTCTTTTCTTTTTTTAATGGTTCTTTTATTCAATTTCCGGAATAGCGTATTTCACTTCCAGAACGCTCAAAAATAGAGAATTCCACGCATATTTAAAAACAATATCAATTGCTTTCCCCGATCAGTCCCCGACCCATCTTGACGACCTTCCCGTTTCCTTTCAGTTCCCTGAGGGCTTTGTCGAGAATGCCGTTGATGAAGTTCCGGCTTTTATCGGTGCTGTAGTATTTTGAAAGTTCAATATACTCGTTCAGGGTGACCTTGGTGGGAATGGAGGGGAAGTACAGGAATTCGGCCAGGGCAAGCTGCATGATGAGAATATCCATAAACGCGATTCGCTCCAGGTCCCAGTTGGAGGAGTGCGTGTTGATCAGTGCGGACAGTTCGTCATGATGGATGATGGTTTTCCGCAGCAGGTCGCTCGCAAATTCCTCATCTTCCCGATCTTTATATTTGGGCAGCAGGGGCTGGTTCTCGTCGGAGTTTTCATCAAAATCGCGCAGGGTTTTAATAATCATGGCTACCACCAGGTCGATGTCGTCATTCCAGTAAATGCTAAGCTCTTCCAGCACCTGGTGTAAATCCTCGCACACCAGAAGGATGTTCAGAAAGACCTTTTCTGTGAATTTCCGGTCATCGGCCCAGGAGTTCTCCTTTTTCACCATGTACTCCCTGAAGAAAGTGGATTCTGCCAGAAAGGCATAGAGTTCCCTGATCAGTTCGGGGTGTTGGGCCCAGGGGGGAGGGGACTGGTGCAGGTAAACCTGTAACCGTCTGTTGATGCGGAGTTGGTGGATGATTTTGTTATCAACGAACCTGGTATTGGGGTGAAGATCTTCGTGTGTGGGGACTAGTTTGGCCAGGTTGGTATCAATCCGGCGCTGGGCGTAATCGGCCAGTTCAATCAGAAGGGCCAGAAGGTAATGATAAAGGTCGTAGGACTTGGAAAGGGCGTGTGCCAATTCCTTATCACTGTGGGCAATGGACTTGTCGGAGGATGCGTTATAGGCATATATGACCTGGAGTACCTTAATCCTGATGGTCCGTCGGCTAATCATAAATTCAGAACTTCTTTAAATAACGGCGGCAAATGTACTACATTTTTTCCACTCCCCCGCTCTGGGCTTCTCTTTTTTCCGGTGAAGGGATTTCTTCTGCAGGGGATTCCTGATTGGCATCGTCCTCTTCTTCGGGTGATTCTTCTTCCCAGTCGAAGGGTTTTCTGGGGATCCGGTAGCGGCGGTAGTAGATTGCCAGGAGGATTCCGGAGAGGGCGCCCCACAGGTGGGATTCCCAGGAGACTTCGGGTTTCAGGGGGAGGACGCCCCAGACCATTCCCCCGTAGAGGAAGACCACGACGATGGCCAGGACCAGCAGCCGGAGGTCATTGCGAATGACGCCGCTGACGAAGTGGAAAGCCGCCAGGGCATAGACTACCCCGCTGGCGCCGATATGCCACGAGGGGCGGGCCGCCAGCCATACACAAATCCCGGCCAGCAGGTACATCTGGAAGAAAATCCGGTAGGAGAGGCTCCTGTAGTAGTATACCAGCGCAAAAAGGAGGATAAAAAAGGGAATGGTATTGGATACCAAATGGTTATACCCTGAATGAATGAATGGAGCGGTGAGAATGCCCGGAAGGCCCCTGAGGGTCAGCGGGAAGATCCCTCCTTTGTGGAGGTCCAGGCCAAAGAGCTCACTCAGGATTTCTGTCAGCCAGAAAAGGGCCACGAAGAAAAAGGCGAATAGAAAGCTGTGCCGGATGATTTTCTTCTCCAGTTCCTTGTCGTGGGCCGACAGGTCATCGGGGTAATACCTGAAAACGGCCATTCAGGAGAGCAGTTGGCGGATCAGACGGGCAAAATCGAGGATCTCATCTTCGGTCGTGTCAAAGGAGGTCATCCAGCGCACTTCGGAAGTCTGTTCATTCCAGATATAGAAGAAGTACTTCTCCTGCAGGGGGGCGATGATTTCGTGGGGTACGATGGCGAAGATGCCGTTGGCCTCCACCTTCTGGGTGATTGTGATGGCGGGAATAGCGCGGATTTCGGTTTCCAGGAGGCGGGCCATGTGGTTGGCATGGAGGGCGTTTTTCTTCCAGAGCTCCTCTTTGAAAAAGGCCAGGAACTGTGCCGAGGTGAACCTCATCTTGGAATAAAGCTGCATCGATTGTTTGCGGATGTACTTGGTATCGCTTGCCAGTTCCGGATGGAAAAACAGGACGGCTTCGCCTGAGAGCATGCCGTTTTTGGTGCCGCCGAAGGAGAGGACGTCGACGCCGCAGTCGCGGGTAAACGCCCGGAAGGGGAGGCCGAGGGCGGCGGCTGCATTGCTGATGCGGGCGCCGTCCATATGCAGGAACAGGCCGTGGTCATGAGCCTCCCTGGCCAGAGCGGTGATTTCCCCGGGGTGGTAAAGGGTTCCCATTTCCGTCACCTCAGAGATAGAGATCACCCGGGGCTGGGCATGATGTTCGAATCCAAATCCATGAAGATAGGGCTTGACCAGCTCGGGGGTGAGTTTACCGTCGGGTGTGGGTATCCCCAGCAACTTACACCCGGTGAATTTCTCGGGGGCGCCGCATTCATCGGTGTGGATATGGGCGGTATCGGCACACAGGATGGAATGAAAGCTGGAAACCATCGCGGAGAGCCCTACCACGTTGGCCCCTGTGCCGTTAAAGACAAAAAAAACTTCTGTATCCTCCCCGAATTGCTCCCTGAAAAGGGCGGTCGCTGCCTCCGTCCACGGATCCGCCCCGTAACCCGGCACATGACCTGTGTTGGCCTCCGCAAGCGCCTGAAGAATGGAGGGATGTACTCCGGCATTGTTATCACTGGCAAAACCTTTGCGCATAGCTCTTTTTTTTTTCAAATGTAGTTTTTTTGTCAGCAAGGTTATAATATTTTACCGGGTGGGGGTAATTTAATTGGGCCGTTGTTAACTTTACCCAATGGAAAATCGTTTTAAGCTCACGGAAATGGTTCTTTTGCTGGCTATACGGCCGCAAAAGGGGGGGATCACCTGGATGGCCGGCGGTGCGCTCGACCTGGTCATGGCGGGAGCCCTCTTCCTCGAAATGGAGATGGCCGGCGCGTTGACCATTCGCGATAACCGCCTGGAGGCCCTCAGTAACAACAATACGGATCCTCTGCATGCGCTCCTTCTGGGTAAATTGGCCCCCCGGGAAAAACCCCGGAGAATCTCCTTCTGGTTGAGCAGCCTGAGGTTATCTCCTTCCAAAATCAAGGCCGGGGTGCTCGGGACGCTGGTCAATGCCAGGGAGATCAGACTGGAAGAACGGCGTTTTTTGTTCTTCCGGTGGAAAAAACCCTTTCTGATGCCGGGGCACCATGTTGCACAGGTTATTGACCTGGCCAAGAGGACCCTCACAGCATTCCCCCGGGAAAAGGAGGCTGTGGCCCTGCTGATGTTGCTGGACCAGGCCGGTCTACTGTCAAGGGTTTGGCCTGACCGGTTTACCCGAAGGAATGCCCGGGCCAAAATAAAACAGATCAGGTCTGATCTCACCGGTAATCCTGAAATGGCCTCCATTGCCGCAGTCATCAAAGCCATTGAAAGAACAAAGACGGCGCGCCATGCCGCTGCCGCTAACTGAAATGACCCTTCACTGCCACGACCTGAAATGACCCTTCACTGTTACTGCCTGAAATGACCCTTCACAGTCGCTGCCTGAAATGACTTTTTACCCCGGAGCGAGGACCCTTCCGGTGTTCCACCCTCCGGTTATTTATCCACCACCCCTAAGCGGATCCCATGGAAGAAGACATCCATATATTCTGGTTCAGAAGAGATCTCCGATTCGATGACAATGCCGGTCTCTGCGCCGCCCTTTCAGCCGGTTTGCCGGTGCTCCCCGTCTTTGTTTTCGACACGGATCTCCTCAGCCGGCTGACCCGGCGTGAAGACGACCGGGTGGCCTTTATCCGCCAGGAAGTGGCGGGCATCAGCCGGGAACTGGAATTGCGGGGATCTTCACTATTCGTCTATCACGGTACCCCTGAAGAAGCTTTTAACACCCTGACAGCCTCCTTTCGGGTCAAAGGAGTCTACTGCAACCGTGATTATGAGCCCTATGCCACCGCCCGCGACAAAGCGGTGGAAGGAATGCTCACGTCACGGGGTATTTTGTTTCATGCCTTTCGTGACCATCTGATTTTCGAACCCGGGGAGGTGATGAAGGAGGACGGCACCCCTTACATGGTGTACACCCCTTTCAGTAAAAGGTGGAAGAGCCTCCTGACGGCCGGCCGGCTGGAGAGGTTTCCCTCAGAAGGGCTGATGGAGCGGTTTCTGAAAACAGGGCCGTTTCGGATCCCTTCGATGGAAGATCTGGGATTTTCAGGGAGTGTTGTTGCGGTTCCATCGCGGGAGATCCCCCTGGGGATTCTGCGCAACTATGGGGCGGTCCGTGATTTTCCGGCTGAGGTGGGGACCTCCCGGCTGGGGATTCATTTGCGTTTCGGAACGGTCAGCATCAGGAAGGTGGTGGCGGTGGCCCTGGCCGAAAGTGACGTATTCCTGGGTGAACTGATATGGCGCGAGTTCTTCGCTTCCATAATGGCGCAATTCCCGCATGTGGCGGAAGGGCCCTTCAAAAAGAAATATGGATGGATAGCCTGGCGCAACAATGAAGAGGAGTTTGAGCGCTGGTGCCGGGGAGAAACCGGCTATCCCCTGGTCGATGCGGGCATGCGGGAGCTGCGTGCCACAGGGTTTATGCATAACCGTGTACGGATGGTCACAGCCAGCTTTTTATCGAAGCACCTGCTCATCGACTGGCGGTGGGGGGAGGCCTGGTTTGCCTCGTGGCTGCTCGACTTTGACCTGGCCAGTAACAATGGCAACTGGCAATGGGCCGCCGGCTGCGGCTGTGATGCCGCCCCCTATTTCAGGGTGTTCAACCCTGCCACCCAACAGGCTAAATTCGACCCGGCAGGAAATTATGTCAGAAAGTGGGTCCCCGAAGCGGGGAGCCTCTCCTATGCCCGCCCCATGGTGGACCATGCCACCGCCCGGGAAAGAGCCCTCCAGACCTACCGGAAGGCCCTGGACTAAGGACGGTGTAGCGTTGAATCAGCTCTCTTCCCTGATAGCCAGTCAATGACTGCCTGGTCGTCGGGCTTGGTCGCCGGAGGGAGGACATCAACCAGTTTGCCGTTTTCATCGATCAGGAATTTCTGGAAATTCCATTTTACGGGAGCGTCTGTAACGCCGTTCTCCGATTTTTCGGTGAGCCATTTGTAGAGTGGATGGATATCTTTTCCCTTGACTGATATTTTAGCCATCATGGGAAAAGTTACTCCGTAATTCTGACTGCAGAAAGCCGCGATGTCTTCATTACTTCCCGGTTCCTGGCCCATGAAGTTGTTGGCGGGGAAACCGATGATTTCGAAGTTTTTACCGCCATAGGTCTCGTACAAGGCCTGCATTTGCTTGTATTGGGGCGTGAAGCCGCACTTGGAGGCGGTGTTGACAACCATGACTTTTTTCCCCTTCAGGGAGGAAAGGTCAAATTCCCTGCCGTCGATGGTTTCTACTTTGAAGGCGTGAAGGGATTCTTTCTGGGCCGTGGCGGGAAAAAAGAGCCCTGTCATCAGGAAGAGGGTTGCGAAGATTTTCATATCTGTGTTAATTATGGTGTGAATAATGATGCCATGCTGCAGAACCAGTCCGGCCGTTCGTGCGGAGTGAAAACGTGTTTTCTGCCGGGTAGTGCCGTTCGGAGGATATAACGGCTTGCAGGGTATAATGTTCATTTATGAAAGGGTTGTGTCAGTTTTTTTTTTGGGTAGGCTAAGGGGAAATCGTTATCTTTGGCCGGCGAGGATGTCTCACGAATTAATATGGAAAATTTTATCGTTTCGGCCCGGAAGTACAGGCCTGATTCCTTCAGGACGGTTGTTGCCCAGGATGCCATCACGTCGACCCTAAAAAATGCCATCAGGACCAGGCAGCTGGCCCATTCCTATCTGTTCTGCGGCCCCCGTGGGGTAGGCAAGACCACCTGTGCGCGCATCTTTGCCAAGACCATCAACTGCAGTAACCTGACGCCCGAGAACGAAGCCTGTAATACGTGCGAGTCGTGCACGGCCTTTACTGCGAACCGCTCCTACAACATTCATGAGCTGGATGCGGCCTCTAACAATTCCGTGGAGGATATCCGTAACCTGATAGACCAGGTGCGCATTCCGCCTCAAATCGGCCATTACAGTGTTTATATCATTGATGAGGTGCACATGTTGTCGGCCAACGCCTTTAATGCCTTCCTGAAGACCCTGGAGGAACCCCCGAGGCATGCCATCTTCATCCTGGCCACCACCGAGAAACACAAGATCCTGCCCACCATCTTATCGCGTTGTCAGATTTTTGACTTCAACCGGATCAGAATAGAGGACATTGCCGCTCATCTGCGGTTCGTGGCCACAGAAGAGGGCGTCACTGCCGAGCCCTCCGCCCTGAACATCATCGCCCAGAAGGCCGACGGGGCCATGCGCGATGCCCTCTCCATTTTCGACCAGCTGGTGAGTTTCTCGGGAAGGGAAATGACCTACCAGGATGTGATCACCCACCTTAACGTTCTGGATTATGATTACTATTTCAGGTTGGTGGATGCCTTCCTGAAAAACGAGGTGACACAAGCCTTGCTGATTTTTAATGAAGTGCTCAATAAAGGTTTTGAAGGGCAGCATTTCGTCAGCGGGTTAAGCCGTCATTTCAGGGATCTGATGGTGTCACGCGATCCGGTGACGGTGCAGTTGCTGGAGGTGAGCGGAGAGATCCGCGAGCGCTATAAAGCACAGGCACAGGCAGCCTCCCACGAGTTTCTTCTGGAAGCCCTCCGCATCAGCAACGAATGCGATTACCAGTACAAGAGCAGCCAGAACAAAAGACTCTCGGTGGAACTGGCCCTGGCACGCATCGCTCAGCTCACGTTAAAAAAAAAATAGCTGACGACACCCCTTCCGATCAGCTGGAACCCATTTTTTCTTCACCTCCTCCGGAATCTTCCCCGGCTTCCGCGAAAACGGCCGAAGCTCCACCCCCCAGGGTGGAAAAGAGCCCGGTCCGCAAGCTGACCTCTGACATTACCGGTCCGTCCATCAAATCGGCACTGGCAGGTAAAGAATCAGATGAGAGTAAGCTGACGGCTATGGAACAGCATCAGATTTTCACCCAGAAACTGGAGGATAAGCCCTTCACCGAGGAACAACTGATCCAGAAGTGGGAGCAATACCTCGAAACCCTCAGCGACCGGCCCAACCTGAAGGCCTCCCTCCACCGTAAGCCCCTCTATTCGGCTGATGGCAGGCTGGTGCTTCAAATTGACAACCAGGTACAGGAAGAACTCATCAGGGATGAGAAGCCCCGTTTGGTCGCCTGGCTGAAACGGGAACTGCAAAACAGCAATGTGGAGCTGACCACGGAGGTGGTCACCGGGCCGGTCACTAAAATGTTGTATACCGACGGGGAGAAAATGGAGGAGATGGTCAGGAAGAATCCGGCGCTGGCGTTATTGAAGCAGAAGTTCCATCTGGATTTTGACAGTTGAAGTCAGGGGGCAAGCCGGGCGATGTTCCACTCCCCATCAATCAGGGTATAGATGAACCTGTCATGGAGACGGTTTGCGCGGCCCTGCCAGAATTCCATGGTTAAAGGAGTCACCCTGTATCCTCCCCAATGGCCGGGACAGGGGACCTCGCCCTCCCCAAAGCGGCGGGTCACTTCCCTGAACCGCTCCTCGAGGGTGCTGCGCGAGGGGATCACCTCACTCTGGGGCGAGGCCCAGGCCCCCAGCCGGCTGTTCAAAGGACGGGTTCTGAAATAATCAGCCGACATTTCCGGAGTTACCTTCGTCGCCATCCCCGTGACCCTGATCTGCCGCTGCATGCCAGGCCAGAAGAAAAGCAGGGCCACCTTGGGATCCCTTGCGATAGCCTTCCCCTTCTGACTGTTGTAACCCGTGAAAAAGAGAAACCCCTCCCTGTCAAACGACTTCAGCAGAACCACCCTCGATTGCGGAAATCCATCAAGCCCGGAGGTGGAGATGACCATCGCCGTGGGCTCATCTACCCTGGCTTCCACCGCCTGCTCCAGCCACACCGAAAACAACCCCATAGGCTCCTCCGTCAGATCGCTCCGCCGGAGACTCCCCCTGGTATACTCTTCCCTTATTTCATCAATCTTCATGCTCCCCTAAACAAATTCAGTGATGAGGTTGTTTAGCGCGCGGGGGATAAATAGCGGGTTGTAGTTTCTCAGAAGCGCTTCACATCTTTTCAATTCCCGGATTTTGCTGTTTCTTTTCCCATTTTTCCCGGAATTCCTCCATCTCCTTCTGCTGTTTTTTCAGCAGCTCCTCCCACTCTTCCTGCTGGCGAGGGTCGGTGAACCGCTTGTAGAGCTCCTGATCCTCCCCAAAGGAAGGATAATCACCGGGGTTGAATGAGCGGAAATGTTGTTCCAGGAGTTTCCTCATATCCTCCATCTCTTGGGTTCCCGGAATAAAAAATCCTGGTGGGAGCATGAAGGAAGAGTCGGGGCCCATGAAGAAGGAGGTGTCGTTGTGGAAGATGAAATTCCTGACCATGGTGGAGTCCCCCATGAAATTCCTGAAACCGGGGAAGAGCTCTTCTTCATTGAAGAGACTAAAGGGGAACCTGCCCCCGGGCATGGAAAAGGAGAAGGCGGAATCGCCGAAGAAGGGGTGACCGGGTTGTCCGCTGAAGAAATCACCCGGGAAGAGGTCCTCCCACCCCTCGTCCCACGGGAATTGGAAAAGAGAATCGGCCCCCCAGCGCATCACTCGCAGGGAGTCGAACCGGATGAGGTTCCCCTGCTGGTCATATTCCCGCTGGACGGTCACCTTTTCTTCCGGCTGGTTTTTCTCCTTTTTCTGGGCGGTGGCCATCTGGTTGCAGAAAAGCAGCAACATCAAGGCTGGCAATAACTTTTTCATGGCATTTTTTATTCAAAAATAAAGGCATTGCGCATGAAAATCTCTTAAAATTTTCAAAAAAAATCTAAATCATCGCCAGCCAGGAGGGGTATCCGGGCAGGGAGCGGAGGCCGGGAAGAAATCAGCAGTTGGGGTGCCGGGAGCCGGAGTTAGTCGTAGTGGTGTTCATCGCCCTGGGAATCGGTTTTGTCACCAGGGCATTCCATGCCTCTTCCGTACTGTTCGAGAGCGCTCAGGCTCATGCCCATGGAGGAAAACCCCCCGTCGTGGTAGAGGTTTTGCATGGTGACTTTACGGGTGAGGTCAGAGAAGAGGGTCACGCAATAGGCTGCGCACTCTTCACCGGTGGCATTTCCCAGGGGCGACATTCTTTCGGCGAAATCGAGGAGCTGGCCGAAGCCTTTGACGCCGCTTCCGGCGGTGGTGATGGTGGGGGATTGGGATATGGTGTTGATCCGTACCTTGCGTTCCATACCGTAGATATAACCGAAACTGCGGGCAACAGATTCGAGCAGGGCCTTGGCGTCGGCCATGTCATTGTACCCATAGAAGGTGCGCTGGGCCGCCACATAACTGAGGGCGACCACTGATCCCCATTCGTTGATGGCATCCATTTGACGGGCTACCTGAAGCACCTTATGAAAGGAGATGGCTGAGATGTCAAGGGTTTTCTCCAGCATTTGATAGTCGAGGTCGCTGTAATGGCGTCCTTTCCTGACATTGGGAGACATACCGATGGAGTGGAGCACGAAATCAATCTTCCCGCCCAGCCGTTCCATGGATTGGGTGAAGAGATTCCGGAGGTCATCGACATTGGTGGCATCGGCGCCGATCAGGGGGAGGTTCAGTTTTTCGGCCAGCCGGGGGGTATCGCCCATGCGCAGCGCCACGGGGGTGTTGGTGAGGGTGAAGGTGGCCCCCTCTTCATAGGCCAGCTCTGCCACTTTCCACGCAATGGAATCGGCATTCAGGGCACCAAAAATGATCCCTCTCTTTTCTTTTAATAACTGGTATGCCATTCTGGTAATTTTTCTGGTGCAAAAGTAGTGGTTTGCCTCAAAAAGAGACAAAATAGTATTTAAAATGGGGTGAAATTAACGGATGGCAGCACCTTTTTCGGAATATTCCCGGGAATGGTTCGAAAATTTGGTAGGCATGGTAAGGAGAGCCGGTCAAATGACCACCAGGCAAGAGTCTCTGAGCCATCCTTTGTTGCCGTTGGAGAGGCGGATTTCCTTCCAGGAGTCGAGACTGTCGGTGATCTCCACCTTCAGTCCCTCATGGATGAGGAAGAGGTCGGTGCCTGTTTCTGAGGGAGAGCTTTTGATGGTGACCCTGGGGCACTGGATGATGGCGCCGGAGCGGTTTTGCAGGATGGTGTGGTTATGCCGGGCCAGGGAGAAGCTGACCAGGGAGAAGAGGATGGCTGCCATGGCCGTGAAGAAGGCGGTTTTCCGGACCAGGTTGGAGCGGCCGAAGAAGTAGCTTCCCAGAAGGAGAAGAAACAGCAGGAAGCTGGCGCTGCTCATCCGGGCCCAGCCGTCGGCCGATGCATGGTGGGCCAGGGCGGTGAACCAGCGCGAAAAGAAGGGGCGCGGAAGCTCCTCCAGATTATCAACGACCGACTGGTTGGCGATGCTGAGGTTGAAGGCGATATCGTCATTCTGGGGGGCCAGGCGCCTGGCTCTTTCATAGTTGAGGATGGCCCTGGCATGGTCCCCCATCTTGAAGTAAGCGTTTCCCAGGTTGTAATAGAGTTCGGCAGACTCCCTGCCGGAAGCTAGTACCTGTTCCCAGGCTTGGGCTGCCTTTTCATATTCCTGAGCCGTGTAGTACTTGCTGCCCTGTTCCGGGAGCTCCTCCCGGGCGGCCACCCTGCCGGTGCTGAAAATCAGGAGCAGAAAGATGGGAATGAGTTTATACATAGTCATTACCGTTTGATCTGTTTTTCCAATTTGGTGATCACCACCACGGCCTGGTCATACAGTTCCTGCATAGCCTGGGCGCCGGAGGCGGGAGCGAAACGCGCATATTCACACTGGTCGGTGATGGAGAGAAATTCGCCGATCAGCGCCGGGTCCACCTGGCGGGTTTCAAGGGCTTCGGTAGCCGTTTCCCTGCGCAGGTTGGCCAAGGGGATACCCAGCTTGTCACTCAGGTAACCCCAGAACGCCTTGAGCAGGGCGTCATAGAAGGCCTCCCCCTGATTCTGGCGCAGATGACCGGCGGCGACCTTCAGGTGCCTGAGGGCCACCCGGCTTGCCTTTTTGTTCCGTACCAGCGCCAGGTTGGCGTTCTCCGCCATTTTCTTGCGGTATACGACAAAGAAAACCGCAAAGGCTGCTGCCCCTAACAGATATACCGCCCAGAAAAGAAGACTCCCGAAGTAAGCGACCCCCCGGCTGTGAAGTTTTTCCTGGTTCTGGCTGATGAACC
The DNA here is from genome assembly GCA_964552955.1 of uncultured Prolixibacteraceae bacterium. Taxonomy (GTDB): domain Bacteria; phylum Bacteroidota; class Bacteroidia; order Bacteroidales; family Prolixibacteraceae; genus UBA1413. The sequence goes on from CAZKIU010000024.1 coordinate 24,172, forward strand.
GGATATCCTGTCCGATGGTCTGGACATCCTGCTTGCGGACCGACCGGACAACACCCGTTCCGGCATCCCCGGTGCCCCGGGTGACCTTCAGCTCATATTCGGGAGTCGACTGCCGTTCATACTGACCACTGTTGGGATTGAACCAAACCAGGGTGAGGGGAGGGATCTTATATGTTCCCTCGAATCGGGGCTGAAAAAGGTATTCAATGGTTTTGGTCCCTGAGACGCCTGCCTCTGAAGCCCTGACATTATCAGAGACGTTGGGATCATACTGTTCAAAATCTCCCGTCAGCGTTAACTTGGGGGATTGGATCAGCCGCAGGTTCCCGGTGCCGGAGATGTTCAGTTTGAAGGTCACGGCATCGTTGGTGGTCACTTCAGTCTGGTCCAGTTCAGGAGAAATCTTAAACTCCCCTACACCTCCTGAAAAATCGGCCGGTGCCGGGGGCAGATCCTTCACCGATACGGAGACCGCATCGCTGGTCAGCTTGGCCCTGACCGTCTGTACCCCCGTGAAAAAATCATCGAAGAAACTGCGCTGCCTGACTCTTTGCTGAACCAGGGTCGTGATGCTGAAGGGCTTGATGGTGAGGTTTCCCGTCTGCTGCGGAAAGAGAACCGTTTTCTTCAGAACCCCTACCTGGTAAATCTTATCGTTGTAAACTTCACGTTTGAAGTTGATCTGCTGGGGGATTTCGATGTCCTGGGTATAGAAACCCTCATAGGTGGGAAGATTAACCTCTTCAAAACCAGATAGGGGGAGGTTGGGATTGGCATAGAGCTTCACGGTGGCGATGATCTGTTGTCCCTTCCAGGCTTGCCTCCTGCTGAGTTCAAGTCTGATAAACAGATCACTCTTGCTGATGTTCCCCGTGGCACCCTGCGCTTCACCTGATTGGGCCTGGCTCCCCTGCTGAGCCTGTCCTCCCTGGGCACTCCCCTGGCTCCCTCCCTGTGCCTGTCCGGAGACGACCTGAATCGTCAGCGCATTGGACTGGAATACCTTGCCATCCACCTCTATCGATCCGGGCCTGATGGTGAAGCTCCCTGCTTCCCTGGCCCTAAGAATATAAGTATAGGCAAAATCCTGGCTCTGAGAGCTCTTCCCGTTGATGATCTGGATGGAGGTGGAGGAGGAAAAACTGGGCCCCATCAGCACATCAAAATTGCCCAAATCGGGAAGGGTGAGGTTCTCTCCCCGCTTGTTGATGTTGAAGGTCAGCCTGAACTGGTCCCCGACGGCTACCGCATTGGGTGCCGACATCACCAGACGGGTCTCCTCCGCCCCACCATGAAACCCCAGGAGTATCAATCCTGCTAGGATGAAAAACTTTTTCAACATATCTATGGTCAATTGTTGTCCTACACTGAACCGCTCCCGGTTGGTTCCTCCGGGTTAATCCTGATGACTGCCAAAATTACCAGTCTTTTTCCACTCTGGCGGCTTTGGCTTCTGCCGCTTTGGCTTTTTTTACCTTTTCCTGAATGTTTTTCTCATCATTCTGTAAGGCCTGCAAAAGCTGTTCCGCATTTTGCCGCGATATCTTCGACTGCTGCTGCTGCTGTTGCTGCTGCTGGTCCTTATTCTGATCCTTGTTTTGATCCTTATTCTGATCCTTATTCTGGTCCTTATTCTGATCCTTATTCTGGTCCTTGTTCTGGTCCTTGTTCTGATCTTTATTCTGGTCCTGGTTCTGTTGCTGCTGTTGCTGTTGTTGCTTCATTTTCTGGGCATAGGCCAGGTTATATTTGGTATCCAGGTCGCCGGGGTTGAGGCGGAGGGCATTTTTATAAGCTTCGATGCTTTCGTCGATTTGGGACTGAAAGAGGAGGCTGTTGCCCAGGTTATGGAGGGCTCTGGCTTTTTCGATGGGGTCGGTAGCCTGGGACGCCAGTTGTCGGAAGCCTTCAGAGGCTTCGCTGAATTTGGTTTGTTTGTAAACGGCGTTGTTCAGGTTAAAGTTCCACTTGGGGTCATTGGGTTTTTTATCGAGGGCTTTGCGGTAGGCTGTTTCGGCCTTGCTGAAGGTGATGGTATCGAGCCGGGTGGTGTCTTTGACCCCTTCGAGGTAGAAGCGGTTTCCCTGGCGCACGTATTTGCGTTCGTTCTGGGCACCAGCGGTGGTGACCACCAGCAGGGCCAGGCCTATGAGGATCAGCTGTCTCATGATCGTACGGGTTTAAAGAGTCTGATTTTTCTGAGGTATTTATTCTTCCGGTCCATGATGAAGAACTCGAGGAAAAGGAGGAGGAGCCCGGCGGCGAAGAAATACTGGAATTGTTCCTCGTATTCAGAGAACTGGCGGGCCTCTATTTCGCTTTTCTGCATGGTGTTGATTTCGTCGAAGAGTTCATCGAGGCCGACCTGGGCGGTGTTAGCCCGGATATAAAGGCCGCCGCCGGCGCTGCTGACCTTTTCGAGGGTAGCCTCATCGAGGCGGGTCATGACGACTTTGCCTTCTTTATCGCGGCGGTAATCGCCTCTGTCGCCGCTGACCACGGGGATGGGGGCACCCTGCGGGAGGCCCATGCCGATGGTGTGGACGACGATACCCTGTTTGTGGGCTTCCTCAGCGGCCGCTACGGCATCGTCCTCATGGTTCTCCCCGTCGGTGATGATGATGATGGCTTTCCCGGGGGCCGGGTCGGGTGTAAAGGAGCGCATGGCCAGGTCGATGGCGGCACCGATGGCGGTTCCCTGTTTGGGAACGACCTGGGTGTTGACCGAGGCCAGAAAGAGCTGGGCCGAGTTGTAATCGGTGGTGATGGGCAACTGGGTATAGGCATCCCCCGCAAAGACAATCAGACCGATTTTGTCATCACGAAGTTTGCTGATCAACCGGTCGATGGCCCGCTTGGCCCGTTCGAGGCGGTTGGGTTTGATGTCTTCGGCCATCATGCTGTTAGAGACGTCGAGGGCGATGATGATCTCCACACCCTGGCGTTTCACCTGTTTAAGGCGTGACCCGAACTGGGGCCGGGCAGCCCCTGCAATAAAAAGGGCCAGGGCCACCATCCCCAGGATGAACTTCAGCAGGGGCCGGCCTGCCGACACACTGGGCGTGAGTTGTCTGACGATTCCGCTCTCCCCGAATTTCTTCAATGCCCTTTTACGCATGATCCTGGAGAGGATATATAGGGCGGTCAGCAGGGGGATCAGCAACATTCCCCAAAAATATTCCGGTTGGGCAAATCTGAACATTTCCATGGTGGTCAATATTACGGGATATTTCTGAAGAGGGTTATTCTCAGAAAGAGACCGGCCAGCAGCAAGAGGAGGCCTGCCAGGGCAAATGGCATGAACTCTTCGGAACGGCGACTGAACTCCTTGATGTCGATTTTGGATTTCTCCAGCTGGTCAATTTCCTGGTAGATTTCGGCCAGTTTCAGGTTAGAGGTAGCCCTGAAGTACTGACCGTCGGTGATTTGGGCGATTTGCCTGAGCATTCCCTCGTCGATGCGGACTTCCATATCCTGGACCTGGGTGCCGAAGGGGGTTTGGACGGGGTAAGGGGCGGTGCCTATAGATCCCACGCCGACGGTATAGACCCTGATGCCATAGGTCTTGGCGATTTCCGCGGCGGTGAGGGGGGCCACCTCTCCGCGGTTGTTTTCCCCGTCGGTGAGGAGAATCACCACACGGCTGATAGCCTGGCTCTCCTTGAGGCGGGCTACTGCCGTGGCCAGTCCGTTCCCAATGGCGGTACCGTCTTCGATGAGGCCGGTGCGGATATCGCCGAAGAGATTGAGCAATACGGCCCGGTCGGTGGTCAGCGGGCATTGGGTAAAGGCCTCCCCGGCAAATACCACCAGTCCCATGCGGTCATGCTCTCTCCCGGAGATGAATTCCATGGCCACCTTTTTGGCGGCTTCGAGCCGGTTGGGGGAGAAGTCCATGGCCAGCATGCTGGTGGAGATATCCAGTGCGACCACGATGTCAATGCCCTCGGTGGTCACATTCTCCCAGCTGGTCGTGGACTGGGGCCGGGCGAGCACAACGATAAATAGGGCGATGGCAGCAAGTTGCAGCAAAAAGGGGAGATGCCGCAGGTAGTGCATCAGGGTGACGGGGGCCTTGGCCACCGCCGCCGTACCCGAAATACGGATGCTGGCGCTGTTCTTCCGGTACCGCAGGATATACCACGCCACCATGGGAAGCAGGAGCAAAAAGAGATAAAAAAGCTCCGGGTTTTTAAATGTTATATCATCAAACATGGCTGATCTGATTTGAAGGTTCACCGCTGGCCAGACCGCTCCCCTGGTCGTCACCGCTCTCCCGGTCCGGGTTCTCCTTGTCCGGGTTCTCCTTGTCCGGGCCTCCCGGTTTTATTATTTCTTCGGGCTTGGTCTCATTGACGAAGAAGTAGGCGTTGACCAACACCAGGTTGTGGTCGTCGGGCAATGGCTGGTATTTGGCAAATTTCACCAGGTCGGCCAGCGGAAGGATATGGTGCAAATAGCCGGAAGATTTTTCCGGGAGGAGTCCCTTACGGGCGGCAAAGCTCCCCAGGATTTCGGCGGTCGTCTGTTCCGGGGCAGGAATCCCGAACCGCTCCTGGATGTAAGTGCGCAATACATCGGTCACCTCACTGTAATAGGCTTTGACCTTCTCTTTCTGCCACAGTTTCTCCTCTTTGATTCTATCCAGTTCTCTCAAGGCTACCACATGGGCGGGTTCTTTGGGCTTGACCGGCAGGGTAAAGAGGGGAAGGTTCTTTTTCTTCCTTTTCAGGGAATAAAGGATCAGAAAGAGCAGGGCACCGGCCAGGAGAATCCCCATCATGTAAGGGGTGACCTCTTTAAGGGTCAGGGGGGCGTCGTAGGGCATCTTGACATCGGTCGGTCCGCGGGTGGTATCGACGGGGAGGGTAAGGACTTTCAGAATCAGTTCGTTGGTGAAGATGGAGTCGAGGTGGTCACTCCTCTGCACGTCGAAGCGAATGGGGGCAATCCGGTACTCCCCGCTGTCGAAACAGGTGACTCTGAAGGTCTGAACCAGCTTCAGGCTTTGATCGTTGAGGAGGATGGTGTCGATGGCCGAACGTTCCATGACTTCGATTTTGCCGGCCAGGGTATCGGGCACCCGGGCAAATTCCATCTCCAGGGATTTGGGTTTTTCGAGTTCCAGCACCAGTTGGATCTGGTCGCCGATAAGCATCTGGGTGGAGTCGAGTCGTGCCACGGCTTTGACGGGTTGCGCCTTCACGCCGGCCCCTCCGGAGAAAAGCCAGAGCGCTGTCGCCAATACAACGGTTTTTATCAGGATGTTTCTCACTTTCGGGCCTCCCTTTTCTTGAACAGGTTCATCAATGCTCTCACATAATCTTCACGGGTATTGATCCAGGCGGCATCGACCCCACAACGGGTGAAGATCCCCCTGAGCCGGCCGGACTGGCTGATCCACCAGTCCCGGTAAATCTTCCGGGTAGAAGCATCGCTGCTGTTGATCCAGAAATATTTGCCGGTCTCGGCATCCTTGAGCTTGACCATCCCGATGGGCGGCAGTTCTTCTTCCCGCTCATCAAAGACCCGGATGGCCACCACATCGTGCTTGTTGTTGGCTACCGACAGGGCTCTTTCCAGATCAGGATGCTCATCGATGAAGTCGGAAATGACAAAGACCGTGCACTTCTTCTTGATGGCATTGGTGAGATAGCGCAATGCCTCCGGAATGTTGGTCCCCCTGCTTTGCGGACGGAATTCAATCAACTCCCTTATGATGCGCAGAATGTGGGACCGCCCTTTCTTCGGGGGGATGAACTTTTCAATGGTGTCGGAGAAAAAGATCACTCCGGTCTTGTCATTGTTCTGGATGGCGCTGAAGGCCAGAATCGCCCCCACCTCGGTGATGATGTTCTTCTTGAGTTTCTGAAAGGTGCCGAAATCATGGGAGCCGCTGACATCAATCAGCAGCATCACGGTAAGCTCCCGCTCTTCCTCGAAGACCTTCACAAAGGGGTGATTATAGCGGGCCGTCACATTCCAGTCTATATTGCGGATATCATCGCCAAACTGGTACTCCCTGACCTCCGCAAAGGCCATACCCCTCCCCTTGAAGGCACTATGGTACTCCCCGGCAAAAATGTTGCGTGTCAATCCACGCGTCTTTATCTCTATCTGCCTTACCCTTTTTAACAGGTCGGTGGTTTCCATGAAAAGAATCTTAAATCTTAAATC
>CAZKIU010000024.1:30448-50221 GCA_964552955.1 uncultured Prolixibacteraceae bacterium
GTTTGACGGCGGCCTAGGGGACCTCGATGGTGTTGAGGATGTCGGTGATGATTTCCTCGGAAGTGACGTTGTTGGCTTCGGCTTCGTAACTGAGACCGATGCGGTGGCGCACCACGTCGGGGCAGACCGCGCGGACATCCTCGGGGATGACATAGCCCCGCCGTTTAATAAAGGCGTAAGCCTTGGCGGCCTGGGCCAGGCTGATACTGGCACGGGGTGAGGCTCCCCAGGTGATCATATCACGGTATTTCTCCAGTTTGTACTCTCCCGGTTCGCGGGTAGCAAAGACGATATCCACGATATATTTCTGAATTTTCTCATCGATGTAGACCTCCTTGACGACCTCACGGGCTTTTATAATATCGGCAGGTTTCATGATAGTGGCCGTCTCCGGAAAGGTCTTCAGCAGGTTCTGCTGGATGATCACTCTTTCCTCCTCTTTCTTCGGATAGTGGATGACCACTTTCAGCATGAAACGGTCGACCTGGGCTTCGGGCAGGGGATAGGTCCCTTCCTGCTCGATGGGGTTTTGGGTGGCCATGACCAGAAAAGGCTTATCCAACGGATAGGTCTGATCGCCGATGGTGATCTGCCGCTCCTGCATGGCTTCGAGCAGGGCCGATTGTACCTTGGCGGGGGCCCTGTTGATTTCGTCAGCCAGGATGAAGTTGGCGAAGATGGGGCCCTTCCTGACCGAGAACTCCTCTCTCTTCTGACTGTAAATCATGGTGCCGATCAAGTCGGCAGGGAGCAGGTCGGGTGTGAACTGAACCCGGGCAAATTTGGCATCGATCGTGTGGGCCAGCGATTTGATGGCCAGCGTCTTGGCCAACCCAGGTACCCCCTCCAGAAGGATATGCCCGTCGGAAAGCAAACCGATCAGGAGACTCTCGACCAGGTGCTTCTGCCCAACAATCACCTTGTTCATTTCCAGGGAGATGAGATCTACAAAGGCACTTTCACGCTGAATGCGCTCATTCAATTCGCGAATATCAATAGACTGATTCATATGGAAAAATTTAATTCAGATTCATTTTGATTCAAAGGCCACGAAAATAGGAGATTGCTATTTAAAAAAGGGTATAATTTTGTTAAAAAAAATAAAACCAGGTCCTTTGGTAAGGACCTGGTTATAAAGGGAGATCACCTGATTTCGATTTCGCGGGCCGGTTTCGGCTTCACTTCCTCCTTCTTGGGAAGATGGACGCACAGAATGCCATCGCAATAGCGGGCCGTAATCTGGTCGCCTTCCACCAGGTTTTCCGGTACCGTGAAACTCCGCTGGAACGACTGGTAGCTGAACTCGCGGCGGGTGAAGCGTCCCTTCTCCTCTTCCTTTTTCTCCTCTTTCTTCTCAGAAGAGATGGTCAGCAGGTTGTTTTCGAGGTTCACCTTAAAATCACCCTTTGACATGCCAGGTGCGGCCACCTCGATTTCAAAGGCCTCATCGGTCTCCTTCACATTAATGGCCGGCAGGGTGGTGTCGGTACTCGAAAAATTCGAGGTTCCCCAATCCATCAGGTCACGGGATAAAAAATTGTCCCAGAACGATGGAAGATACGCATTGGTTCTTTTTAACAGTGTCATGGCTTAATCCTCCTAACATTTTAATGTTAAACGTTCTCTGTAATTCTTATTGTTTCCGTGCTTATCAGGGCAAATTCAGTACCATTCAGAAACCATTTATGGTGCTATTCTGGATTTACGGACTGTAAATCAGTGTTTAAGGCCAATCAGGACCGGTTCGTGGGGGCCTCTTTTTAAAAAGACCGGTGTCAATATGTCCTGTTTTTGGTGAAAAATTGACAGAATAGCAGTCAAAATGGAAGGATTTTGTAATTTCGTCGGTGAAGGAGGAGCGATATGCAGCGGTACATGGTGGAGTTACGGTTCCGGGGAACGCACTATTTCGGGTGGCAGGTTCAGCCCGGTCAGATTTCAGTACAGGAGGTACTGGAGAAGAGTTTGTCGTTGTTTTTGCGGCAGCCGGTGGCCGTAACCGGTGCAGGGCGGACCGACACGGGAGTGCATGCCTCCAATTTTGTGGCCCATTTTGATGCCGGGGAACTCCCTTTTTCTCAGGGCGATGTGGTCTACAAACTCAATCGCTTTTTGCCTGAAGATATCTCCCTGATCTCCATCAAACCTGTATCTGCTGATTTTCATGCCCGGTTCAGCGCTATTTCACGGACCTACCGTTACTGTCTGAGCCTGGTCAAGGACCCTTTCACCAATGATACTGCCTGGTATTATCCCTGGCCGCTTGATGTGGAGCGGATGAATACGGCAGCCGCCCTTTTGTTGCAACACCGTGATTTCACGAGTTTCAGCAAGCTGCATACCGACGTGAAAACCAACCTTTGTCATATTACGGATGCCCGGTGGGACAGGGAAGGAACCCAGCTGGTTTTTACCGTTACGGCCGACCGTTTTTTACGGAATATGGTCAGGGCCATTGTGGGTACCCTGCTGGAGGTGGGCCGGGGCAAGCTGACCGCCGAAGGTTTTGAAGAGGTCATCCTGAAAAAGGACCGCTGTGCCGCGGGCACCAGCGTGCCTCCCCACGGCCTGTTCCTGGCTGATATCCGTTACCCGGAACACTTCATTCGGGGTTAGAGCTTTTTTCTGGCGGTGTGCTCCATGTCCCGGATTCTCCTATCCTGCAGTATACGGCCCACAGGGTACTTTGGCCAGGCAATGCCCAGTAATCAAAATCTGTGGGTTACAAATGCCTGCAGACCCATTTTTCAAGGCATCTTAGTGAGGTTCATTGAGGTGATTCTCTATTTTTGTGGATTCATCCATTCACATGGAAAAAGCTGTTACCGGAATTATTTTAGGTGGGGGAGAGGGGCGCCGCATGGGGATGCGCAAGCCTGGGGTGCTGCTGAATGGCAAGCCGCTGATCGGTCATGCCTATGATATTCTTAGTCAGATGACCGACACCCTTCTCCTGAGCAATGGCAATGGCCAGCCTGAATGGGAGGGGACTCTTCCTGTCGGCGATATTTTTCCAGGCTGTGGACCGGCCGGAGGGATCTATTCGGCCCTTTCGCAGTCGCGGAGTGATCTTAATGTGCTCCTCTCCTGCGACATGCCCTTTGTGACGGTGGAACTTTTGCAGGTGCTGCTGGACGAGGCGGTGAGAAGTGACGCAGCGGTGACCCTGCCCGTCGACGAAAAGGGCTTCCCGCAGCCCCTGTGTGCCATATACAGAAAAAGTTTCCTGCCTTTTCTGGAAACCGCACTCTCTGAGAAAAAGCTGAAGCTGGTCAGGATCATTGAAGCGGCCAGCTCCCGGGAGTTGCCCATTGTTCCGGGGCACCCCTGTTATTCTCCCTGGCTCTTCCGGAATATCAACACCCCTGAAGAACTGCGGGAGGCCGAACAGAGGTTCCGTGAACAGAATATCAAAGGATCGGCTGGCCATTCGCCTGCCTGAGGCTTGAGGGCGTGGTGAACCACATGTGCCGGAAACCCTCATGCCGGTGAAGGATCGGTGAGCCCGCCGGGATACTGGAGCGCGTCGGTGAAAAAGAGTAACGGGAGCCCTCCTGCCGGTGAAGGAGCGGTGAGGGGCGAAAGTTTTACGATATCTATTACAAAAAAAACGAGCCTCTGTCGAGGCTCTGTAACTTGTTGATTTTCAGTCGGGGCGAAAGGATTCGAACCTTCGACCCCCTGCTCCCAAAGCAGGTGCGCTAGCCGGACTGCGCCACGCCCCGAAAAAGAATGGATGGTGACAGTTGATTTCCGGAAGACCCGGTTTTTCAAAGGAGCGGAGAGGGGGGGATTCGAACCCCCGGTACAGTTTCCCGTACGACAGTTTAGCAAACTGTTGGTTTCAGCCACTCACCCACCTCTCCAGATCCACATTCCCCGCGGCTGTTTCCGGGGAACGGCGGGGAACCCCCGCTGAAATGTGGCTGCAAATATAAGGCTTATTTCTCCTTTTCAAAATATTCAGAAGGGATTTTTGCTGATCTGCGGCAACAGGTGGGTTGGATGCCGGTGAAAGCAGGAAAACCCCCTCAGTTAAAAACCATGACTTCTGGCTGCCAGCCAGCATGGAATGGGTTAACCGGGTTCAATTTGACAGGGAGAGTGAACCGCTTAACAGAAAAATAGCTTATTTTTGTGCTGAGCCGGATATAGACCCCTACTGCTAAAAGGATCAGGACGGTTTTATGATTATTTATCAGAATGTTATGAGTGATTTCAGGATAGCTGTTATTGGGCTGGGCTATGTGGGCCTTCCTCTGGCCCGTCTTTTTGCCACGAAATACCCTGTCGTTGGTTTTGATATTAACCAGCACCGGGTGGCAGAACTTATGAACGGCGTGGATTCCACCCTGGAAGTGGATACTCCAGTGCTGCAATCGGTGTTGCTGGGGCACAACCCTGTAACGTCACCTCTCCAGGAAGGGGAGGGCAGAAGGCATACCGGGCTCTATTGTACTACGGATCTAGAAGAAATCCGTTCCTGCAATATTTATGTGGTGACGGTACCCACCCCAGTAGACAAGAACAACCGGCCAGACCTGACGCCTCTGGTGAAGGCCAGTGAGACGGTAGGCCGGGTGATTTCTCCCGGAAGCATCGTGGTCTATGAATCCACGGTTTATCCCGGGGCTACCGAGGAAGATTGTATTCCTGTGGTGGAGCGGGTTTCCGGACTTACATTTAACCGTGATTTTTATGCTGGTTATTCTCCGGAAAGAATCAACCCGGGCGATAAGGAGCATACCGTGGAGAAGATCAAAAAGGTCACCTCTGGTTCAACCCCTGAGACAGGCCGGTTGGTAGATGAACTCTACCGGTCGGTGATAGAGGCGGGGACCCACCTGGCTCCATCGATCAAGGTGGCTGAGGCGGCCAAGGTGATTGAGAATTCTCAGAGGGATATCAATATTGCTTTTGTCAACGAGCTGGCCAAGATATTCAACCGGATGGGGATCGACACCCATGCCGTTCTGGAGGCTGCCGGTACCAAGTGGAATTTTCTGCCTTTCAAACCGGGGTTGGTCGGGGGGCATTGCATCGGCGTAGATCCCTATTATCTGGCTCAGAAATCGCAGGAGTATGGTTATCATCCTGAGATTATTCTGGCTGGCAGGCGGCTCAACGATGGGATGGGACAGTATGTGGCTTCCGAAGTGGTCAAGCTGATGATCCGTAAGGGTATTCCCGTGAAGGGGGCAAAAGCCCTCATGCTGGGGGTTACTTTCAAGGAGAACTGCCCAGATATCCGCAACACACGGGCCGTTGATATCTACCATGAGCTGACCGATTACGGCATGGAGGTGACCGTCTTCGATCCCTGGGCTGAACCCGCGGAGGTCATGCATGAATATGGAATAGCCTCCATCGCGGCGTTATCTGCCCACAACGGTTATCAGGCCATTATCCTGGCGGTGGCTCACCAGGCCTTCCTCCAACTCGATCTGCACGAGCTGAAAAAGGAAGATACCGTCCTTTATGATGTCAAGGGAATCCTGGATTTATCCCTGGTCGACGGGCGCCTTTGACCGGTTGAATCTGAAAAAGAGTGAAAGAAATGGTGACTGCAATAACCAACAAGTCATCGACCCTGCCCGACACGCCGCAATGGTATGCCATTTATGTGAACAGCAGGGCCGAGAAAAAAGTGGAGGCCGCCCTGGCCGCCAAGGGGGTAGAGGTGTTCCTCCCCTTGAAAATGACCCTGCGTAAGTGGAGTGACCGGAAGAAATGGGTGGAGATGCCCCTGATTCCCGGCTATTGTTTTGTGCGGATTTCCCTCAAGGACAACCTCCGGGTATTGCAGACCACCCATGTGGTGGGGTTCGTACGGTTTGAAGGGAGACCGGCCCGCATCCAGGACCGGCAGATTGAATTCCTCAAGAGGATGCTGAAGCAGAGTGACTACGACTGGGAGATCACCCATGAGGAGTTCATGCCCGGGCAGACGGTCGAAATTGTGGCTGGTCCCTTTATCGGTTTGGAAGCCGAACTGATCGCCATCAAAGGGAAAAAACGGGTGGGCGTGCGCATCGAACAGATTAATAACACCCTGTTCGTCGACATCCCCATGTCAGATCTCACCATTATTGGTTAATCCCTGACCTGCCCTCTTCAGGGAGCATGGGTTCCTGTGGATTCTGGCCTGCCCTGCCCGATTCAGGTCAGACCCGGGTATTGATGCCTGAGCGGCTTCTCCGGATCGGAGAATGTTCTTGTGATGATGGGGTAAGTATGGTAAATCCTCTCTTTTGTGAAGGAATCCGCCGATAAGTGGTAAATTTGCAGATCTAACTTTATAGAAGGATGAAGAATTTTGCACTCATTGGCGCCGCAGGGTATATCGCTCCCCGGCATATGAAGGCGATCCGGGAAACCGGTCATAACCTGGTATGCGCCCTGGATCCCTATGACGGGATTGGTATTATGGATAGTTATTTTCCGCAGGCCGATTTTTTCACGGAGCCAGAGCGGTTTGACCGTCATTTAGACAAACTCCGGCGCCGGGGGGAGAAGAAAATCGATTATGTGAGTATCTGTTCGCCCAACTATCTGCATGACGCCCACATCAGGATGGCTTTGCGCAACGATGCCGATGCTATCTGTGAGAAACCCCTGGTCCTCAATCCCTGGAACCTGGATGCCCTTCAGGAGATAGAAGCCGAGACCGGCAGGAAGATCTACACGATACTTCAGCTGAGGCTGCATCCGGCCATTCAGGAGCTTAAGGCGCGGGTCAGCGAAGGGATCGCGCAGGGAAAGGTGTTCGATGTAGACCTACAGTACATTACCAGTCGGGGCCGGTGGTATTTCATCTCGTGGAAGGGGAATGTCCAGAAAAGTGGCGGCATCGCCACCAATATCGGGGTGCACTTTTTCGATATGCTGGGATGGATATTCGGTGCCTTCAAGGGAGTGGAACTAACGGTCAATCAGCCGGCCAAAGCGGGCGGCCATTTGTGGTTCGAACATGCCAATGTCAACTGGTTTCTGAGTGTCGATGACCGGGATCTGCCCCCGGAAGCTACCGAACAGGGCAAACGGACCTTCCGCAAAATCAGCATCGAAGGGGCTGACCTGGAATTCAGTGAGGGATTTACCGACCTGCATACCCATTCCTACCGCCATATTCTGGAAGGAAAAGGCTTCGGCCTCGAAGATTCCCGGAAAAGTATCGAGATTGTCAGCCAGATCCGGAAAATGAGTCTCTGATCTAAAGCGGTATTATAATCTACTTTCCTTCTGCTCTTCTGCCTTTCTGATTTTCTGATGCTTTGCTGAGCATCAGGCGGACCAGGTTGGCCGCGGCTTTCCCGTTTTCAAAATCGGGGGAGAGGCGGCTGTGACCGATGTATTCGTTGTAGAGCCAGGGGTCGCCCACGGCCAGGACATACCCTTTACCGAAGGCTGTTTCGGCGATGAAAACCGCCCCGTCCTCATTTTTCAATACGGGTCTGGCCTGCTTTGAAAGAGAGATGGGGGCCACTTCCTTCATGTATATTTTATGGACCCCGGCAAAGAGCGGATGGTCGGGAAGATGGGTCTCGGCACCCATTTCCCAGTTGCGGCCGGTGACCGGGTTGAGGGTCTGTGAGTGAAACGTGCATCCGAAGGCCCCGGCCAGCCGGTTGAAATGGGTGAATTCCGCATTGGGTCCGTCATTGGCCATCAACAGCAGCACGCCCCCTCTTCTGACCCAGCGTTTGACCGCCTGGATGTCGTCACCGGTCACGTAATGCGGCGAGGGATTTTCGCGGGTAGTGTCAGGATCGACGATGATGTAAATGGCCGCTCTCCTTAGGATCCGGCCGGCGGGTGACTGGTCCAGGGTGACCAGGCGCGCTCCTTGTTCTGTAAAGAGGGCCCCCAGTTGGCTGAAACCGCTGTCAAGGGTGTCGTCCCAGGTGTAGTGGTAGATTTTTCCGGTTTTGGCGTGGGTCTCATGGTTGAACCAGTTGTCGAGATAGACGGCAGGCTGGCCCTGCACCATGATCTGTCCCGAAAGAACAAGCCAGAGGGTCAGTATAAAAATCCGGGGAGAGAAGAATTTCATGCTCATAAGGTTTATCGCATAAAAATAGGGATAATTCCAAACGGATATCAGGAGAAAAGAAAAATCCCGGCAAAAGACCCTTTAGTGGTCATTTGCCGGGATTTCCGGTGCCCAGGACAAGACTCGAACTTGCACATCCTTACGAATACTAGTCCCTGAAACTAGCGCGTCTACCAATTCCGCCACCTGGGCTTTTTGTCTTTTCAGAACGTCTGCTTTTACCGGTGTTGACCATCAAAAGCGGTGCAAATATATAAATTTCCTTAACAAAAGCAGGGTGGAGCCGGAATTTTTATCATTTTTATGACTTCTAAAACAAACCGGAATTTAAACTGAACTATGGAGAAGCAGAGAAGCGTGGTATTGCCACGGAATATGGTGTTGCCTTTTGTGCTGATCACCGCTTGTTTTGCCCTGTGGGGTTTTGCCAATGATATCACCAATCCGATGGTGAAGGCGTTTTCGAGGATTCTGATGATGAGCAATTTCGAGGGGTCATTGGTGCAGTTTGCCTTTTACGGGGGGTATTTTGCGATGGCCTTTCCGGCGGCTTTATTTATCAAGCGGTACACCTACAAGGCGGGGATTCTGATGGGGCTGGGGCTCTATGCTGCCGGGGCGCTGCTTTTCATTCCGGCGAGTATGAGTATGATCTTCTGGCCTTTTCTACTGGCTTATTTTGTGTTGACCTGTGGTTTGTCGTTTCTGGAAACCAGTGCCAACCCCTATATTTTGTCGATGGGGCCGCAGGAGACAGCCACGCGGCGGCTCAATTTTGCGCAGGCTTTCAATCCTATGGGGAGCCTGCTGGGGATGTTCACGGCACAGCAATTCATTCTGGCCCGGTTGAACCCGGCCACGGCAGCCGAGCGGGCGGTTATGGACCCGGAGACCCTCAGTGCGGTTACGGCCTCCGACCTGATCATTATCCGCAATCCCTATGTCTTCATTGCCCTGGTCATCCTGGTGGTACTGGTGGTGATCGCCATGGCCAGGTTACCCCGGAACGAGGACCAGGACCATGATATCCATTTCATGGTCACCGTCAGAAGGCTGCTGAAGCATAAAAGGTATTATGAGGGAGTCATTGCCCAATTCTTTTATGTAGGGGTTCAGATCATGGTTTGGACCTTTATCATCCATTATGCGGTGAATGAGCTGGGGCTGAGTGAAACCCAGGCGCAGGGTTACAACATCGTGGCCATGGTGATTTTCGTGACCAGCCGGTTTGTTATGACCTACCTTCTGAAATACATCTCTCCCGGCCGCCTTTTAATGGTGCTGGCCATCGGGGGGATGACCTCCACACTGGGGGCAATCTTCCTGCAGGGGATGGCCGGACTCTACGCACTGGTGGCCATTTCGGCCTGTATGTCGCTGATGTTCCCCACGATTTACGGTATAGCCTTGCAGGGCATGGGCGGGGATGCCAAGATCGGGGCCGCCGGACTTATCATGGCCATCCTGGGAGGTTCGGTGCTGACCCCCCTGATGGGATCGGTGATCGACCTGGGAACGGTGGCTGGCTTCTCCGCCACCCGTGCTTCCTTCTTTATTCCCTTTTTCTGCTTCGTGATCATCACCATCTATGGCTACCGGGCTTATACCATTCACAGCCGCGCCTGAACTTAATGACCGGCAGGAACCCCACTCAGGCCGGTGCTGCCGCTCCTGAAACTGGCATGCTAAGGGTACCTGAACTTAATGACCCACAGGAGCCTCTCTCAGAGAATATGCAGATGTTCCTGGTCGGTGATTTTCTCGCAGTAATGGCATTTCAGGGCGAGGGGTGCCTTGGATACCACTGAGAACTTGGTGGTGATCAGCTCGTTGTTGGTGATACACTTGGGATTGAAACACCGGGCTATCCCCTCGACATGAGAAGGTATTTCCACCACCTTCTTTTCCGTGACGGCATAGTCGCGGATGATGTTCAGCTTGGCGTGCGGGGCGATCAGGGCGATCTTGTTGATTTCGTCATCCTCAAAGCACTTGTCGCTCACCTTGATAATGGCCTTGCTTCCCAGTTTCTCACTCTCCAGGTTGGTTCCAAAGGTGATCTGGTTTTCTATTTTGTCGAGCCCCAGGATGGTGATGACCTTGAAAAGGTTGCGGGCAGGGATATGGTCGATGACGGTGCCATTTTTGATGGCACTGACTTTCAGTTTCTTCTTGATATTTTCCTCCATGGCGGGTTACTTAAGGTTTAAGGTGTGGGCAATGATGGCTTCGCGGGTAAATACACCGTTGAGGGCCTGTTCGAAGTAATAGGCCTTATCGCTTCTGTCAACGTCGGTATGGATTTCATTGACACGGGGCAGGGGGTGGAGCACTCTGACGTTGGGTTTGGTGTTTCGCAGCATTTTCTCCCTCAGGATGTATACGTTTTTGACCTTTTCATATTCAATAGGGTCGGAGAAGCGCTCCTTCTGCACCCTGGTCATGTAAATGATATCGGCTGCACTGATGATGTCGGTGAATTCGCGGTGTTCGAAGTAGCGGATGCCCCGTTCGCGCAGGTGTATTTTGTATTCTTCGGGCATGAGCAGTTCATCGGGGGCGATAAAGTTGAAGATGGGATTCTCGAATTCTGACATGGCCATGAGCAGGGAGTGGACGGTACGGCCATATTTGAGATCGCCCACCATGAAGATGTTGAGGTTGTCGAGGGTCCCCTGGGTTTTGAGGATGGAGTACATATCAAGCAGGGTTTGGGTGGGGTGCTGGTTGGCGCCGTCGCCGGCGTTGATCACGGGCACCGGGGAAACTTCGGAGGCATAGCGGGCCGCGCCCTCCAGGGGGTGGCGCATGACGATCAAGTCGGCATAGTTGGATACCATCCTGATGGTGTCGTGCAGGGTTTCTCCCTTGGTGACGCTCGAACTGCCGGCATCGGCAAAACCGATGATCCGGCCGCCCAGCCGCGAGATGGCCGTCTCAAAACTGAGCCGCGTCCGCGTGGAGGGCTCAAAAAAGAGGGAAGCCACGACCTTCCCCTTCAGCAGATCCTGGTTGGGCTCCTTTTCAAAACCGGCGGCCAGCTCCATAATCCGCAGGTATTCCTCTTTGGTGTAATCGGTAATGGAAATCAGATCTTTCTTCATCGTATCATTCTGTTTAGGTTTACTTATTCTGTTTCCGGGAAAAAAAAACCAACACTCCGTTCAGGGATGCTGGTTTTTCCGGCGGGTTGAGGAGAGTGGTTCCCGCGTAAGGAGAGGCGGTAGGACCGGCCCCGGGTGAGGGACGCCTCCTCCGGGAGCCTCCGGGAGAACTTCTTATCCTGCCGACCGTAAGGCGTGTCGGTGGCAGGAAGAGATCCCGTTGGTGTGAAATTCCTCATAGCACAAAGTTAGAAATATCGGGGCCGGACGGAGAAAGGGGTCCCCGTAGAGTTTTCATCTATTTATCAACAGGCGGGCAGGGGTTCACTGACACCCCGTAAATGGTGGCCAGTTGACGGGTTATCCTTTCCGCATCGGCTTTGCGGACCGACAGGAGGAGACGGCATTTCTCGGTGAGCTGGAGGTCATCGGGGGTGAGGTTTTCATTTTTAAGAAGGAGCATGACCGCGTTCATCTCGCTGTAGCCAAAGTCAAGCTGAAAGGTGGCTTTGATGAGTCTGGTTTCGGAGGAAGCTGCCGCTATGGCGCTGGCTGCCGCCTCCCGATAGGCATGAATCAGTCCGCTGGTCCCCAGGAGGGTTCCCCCGAAATAGCGGACCACCACCAGCAGAACATCGGTAAGATCGTGGCTGACCAGTTGCCCCAGGATGGGTTTCCCCGCGGTGGAGGAAGGCTCCCCATCATCGTTGGCCCTGAAGCGGATCTCCTCCTTTCCCAGACGCCAGGCATAACAGTGGTGCCGGGCATTATAATGCTCCTTTTTGATTTTTTGATAGATCTCCCGGATCTCCTCCTCGGTGGTCACCGGAAAGAGATAGGAGAGGAAACGGCTTCCCTTCTCCTTGTAGACCCCCTCGGAAGGGGCGGTTACGGTGATGTAAGTGTCGTGGGTCACCCCTTTTACATCTTGAGTTTTTTCTCTATGTCGTCGACGTAAACCCTGAAATTCTTATCGGTTTCTTTGAGGTTGTTGACCGTTTTGCAGGCATGGAGGACCGTGGCGTGATCCTTGTTGCCTATCTGGGCGCCGATGCTGGCCAGGGAATATTTGGTCATGTTCTTCGAGAAATACATGGTGAGCTGACGGGCCTGAACGATCTCCCGTTTACGGGTTTTGGCCTGGAGCGAGTCAACGGAAATGTTGAAATAGTCACAGACCACCTTGGAGATATATTCAATAGAGAGCTCCCGGCGTGAATTCTTTACCAGTTTATTGACCAGTTTGCTGGCCAGGTCCAGGGTGATCTCTTTTTTGTTGAGCATCGACTGGGCCAGCAGAGAGACCAGGGCTCCCTCCAGTTCCCTGATGTTGTTGGTAATGTGGGACGCGATATACTCCATCACCTCGCTGTTCAGAACTATCCCATCCTTATAGGCTTTTTTCCGGAGGATCTCCATCCGGGTTTCGAAGTCGGGAACTGTAAGGTCGGCGGTCAGTCCCCACTTGAAGCGTGAAAGCAGGCGCTGTTCCATTCCCTTGAGTTCGATGGGAGGCTTGTCCGAGGTGAGAATCAGTTGTCTCCCGGTCTGGTGCAGATGGTTGAAAATATGGAAAAAAGTCTCCTGGGTCTTCTCCTTACCGGCAAACTCATGGACATCGTCGAGGATGAGGATGTCGATCATCTGGTAGAAGTTAAGGAAATCGTTGCGGTTGTTGTTGCGGGTCGACTCGGTGAACTGGGTCTGGAATTTGTTGGCATTGACATAAAGGACCACCTTGTCGGGATAGCGTTCCTTGGCTTCGATGCCGATGGCCTGTGCCAGGTGGGTCTTCCCCAGTCCCGAGGCTCCGAAGATCATCAGGGGGTTGAAGGCTGTTCCTCCGGGGTTCTGGGCTACGGCATAGCCGGCACTGCGGGCCAGCCGGTTGCATTCGCCTTCCACGAAATTCTCAAACGTGTTCTCCGGTTTCAGCTGAGGATCGATCTGCAGCTTCTGGATCCCCGGAATGACAAAAGGATTCTTGATCGCTGCCTTATCCTCGTTGCTGATGGGCAGGGTCAGTGGTTTGTTCTGTATCCGGTTGTTGTTGTTGGTGGGGTACTTGACGGTATAGGGTGTTTCGGTCTGGTTGTTGCCCATTACCACATTGTATTCCAGTTTGGCTCCTGCTCCCAGAACCATCCGCAGCGTCTTACGCAGGATGTCTATGAATTGTTCCTCCAGATATTCATAAAAGAATGCACTGGGTACCTGGATGGTCAGAATCTTCTCTTCCAGCCTGACCGGAACGATCGGCTCAAACCATGTCTTAAAACTGCCCGCGGGTACATTGTCCCGAATAATGCGCAGACAATTATCCCATGCAGCCCAATGCTCATTATTCATAATAGGATAGGAGGATTATCTGATTTAACAAAAAAATTACCCAAGTATCATTTCCGAAACAAAATTTGTGAAAAAAAAGTTATAAAAAAATGGTTTTCGGCTTGATTTTTACGAAAAATGTATATGAATTTCAATTTCAGGAGGTTAATTTTTGTAAAATAGATTGCCGATTTAAAATATTGGTAACCAGTGTTGTGTGAATAATGTTTTGATAGTTAATCAGATATCAGGTATGGGGCGGTAGGTTTTATATCCCGGGGAGCTCTCCGGTCTTCAACAGGGGGGTGCTTATTTCTTGAGCAAGCGCATGGCTTTGTCAAGGGGGATGATTTTACCCTCCCTGAAGGCCAGGATCGAAGCCTCGGGAAAATTGCGCTGGGCCAGGTTCAACATCCGGTTGGCCTCCTCATATTGGCTGAAGTGCCCCGTCAGGTAGGACCAGGCGCCGTTGTTCTCCACCATTTGGATCTCGCCCAGGCCGGTAAAGCGGGGGGATTCCTGGGGGATGGGCTGGGTGACGGAGATTAGGTGGATCCTGAAAATGACATTATGTTCTTCCGGAAGGGAACCATTGGAGGTAATATAGACTTCTTTTCCCAGGTCCAGGGCTGAAAAATGGAGGTATCTTTTGGGATTGGTGCGGATGTCGCTCAGGAGATGCTCCAGGTTGGCCGTCAGTCCCGTGAGATTGTTGTAGAGTTCATCATCGTTGAGCAGGAGCCCGGCACTGCTCTGCCCGGAATTGGCTTTGGCCAGAATTTCTTCCAGGGAGCTGACGGCGGCGGCCACATCGGTCAGGACCGGTCCCAGGGGTTGGGCGGCCAGGGTGTCGGTAAACTGCGACAGTTTACCCACAATATTGTTGAATTCCTCTGAATTGCTGCTCAGGGTTCCACTGAAATCATGCATGTTGCGGATCAGTCCGCTGATGTTATTCTTTTCGGCGGCCATCAGCGTTTGGAGGTCTGCGGAAGTCTTTTCCAGGTTGGAGATCGTCCGGTTGATATTAGTGAAGCTTTCAGACAGGTTCTCACGGGCATCTTCGTTGAAGATGACCGTGAGAACAGTAATGGCTGAATCGAGACTGGAGAGGAGTTCCTCTGCCTTGTTCTTGAGGGGGAGTACCTGGAGGCTGACCTGTTCCTTGAGGTCGCTTTCCATTTCTCCGGGAATGGTGTCGCCGGCGCTGTAGAAGCGTGATTCCTCACTGAAAACGAGTTTCACCGAACGGGTTCCCATGATATCACTGCTGACGATACGGGCAATCGAACGGACCGGGATCCTGAAGTTATTGTCGAGCATGAAAGTCACAATCAGATCCCCGCTCCGGTCATCGGCAAAGTCGATCTTTTTGACGTTCCCCACCCGGTATCCGTTAAAGGTCACATGGCTGGACTCCTGCAGCCCGTCGACCCTTTTGTACCGGGTATAGTAATAATCTACCGGCTTGAAAAAGTCATGTCCCTTCAGATAACTCAGTCCCCATATCAGGGCTGAAAGGGAGAAAACCATGAGGAGGCCCAGTTTGGCATATTTAGAAAGCTTCATCACCGCTTTTTGGTGTAAAGGTATTCAAACCTGATGAAATCACAAATCAGGGCAGTTCACTTTTCTGCAGCGCCCGGGGGGTCCCGTTCTCGATGATGACGATAAAAGCTTGTGGAAATCTGGAGGATAACTGGTTCCTGAGGGTGACGGCTTCTGCTGGGGTCGCGCATTTCCCGGTGTAGTACTTGTAATAGGGGGCGACCCTGATCCGGTAAACATCTTTGACTCCCTTGAAATTGGACGGGGTGGGGGGGATATCTTTTCCCACGGCCCCGATCTGAACGGCATACCAGACCGCAGCGTCGGTGGTGGCGTTGGTAGCGTTGGTGGAGGCCCTGGCCGTGTCTTTATTCTGTGCCGTGATGTTGGCCTTATCGTTGGCAGTGGTGTTTGCCGTGGCTTTATTCTGGGCCGCAGTGTTGAGGCTGCGGTTGCCGTTGGTGTGGCTCCTGGGGTCAGGGTTGGATTTGGGGGGGGCAGGAAGGGGGGGGGCTGCAGTATCGACAGAGGAGGTTTCAGGGGAGGGGGTCTCCTGATTGTTTTTGGTTTCCGGGGACTTAAGGGCTCTGTCACCATTGTTTTCCCGGGTGCCACCGGTACGAGCTGCCAGCGCGGTGTCGCCCGTCAGGGGGGTGAACCGGCTCCTGCTGTCGATCTCTTTTTTATACGTGGCAAAAGCCTTGAAGAGGGAGCCGGCCACTTTCCTTTTTCCTTCATCGGAAGCCAGAAATTTGCGTTCGGCGGGATGGCTGATAAAGCCGATCTCCACCAGCACGCCCGGCATGGTGATCTGCCGGAGAACCAGAAAACCGGCTTGTTTGACCCCTCTGTTGGAAAGGTTGAGTTGTCGGGTGAATTCCTCCTGGATGTGGGCTGCCAGGGAGATGCTCTGGGACTGGTATTCCGACTGCATGTTCTCGAACATGATATAGGATTCGGTTTCATTGGGATTAAATCCTTCGTAATTGGTGGAATAATCCTCTTCCAGCAGAATGACGGCATTCTCCTTCTTGGCCACTTCGAGGTTCTCCTGACTGCGGTGCAACCCCAGGGTAAAGGTTTCGGTTCCCCTGACGCTGGTTTGGGACACCCAGTTGGCATGTACCGAAATGAAAAGGTCTGCTTTATGGCGAACGGCTGCCGATGCTCTGGCATGCAGGGGGATGAACACATCCTTTGACCGGGTATAGAGGACCTGGACTCCCGGGTAGGCCTCTTTGATCATTTTTCCCAGGCGGAGACTGACATCCAGAACGATATCCTTTTCGTTAACCCCATTGGCCACAGCCCCCGGGTCATTGCCCCCATGACCCGGATCGATCATGACCGTCCTTAATTCCCTGGCTCCGGCGACAGGCTGGGCTGACACCCTCCCCAAAGCCATGGTCATACAGACCACTCCTGCAAGGATCCTTATTGTATCTCCTGGTCTCACTTTCTCCTTTTTACCGGGGTTAACGGCAAAAATAGAAATATTAGTATAATTTCACATGGAACGGTTCAGGTTTAATGGCCTTAATTTATATTTTTGCACCCTTCGGGCCGCTCAGAGTGCGCAATTTCCGGATGGGTTTGAAGAGACTTCTTTTTACATATTTACTAGCCCTGGCATCCCTTTTTTCGGTGGGCCGGGAATTCCCGGATACCCTGTTGCAGCGACGCAACAGCGGGGAGGTAATGCCCGATTCCACCCTGAAGATTCTGATGCGCAATGACCGCTGGGTCTCAGAAAGGGGAACGACCACTCCTGTCCAGGATACCCTGCGCAGACCGATCCTCCCTGCGACGGTTGTACCGTTACCCGCGGATACCCTGGCGGCCGATACCCTGGCCAGGGACACGACCAACAAGGTCGTTCTGGAGGCTCCCATCGATTATGTGGCCAAAGACTCCATTATCGTTTCCCTCGACGGACAGAAAGTATACCTCTACAATGACGCCAAGATCAATTATATGGATATTGAGCTGACGGCTTACCATATGATTCTTGACCTGGAGACGAAAGAGATCTATGCTGAGGGGAGGACCGATTCCACCGGAACGCTCGTGGGGAAGCCAATCTTCCAGGAGGGGAGTGACAAATTCGAATCCCGCACGCTCCGTTACAACTTTCAGACGCAAAAGGGGATCATCACCGATGTGGTGACCCAGCAAGGGGAAGGGTTTGTCCACAGTTCGCTGACCAAGAAAATTTCCAAGGATGAATTTGTCCTCAAGCAGGGCAAGTACACCACCTGTGATGCGGATCATCCCCATTTTTACCTCCATCTTTCACGGGCCAAGGTCATCAGCAACAAAAAGATCATCACCGGTCCGGCCTATATGGTTCTGGAAGATTTTCCCCTTTACTTTCCGGTGTTGCCCTTCGGGTATTTTCCCAATTCGCCCAAGTATTCCTCCGGCATCCTGGTTCCTTCGTATGGAGAGGAGGGAAACCGGGGGTTTTTCCTGCGTGAGGGGGGGTATTACTGGGCTGCCAATGAATATTTTGATGTGTCGGCGCGCGGCGATATCTATTCCCGGGGGTCCTGGGCGACCAAACTCCACACCAACTACCGGATGAGATACCGTTTCAGCGGGGGATTTGACTTTCGTTATGCGGTGAATGTATATGGACAGAAGGGCCTCGATACCTATACCAAATCGCCGCAGTTCCAGATCACCTGGTCGCACAGCCAGGATGCCAAGGCCAATCCCAACCGTTCCTTCAGCGCCAATGTCAACTTCTCGACCAGTGGATATGACAAGCAGAACTCCCTCTCGGCCGAGAGTTATCTGCGCACCCAGAAGTCGTCGAGCATCTCCTATACCAAACGGTGGGAGAACTCCCCCTTCAGTATGTCGGCCAACCTGCGCCACTCTCAGAACTCTACCGACTCATCCCTTACCCTCTCCATGCCGGAGCTGACCTTTAACATGGCCAAGATCTATCCCCTGAAGCCCAAAAACCGGAAAGGATCGGCCAAATGGTACGAGCAGTTCGGATTCAGCTATTCGGCTAATATGAGGAATACCATCACGGCCAAAGAAAAGGAGATTCTGGAGCAAAATTTCTTCTCCGACTGGCAGAACGGGATCCAGCATAACCTCCCCATTTCATTGCCCAGTTTCAATCTCTTCAAGTTTGTCAACATGAGTCCCAGCTTCAGCTACAGCGAGAAGTGGTATTTCAGGCATATCGAGAAGAGTTATGATCCTGAACAGAGCTACCGTGACCGCAGCGGGAGGCTGACCCATGTGAAAACCGATACCATTACCGGGCTGAAGCGCAATTACCAGTATTCCTACAGTCTGAGTGCCTCTACCAATATTTACGGGATGTTCATCCCCAGCAATCCCAAATCCAGGATCAAAGGGATCAGGCATAAGCTCTCCCCGTCGCTCAGTTTCAGCTACAATCCCGATTTCGGGGATTCCAGGTTTGGCTTCTGGAAGCAGGTGCAGACCGATTCAACCGGCCGGATGGAATACTATACCATTTTCGACGGGGGCATTTATGGATATGCCGGTCGCGGGGCGGCGGGAAATATCTCCTTCTCGCTTAATAATAACCTGGAGATGAAGGTACAGGATGCCAGGGACACGACCGGGGCCAATCCTTTCAAGAAAGTGAAACTCATCGACAACCTCAGTCTGGGGACCTCTTACAATCTTATTGCCGATTCGCTGAACCTGCAGCCCATCAGCATCAGGGGCCGTACAACGGTTCAGGGGATAGGCATTAACTTCGGGACTACGATTGATCCCTATATGACCGACAGCAGGGGGGTGAAGGTCAATAAGTATACCTGGAATTACAACCGCGGATTGGCCAAGCTGGGGCGGCTTACCAATGCCAACCTCTCCTTTGGATTGCAGTTCAATTCCAAAAAGGGGGAAAAAGAGTCGGAAAAGGCGAAGGAGACCATAGAGGGAGAAGATGAGCTGCCGGGAGATTACCACCATTATGCCGATTTCAACATCCCCTGGGATTTCGGATTCGACTATACCTTCAATTATTCGCGGTTCAATCCAAATGAGAAGGGGCGTTTTACCCAAACCATCAACATGAGGGGGAGCCTGAATCTGACCAAAAACTGGCGGTTCAATATGAACACCAACTATGACATCATGGCCAAGACTTTTTCCTTCACCAGTTTCAGTGTATACCGCGACCTCCATTGCTGGGAGATGTCACTTAATTTTGTTCCCTTTGGCCGGATGAAGAGTTACAGTTTCACTCTGAATGCCCGGACCTCCATGCTGAGGGATCTGAAGGTTTCCAAACAGAGGAGTTTTTATGACAACTTCTGACCTGGTTGACTGCACTTCAACCACTTTTCCCCCATTTGTGTTAATACGGCAATGAACAA
The DNA here is from genome assembly GCA_964552955.1 of uncultured Prolixibacteraceae bacterium. Classification (GTDB taxonomy): domain Bacteria; phylum Bacteroidota; class Bacteroidia; order Bacteroidales; family Prolixibacteraceae; genus UBA1413. Next base: position 49,855 of record CAZKIU010000024.1, read on the forward strand.
TACAGGGTGAGGCACTTAGAAGTTTAATCTCCTCTTCCCTTAAGATCGACTTCTCAATTTTATTTAATTTCTCGCGAGAATTAAGTATCGATCCCATGAATTCAATGTCTTGTCCGTTAACCCCTTTGGGACTCATTCTGGGAGGGCATGCAACAACTTCTTTGTAGCTAACTGAAGATTTCCCATCTTCTCTGGTTTTCCGCTCGATTTCGAAGCCATTTTTGATCTCCTGAGAAAATACTGAATTTGCAACCAGCAAAAGTAACAGATAGTGAATATTAATGTATCAGAATACCTGGTTTACTCTCCTTTTTGTATATATTAATTGAAAAGTATACCACATTCCATTTGAAAAGTATACCACTCA
>CAZKIU010000025.1:0-8870 GCA_964552955.1 uncultured Prolixibacteraceae bacterium
GACTCAGGATTCCAGATTCTAGAAGGATGAACTGTTGTCCCAGCAATGGGTGCAAACCTTTTCCTTGGGGAGGCCGATGGCGCCGACCAGGTCGTTGATGCGCTGGAATTTAAGGGTGGTCAGGTTGAGTTTTTTGCGGATGATGTCGGTCATGGCCTGATGTTCTCCGCTGTCGGGATCTTCATACCGTTTGATATCCACATCATGATCGCCTTCCAGTGTGGTGATGGCCTTACGGGTGGCGAGTTCGGTAATTTTCCTGGAGCGTGAGAAGTTGAGGAATTCGCAGGGATAGAGCAGGGGGGGGCAGGCTATCCGCATGTGGATTTCGCGGATGCCGGCTTCATAGAGGTCACGGGTGTTGCCGATAAGCTGGGTGCCTCTGACGATGGAGTCGTCGCAGAAAATACCTGATTTACCGCCGACGAGCGACCGGTTGGGGATCAGCTTCATCTTGGCCACCAGGTCGCGGATCTCCTGGTTCTGAGGCATGAAACTGCGGGGCCAGGTAGGGGTGTACTTGGCGTAAGGGCGCATGTAAGGGATGCGGCTTTCGTTGCTGTAGCCCACGGCATGGGCAACGCCCGAATCGGGGATCCCCGAAACAAAGTCGGCAGTGATATTGTCGCGCCGTGCCAGGGCTGCCCCACACCGGTAACGGCACTCCTCCACGTTGATCCCTTCATAGAAGGAGGGAGGATAACCATAGTAGACCCACAGAAAAGCGCAGATCTGCATCCGCTCATTGGGTTGACGCAGTACCTCCACCTCATCGGCGGTGACCAGGACGATCTCCCCGGGCCCCAGGTCGCGCAGGGGCTCAAAGCCCAGGTTGAAAAAAGAACACGATTCGGTGGCTACCGCCAGGGTATCCTCCTTGTGGCCCAAGACCACGGGCGTGCGCCCTACCTTGTCACGGGCGGCAATGATCCCTTTTTCTGTCAGCATCAGAATGGAGCAGGATCCCTTCACCAGCTCAAAGACATTCTCGATCCCCGAGACCAGATCTCCCGCCTCACAGATCAGCATGGCCACCAGTTCGGTGGGATTGGGCCCCCCCTGGCTGGTCTCCGCAAAATGCTGCCGTTTCTGCAGAAGCCGGGTTTCCAGCTCCTCTATGTTGACAATCTTACTTACCGTAGCGATGGCAAATTTCCCCAGATGTGAGTTCACGATGATGGGCTGTGCCTCCATGTCACTGATCACCCCGATCCCGCTGTTGGCTGCAAAACCCTTGATGTCTTCGGTGAACTTGCTGCGGAAATAGTCGTTTTCGATACTGTGAATAGCTCTCTGAAATCCCAGCCAGGCGTTGTAAAAGGCTAACCCAGCCCGCTTGGTGCCCAGATGTGAATGGTAATCGGTACCATAAAAGACATCATAGACACAGTTGGCTTTGCCGATACTTCCGAAAAATCCGCTCATGGTTTGTAAATTTTGGAAATGCAGGGCACAAAAATGGAGATTCGCCATGAAAAGAAAAAACAGAATCTAAATAATTCCCAACTTTAGCCTGAGAAAGAGAGGCCCCTCTGCGGGAAACACCCGCTCCTCCTGATTTAACTGTTTATTATGAACATGGCCAATTCGATTCCCCTGCATATCATATCAGGATTCCTGGGCAGTGGTAAAACCACCTTCCTCCGGGAAGTGCTGGGCCATATCTACGGAACTTCCAGGGTGGGCGTCATCCAGAATGAATTTGCCGCGGTCTCTGCTGACCGCTATGCCCTGGCAGACACCGGATCTCGCTTTGAACTGCTGGAAATTAACAACGGTTCTCTTTTCTGTGTCTGTCTGCTGGGGGAGTTCATCTCCTCCCTGGAAACCTTTCTGGACCGTTATGACCCCGAAGTGCTGGTATTGGAGGCATCGGGACTATCGGATACGACCTCCCTGACAGGAATGTTTAGCGGGACTTCTCTGGAGGGAAGAGTGCATGTGGCGGCGAACTGGTGTATTCTGGATGCCGCAGGTTTTGCCCGCACCGGGAGGATGATGCCCCGGGTGGTTCACCAGTTGCGCATGGCCGACATCATCCTGGTCAACAAGAGCGATCTGGCGGGGGCACACACAGGGGAGGCGGTGGCTTATGCCCAAAAGAACAACCCCTTCGCAGAAATTATTCCCACCACCTACTGCCGGGTCCCCTTCAAAGAGCAGCTGTTGCGGAAACCCCACTATTTCCCTGCTACGGCAGCACTGGCCCGCCCTTCCCTCACCTCCGCGGTGCTGAAGTCATCACGCCCCTTCAGGGAAGAGTTGCTGGAATCCTTCCTGAAAGAATGGTCCCCACGGGCTTACCGCATCAAGGGTTTTGCCAGGGTTTCCGGAGGCGGGAGCATCGCAGTCCAGTGCACCCCCGAACAAACCACCCTCCTCCCGGCCTCCCATGCCCCAGGCATCACCGAACTGATCGCCATGACCGACCAGTTCACCTTTGAAGAATGGGATGACGCCTTTCGGCGCTGCCTGGTGTAATTTGTGAATTATTTGGTTTCCGGCGCCTTTTAAGCTACCCCGCCTTCCAGATCCTCCCATTTTTTCTATCTTTGCACTGATTTTTAGAGAATTGTATTTTATGTCGCATAAAGCTGGTTTTGTCAACATCATCGGAAACCCCAACGTCGGGAAATCGACCATCATGAATGCCCTGGTCGGGGAACGTCTTTCCATCATCACCTCCAAGATGCAGACCACCCGTCACCGCATCAAGGGGATCGTCAATGGTGAAGATTTCCAGATCGTTTACTCCGACACCCCGGGAATTCTCAAACCGGGTTACAAGTTGCAGGAGACGATGATGAAATATGTCGAATCGGCGTTGGCCGATGCCGACATTATCCTCTATGTGACCGACGTGAAGGAGGATCCGGCCAAGAACAGCGATTATGTTGAAAAGGTAAAAAATGCAGGGGTTCCCCTGATTGTGCTGATCAACAAGATTGACCTGTCGAACCAGCAGCAGGTCATCGGGCTCTTCGAATACTGGAGTCAACTCTTTCCGGGGGCAACGGTCTTTCCGCTTTCGGCCACCGAGAAGTTCAACCTGAAGCCCATTTTTGACCGCATTCTGGAGTTGCTGCCCGAAAGTCCGCCTTACTTTCCGAAGGATGAACTGACCGATCGCAGCGAGCGTTTCTTCATGCAGGAGATCATCCGCGAGAAGATATTGCTCACTTACCAGAAGGAGATTCCCTACGCGGTGGAAGTAGAGGTCGAGGAATTCATCACCGACGGGGATTTGCTCCGGATCAGGGGGGTGATTTATGTGGAGCGGGATTCGCAGAAGGGGATTCTCATCGGGAAGGGGGGCACTGCCCTTAAGAAGGTGGGGACGATGGCCCGCCAGGAGGCCGAGGAGTTTTTCGGCCGCAAGATCTTCCTGGAATTGTATGTGAAGGTAGCCCGCGAATGGCGCGAAAATGACCGGGCCATCAGCCGGTTTGGATATCATCCCGAAAATTGAATATGAGCAGAATAGTAGCGATAGTCGGTCGCCCCAATGTGGGCAAGTCGACACTTTTTAACAGGTTTGTGGAATCGCGCAAGGCCATCGTCGACGATGTGTCGGGGGTGACCCGTGACCGTATTTATGGCAAGTGCACCTGGAACGGTGCCGACTTCTCGGTGATCGACACGGGCGGTTATGTGATGAATTCCGACGATGTCTTCGAGGAGCAGATCCGCAAGCAGGTTCACCTGGCCCTGGATGAGGCCGATGTCATTCTTTTCGTGGTGGATGTGGAAACGGGCATCACCGACCTCGATGAAGCCATGGCGATGATTCTGCGCCGCAGCGATAAGAAGGTGGTGCTGGTGGTCAACAAGGTCGACAACCACTTGCGGCTGGCCGATGCCCAGGAGTTCTACGCCCTGGGGCTCGGGGAGATCTATCCTGTATCCTCGATGACGGGCAGCGGCACCGGCGAGGTGCTTGACAGCGTGGTAGAGATGCTCCCTCCCGCGGCCGAAGAGGATACCGAGGATGCCCTGCCCCGATTTACGGTCGTGGGGCGCCCCAATGTGGGCAAGTCCTCCTTCATCAACGCCCTGATCGGCGAAGAACGCCATATCGTCACCGATATCGCCGGAACCACCCGCGATGCCATCCATACCCGGTACAACAAATTTGGCCATGACTTCATCATCGTCGATACCGCGGGCCTGCGCAAACGCGCCAAGGTCAAGGAAGATCTCGAATTCTACTCGGTCCTCCGCTCGGTCAGGACCATCGAAGAGTCGGATGTCTGCCTGCTTATGCTCGATGCCGAAAGGGGTATCGAAGCCCAGGACCTCTCCATCTTTAACCTGATCCTGAAGAATAAAAAGGGGGTCGTCCTGCTCATCAACAAGTGGGACCTGGTCGAAAAGGACAACTCGACCCTCAACCGTTTCCGGAAGGAGATCGAAGAGCGGATCGCCCCCTTCACCGATGTGCCTATGGTCTTTATCTCGGCCATGACCAAACAGCGGATCCATAAAGCGCTGGAAACCGCCATGCAGGTTTATAACAGCCGCAAACGGAAGATCAAGACCTCGGAACTCAACGAGGTAATGCTCCAGGCCATTGAGAATTACCCCCCACCGGCCTGGAAAGGGAAGTTCATCAAGATCAAATACTGCACGCAGCTCCCCTCGCAAGCCCCCGGGTTTGTCTTTTTCGCCAACCTGCCGCAGTACATCAGGGAACCCTACAAACGGTATATCGAGAACCAAATCCGTGAGAAGTTTGACTTTTCAGGGGTGCCCCTGCAAATCTTTTTCAGGCAGAAATGATCTGCCAATAAGCGTTATCTTTGCAAGAAAGAGGAGATAAGACCATATGGCACTTAAGTTTTTCAGTTTACCCAAGCCCAGGCAGTTTGATTTTAAGCCGCGTTATTACGACCCTGACAAGGAGGAGCGTGAGGAGCGTGAGCGCCGGATCAGGGAGGAGTTGGGCCTGGTCAGTGGGCAACCAGCCAGGGGGGATCAGGAGGGATACCGCCCCCACATCAGAGGACAGTTTCGTAAGGCGATGCAGCGGAGTTCGCGGATTTCTCCCGATGCCATACGTCAGAGCAACCGGCGGATCCTGATCATCATCGGCATCCTGATCCTGCTTCTATACATGGTGTTCATCAGGTAAAGCCCGCTGTGTGTCTGACGTAATCCGTTTATTACCCGACTCGGTAGCCAATCAGATTGCTGCCGGGGAAGTGATCCAGCGGCCGGCTTCTGTGGTGAAGGAGTTGGTGGAGAATGCCATGGATGCCGGGGCGGGGGAGATTGTTATTCACGTCAAGGATGCCGGGAAGACGCTGATTCAGGTCACCGACAACGGCTGCGGGATGACATGTGTCGATGCCCGGATGGCTTTTGAGCGGCACGCTACCTCCAAGATCAGGGATGCGGGCGACCTCTTTGCCATCCGTACCATGGGTTTCCGGGGCGAGGCCCTGGCTTCCATCGCCGCCATCGCCGACGTGGAACTCCGCACTAAAAGAGGCGAAGACGAAGCCGGCACTTACCTCCATATCTCAGCCACCAGGGTGATCACCCAGGAACCGGCAGGATGCGCCAACGGCACTACCATTCAGGTGAAAAACCTCTTCTTCAACGTGCCGGCACGCCGCAAATTCCTCAAATCAGACGCCTACGAACTCAAAAATATCATCACCGAAGTGCACCGGATGGCCCTCCCCAACCCGGAGATCGCGTTCCAGTTGTACCACAACAATACCCTGTTGCATGATCTTCCGGCGGCACCTCTCCGGAAGAGAATCTCCGATATCTTCGGCAAGTCGGTGCATCAGGCACTGATCCCCCTGGAGAGCAAAACCTCGTTGGTCACCCTTTCCGGATACCTGGGATTGCCCCGCTTTGCCCGAAAGACCATGGGAGAACAGTTTTTCTTTGTCAACAGGAGGTACATGCGCCACCCCTGGTTTCATAAAGCCGTCATGCAGGCCTATGAGAAACTGATTTACCCCGATGCTTTTCCCTCCTATTTTCTGTTTCTCGACGTCTCCCCTGAGACCATCGACATCAACGTGCATCCCACCAAGACCGAAATCAAGTTTGAGAATGAGAATGCCCTCTGGCAGATTCTCAATGCCGCGGTACGCGAATCGCTGGGGAAAAACAATGTCGTTCCCTCCATCGATTTTGACCAGGAGGGGAGCATAGACATTCCGTTACCACCGCGCCCCGGTAGCCAGGTGGAGCTCCCCTGGTCGGGGGGCCGTTCTGATTTCAATCCCTTCCGGAATGAGGGGAAACCCCGGGAAGTATGGAGCAGGGAAGACGATAACCTCCGCAATTGGGAAACTATGTTTACTTCCGCAGGGAAGGGGGAGGAGTCTGCCGCGAACCCCGGAAGCACAGGCGGGCAAGCTCCCGTGCAGACCTCCGCCTTCGATGGAAAGGGGATGGCCTTCGGTGGCTTCCGGGTCCTCCAGATCAAAAAGAAATACCTGGTGGTACCGGTGAAGTCGGGTATGATGATCATCGACCAGCGGCGGGCCCAGGAGCGGATCCTCTACGAACGGTTCCTGGAAATCCTCCAAACCGACCAGGTGGCCAGTCAGCAAATTCTCTTTCCTCACACCTTCGAACTCCATGCCGCCGATGCCACGCTCCTCAGGGAGGTCCTCCCCGATATGCTGGCCCTGGGTTTTGACATCAGAGAGTTTGGCCGGGATACCTTTATCATCAATGGAGTCCCCGGGATTCTGGAGGCGGCCTCCCCCGTGGATATCGTCACCCGCCTGCTCGAGGAATTCAAGTCCTCCCCGTTAGACGCCCGCACCAGAGTCAGAGAACAGGTCGCTGTCTCCCTGGCCCGGGCCTCTTCCATGAGCTATGGTGAAGAACTCCAACCTGACGAGATGGACCAGCTGGCCGGACAACTTCTGGCCTGCGCCTCTCCCAACTATACCGCCGACGGCCGGAAAGTCATTACCATCATCCCCGTGGAGGAGATGGAAAAACTCTTCGGAAAATGACACTTTGTCGCTATTACCGGCTCCTGAATGATCTGGCCGGATTATTGTCTGGATATTAGAAAATTGATGTTGATATGAACCAATACAGGCCGGTTTTCAGGGAGACCCCGGTTGTCGTGAAAAACCTGATCATTATTAACGTGCTGATGCTGCTGGCCACGTATGTCATGCAGCAAACCGGTGTCGACCTGACTGACAAGCTGGGCATGCACTACCCCGGATCAGAGAAATTCAGGGTATACCAGATCATCAGCCATATGTTCATGCACGGTGGGGTGGCCCACCTCTTCTTCAATATGTTCGCCCTCTGGATGTTCGGGCGGGTCCTGGAGAATATCTGGGGGCCCCGGCGGTTTCTGACCTACTATTTCGTGACCGGTTTGGGTGCCGTGGCGCTCCATATGTTCGTCAACTATCTGGAAATATCCGCTATGCAACATACCCTTACGGCTTTCACCAACACCCCGGCCCCCGAGGTGCTGGAGAAATTCGTCAACAAGTATTATGCTTCCCCCACCGCCGGTTTGCGCGATTTTATCACCAACTGGTATGACGATCCCTCCAACGGGGCGTTTGCTGTCGAGGGGCAGAAAATTATGGAACAGATCCTGAAGCTCAAGATGGATATTCCCACCGTGGGGGCTTCGGGAGCCGTCTACGGGGTGCTGCTCGCCTTCGGGATGCTCTTCCCCAATACCCAGTTGATGCTCCTCTTTCCGCCTATACCCATCAAGGCCAAGTATTTCGTCATCGGCTACGGGGTGCTGGAACTTTACCTGGGACTGACCAATTCGGGAGGAAGCATCGCCCACTTCGCCCACCTGGGAGGTATGCTCTTCGGTTTCTTTATGATTAAATACTGGAGGAAAACCACCAAAACCTTTTATTAAGATAAGTGGGTAATTGCCGGAAGTGACCACGGCTACATAGCTCCAGGTCATAACCCCATGAATCGATAGAATGTACGATTAAAATCATGGATATCTGGAACGACATAAAGGCTTCTTTTAGGGAGGGATCGGTGATCACCCGGTTGATCTACGTCAACCTGGCGGTATTCCTGCTTTTCAGGCTGGTCCAGGTATTCTTTTTCCTGTCGGGCCGCCCGTTTCACCTCCTGGAGCCGTTTATGCTGCCCGCCTCCCCCGGGGAATTTGTGCGCCAACCCTGGTCGTTGGTGACCTATATGTTCCTCCATTTCGATTTTTTGCATATCCTCTTCAACCTGTTGGTGCTCTATTGGTTCGGCCGGCTTTTCCTGGACTATTGGACCGCTTCACAGCTTCTGGGATTATACCTTTTAGGGGGATTGTCAGGTGGGGTGGTATTCATGGCAGCCTATAACCTCTTTCCGGTATTCGCCGCGACCGTCGTTTCTTCCTACCTGCTGGGAGCCTCCGCCTCGATCATAGCCCTGTTGATGGCCACGGCCGTCAGGGATCCCAACCGCGATATCCATCTGATGCTGATAGGGCGGGTGCCTCTCAAGTTTTTGGCCCTCTTTATGTTGATCAGTTACATCATCGGCATTACCGCCACCAATCCAGGAGGCAACCTGGCTCACCTGGGGGGCGTAGCTGCTGGTTGGTGGTTCGCCGCCCAGGGCCGCAAAGGCAGGGACATCGCCCGCCCCTTCTACCGGGCCGCTGACCAACTGGCCTATCTGTTCCAATCTCTCTTCCGGACCTTCTTCCTCCCCCGTAAAAAAGTGCGGGTCATCCATCGCCAGCCGCCCCGCGATGACCATGAATACAACCGGCAGCGTTACGCCGATCACCAGGAACTTAACCGCATCCTCGATAAAATCGGCACCGAAGGCTATGAGAGCCTGACCAAAGCCGAAAAGGAAACCCTCTTCCGGCACGGCAAATAAATAATCCT
>CAZKIU010000025.1:8970-49580 GCA_964552955.1 uncultured Prolixibacteraceae bacterium
GCCTGACCAAAGCCGAAAAGGAAACCCTCTTCCGGCACGGCAAATAAATAATCCTAAGTCAGGAATGCAGGAATCTGGAGTCTGGAATCTGGAGTCAGGAGTCAGGAATGCAGGAGTCTTAGGGTTTCCAGGGCCATTTCACACAATCCCGGATTTCGGGGAAGAGGACATAGTCGGCCTTTCCCTTCATGGTGAGGGTTTTGACCTCGTATCCCTCCAGAAGCCGGAGCGCCGCAGTGAGGGTTTTCCCCGAAACGGAAACATCATCGACCAGGAGTATCCTTTTACCCCGGAGGTGGAGATCGGAGGGCATGTTGATCACCACGGGTTCCTCATGACGGGGGTTATTTTGTTCATCACGATAGTTGAGGGTGATGATTCTGAGGTCGGCATCGAGATGCCAGGCCGCCAGGGCTGCTGGTACCACGCCGCCTGAGCCGATGCCAATCACCAGGTCGGTGGCCGGGAGTGACATCTCCCGTAAGCGCTGCGCTATTTGCTGAAAGGATAAGGGAACCATATCTGTATATTTTTATTGTGACTCAAATTGGGTTACTTCCTTCGGTGCATTTACATGTGAGTCGCCCCTGGTATCGCCGGCTGCTATGACGGCTTCCTGTTTGCAGTAAGGTTGTGTTTAATGGTGTAAATTCCCGGAGACCTCCTTCCCGGGCCCGGCCGGGAGCTCTCCGTCGTAAACGGGGATTTCCATGTAAAAGGTCGTTCCCTCATGGACCACCGTTTCGTACCATACCCTGCCGTTGAAATTTTCAGCGATGCTTTTCACGATAGCCAGGCCCAGGCCCATCCCGCTGGATTTGGTCGTGAAGCTGGGGCTGAACATTTTCTCGCGGAGTTCTTCGGGAATACCCATGCCATTGTCTGCTACCGAGAGAAGGGCCAGGTGCTCTTTTTTTCTGACTGTTATGGTAATCGTTCCGGGCCGGTCGTCGGGAATCGCCTGGATACCGTTCTTGATCAGGTTGATCAGGGCACGGGAGAGCTGCTCCCGGTCAGCGTTGACCAGAATCCTGCCGCCATCTCCCTGATCAAAGGAGATCTTCACGCGGTCGAGGTTTTCGTAGAGTTCTATGACTTTGGTTATCTGTTCGTTGAGGTTAAAGACCTGTTTCATGGCCCGGGGGATCTGGGCGAAATTGGAGAATTCGGTGGCAATTTCCGAGAGGGTGTCGATCTGGTCGATCAGGTTGCGGGCGATCCGGTTGACATACGCCTGGTATTCCTGGCCTTCGCCCCTGAAGCGCTGCAGATGCTGGATGTTCAGTTTCATGGGGGTCAGGGGGTTTTTGATTTCGTGGGCGACCTGCTTGGCCATTTCCCGCCAGGCGCTCTCCCTTTCAGAGCGGGCGAGCAATTCGGCACTCACGGCCAGCTCGTCGACTTTGCGGTTGTACTCCTTGACCAGCTTGCCGATTTCGTCGTCGTGAGAGTATCGCAGCGGTTCGTTGCGCTTACCCAGTTCCATCTTGCGCAGGCTCTCCCTGATGGTGGCCAGCGGAAGCGTGATCTGGTTGGCAAAGAAGACGGCCATGGCCATACTCGCCAGAAATAACAGGACATAAAGATTGATAAAGGCTACGATGAAAGTGGAAATCTCCTGGCTGTACTTATCCTGATGCGTAAAATAGGGGAGATTGATGAATCCCAGGTAATCGCCGCTGTTGTTGATTATGGGTTCGTAAGCTGACAGGTAGCTCAGGTCGCCTATCTTCTCAGGCTGGAGATAGTTGGTCTGGAAATTCTCAAAGAGCTCGTAATAGGCCTGGGCGTTTATTCTGTCGGAGACCAGTCCTCTGCTGAAAATTTCCGGCCGGGAAGAGACTACCAGGTTCCCTTCAACCCCGTAAATGTTGATGTCGGTTTCAAACACGTTGGAGAGCCTGACCAGTTCGGGCATCAGTCGGTCCCTCATTTCCGGCGAAATAGAGGCTTCATTCTCCAGGCGCAGGTCCAGCTCCAGGGCAACGGAATTCATCTTGCGGTCGAGGTCTTCCCGCAGCCGTGCCTCCGATTCCTCCAGGTTATAGAAGATGGTGCTCACGGCTACGACCATCAGAGAGATGAAGACAATGGCGATGATGGCGACCTGGATTCTGAATTTCAGGTCGAAGAGAATCCGCTTCCGCCGCAACCCGGGTTGCACGATCAGCAGGGCCCCCAGGGAGAAAAGAAAGAAAAAGGAGAAGAGATAGGGAAAAGAGATGAGAAAATCGACAAAGGAATACAGCCGGCGGCTGACCATCACATAATTGTCTTCCCGGGTGTGGTGGATGAGGTGTTCATAGCCGTCCCAGATATTGTAGCTGAATTCGCGGTCATCGAAGTTATAGGAGTAGATATAGTAGTTATAGGGGTAATTGCCATGGCGGTCGACCAGTTCTCCGCCGAAATACTTGGCATAGTCGAACCTTTTATAGTTGGCAAGTTTGCGCATGGAGTGGTCGGTGAGGAGTTCAGGGAACCCGATGCCTTCCGACAGGATCCTCGATTTCAGGTCGATAAATATGGAAACCCCGATAGAATCGGCCGACAGGGGATAGTGCAGTTTACCCAGGTAGGTGATCCGGCCGTCCATATTGTCCATGTAATAGAAATCGGTACCGGGGAGTTGCATGCCCTGGTTGTGGATCATCTCATCGAAAAAGGGGAAACAGGGGGTTTGGACATTCCGGGGATGCAGGGTGAGGCTGTCGGCGCCGGTACAGATGGTGATTTGCAGGTCATATTGCCGGAAGAATCCACTGAAGTAGGTCGATTCGAGGTATTCATTGAGTTTGTCGAAGGGGGGAATGAGGTACCGGGGAATCTGGGCATCGGTGCGGATCTGTTCCTGTATTTCGACCAGAAAGACCTCAGCCGCAGGGTCATGTTCAGCCACGAGCGTGCCTGCCATCAGTTTCTGGGCTTCACGCTCCTTTTTAACGGTGGTAGAGTAGATCACCCCGATGGTGTAGATGGTGATGGAGACCATGAAAAGGACCAGGTAGCTCATGCCGTATCTGCGGGAGGGGTGGCCTGAGTAGAGCGATGCGATCAGGGCAATGGTCAGGAAAAGCCCCAGGGCGGTTGGCGAGAGGGTGCCCCGGATCATGATCTGCAGCAGGGCAGGGATCAGGGGAGCGGCCAGAAGGTAACCCACATAATGGGGCAGGGGGAGCACCCTGCGGGCCTCACCGGTGGTTCTGACCATCATCAGAAGCAACCCGAAGAGCAGAAGCATGACCGAGCCGATCCCCAGGACCGTCTGAAAGGTGATTTCATTGATCCGGTTCAGGGTGAACGAAAAACTGGAGTTGTAAATCAGTTGGCGGATCAGGGTATCGGTGATGAAAAAGAGAAAGGCACTCCCCAGCAACAGCAGGAAGGGGACCAGGTGGTGGGTGAAGGAGCGGCTTCCGGGGAGGATGGTGATCCTGAAGTCACGGTAATAATTAACCATGAAAAAGAAAAAGAAAAGCGACAGCAGGAGAAAGTCGCCCAGGGAGGGGAGCCAGGCACTCAGGGCAAAGTGGGAGGGTGAAAAGAGGTCGGTATGGCCGAAATTCCCGGGTATCCTGAAGTGGATTTGCATGCCATAGATGATGAAGAGCAGCAGGAATAACAGGCCCAGCCGGGGGAAGACGGGCCGGATGAGGCCGTTCAGGGTTTTACGGATAAAGGCCAGAATCAGCAGGAGTGCAGCCATGTAGAGGAGCCCGGGCAGCCAGTTCCAGCCGTTTTGGCGGAAGTTATCGCCGGTAGGGAGGATGCTGAACAGGGGTTTGCCCTCCAGATCCGTCACCTCCAACCCTGCCCGGGCACCCGCTTTGGCGATCCGGAACTCCCCGGGCAACCCCGAGCCCTCAAAGAAGTCGTTCCTGAGGTATTGGTTTTCATGGGAATAATCGTATTTGAGCAGGATCAGTCCGTAGATGGCCAGGCTGTCAACCTGGTGCCCCTTGACCAGGTAGTACCCATTGGGAAAGTGAACCACCGGGGATCGGGGTTCCACGGAAAGGGGAAGGTGGTCACGGAAGGCCACTGATCGGTCTGACCAATAAAAGAGTTTTCCCTGGCGGTAAATAAGGAACCCCATTCCCTCTGTTTCCAGGAGGTTGTTCCAGGGGGAAAGGGTATTGAGGAAGTTATCGCAGAAGCCGGGTTGGGCGGCCAGGGCGGTGATCTGGGTCAGATGCTGGTCCAGGACACTCTCCTTTTGATGCAGTCGTTTCTGGAAATGCTTCATCAGTTGTTTTCCGGGGTGAGCGGAGAAAAAACCATTATCGATGATCACTGCCAGGCTCAGGAGGAGCAAGATGAGCAGGAATGATCCGTATTTTCTGAGAAAAGCCTTCATATCAGTCGTGGTGGTAGGGTTCTCCCCTGATGATGGTCAGGGCCCTGTAAAGTTGTTCAGCGAACAATAACCGGACCATCTGATGGGAGAAGGTAAGCCGTGAAAGAGAAATTTTACCGGTGGCTCTGGCCGCGACCTCTTCAGAGAAGCCATAGGGGCCCCCGATGACAAACAGCAGTTCACGGCAGCCGCTGACCATTTTCCGTTCCACCATCGCCGCCAGTTGGGGCGAGGTCAGGCTCTCTCCCCGCTCATCCAGGAGATACACCTCACTGCGGTTGCCCAGGAAGGCCAACAGGGCTTCCCCCTCCTTTTCTTTCTGAACACGCTGCGAAAGAGCAGCGGTATTCTTGAGGTCGGCCAGGACCTTCATCTCAAATGGTAGATAATGCCCGATCCTTTTTAAATAAAGGTCAATGCCCTGTTGCAGCCAGGCAGCATCGGTTTTTCCGGTCACGACCAACCATATCTTCATTCTTCCCGATTTGAATAATTTTTTTAAATTTACACTAAAATTGGTGAGTGGTTTTGCATTTGCACAGTTTTTGCTGAATCCAAAGTACAAATTTTGATATGGAGTGAAAATGAAAGCATTTAAGAAAATGGTTCTGGCACACCTGATGCTTCTTTTATTTTTAACAGGAGCGGTAAGCCTGGCCTCAGCGCAGATTCCCGATGACATCATTCTCGGGTTAAAGACGGGAAATGCCAAAATGCTGGGTAGTTATTTCAATCAGAATGTGGAACTGGTGATTCTGGAAAACGACAATGTATACAGCAAGGCACAGGCAGAACAGATCGTGACCAGCTTTTTTGCCCGTTATCAGCCCGAGAGGTTCAGTGTCATCCATCAGGGGGGCAAGGAAGGGGCCCAATATGTGATTGGAACGCTGGTCACCAAACAGGGGAGTTTCAGGGTTTATTTTCTTCTGAAAAAGAATACAGGTAAAGATATCATCCATCAGTTCAGAATAGAAAAAACGGAATAAAATATGCCTTGGCAGCAGAGGATGGCCGTAAGGATGCGCAGATGGGCCAGGGCGGTCACCGACTGGGCCAAAAGGGTAAGCCTTCCCTTTTTTGATGAGGTTCCGGTATACAATGTGGCCGTTTTTTTCTGGCGGAGCATCGTTGACGGATCCATCACCACCAGAGCCTCCTCCATTGCCTATAATTTTTTCCTGGCCCTCTTCCCCGCCATTCTCTTTCTCTTCACCCTAATTCCCTATATTCCGATTCCCAATTTCCAGGATGAGTTGTTCTTCCTGATCAAGTCGATTGTTCCGGAGAGTGTCTTCGGGGCGGTGGAGGATACCGTGGAAGATATCATCACCCGGCCACGCGGTGACCTGTTGTCGCTGGGTTTTTTCATGGCCCTCATCTTTGCTACCAACGGCATCTCCTCCATCATGGCGGCCTTTGACGCCACCATTCACAGCATCAACCGGCGCAAATGGTACAGCCAGTGGATGATTTCCGTGGTCCTGCTGCTCATCCAGGCCTTTCTGCTCACGCTGGCCATTGCCCTGGTCACCGGCGGTCAGAAGCTCCTGGATTACCTGATGGAAAAATCGCTCTTCTTTGATAAGTTTACCTATTACTTCTTTTCTGCAGGGAAATGGGTGATCATTGTGGCCCTCTTTTTCTTTGCTTACTCTTTCCTGTACTATATGGCTCCTGCGCGGAAATCCAAATGGCGCTTTATCTCGGCCGGCGGAAGCCTGGCGACCATGCTCAGTATTATCCTGCTCTTTGGATTCACCTATTATATCAACAATTTCAGCCAGTACAACAAACTCTATGGTTCCATTGGAACCCTTCTGGTGGTGTTGATGCTTATTTATCTTTTTGCGCTGGTCCTGCTGATCGGCTTCGAGCTGAATGCCAGTATTTACCAGGCCCAGCAGCTCTCCAACCATGAGGATTCCTTCTATACGCGCATGCGTAAACAGGTCGAAAAACCAGAACAACGAAATACATTAAACAGATGAATGCGTTTCCATTACGATTAATGGTCCTGGCTCTCCTGACATGGGGCGTTGCCTCCTGTAGTGCTCCTACTACCAAGGAGGATTATCTGCGGGGATTTGAGAAGTTTGTGCAGGAAGTGGAACGTGACAATGGTAAATTTTCAGAGGATGACTGGAAATGGGCCAACAAGCGGTTTACCCGTTATGCGGTCGAGTATTACGACCAGTTCAGGGAGGAGCTGACCCTGGAGGAAAAGGTGGAGGTCACCCTGTTGCGGGGGCGCTACCTGGCTGCCCGGGAGGGGTCACGCCTGGGCCGGACCATCAACAAGAATCTCTCCAAAGAACTGGACCAGGTCAGCAAGGATGTGAAAAAATATCTCGATGAGAACCTGGAAGAGGACATTCAGGAGATCACCAAAGGGGCCAGGGAGATCGGGGACTCGGCGGTGAAGGTCATGGAAGATGTCCTCAACGGCCTAAAGAAGAAAAAGGAGAATTGAATCCGCAGTAGCCTGAAGATGAACGGCTCTTCAGGCTGATAGAGGGAGTTTTTGCTACAATGCCGGGCATTGCTTCCCAATCGCTTTGGAGTGAAATACTCCAGCGCGGAACGATTTAAACACCCTGTTTACACGGTATGCTTACTGCTGACAGACTGGCTTCTATTGGCGGGCATATCACAGCTGGATGGGGATTCCATTGTAGAAATCCAGAATCTTGGTCCGGAAGATATAGTCATATTTTGCCTGTGACAACTGTCCCTGGGCGACAGTGAGGTTATTTTTGATCTGGTTGTACTCGACCGAGGTGACCAGTCCGGCGCTGAATTTTTCTTCGGCATAACGGAAGGCTTCCTGGCTGGAATGGACGGCCTTTTCCCCCGAGATATATTTCTTGAGGGCAGCCAGGGCATTGGTGTAAGCCTGTTCGATATCTTTCTGGAGCAGGTTTTGGGAATTCCGGAGCCGGTATTCGTAGTCGGCCACCTGCAGTTCAGCGGAAGAGATGCCGTTCTTCACCTGGTATTTGTTGAATACCGGGATGTTGAGGGTGAAGCCGAAGCCATAGCGTTTATTGTTTTTAAGCTGGTCGGAGAAGGGGATCACTTCGGTTTTGAGGGGGTCGTTTTGGATGACTCTGACATAGTTGTCGTTGTAATTGTTGTAATAGTTGGCCCCGAAGGAGAGGCTGGGCCATCGGGCGCCCCTGGCCTGGTCGAGTTGTCTGCGGGCGCTTTCCACGCGCAGCTGGGCGGCCTGTATTTCGGGCCGGGTCTGCATGGCATTGTTGTAAATGGTCAGGGCATTGAATTCCGGGGTGCTTGTTTCGGGAACCGCAATCAGGGGTTTTTCTACCCTGAAAGATTGGTTGATGGGGAGTTCCAGCAACTGGAAAAGGTTGAGATAGGCCAGTTGGGTTCTGTTCTGGTCAGTGACCAGTTGCAGTTCTTCGCGGGCCAGCTGGGCTTCTGTTTCCAGAAGGGAACCCCGGGCCATGCTCCCTGCCTCGACCAGCTTCCGGCTTCTGTCGATCTGCTGGCGGGTCACCTCCATCTGGCTCTCGTCGAGGGCCACCAACTCCTCAGAATAGAGAATCTCGAGGTAAAAGGCAGCCAGGTTCAGCACCAGGTCGTCCTTGGCTTTCTGCAGATCCTGCATGGTGGCCTGCAGGTCGAGGTCGCGCTGCCTGACGAGATTCTGCATCTGAGCCCCGTTCCAGAGCGTCACCTCGGTGCCCAGATACCCCGAAATACTCGTGGAATTGTTGTTCTCATAAGTGTTCTGGTAGGTCAGCGACCGGCCGAAATTGTAGTTGTTCCCCACCTGGCCGTTCAGGTTGGGCAACCGGTCGCTCTTGGCCTGGCTGAGCTGGTTCTCCTGGTATTTAACCGCCAGATCCTGTTGCCTGATCTGAATATTGTTCTCCAGCGCATAATCAATACACTTCTGCAAGGACCAGCTTTCCTGTGCCCCGGCGCTCATGCCTGCCGTCACCAGCATCGCCAGTACCATGAGTGTTCTCATTATCTTCTTCATTTCTATTCTTGTTTTTGAGTTGACTTGTCCACGTTCCTGATCTGACCGCAGGCCCTTTACACTTTTGCCTTTTTGGGATCTATCTTTTCGCCTTTGACTTTGTCGGTTTTGGTGAGCCCTTCGGTGATCTCGATATTGATGCCATCGGAGAGGCCCGTTTTGACAAACCGTTTATCAAATGCTCCGGAAGAGGTCTCCACTTCGACGAAAGCGGAGTCTTTCTCAAATTTCAGCAGCGATTCAGGAATGGAGAGAACACTGTCGCGCCTGTCGAGGACGATGTTGGCATTGGCGCTGTACCCCGAACGGATGAACTGGTTCTCCTGAAGGAGGAGATCGGCCTTGATTTCGAACTGGATGGCCCCGTTTTCGGTTTTTCCCTTAGGGGCAATGTACTTGAGGACCGCATGATAGGTCTCATTTTCGATGGCGCCAATGGTCAGTTCGATATCCATTCCTTCCCTGATTTTGCCTACTTCGGTCTCATCGACTTTTCCGATGAAGATCATATCCTTCATGTCGGCGATCACGGCGATGGTGGTTCCCGCGTTGAAGGTATTGGCCTGGATGACCGAAAAGCCTTCCTTCACGGGAACGTCAAGGACCATTCCGTCGATGGTGGAACGGATTAGGGTGTTGGTGGTTTTGGCTGAACTGCGGGTGACCCCCTTACGGATCAGGTCCAGGTTGTTCTCGGCAGCCTCCATCTCCTCGCGGGCTGAATTAAAGCTCAATTGTGCCCGCTGGTACTCTTCGCGGGGAATCACCTCCTTCTCAAAGAGGCTGCTCTGCCTGTCATAGTTGATTTTGGCATCCTCATAGTTCAGCCGGGCCCGGTTCAGCCGCGATTCGGCATTGTTCAGGTTAACCATGTCAGGGATGATGTTGACCCGTGCAAGTACATCTCCTTTTCTGACCATCGTTCCCGCTTCCACATACAGCTCTTCGATGATCCCTGATACCTGGGGTTTGATCTCAATCTCCTTCCGGGGTTCAATGGCCCCCGTGGCCACGGTCTTTTTGACAATCGTGGTCACTTCTGGATTCTTCACTTCAAAGCGTTCCGGTTCGGGTCTTGATTTTTTATAGAGAAATCCCAGGGTTCCCAGGAAGATGATCCCAAGCACCACCATCCCGGCTAATTTTAAAAACTTCTTCATGGCTTTGTTCTTTTCTGAGTGATCGATTGGTATTGAAATTATCTTATTGAATTACAATTCTTTGATTGAATATCTGTTCTCATGGTTGTGTTCACTGTTTTCCGGGGGGTTATTCTTCCCTGAGGGCCTCGATAGGTTTGATCTGGAGGGCTCTTTTGGCGGGGATGGAGCCGGCGAAGAGCCCGGCGACAATCAGCACGCCCAGGGAGGCCAGGGCGACCCCCAGGCTCACCTCGGGATGGCGGAAGAACATCTCCTCGGAGGAGGCGGCCTGGCTTTCGAGGATCTTGTTGATCAGTTCGAGCAGACCCACGCCCAGGGAGAGACCGGTATAGCCGGCCACGGTGGTGAGGACCACACTTTCAAGCATCACCTGTGAAATGATAGTGCGGGGCGTGGCGCCCAGGGCCCGCTGAACCCCTATTTCACGGGTCCGTTCCCTGACAATGACCAGCATAATGTTGCTCACCCCGATCACCCCGGCCATCAGCGTGCCGATCCCCACGATCCAGGTCAGAATGTTGATGCCGACAAACAACCCCTTCATCTGCAGAAACTGCTTCTCTACGTTGACTCCCGCTATTGCCTGCACATCGGTGGGGGATATGGCATGACGCTGACGGATGATGGTTCTGATTTTTTCCTCCACCTGGCTTACGGGAACCCCCGGCCGGGCTGTGAAAGCCAGCACATGCACCTCATTGCCCATGTTGTAGGTCTGTTGCATGGTCGTAAAGGGAATGAATACCGACTCTTCTGTCCGGCCGTTGATGTTGATCCTGGTCTCGGGCTTGATGACACCCACCACCTGATAATAGACCCCTGAAATCTTCAGATATTCTCCCAGGGGTTCCTCGCTGGTTTCAAACATCGTCTCATGCACCTTGGTGCCAATGACGCATACCTTTCTCCTGTCACGAATGTCTATTTCATTGATCCAGCGTCCTTTAACGACGGTTACCGGGTCGATCTTCACATAGTCGGGATAGTCGCCCTTGATGTTAAAGGAGCCGTTGCGTTCGTCTCTGATGGTGTTGGGGCCACTGTTGTTGGAGGAGCCAAAGTTTTTTGGGGTGAGGATATCTACCTCCGGAACTTTACTCCGGATGATGGCCACATCTTCGAAGTCCATGTTCCAGTAGCGGCCCCGTTTGTAGCCTTTGTAAGGTTCGCTGGTGCGGTCGGTCCACATGAAGGCCGAATTGGTGGCGAATTTGGCCACTCCTTCCGCAATACCGTTGCCCAATCCGTTGCCGGCACCGGCCATGACGATCAGCATGAAGATCCCCCAGAACACCCCGAAGGCGGTCAGCAGACTGCGCACCTTGTTTTTGGTCAACGCATGTACGATTTCGTTCCAACGATCCAGGTCAAACATATGCTTAGTCTTAAGTCTTGAGTCTTAAATCTTAAATGGTTTAATGCCAAGACGATATTAATTTATTTCATAATGGTGTATACCAAGCCTTCCCCTTATTCATCACGGAGGGCTTCGATGGGTTTTACGTTAGCGGCTCTGCGTGCCGGGATATATCCGGCCAATGCGCCGGCCATAATCAGGATGGCCGTAGCGGCCAGGGCCGTGTTGAAATCCACGGTGGGGTTTCGGAAGAAGATCTGCTCTCCGCCGCCACCGGCCATCATCTGTTCCAGTCCGAAGTTAACCCCTTCCATCAGTCCGACTCCCATGACCAGTCCGAGGTAACCCGCCACGGTAGTGATGAGTATCGACTCGAGAAGGACCAGTCCGATGACAGACATAGGGCTGGCCCCCAGTGCTTTGCGGATACCTATCTCGCGGGTGCGTTCCTTGACCAGGATCAGCATGATATTGCTGACGCCCACGATTCCCGCGATGAGGGTACCGATACCGATGATCCAGACGAAGAGTTTAATGGCCTGGAAGATCTTCATGGTTCTGATGTAGTCGGTGAGCATGTTGTAGGATCCCATGGCGCGCCGGTCTTCGGGGTCGAAGTTATGGCGCTGGGCCAGCGACTGGCGGACCCTTTGATCAATGGCTTCGGCGTCAGCAGCCGTGGTCACCATTTTGGTGGTGACGGCAAAACTGTGGACCCGGTTACCTCCGGCAAAAAGCCGTTGCGCCGTGGTAAAGGGCATATAGGCCTGCCGGTTCTCTTCTGATCCGGGATCCAGCGATACCCCGATGACCTTGAAGGGCACGCTCCCCACCTTGAGATATTTGCCCAGGGGATCCTCCTCTTTAAAGAGCGCTTTCCGGATATCATCCCCAATGACGATCACCTTCCGGAATTCCCGCATGTCCAGGTCATTGATGAAACGCCCCTGTGTCAGCCTGACCCTTTCCATCTCCTGCAGGGCAGGATAACAGGTGCTGGTGGTGAAAGAACCATACTCTTTGCCGTAGGAGTAGGTGATGTCACCGCGGAGGTAAAACCTTGAAGAAACCTGGTCTACATCCTCGGCCCGTGTCGTCAGAAAATCGTAATCCTCGTTGTTGAATCTGATTTCCCTTCCCTCTTTGAGTCCCTTGTAGGGGATGGAAGTTTCGCCCGTCCATAGCCACATGATGTTGACGGCATTGTCGGCGAATTCTTCCCTGACCCCGTTCTGGAGTCCGTTTCCCGAACCCAGCAGGACCATCAGCATAAAGATGCCCCAGGCAACGGAGAAACCGGTCAGGAAGGTTCGCAGTTTGTTTTTCCTGATGGTGCTGAAAATCTCCTGCCAGATATCTGCGTCAAACATAGCTGAAGGGGGTTTCGCTTTTTACTCTTTCGCGGTACATTTTCAACTCTCCGTTGATGATGGTTTCACCGATGAGGCCATCCTTGAGCCGGATGATCTTTTTGGTCATGGCGGCGATGTCGTGTTCATGGGTGACGATGATAACGGTGATGCCCTGGTCATTGACCTCCCTGAGGATATCCATCACCTCGAAGGAGGTGGCGGTATCGAGGGCTCCAGTAGGTTCATCGGCCAGGATAATCTTGGGTTGGGAAATGAGGGCCCGGGCAATGGCCACACGCTGCTTCTGGCCTCCTGAGAGTTCCGATGGCAGGTGATCGGCCCACTCCTTCAACCCGAAGCGGTCAAGGTATTCCATGGCGATCTGGTTGCGCTTCCTGCGGCTCACCTTCTGGTAGTAAAGGGGCAACGCCACGTTCTCCCTGGCATTCTTAAAGGAGATGAGGTTAAATGACTGAAATACAAAACCAATCATCTGGTTGCGGGTGATGGCTGCTTTGGTCTCGTTCATCTCTCTGATCAGCTTCCCATCGAGGTAGTAACTCCCCTGGTCGTAATCGTCGAGGATACCCAGGATGTTCAGCAGGGTCGATTTACCCGAACCTGAGGATCCCATGACGGAAACAAACTCCCCTGCACCGATCTCCAGGTCAATCCCTTTGAGCACGTGCAGCGCGTTGTTGCCGGTCACGTACGACTTGTGAAGTTGGTTTAATGCGATCATGGCAATGCTTGAATTTGGTATTGTTTTTCTGTTTTCTGCTTATGGTGCCAAAATTCGGACGAGAAGAGCAGATTTATCTCATATTTACCGATAAACGGCAGGATTTTGTCCGTGAAAGGTGATTTTCGCCGGATGATGTCTGTCATATGGATCTTCCTTGACAGTTAAAACTTCTTTTATACCAAAGAGGCTGAATCAGTTTTTGATTCAGCCTCTTTGGGGCGGGTGAACAAAGGGTTCAAAGTTATTGGGATGGAGGGCTCCCGGGGTGCCGGCCGGGGAGCCCCGGGGGTTAGGGGGTCTTCCGGGGTGGGCTTCAGACGATGCCCTGGGCGAGCATGGCGTTGGCTACCTTGAGGAATCCTCCGATGTTGGCCCCTTTGACGTAATTGATGTATCCGTCAGATTCCTTGCCATACTGGAGGCAGGTCTGGTGGATATTTTTCATAATGGTATGGAGGCGTGCGTCCACTTCGTCGCGGGTCCAGGTGAGGCGCATGGAGTTCTGGGTCATCTCGAGTCCGGAGGTGGCCACTCCTCCGGCATTGGAGGCCTTTCCGGGAGCATAAAGGAGTTTGGCGGACTGGAAAACATGGATGGCTTCCGGCGTGGAGGGCATGTTGGCCCCTTCGGAGATACAGCGGCAGCCATTGGCCAGCAGCGCGCGGGCATCGGCTTCGCTGATTTCATTCTGGGTCGCACACGGCATGGCAATATGACAGGGCACCGACCAGGGCCGCTGATTCTCATAATAGGTCGACCCCTTGAATTCTTTGACATATTCCCTGATCCTTCCGCGGAACACGTTCTTAAGCTCCATCACGTATTCCAGCTTCTCAGCGTTAATGCCTTCGGGGTCGTGGATGAAACCGTTGGAGTCGGAAAGGGTGACCACCTTCCCCCCCAGTTGGGTCACTTTTTCTACCGCATACTGGGCCACATTCCCCGATCCGGAGATCACCACTGTTTTACCATCGATGGCATCCCCCACGGTATCCAGCATCTCCTGGGCAAAATAGGTGGTCCCATAGCCGGTGGCTTCCGGGCGAAGGGGACTGCCTCCCCAACCGGCTCCCTTACCGGTGAAAGTGCCCGAAAATTCGTTGTGAAGCCGTTTGTACTGACCATATAGGAACCCGATCTCCCGGCCTCCCACACCGATATCACCGGCAGGAACATCGGTGTCGGGACCGATATGACGGTAAAGCTCATTCATGAAGGACTGGCAGAAGCGCATCACCTCAAAGTCTGATTTTCCCTTGGGATTGAAATCAGACCCCCCTTTGCCCCCTCCCATGGGAAGCGTGGTCAGGCTGTTCTTCAGCACCTGTTCGAAAGCCAGAAATTTGAGGATGCTCAGGTTGACGGAGGCGTGAAACCGCAATCCCCCCTTGTAGGGACCGATGGCACTGCTCATCTGAATCCGGTAGCCCCTGTTGATCTCCACTTCACCCTTATCATTGACCCAGGGCACCCTGAAGATAATCATCCTTTCAGGCTCTGCCATCCTCTCCAGAATGCGTGCCTTCCTATATACAGGGTTCTGGACCACAAAGGGAGCCAGACTCTCCACCACCTCGTGAACCGCCTGGTGAAACTCTCTTTCCAAAGGGTCCTTTGCGATGACCCGCGCCATGAATTCCTCTACAAATTCTGCTGCTTTTCTTTCCATACCTCAAAAATGTTAAATTGACAGTTCCATGCAAATACTTACAAAAAATCATGAAATATTTTGCAAAAGAAGAAATATTCGGATGAAACATGCGAAAAAATTAATAAATGACACATAAATTCATTGTTTGTTTACATTCTGATAATTTTGCTCTTGGCCGCCTTTGGCGGCGGTTATCACCCATGGTTCAGATACGGAGGTGCGTTGGGGCGTTTCTGGAGGTAAGTTGAGAAGTCCCCGGCGTTGTGTTGCAGAGAGACTGGCGTTGTGTTGCAGAGGGACCGGAGGCCTGGTGTATATAATTTGATTATTTTTATACGCCACAGCAGAGAGAGGGGAAACGTTCGCTTTTTAGGGAGCCGGGACCACTCCGGGGCTGGTGTTCTGCTCCCTTTGGGGGTCAAGCAGGTATACAGGAAAACATAACAAAAAGGATATGGCTCATTTCAGTTACACCGATCTGGGAAGGATGGATTATAAGGCCTGCTGGGATATGCAGGAGGAGCTGTTGGCGGCAGTGATTGAAGAGAAGCGGCGGCGTGGGGGAGCAGTGGACAGGCATCACTTTCTGCTGGTGGAGCATCCACCGGTTTATACCCTGGGCAAGAGTGGTGATGAGAACAACATGCTGATCCGGCCCGAATTTTTAGAGGAGATTGGCGCTACATACTACCGGATCAACCGGGGGGGAGATATCACTTATCATGGACCGGGGCAACTGGTAGGTTACCCGATTCTCGATTTGGAGTATTACCACTTGGGCATCAGGGAGTTCATTGGCAGGATGGAAGCAGCGATCATCGGAACCCTGGGTGTGTTTGGACTGACGGGGGGCCTGCGCGAGGGAGCCACGGGCGTCTGGCTGGATCCCGGGGATCCGGTAAAGGCCCGTAAAATCTGCGCCATCGGCGTAAGAGTCAGCCGGGCTGTAACCATGCATGGCTTCGCCCTCAACGTGAACACCGATCTCCGCTATTTCGGCTATATCAACCCCTGCGGCTTCACCTCTTCTGCCGTCACCTCCTTCCAACAGGAACTGGGCAGGGAAGTGCCCCTCGGCGAAGTGAAAGAGGTGCTTAGGGAACAGTTTAATGATAAATATTAGAAGGTCAGAAGGTCAGAAGGCCAGAATATCAGAATATCAGAATATCAGAATATCGGGATATCGGGATATCAGGATGTCTGGATATCAGGGGATAAGATCGAATCCGCACCAGGGGGCCAGGGCTTCGGGGATTTTGATGCCCCCGGGGGTTTGGTTGTTTTCGAGGAGGGCGGCCACAATGCGGGGCAGGGCCAGGGCGCTGCCATTGAGGGTGTGGGCCAGTTCCGGTTTTTTGCCGGCTTCCTCGCGGAAACGGAGTTTCAGCCGGTTGGCCTGGAAGGACTCAAAATTGGATACAGAGCTGACTTCCAGCCATTTTTCCTGTGCTGCTGACCATACTTCGAAGTCATAGGTCAGGGCCGAGGTAAATCCCATGTCGCCGCCACAGAGCCTGATAATCCGGTAGGGGAGTTCCAGTTTCTGTACCAGGCTTTCCACATAGCTGACCATCTCATCGAGGACCTCATAGGAATGATCGGGGTGGGCGATCTGGACGATCTCCACCTTGTCGAATTGGTGGAGGCGGTTAAGTCCGCGGACATCCTTGCCGTAGGAGCCGGCTTCCCTGCGGAAGCAGGCACTGTAGGCGCAGTTTTTTACGGGCAGTTCCCCTGCTTCGAGGATGACATCCCGGTAGATGTTGGTCACGGGTACTTCGGCCGTGGGAATCATATAGAAGTTGTCAGCGGTGACGTGGTACATCTGTCCCTCCTTGTCGGGCAGCTGGCCGGTGCCGAAACCCGAGGCTTCATTGACCATCAGCGGGGGCTGGATCTCCTCAAAGCCGTTGCGGCGGGCCTGATCCAGGAAAAAGTTGATGAGTGCCCTCTGGAGACGGGCCCCTTTACCGCGGTATACCGGAAAACCGGCCCCCGTGAGCTTTACCCCCAGCTCAAAATCGATCAGGTTGTAGCGGGCAGCCAGTTCCCAGTGGGGCAAAGCCCCTTCCCCCAGAACGGGCTTGCAGCCTCCTGTCCGGACTACCACATTTTCTTCAGGACTCTTACCATGGGGCACCGATTCATGCGGCATATTGGGCAATAGCACCTGCAGATCCCTGATCCGAAGGTCCAGGTCAGCAAACTGCTGCTCCAGTTCCCTGATCAGATCCTTCAGCTCTGCCGTTTGCACTTTGGCCCTTTCGGCTTCTTCCTTCTTGCCGTTGCGCATCAGCGCCCCGATGTCACGCGAAAGGGCATTCATCCCGGCTCTGGCCTTGTCGGCCTGAACCTGAATCTGGTTCCTGGTCTCCGTGAATTCCACGATTTTTCCAACAATTTCCCGTGCATCAAAATGCTTTTTGGCCAGTCTCTCAATGACCTCTCCCGGATTGTCCTGGATGTAACGCAACGTAATCATGAAAAATAATGTATTAGTCCGTGCAAAAGTAACAAAACAAAAAAAGCGCAGGCTCTGCCGGCCCAACTATCTTACGCCCTGCGGGGGCTGATAGCAGGCATCCTTCCGGAGCAAAAAAAGAGGCTTCCCTGTATATCAGGAGAGCCTCTTCAGAGGGTTGCCAGGGCGTAATGGTCTTAATTTACGCTGGCAGAGACGATGTTCTCAACCGCCACCAGGGGTTCAACAGACACAAAAGACCTGTTGTCCTGTTTCTTGCTGAAGGTGACCGTTCCGTCGATCAGGGCGAAGAGGGTATGGTCCTTGCCGATGCCGACATTGGAACCCGGGTGATGTTTTGTGCCACGCTGACGAACAAGGATGTTGCCTGCTTTTGCAAACTGACCTCCGAAGATCTTAACTCCCAGTCGTTTGCTTTCTGATTCGCGTCCGTTTTTCGAACTACCTACACCTTTCTTATGTGCCATGGTTCCGTTTTTTAATTATCCTACAATTTCTTCGATCAGTACCTGGGTAAACGACTGGCGGTGGCCATTCATTTTCTGGTAGCTTTTTCTCCTTTTCTTTTTGAATACCAGCACTTTTTCGCCTCTGGTATGCTCCAGGACCTTAACGGTCACTTTAGCGCCTTCGATGACCGGAGTGCCTACTTTAACCTCTCCGTCGTTGTCGATCAGCAATACTTTGCTGAATTCGAGGGTCTCACCTTCCCCGGCGGTCAACCGGTGAACGAAAATTTTCTTTTCTTTTTCCACTTTAAATTGCTGACCGGCAATTTCCACTACAGCGTACATAATTCTTTTTTAAAAGTTATGCCCGACAGGCGGAAACACCTCATGTGTTTCACTTTTACAGGCCTGAACAAGCCGATTTTGGGACTGCAAAAGTAGTTATTTTCATTTGAAAGCCAAATAAATTCCTCCTTTTCCCTTGTTTTTTCCGTCGTCCTCATAAATAAGTTTAATTTTATGGCCGTTTTCGGGGGTTGACCCTGCTGAAATGATTGTTATATTTGTCCTGCAAGAGTTAAAGAGGGCCGACATTACCATGCATAAAATCAGGTTGAATATCCTTGGGTTATCAGTAAGCCAAACCCAGTCGGGGGCCTATGCGCTGGTCCTTGCCGAGGAACAGGGGGAACGGCGTATTCCCATCATCATTGGCCCTGTGGAAGCACAGGCCATTGCCATACAACTCGAAGGGCTCAAGCCTCCCCGGCCGCTGACCCATGATCTGGTCAAGAATATCGCCCTGGCTTTCGATATCGCCCTTCTGGAGGTGACCATCCACAAACTGGAGGAGGGTATTTTCTATTCGGAACTCTTGTGTGAAATGAATGGTCGCGAGGTCCGGATCGATTCCCGCACCTCCGATGCCATCGCCCTGGCCCTGCGCTTCAGGTGCCCCATTTACACCACCGAGGAGATTCTTCACAAAGCAGGGATTGTTCTGGAAATGAATGAGGAGAGTACCTCCCGCCAGGAAGTTCCCGAGGAGGAATCACGCCCTGCGGGCCGTTCTTCCTATTCCAAATATACCCTGGCCGACCTCCAGAATGAACTCGATGAAGCCATCCGCAATGAAGATTACGAGAAGGCTTCCCAGATCAGGGATGAGATCAGAAAAAGAAAATAACCTCCCAAAAGCCATCCACCTGATCCTCTTTCGAATCCATATGCTTTTTCATGATGCCATCCCTGTAATGAGGCCCCTCTCTGCAACTCCTTCCCCGGATGAATGGAGCGTTAGGAGAGCCGTGACAGAAGCACAAAGCATTAATTAACAACTATACGAATGAAAGTTGCATGGTGCTTCGACCACATAAGGACATGTATATTTGCTCCATGCGAATCGGAGATCGGCGGAGCAACGCGGAGCCAATTCCACGGGCGTGAAGCACCTTAACCGGCCTCACTGCCATATATAGCTGAAGAACAAGTTATTAACTAACAAATAGACAAGTGAATATTAAGCAGCGTTTAATTGCCATGAACTTCCTGCAGTTCTTTATCTGGGGATCATGGCTGCTCACCATCGGGGCTTTCTGGTTTCAGACCAAAAAATGGACGGGGACCGATTTTGGGGCGATATTTTCGACGATGGGGATTGCCTCTCTGTTTATGCCGGCCCTTGCCGGTATCATTGCCGATAAGTGGATCAATGCAGAGAAATTGTATGGTCTGTTTCATTTTGCGGGTGGTCTGCTGTTGTTGGTGCTGCCCTCAATTGACGACCCCCATCTTTTTTTCTGGGTCATGTTGTTGACCATGATGTTTTACATGCCGACCATCGGCCTGTCGATCACCATTGCCTACAACTCGCTGAAGTTGAATCAGTATAATATTGTGCAGCATTATCCGCCCATCAGGGTATGGGGCACGGTGGGATTCATTGTGGCTTTGTGGGTGGTGAGTTTGTCGGGTCTGGAGACTTCGGCGGGGCAGTTTTATATTGCTGCAGGGGCCTCCTTTGTTCTGGGGGCCTATGCCTTTACCCTGCCCAAATGTCTTCCCATGGGCAAGGGGCACCGGCCCGACCTGGTCAGCGCACTGGGACTGAATGCCTTTGCCCTCTTCAAAAACCGCAAGATGGCCTCCTTCTTCATTTTCGCCATGCTCCTGGGAGCGGCCCTCCAGCTTACCAATGCCTATGGCGACACCTACCTCCATGATTTCGCCAAAATCCCCGCATTCAAGGATCTGATTGCCGTCAAATACCCGGCCATCATCATGTCGATATCCCAGATGTCGGAAACCCTTTTCATCCTCACCATTCCTTTCTTCCTCCGGAAATATGGGATCAAGAACGTCATGCTCATGAGCATGGTGGCCTGGGTGCTCCGTTTCGGCCTCTTTGCCTATGGTGATCCTGCAGGTGGGCTCTGGATGATCATCCTCTCGTGCATCATTTACGGCATGGCCTTTGATTTCTTCAATATTTCAGGCTCCATATTCGTGGAAACCCAGAGCATTCCGGCCATCAGGGCCAGTGCCCAGGGGCTTTTCATGATGATGACCAACGGTTTCGGGGCATTGCTGGGGAGCCGTGTCAGCGGTATCGTCATCGATAAATTCTTCCGCGAAGGCGAACATTTCATGTGGATGGAGATCTGGATCTCCTTTGCCCTCTATTCCCTGGTGGTGGCCGTCTTTTTCATTTTCCTCTTCCGGCACAAACACGACCCGGCCGAGGTGGAACATGCCCATCACTGATCCGGCAAATCCATGCAGCTTCTGGTTGTTCATTCTATGCTGAGGTGAAGAAGGAGATGATAAAATGAGAGCGGGGGATCCTTTGGGTCCCCCGCTCTTTCATTCAGTCAAATCTGAGGTTATTCCCGGAAAAGGGAAAGCGTGCCTCAGAAGTAGCATGGTAAGTTGTTATTCCAATGCTTCCCCATAGACCACGAATTCAGCCAGGAAGGCATAGTGGTTGGGGCCTTTGGTGGCTTCATACTTGACATACCGGGCTTCGGGCAGGTTGGCCATCATGGCTACCTGTCCGTCGTTGATCTTCGAGTTGAAGGTAAAAGTCCCCTGGTCGGTGAAGGTGAGTCCATCGTTGCTCGTGTAGATCTTGTATTCGGTCTGGCCGTTGTTATTACCCTGCCGGCGGAAGCATTCCACCGCCATCAGCCGCACCTTTTTCTTCATATCGACGGTGAAGTAGTGGGGGTAGGGGGGTTGTGACTGATCCCAGGCGGAGTGCCAGAAAGTACTCAATACGCCGTCGATGGCCGCGGCTGCCAGTCCCTGGATCGGGGGGCCCCAGGTGGCTTCCTTGGGTTCTTCCGAGGATAACCCGACGACGCTCCAGTTGGTGCGGTCGATCGGGGCAGCCACCTGACCATACAGGTCAATTTCAGCCAGGAAGGCAAAGAAATTGGGCCCTTGTGTCGCGACATAGCGGACATAGCGGGCCAGAGGCAGGCTCACCAGGTTGTAGGAGGCGCTGTTGACATTGCGGTCGTACTCAAAGATGCCCTGGCTGACGAAATTGGTCCCATCGAGACTGGTGAGGATCTGGAACTGGGTTTGACCGCGGTTATCGCCCTGGCGGCGGAATACCTCCACCTTGCTCAGTTTGACCATTGACTTGAGGTCAATGGTGAAATGGTGGGGATAGCCGGGGGAGGCCCCGTTCCACTGGCTGTGCCAGAAGGTGTTCAGTTTCCCGTCGATGGCTGACGAAGCCAGCCCGTTGGGGGCGCCTTCAGCCGGCTCTTCCGTGGAGAAATCCTTGATCACCCAATTGGTTTTATCCAGTTTGACCCCCTTGAATTCGATGTACTGGGGCAACCCCACCTCAGTCGTGGCGGTGACAAAAGTGTCGATGGCCGTCGGGGTGGGAATGTAAAACGATTTGTAGGTCATGGTGCCCAGCGATTCCCAGTTGCGGAGGACCGTCCGGGTATCTTCAGGTTTAACCCATTTCTTCACCATTTCACCCGAACGGCTCTTGTAGCTGAGTTCGACGCCGGTATTTCCCTCGTTGGGCAGCCTCCAGTTGACCACCACCGAGTCGACCGTCCCACCCCCCGTGATGGAAGTGATGATCCGGTTGGTGATGGATGACTTGTAAATCTCCCCGAAAACGAGTCCGGCTACCTGCACCTTGATTGAACGGTTGCCATCCTTGTCGATGTTGTAGGTCTTAAAAATGTAGGATTTTTCCTCCAGATTGTCGAGCAGGACCATTACCGAGTCGAGGGGTGATGTCAGGTTGACATCGACGGATTTGGAGAATTCCTGGCCGTTGTCGGTCCATTCGACGACGCTTTTCTTGATATTGGCGCCATGGTTGACCAGCCATTTGAGTTGGAGCCGGCGGTCACCGGGCATGACAATGACCGTGTCGGGCACGGCGGCATAGATTTTTTCACCTCCCTTGATGAAATCGGCGTGGATATCCTCCATCTCCTGGCAGGCCGTGAAGATCCAGGCGAACAGCACCAGGAACAGGGTCGTTTTTATAGCTATCTTCATCTTGTTACAGTTTAAAAGTTAACATCATTGGACCACCTGTCCGTAAAAGGTCACTTCAGCCACGTGTATGAAGCCGGTGACGCCCCAGGTTTCGTTGACCACGAAGCGGATATACCTGACCGGTGGGTCTTCAAGCGTAAAGGAGTATTCATCGCCGTTTTTCAGGTGTTCGGTATCTTCATCGGCGGTGCCTCCCATCAGGGTAGGCCGGGTGGCGACACAATCGCGCAGTTTGATCCAGCCATCCATGCTCCCATCGGCCGGTGGGGTAGTGGCAATGCCCCATACTTCGAGCAACCTCGGGTTGCCATGGGAATAGGGGAATCCCTGACGCTGTGTGACGATGACGCGGCTCAGGCGGGCCATGACACCCAGGTCGAGACTGAACTGCTGGGGCCAACCGGTGCCGGCCAGCGAGTGATTGAAGGTGTTGATGTTATTGTCGAAGATATAGTTGGACCTTCCTTCCCATCCGTTCATGTCGGTATCGCCCGGCAACACGATGTCATCGAATTTCGACTTGTCGAGTTTCTGCTCGAACATAGGCGTCAGGGCGATCTTAACGGTGTCGGAGAAGTTATCCCAGCGGTCACGGATGACAATACCGAATATTTTCTCTTCCGGATCGAACCCCCTGACGGTGTATTTACCGTCGGTGACACTGGTATAGACCGTTTCCACGGGGTTAAGCTTACCGGTGGAATCCTGGGTGAGAACGATGAAGGCCAGGGCGGCGTTGGTGGCGTTGGTCCAGGTGTACTGGGCTCCACCAAAATCGGGAATGATAGAGATGGAGTTCTTCACGGCATGGACCGGCGGCGTGAGGGGCTGTACCTTCACCGTGATGGGCGTCGAGACATTCTCGCTCCGGTCGACAGCATAAAGCTTAACCTCCCTTTCTTTGGTGTCGCCAAATCCCTCTACCTTCACCGAATTGGTATAGATCGAGCTTTTGGTCTCCACTTTCACCCCGTTGCTCAGTTCGTATTCTGCCCTGACATAGAGCAGATCGGTTTCATTGGGAAGCAGGTAGGTAATCACCGCTCCGCCGGCAACGTTCTCCACCACGGGAGAGGTGACCGGTTTGGGGGGCGTGCCGTCCTTTGACAGGGGTTCCCTTGTGATCTCCTCGCAGCCAAAGGTGAGGATCAGCGAGGCAACCAGTAATGCATGCAATATTCTATTTCTTTTCATATTTCTCAAGATTAAAGTGTTCAGCAAGATTACCAGCCCAGGTTCTGCACCAGATTGGGGTTGTTGATCCTTTCATTTTCCCTGATGGGCCAGAAGTAGTCCTTGAACTCGAACCGCGGGGAGTATACGGTGGTCACGTTGTAAAAGTTCAGGCCGCGGCCGCTGATGTCCCACCCTCTGATGGGCCGGTTCATATAGTCGAGCGACAGTTTCCACCGGCGGAGATCCCAGAAGCGCTGCCCCTCAAAGGAGAGTTCAATCATGCGTTCCTGTTGGATGATCTTGCGCATGCCCTCTTTCTTGGTGGGTTTATCAGGAATCTTGGAATGGGCGGCCCAGCTTTCGACGACTCCCGGCAAGCCGGCTCTTTCCCTGACCCTGTCGATGTATTCATAGACCTCGGCATCGGGGGCTGCCTTCACCTCGTTGAGGGCTTCGGCATACAGGAGATAGAGGTCGGCCAACCGGATGATGGGGAAGGGGAAGCTGTAGTCGATTTCGTAGGAGTTGCCCGAGAAGCCGTTGCGCGGGCTGATCAGCTTTTTGGGCCAGTAGCCGGTGACGGAGAATTCGCCTTTATTGCGCTTGGTCGCCAGTTCACCCGCCCTACACTGAACATAATAATAGGTAGGTTCCAGGACGTAGGTGCCCCGGTCGAAGGCAATGGAGGCATAGAAGCGGGCTTCGCGGTCGAAATGAAGCCGGGCCGTGGTTTCTCCGGAACGGACATAATCGCTCTCGGCGGTAACAGCGGTGCGCAGGGTGTAGCGGTCTTCATAGGGGAAATCGACATCCTCCTCGATGGGCACCCCGTTCTTGGAGTAGTAGAGTTCGGCCATGCGCAGGGTAGCGGCATAGAACTGACTCACCGGGTTGGCGTCGGTGACCGTGATCAGCAGGGGCTGCAGCATCCGCTGGTAAGTCTGGCTGAAGGGAAAATTGGTCAATCCCCAGATCACCTCGGAGTTCCCCTTGGTGGTGACGATGGAGCGCAGCAGCAGTTCCCGCATCATGGCCGGCGAATGGTTGTATTTGGTCTGGTAATGGTCCACCAGGCTGAAATTGGCCATTTCGGCGGTTTCAATGGCGGCCATGGCAGCATCGGCGGCTTTCTGCCACTTGGTGGCATCGTAGGTGGCCGGGAAAAGCTTCACCCCCCGGTTGTCGGTGAGACTCGAGAAGTCGGGATTGCCGTTGAAGAGCGGACTGGCGGCCGTGGCCAGCACCCTGGCCTTGATGGCCGTGGCAATCGGCTTGGTAATCCTTCCCATGTCGGTGGCTTCTGACAGGACCATCAACGGCAGGTCGGGAATCGCCTCATCGATCAGCTTGACGATGTAGTTCACCACACTGTCGACAGGATCACGGTAGATCTTCACCTCTTCCGTCGATACATAGATGGGAAGGTTCTTGTCCACAATCGGAATAGGACCGTAACTCTTGAAAAGCCAGAAATGATAATAGGCTTTCATGAATTTCACCTCGGCGATCCATTTTTTCTTCTCGGTATCCGACATATCCCCCACGCGTTTGATCTCTTCGAGGAAAATGTTGCAGTCGCGGATCCCCACATACATTTTCTTGCCGCGCTGACGGCCATCCCAGAAATTAAGGAAGGGATCCAGGGAGTTCTGTTCACCCTTGGCAATCATGGCTGCCGTGTTGGAGTCGTCGAGGATCTCCTCGTTGAACCACACCTCATCGCCCGAAAGGAGGCCCGGGTTGATCCAGGGATCCCCGAAATTGGGTATGTAGGAGTAACAGGTCGCCAGGAATTTCTCGGCATTGTACTTGTCGGAGAAGGCATTTTCAACCACTGCCACGTTATCAGGGACTACGTCGAGATAATCGCAGGCTGCCATCATTCCGGCAAGGAGTAGTGTTGCAAATATTTTAAATATATTTTTCATAGTCGTCTCGTTTTAGAATGAAACTTGGATACCGGCATTTAAAACCCGTTGTACCGGATAACCGAGGCCATTGCCGCCCATTTCGGGGTCCCACAGTTTGAATTTACTGAAGGTCAGCAGGTTGGTTCCGCTGGCATAGAGTCTCATGAATTCGATGCCGAACCTTTTATACAGGTTTTGCGGAAGGGAGTAGCCCAGTTCCACCGATTTAAGGCGGAGGAAGGTACCATCCTGCATGTACCAGGTGTTGCGGACCAGGTTGTTGTTTTCGTACTGGTCGGAGAGGCGGGGCCAGAGGGCATACACGTCGCGGTTGGCTTCTGACCAGTGGCTGTCGGCATAAGCCTTCAGTAAGGCATTGTTGGCCAGGTAGTTGTTGTCATTGTCGACGAAGGGCGAGGTGCCCCAGGTGTCGATCCAGAAGGAGGAACGGGCCGACCCCTGGAAGAAGAGGGAGAAGTCGACGCTTTTGTATCCCAGTGAGGCTCCGAAACCGTAGATGATTTCCGGTGTGGTGGGGTACCCGATGGGCACCTGGTCGAGCGATGTAATTTTATCGTCGCCATTGATATCGCGGTATTTGATATCCCCGCCCATGACGATGGATCCCAGTTCCTGACGGGGAGAGTTCTCCACTTCATAATCATCGACGAAGAGGCGTTCGGCGATGTATCCCCACTGTTGGGTGATAGGCTGGCCTACGCGTGACATCCAGGGGGTGGCACTGTAATCAGGTTCTTCCACCTTTTCAAAAACACCCTTGGCATAGGTGAAGTTACCGCGGGCGGTCAGCCAAATGCCATTGCTGAAATTGTGCTGGACATCGATAGAAGCGTCAATACCGCGGCTGGAAGCCTCACCAACGTTGGCTTTGGTGGCGGCCTGCAAGCCGAAGGTGGACATCGAGAGGCGGTCCATCAGGATGTTGGTACGGTATTCAGTGAAGAAGTCGGCTTCGATATCGATCTTATCAAAGAGGCCCAGTTCCACCCCCAGGTTGGTCTTGGTGGCGGTTTCCCAGGTAATTTTATCGTTGGCGTACCGGGAGATAGAGACCCCATTGCGCGAGTAACCCCCGTCAGCCCCCCATTTGAAGCCCCGGTTGCCATCGTTCAGGTTGACATTGGAGAGGTAGAAGAAACGGTCGGCATCAGAACCGATGGCATCATTCCCCACCAGTCCGTAGGTGGCTTTGAGCTTCAGCTTGCTCAGGGTGGGCAACAGGGGTTCCCAGAATTTCTCTTTGGAGACATACCAACCCAACCCCGCTGAGGGGAAGAAACCAAACCGCTCATTGGCCGAGAAACGTTCCGTACCGTTGTAGCCGAAGTTGAACTCCAGGAAGTACTTGGTTTTGTAAGCATAAGTGAAACGGCCGGATAGACCGAGGTTCCGGGAGGGAAGAGAGCGCTGGAGGTCACCGGCATTCCCTTTCAGGTACTGCCGCATGATGCCGACCAGCAATCCGCTTACGGTATGGTCTTCGGCAAAAGTGCGGTCGTAATCGAGCGCCCCTTCAGCATAGAACGTGGAGGCGACCTCTTTCTGACCTTCATTGTAGTCGAGGTACTCCCGGCCACTGTCTGAGTTGAGCAACCGCAGTTTGTACTCATCGGTGCGGTTGTTGTAATCTGACACGTTGTAGAAGAAAGGCGCATAACTGCGCTGCACATCGAAATAGGCATCGCGGGTTGTATTTCCCAGGAGCCGGGCATGGAGCCCTTCGGTGATGAACTTCAGGTCCTGTTTGAGTTCGATCTGAGCCAGCATCATCGAGGTGCTCGCTTCCTTGTAACCCTTGACCATTTCGGCATAAGGATTGATATAGTTGCCGTTCCCGAAGTTTCCGAAGAGGATGTGCTGCACATACTGGTTGGCTTCATCGGGGGCATAATAGGCGGGGAAAAGGACCGGGTTCGACCGCATGATCATCTGGTAGGTCTGGGTACCCCCGTTGATGGGACCGCGGTAGTCATCGAAGTTGCCATGAACACGCAGGACGGCTTCGGTGGTTTTGGTCAGGTTGATGTTGACATTCGAGCGGATCACATACTTCTTCAGGTCGATGTTGCTGTTGAAGTTGTTTTCCTGCGGAACATCAAGTATCCCGTTATCCTGGGTGATCCCTCCGGAGATATAGTAGCGGGCTACGGTACCCCCCCCGCTGATGTTGAAGTTGAGGCGGTGGTTCATGGTGTAGTCCTTGAGCAACAGGTCTTGCCAGTCGGTAGCCGGGTAGACGTAAGGGTTGGTTCCGGCGATGGTGTTGTCGACTTTGGTGGGCGAATAGGGCAGCAACCCCAGCGGATCGCGGGTGCGTACCGCCTCGTTGTGCAGATTCATATAGGTGATGGGATCGGCCAGCTCAATGTTTTTGGTAGGTTGCGACATGGAGGATTCCCAGCGGATATTCACCTTGGCTTTCCCTTCACGCCCCTCTTTGGTGGTGACCAGGATCACCCCGTTGGCGCCACGGGCCCCATACAATGCCGTGGCGGTGGCATCCTTCATGATCGAGAAGGCGGCTATATCATCAGGGTGGAGCCGGCTGAGCTCTTCCGAGGAGAGTTCGATTCCATCGATCAGGATCAGCGGGTCTTTCTTATACCCGAAGGTGGTGACCCCACGGATGAAAAACTCGGCATTGTCCTGCCCGGGTTCCCCGCTGCGCTGGTAAGAGATGATCCCCGACATGCGGCCCGCCAGGGCGGTGGTCAGGTTGCTCGAAGGCACCCTCAGCTCCTCGGGTTTGACCGTTTCTATGGAGGCCAACACGCTCTCCTTCTTCTGCTTGGCAAAAGCGACCACGGTCACGTCTTCCAGTTCTTCGGCCTTCTCTGCCATCTTAATATTTATGGCGGTCTGGTTGCCTACATCTACAATCTGGCTCTCCATTCCCACGAAGGAGAAGACCAGCTTGTCGGTGCTGGCAGCCTCAATATTGTAGGATCCGTCGGTGTCGGTGATCACCCCGCGGGTGGTCCCCAGAATGGTAATGGTCACCCCCGGTAGGGGCGCGCCCTGGTTGTCGGTAATTTTGCCTCTGATGGTCCTTCTGCCGGGCTGCTGACTCTCTCCGGCTATCACCCCGGGATGGTCCGCTTCTCCGGCTGGTGTGGCCTGTTGCAGTGCGGTCACTCGCCCCGCGGCACCAGCCCTGGTCTCCCCCTTCAGGGAAGGCGCTTCGGCAGAAAGTTGCAGTACCGGGGCCATCCACAGAAAAATGACCAGGATTGGTACACCTAACCTCTTCTTTCTTTTCATAAGGATTTAATTAGTAAATTAATATTGGCGTTAATTAGTTGGGTATTGCGTTGCTTTATTCAAAAAAAAGCAAATCGAAACGGTAAAAGCAATCAGATAACGAAGCATTATCTCATAGGCAATCCGGTTTAATTATTTAAATCAAAAGTATTAATAAATTTTTTAAAAAGCCAAGCCGGCGCACCTTTTGAGTCAAATATTTTTCCAGGGGGAGGGTAGGGGTCTAGAAACCAGGATTATATTTTGTTAAATATGCAGCATTGCGCCATTACATCTCTTAGGTCGGGTGAAATGTTTAAGTGAATAAATGGTAGAAAAAATCATATGTTTAACATAAGTATATTTTAATTAATTAACTCAAAAGTATTAATAAAAAAAGGCTGTTCCAAATTTCATGGAACAGCCTTTTTTTAGATTAATTAATATTTCCGTTAATTATTAAGTGGAACGAACACCACGTCGGCCACCTTGGGTTGGGCAAAGAATTTCTTGGCAAATTTCTGTACGTCTTTTATGGTCATGTCGCGGATGATCTTTTCATAGTTGGCTTCCAGGTCGCTGTTGACGCCGGTCTGGTAAAAGCCGGTGAGGGTACTCATCCAGTAGCTGTTATTGGGTTTGGCCTGTTCACGCTCTTTGAGGATGTTCTTGACCACCTTGTCAAGTTCTTCAGCGGTAGGGCCTGTTTTGGCCAGTTTGCGGGCTTCGCGGTAAATGATTGACTTGAGATGGGCCGCCTTGTCGGGGTCGGTGTCGAAGCTCATCTGGAGGGTTTTTTCATTTACGGGCTCCTTCATATTCTGTGCGGAGATGCTGACCCCATAGGTGCCGCCCTCTTTTTCGCGGATCTCCTCGGTATAGCGGAGGCGCAGCACATCGCGGACCACATTCATGGCCATATTGGTTTCGGGATTCCATTTGGCCGGCTTGTTGAAGGTGACAATCACAGTGGCTTTTTTGGTCTCCAGAGGGATGGGAATTTCCCTGATGGTCTCGCCTTTGGGCAATCCCACTTTGTGGTCGACCCACTGTTCGGTGCGGGGCAGGTCGGTGAGGGAGCCGATATATTTCTCAACCAGTGGCTTAACGGTGGCCTCATCGATATTGCCAACAATGAAGAAGGTGAAGTCACCGGCATCGCAGAAGCGGTCGCGGTAAACGGATTCCATCTGTTCGAGGGAGACCTCGTTGAACAGTTCCGGTGTCAGCAGTTTGGTGCGCACACTGTGGTTGGAGAGGATCATCTCGAGGGAGTCGCTCATAGCTTTCTGCGGGTTCTTAGCCATATTCGTAATCATAGCCACATAGCGGCTCTTCAGGGCATCATAGGCTTCCTTATCGAAGCGGGGTTCCTCGAATTGCAGGTAAAGAAGCTGCAGCAGGGTTTCGAAATCTTTCGGGGAGGCACTTCCCGAGAAGCTCTCCCGGAGGTCGCCCAGATTGGCATTAAGGCCTACATTCTTGCCGGTCAGCATTTTTTTCAGGGTGATGGCATCAAAGGACCCCACGCCAAAATTTCCCATAAAGTCGGTGACCAGCATGGCGGAGGCGAGCCGGTCGGGGGTATAGAGGGAGGTTCCGCCCGGGCTGTAGGCCTGGAGCAGAACATTGTCTTTCTGGAAGTCTGCAAAACGGTATACCACTTTGGTCTGGTTGCCCAGGGTCCATTCCGTGGCATTCATTTCAGGCAGCGCCCTGGTGCTCACGATGGGCGATCCCTTCAGCTCCTTGCTGATCAGCGATGTGGCCACCGCCTCTTCAGCATAGGCTTCAATGTTGGAAGCTTCCACTTCCTTCATGATAGCCAGGGCACCTGCCTCATCCAGCAACTTCACATTTTCCCCTTCGGGGCCCATCACTATGACCACCCGGTTTTCATCGGATATCCACGCTTTGGCCCGGGCTGAAAGCTCTTCGGCCGTTATGGTGGGCAACAGCTTTTGCGTCGCCTCCCAGTCAAAATCGATAGATGTGAGGGGTTCATTCACCAGGTAATGATTGACGATATCTCTGATGTACTGGTCATTGCGGATTTTGTCTTTTTGTTTCCACTGGTTTTCCACCTGCGTGAGCAGGTTGCTCTTGGCCCTTTCCAGTTCAGAATGGGTGATGCCATGGCGGAAGACCCGCTGGGCTTCGGTATAAATGGAGCGCAGGGCCTGGTCGGTTTTGTCGGGGTGTGCGCTGGCGGCAATGGCAAACACGTCATAGCCTCTGGCCAGTTGTCCCACCATGATGTTGCCCGCAACAAACGGCGGCTGCCCCTTCTGGAGCAACTCGGCAATCCTGTCGCGCATGATGCGGTTGAAAAGATCCTGACCCAGCTGGTTGCGGTAATAGAGCAGATTCTTCTCCGCTGAAGGAGTTCCCTTGTGCTTGATATAGATATTGACGGTATAAGAGGTCGCTTCCGGGTCGGTGGCTAGGGCAAAAAGCGTCTCTTTATGGGCGGGGATCTCTACTTCGGGGCGTGCAGGAGGGTTCACTTCCGGAGCAATGGCCCCGAAGAGGCTCTTTACTTTTGCCTCCACCTCATCCACATTGATGTCGCCGACGATCGCGATGGCCTGCAGGTCGGTGCGGTACCAGTCTTCATAAAACTTGCGTAATGTTTCAGGTTTGAAATTCTTGATCACATCGAGGTCACCAATCACATCGCGTTCGGCATACTTGGAATCTTTGTACAGGACCGGTAGGAACTTCTTCTGCATTCTGAAGTTGGCGTTGCGGCGGGTACGCCATTCTTCCGAAATGACCCCTCTTTCCAGGTTGATCTCCTCTTCAGTGAGCAACAGGAAATCTGACCAGTCGTTGAGAATCAGCAGACAGGTGTCGATCAGTCCGGGATGCGTCACCGGCACGTCACTCAGGTTGTACACAGTCTGGTCCTGCGAGGTGTAGGCATTGATATTACGCCCGAAGGCGACCCCGTGTTTCTCCAGGGTGTTGATGATCCCTTTTCCGGGGAAGTGCTGGGTGCCGTTAAAGGCCATGTGTTCCAGGAAATGGGCCAGTCCGTTCTGGTTGTCTTCCTCCAGAATCGCCCCTACATTCTGGATGATGTAAAAGCTCGCACGCTCTTTGGGCTCTTCGTTATGCCGGATATAATAGGTCAGTCCGTTCTCCAGTTTTCCGATACGGATGGCTGGGTCGACC
This sequence comes from uncultured Prolixibacteraceae bacterium, assembly GCA_964552955.1. Classification (GTDB taxonomy): domain Bacteria; phylum Bacteroidota; class Bacteroidia; order Bacteroidales; family Prolixibacteraceae; genus UBA1413. The sequence goes on from CAZKIU010000025.1 coordinate 40,596, forward strand.
GGTACAGGGGGTACAGCCTGTTGGCCTGTGGCGGTGTAAAATACTCCGGCCGTCAGCAGCGACAGGAGCAAATGTTTCATTTTTTTCATTCTGATTTCTGTTAAAGTGTTATGACGTGTTAGTAAGGTTTAACCCTCAATTGTTTCATTTAGTCTAAGAACCGGTGGCTAAATTACATAATTTGAACAATAAAATCATCCCCTGCTTTTGCCCGGAGTCTGGTCGGAGTAAATGGCCCTGGCCGGCGAGGGTTTGGCCTTCCGGATGATGCAGGGATCCCTGTATGGATGAGGGATCCCTGTGAGGAAGAGTGGGTGTGGGTTGGAAATTTGAAAAAACGGAGATCCGGCGGGTTATTGTAGGGGGGATCGGGTTATCTTTGCGTTTTAAGCCTAATCTGAATGCCATGATGGTGAAGAGTTACGAAGAGATCAACGCGAAGCTCAGGTCGGGGAAGGCCGTAGTGCTCACGGCTGCTGAGGTGGCTGAGATGGGGCGGACGGCCACCCCGGCGGAGATCGTTGAGAAGGTCGATGTGGTGACCACGGCCACCTTTGGGGCGATGTGTTCCTCGGGGGCCATCATCAATTTCGGTCATGCCGATCCGCCCATCCGGATGGAGAAGATCCGCATCAACGGGGTTCCGGTGTATGAGGGGCTGGCGGCTGTCGATGGTTACATCGGGGCCACGGCCTGCGACCCTGACCACCCGGAATACGGGGGCGCCCACGTGATCCAGGATCTTCTGGAAGGGAAAACCCTGGAACTGGAAGCCTGGGGCAAAGGCACCGACTGCTACCCCCGCAAGCATATTAAAACCACCATTTCACTGGATACCGTCAATGAGGTTTATCTTTTCAACCCCCGCAATGCCTATCAGAATTACAATGTGGCCATCAACACCACAAAACGGCTGATTCATACTTATATGGGCACCCTATTGCCCGGACTGCGGAACGCGACTTATTCCACTTCGGGGGAACTGAGTCCTCTGCTGAACGATCCTGAGATGCGGACCATTGGCATCGGAACCCGTATTTTGCTGGGAGGCGCCCGGGGCTATGTGGTGTGGCCCGGCACCCAGTACAACACCTCCAAGCCTGTGAACACCCATGGAATTCCCGTGGGAAACGCCCGCACCATTGCGGTCATCGGCAACCTGAAGGAGATGTCACCTGATTTCCTTCAGGCGGCATACATTGACAAGTACGGAACCACCCTCTTCATGGGCATTGCCATCCCCATTCCGGTGCTGGATGAGGATATCGCCCGCCGGGTGACCATCCGCGATGACCAGATCGAAACAGCCATCCTTGACTACGGTTCCCCGGGAACGCCCAGGCTGGGACAAACCACCTATGCCCAGTTGCGCAGCGGTCACATTACCGTGGAAGGCAAAAAAGTCAGAACAGCCCCCGTGGCCAGCCTGGCCAAAGCCCGCCAACTGGCCGACCTCCTCCGGCAACAACTCCTGGCCGGTACCTTCGAAATCACCCGGCCGGTAGAGATGTTCCCGGCCCAGGCTTCCCTCCGCTCCCTGAAAGAAACTGAAACAGAAGAACAACCATGATCAAGAAACGGTTTATACTCAATTTCCCCCCCGACAGCGGCGATAAACCCCTGAGTTACCACCTCGTCAGGGATTATGACATCCGCATCAACATCCTGAAGGCGGAGGTCTTTCCGGGCAAACGAGGTAGTCTCTTGCTGGAACTCCAGGGCACCGCGGCCAACCTGGAGAAAGGTATCGCCTACCTCACCAGCCATGACGTCGAAGTGGAACCTCTTGAAAAACGAATCCGATTCCAGGAGGAGAAATGCATCGATTGCGGCAATTGCGTGGCCGTTTGCTTTGCCGGCGCCCTGACCATGACCGCCCCAGACTGGAAACTCCATTTCGATAAAAGCCAGTGCGTGGTCTGCGAACTCTGCGTCCCTGCCTGTCCCCTTCACCTCTTCGATATCAATTTTCAGTAAAAAGCCTGTCCCGCCCCTCCAGGCATCTATCTCCTCCTGTTTCGGTTCCGATATCCATTTCCAGTAAATGGCTCTTTCAGGAGCTGCCTCCGCAGTTTCTCTTTTTTATCAATATTGTCTCCTTCAGCCCTTTGTTTATCAACGGAAAATTTTATATTTGATAAAAAACCACCAGGCAATATGGTACCCCTCCCGAAAGGCCTTCTGGCCTCGGTTTTTTCTCTGTTATTTCTGGAAGGCCCGGCCCAACCGGGTCTGGAGGAGTTACACCGGCAGTATACCAGGGAGAGGGGGCCGGCCAGGATAGAAACGGGGTTACTGATTTGTGATTCCCTGGCGGATGTGCCTGAAGCGCTGCTTAATTTCTCGCTGCCCCTGCTGGAGGAAGCCCGTAAAAAAGTCCCGGGCACCCTGTTGCTGGCCAGAGTTTACCGGCAGGTTTCCGACGGATATTACTACAACGACAGTTTGAGGTTGGCCGGGGAGTTTCTGACAGAAGCCGCCCGGCTGGCGGAGGCGGTCAAGCCCGTTGATTCCCTGTTCATTGGATCGGCTTACAACGATTTGGGGATTATTGATATGGATCTGGGCCATCGCAGGGAATCGCGTGAAGTTCTGAAGAAGGCCATAGCCTTCCTCGGCGGGGCGGGAAATCAGGAAAGCCTGGCTGATGCCTACAGTAACATGGGTTCCCTCGATTACATGGAAGGGAAATATGAAGAGGCGATTCTCTATTACCAGCAGGCGTATCAGATCGACCTGGAAACCCATAATGTTCCCCGCCAATCCTCATCCCTGAACAACCTGGGGCGGATCTACATCGATTGGGGGAAACATGAGACTGGCCTGGACTATTATTTCCGGTCGGTGGCCCTGCTCGACACGGTGGCTGACCGGCCTACCCTGTCGGTGCGCTACAACAACATAGGCATGGTCTACCAGCTTATGGGGCGTCACCGGGAGGCCATCAGATGGATTGAAAAGGCCAGGGCCATCGATGAGGCAGAAGGGTTGGTGTTGCGGCTGGGAACCCGCTGGTTTAACCTGGCCAACTCGTGGAAAGCCCTGGGCAACCCGCTCAAGGCAGGGGAGTGTCTGCTGCTGGCCGAGAAATACAGCCGCCAGACCGGCCAGCTCCCCATGCTCACCAAGGTTCACGCCGGACTGGGGCAACACTACCTCGACCAGGGGGACCCTGTGAAGGCCCTGCACCACTTCCAACAGTCGCAGCAGTTCGCGGAAGCCGGAGGCTCCCTGACCGAAAAAGCCAACAGTTACGAACACCTCTACCGCTATTACAAATCACGGGGAATGAACGGAGAGGCCCTCCATTATCATGAGCTGTTGACCGCTGCCCGCGATTCGGTCTTCAGCCTGGAAGTGTCAGGGAAGGTCGAAGAATTGGAAATAGAGTACCAGACCTCACAAAAGGAGGCCGAAATCAGCCGGCTGGAGGCCGAGAATGCCTTGCAGATCAGGGAAGTCTCCTTCCGGAAGAGTGAAAGGAACTGGGCGATGGCCGGGTTGGGGCTGATGGTGGCTTTCCTGGCCGGGCTTTACGGCCTTTATACCACAGTCCGGCGGCAGAAAGTCACCCTCACCCGCCAGAACGAAGAACTCGACCGGCTCAACAAAACCCAGAACCGCCTCTTCGGCATCATCTCCCACGACCTGCGCAATGCCACGTCGGCTTATCAGAGCAGCGCCCGCGTCATCACCCATTATCTTGCCAAGGGTGAACCCGGAAAGCTCCTCCCCCTGGCTCCCGAAATCAGTAAGAATGCCAAGGTCCTCTCCGGAATGCTGGATAACCTGCTTCACTGGTCCCTGTTGCAGATGGAGGGTATTGAGCCTGAAAAAGAGCTGGTTCAGGTGAAAGAGGAGACCCTGAAGGTGGTGGAACTGATGAAGGAGTATGCCGCCGGCAAATCCAATGAAGTGATCGTGCAGATGGGGGAAGAGACGGTGTGGTGCGATGCGGGCAGCTTTCACCTGATTCTGCGGAATCTGGTCAGCAATGCGCTTAAGTTTACCTCCAACGGCCAGGTGGTGTTGCGTACATACCGCGACAACGGAACCACCACCCTGGAGGTGGAGGATAACGGCTGTGGCATGGATGAGGCTACCCTGACCGGACTCTTTGCATCGGGGATGAAAGAGGTGCGGCGGGGTACCCACGGGGAGCGGGGTACAGGCCTCGGACTGGGTCTGGTGGCCGAGCACGTGGCCCGCAACCGCGGCTCCGTCACCGCGGAAAGCCTGCCCGGAAAAGGGACCGTCATCAGGGTGAACCTTCCATCCAAAGCGCTATGAGCACCAGGGTATTTATACTGGAAGACGAGATGATCCATGCCGAGGCGCTGAAAATCACCCTGGAGGAGGCGGGATTGGATCTGGCAGGCGAGTGCGGCGATGCCGACCTGGCTTTTGAACTTATTGAGGCCTCCCACCCCGATGTCTTGCTGGCCGACATTGCCCTGCCGGGATATCACAATGGCATCACCGTGGCCGGCCGCGTGCGGCGCGAACTTGGAATTCCTCACATATTCATCACCTCCTTTACCCGGGAGGAAATGATCAGACAGGCCGTCGAAACCCAACCCGCAGGATACCTGCGCAAACCTGTCGATCCCGTTAACCTCAGGGCTGCCGTGGAAATCGCCCTGCACTCCGTTTCCTCTTCCATTCCCCCATCCTGCGATGAGCCTGACGGAATACGCTCATCCGGACTTCCCTCCTCACCCCTTTCTTCCTCCGGAATCTCTCCCTCAGGAGGGAAAGCACCGCTGCCTGCTGCCGCTGGTGTGGCCTCGTCTGCCCCGGAATTGCTTCCCCGGAACCCTGAGAAGCTCCGGACTGCCCACACAGGGGGATGGTCTTCCCCCGAACAATGGACAACCACCCCATCCCCTGCCCCCATTTTTACCCGCGTCGGCGACAAGCTGGTCAGGATTCATCCCGAAGACCTTCTCATGGTCAGAGCCGACGGTGAAAACTACATCGCTCTGGTTTTCGAAAAAAAGGAAATCTCCTGCCGGACCACCCTAAAGGAGTTCTGCAGCCAGCTTCCCCCCTGTTTTATTCAGGTTCACCGGGGATTTTACATCAACCTCCGCCACCTCGACGCCTTCCATGAAGGGGAACAAACCGTTTCCCTGAAAGGGCGGCAGGCTCCGGTAGGCCGAAGCTTCCGGAAAGCTTTCCTTGACTCCGTCAAAAGAGTCTGAAGCATGATCGCCGTTCACCCCTCCCATCCTGCCGTTCACCCCGCCTGATATGCCGTTGACCACCCTTCTCCGGTAAGGGTGCCCTAAAGGCGATACCTTGTACTGACTGAAACCAATAATCATATGCCACGCCTTGTTTTCTTTTTCCCACTGTTGTTTCTCCTGGCCCGGTGCGATCAGCCTGATGCTCCTGAGGCAAAGGGTTGGCAGGTCATGGAAGTCTCCTCGGACGTACTGGGGGTGCAACCCGGGATGACCCTGTCGTTTCGCAAGGATTCCCTCGTTTTCGCCCGGGGAAAGGATTCGGTGACCTTTGGTTACCTGGGAAGCAAAGACCGCGTCATCCTGGAAAGCAGGGAGGGGAAACACCTTTTCAGCAGGATGATGAACGACGATTCCCTGCTTGTCTGGAGGGAACTCTATACCGAAGACCCTTTGGTCATCAGAATGATGAAGAATAAAAACCGCTAATTACCACATTATGAAGAAAATTTACCTTTTAACACTGTTCTTGATGACATGTCTGTTGCTCCAGGCGCAGGTCACTGAAAAGGAGTTCCAGGCGTTGAAAGCCTTTTACAACGCCACGGACGGGAACAATTGGAAAAACCGCACCGGCTGGGAAAACATCAACACTACGGCCACGGCTGCCGATGTGAACGGCACCTGGCATGGCCTCACGGTCACCGACGGCCATGTGACCAGTATCGGTATGAACAGTAACCTCAAGGGAGGGTATCTCCCTGCCCAGATCGGCGACCTGACCTGGCTGAAATACCTTGAAGTGGACAACGGCCAGCTGGAGGGGCGCATTCCCGATGAAATCGGCAACCTGGTTTATCTCGAGGGCATGACGTTTTCCAAAAACAAGTTCACCGGTCCGCTGCCCGCTTCTATGGCGAACCTGGTAAACATAAAGTATTTATACTTATCCAAGAATCCCCTTCAAATCCCTTTCCCGGCTTCCATTCTTCAAAACTGGCCCAAACTGTCCATTGTCTATCTGTCGGAGAGCGGACTGTCAGGTACCCTCCCCGATGTGTTTGATGCCTGGCCCGACTTGTATATGTTTTATGTCTCGAACAACAACCTGACGGGAGAATTCCCCGCCTCCCTCAGTAAAAGAAGCAAATTATATGAGGCCGATTTCTCACGGAACGGTTTTTCCGGCACCCTTCCCACTCTTGACAGTTGCAAAGAGCTGAAAAACATTCGGTTTGAGAACAACCGGCTCGAGGGTTCTGTGCCGGAATCGTGGGGGAATTTGCCTCAACTCACATCGGTGTATCTTGATGAAAACCGCTGTTCGGGAGCCCTGCCGGCGGGACTATTTGCGGCTAAGCTCGAAAGGATAGGACTCGGGAACAACTATTTCACCTATGAAGGCCTGGAACCCCATTGGGCCAGGATCAACGAACTTATCAGCCAGAGCTATAAGACCAACAAGCTGTTTCCTTTGAAGCAGAAAAGTGTGCAGGTGAATGCCGGCGACCCGTTGTCGCTGAATGCCGTTGCCCTCTCGGTGTATGCTCCCGGGGGTAACAACAACCGATACAAGTGGTTCCGCAACAATACGGAGATTTATTCCGGCAATGACCCCTCCTGGGGGGTCTCCGCGGCCACTGCCCAGGAGGCCGGAGTATACCGGTTTGAAGTAAGCAACACCATAGTTACTGACATGACCCTCAAATCGGAAGAATTGCCGGTCACTGTCATGGTCCCCGGCAACCATACTCCGACAGATATCTCCTTTTACCCGGCTGCCATCCCCGAAAATCAGCGCTACGACATCACCCTTGTGGTCGAAGATGAGGACACGGATGATGTCCACCATGTTTCCCTGACCCAGGGAGATGGTTCCAATGATGCAGATAACGGAATTTTCAAGCCTTTTGGAAAAGTGCTTAACATGACCCTTCCGGCCGACTATGAAAAGACGCCGGTGCTCCGTTTCCTGGTCACGGTCAGCGATATGAAAGGGGGCATCTTTACAAAGGCGCTGGTGCTGAAGGTGGAGGATGTCGAAGAAGCCCCGGTGTTTAACGGTCAGCAATTGTCGACCACCATCGATGAAACCGTGCCCAATGGTTTTACGGTGATGTACCTCACAGCCGAGGATCCCGGAAAGCTGCCTGTCACCTATTCCCTGGAAGGGGGCAACGAGAACGGGGCTTTTGGTATTGTGGATAACAGGCTGGTGGTGGCCGACCACACGCAGCTCAATTATGATCAGAAGAGCCGGTACACCCTGACCGTCAGGGCCAGCAATGGCACCCTTTATACGGCGGTGGACCTGGTGGTCTCGCTGAGCAAGATCAACAAAATGCCGGTGGTTGAAAATGCCGCTTTCACCCTGGCCGAAAATTCACCGGAGGGTACCATCGCCGGAAGCATCACCGCCTCCGATCCCGAGGGGAAAACCTTGACCTATACCCTCATTTCAGGCAACAGAGGGGAGGGATTCCGCATGGAGGGAAATAAGGTGGTGGTTCATCATCCCGCGGCCCTCGATTTCGACGACTACCCTGCTTTCTCCCTGGTGGTCAATGTCTCCGATGGAATCTCCACCATTCCGGCTTATGTGACCATTCAACTCACCAACAAGGTGGACGAGACGGGAAATGACCTCCTCACCTTCTCGGTCCCCGGCATGGTGTCTCCTCCTGTAATCGACCCTTCAGCCCGCACAATAGCAGCCAGGGTCGAAGATGTTTCACTGGCTTCTCTTAAAGCAGATTTCACCTTTTCAAAGGGAGCCTCTGCAAATCCCCCCTCCGGTTCCGTATTAAATTTTGCTGCGCCGGTGACGGTAAGGGTTACCTCTGAAACGGGCGTGGCTGCCGACTGGCAGATCAGGGTGACGATACCTTCGGCTGCTCCTGTGCAAACAGAGGCAAGGATCAAAGTATATCCCAATCCGGCGGCAGATCAGCTCTGCATCTCCGGAATGACAGGAACCTCTGCCCTCAGGTTGATCGATTTGTCGGGCAGGGTGTTGCACGCCCTTACTACAGCCTCCACTTCGGAAGTTTTACTGTTGAAGGATTTTCACCCGGGCATGTACCTGCTGTCGGTGGAGTCCTCCACAAGGCGTTCTGTGTTCAGGGTAGTTAAAAAATAGCCTCTTCCCGCAATGGCCCGGTGATAGGGGAATGCCTGACGATAAAGCACAAAGTAAAATCATAAACCGTTAATAATAAATAAATGAAGACTTTTAAACTGTTACTTCTGGCATCGGTGCTCTTTTTCTGGGCGGCTGCTGCATCGGCCCAGGTGGGCAACCTGAAAAACCTGGGGAAAAAGGTGATGGAAAAAACCGAAAAGGCGGTGGATAAGGGCGCCGGTGAGGTGACTAAAAGTGCGGGAAGCGCGGTTTCCCCGGGAGGGTCTGGAAGTTCATCCTCTGGAGTATCTGCAGGTGGCCCCACCTCTGCGGGGGGCGGTGCAGGTACTGCCGCAGTGAAGGCCGCATCGGGAGGCGGAACGCTGTATGTTTCCAAACAGAATGGCAACAACAAGAACGACGGTTCCAAAGGGGCACCGCTGAAGAACCTTGACAAGGCGATCGCCGTGGCCGCTCCCGGAACCACCATTTATGTGGCCGGAGGGGTGGAGATGGGCACCCTGAACGTCGGATTTCTCGAAAGTGACAAGCCGGTGAAGATTTACGGCAGCTATGACGAGACCTTTACCACACAGGATATCATGAACCATCCCACCCTGATACAGCCCGACAATGAAAGTGCCCGTTCCACACGGAAGGCGGTGTTTAAATTCACCA
>CAZKIU010000026.1:0-19452 GCA_964552955.1 uncultured Prolixibacteraceae bacterium
CCGTCTCAACCATTCAATGAACTTCGTTTAGCGGCTGCAAATGTAAACCCGTTTTCAGAACTTCCAAACATTTTTAAAAAGTTTTCCGCAAGTTTTTTATTTCCGGACTGGGAATGAGGGATTTAATCGGCAAAAAAAGAATTAACATAGGACCTCTAACAGGGCCAACCGGGCCTCACGGAGGGGCAAACAGAGAATTCAGGGGGGGTGCCAAGGATATTCCGGGCGCCACCCGGGGCTGCTTCCCGGAAGGAACGGGTGCGGCCAGGCAGGCTTCGGCCAAAAGTCATTGGGCAGCCATTCTTTCCGGGAGGAAGAAATCAGAGCCCGAAATGGCCCCCCTACTGCCTGCAAATCTCAAAGAAAAGTGTACTTTCGTAGCTTGAATAAAGGAATATCATGAGAATTTCGGAGAGAAGCCTGGTGATCATACCCACCTATAATGAAAAGGAGAATGTTGAGAAGATCATCCGGAAGGTGTTTTCGCTGGCAACACCCTTTCATATATTATTTATAGACGACCATTCTCCCGACGGGACGGCGGGAATCATCAAGGGGCTTCAACCTGAGTTTGAAGGGAAGCTGCACCTGTTGGAGCGGCCGGGAAAACTGGGGCTGGGAACGGCCTACATCACGGGCTTCAGATGGGCTGTAGAGCAGCGGTACGATTATATCTTTGAAATGGACTGCGATTTCTCGCACAACCCCGAAGACCTGGAACGGCTTTTTATTGCCGTCCATAACGGGGCCGACCTGGCGATAGGCTCGCGTTACATCTCCGGAATCAATGTCATCAACTGGCCTCTTGGAAGGGTGCTGATGTCCTATTTCGCCTCGGTATACGTCAGGTTAATCACCGGTATGAGGATCATGGACACCACTGCCGGGTTCAAGTGTTACCGCAGGCAGGTGCTGGAAGCCATCCCGCTCGACAACATCAGGCTGAAAGGGTACGGATTCCAGATCGAGATGAAATTCACCACCTGGAAACTGGGATTCAAGATCGTGGAAGTCCCCATTATCTTCACTGACCGCAAGGAAGGGACCTCCAAGATGACCGGCGGAATTTTCAGCGAAGCCTTGTGGGGCATCCTGAGGATGAAAATCAACAGTTGGATCAACCCCATCAAACCCATCTCCCAAGAGGGGTAAAAGTTCTTTTCTGAATCCGATCTGCAAGATTGCACCTGTTCTGGTATTCTGACCTTCTGATATATGTATTTATGCGTACACTGATAAAGGATGCCACCATCATCAATGAGGGGCTGAGGTACAAGGGGAGCCTGCTGATCGGCGGGGAGCGGATAGAGCGGATTTTTCCCTACCATTTGCCCCCGGGGATAGATCTTTCCGGGGTCAGGGTGATAGAAGCTGAAAACAAGTATCTGATCCCCGGGGTGATTGATGATCAGGTTCATTTCCGTGAGCCCGGGCTGACACACAAGGGGGATATTATGACGGAGAGCCGTGCTGCTGTAGCCGGAGGGGTGACGTCATACATGGATATGCCCAATACGATTCCCCAAACGGTGACCCAGGCGTTGCTGGAAGAGAAGTACCAGCGGGCCACAGAAGTATCGGCTGCCAACTACTCCTTTTTCATGGGAGTGACCAATGACAACCTGGAGGAGGTATTAAAGACCGATCCGGCCACGGTATGTGGCATCAAAGTTTTTCTGGGGTCCTCCACAGGAGATATGCTGGTCAACAATCAGGAGGTTCTGGCAGAGCTCTTCCGGCAGACGCCCATGCTGGTGGCAGCCCATTGCGAAGACGAGACCATTATACAGAGAAACATTCAAAGTGCCCATGAGAAATTCGGGGAGCAGGTCCCCTTCACCTGGCACCCCCTGATCAGGAATGAAGAGGCGTGTTATGCTTCCTCCTCGCGGGCGGTGGAGCTGGCTGAGAAATATGGCACCCGGCTGCATGTTTTTCATCTCTCCACGGCCAGAGAAACAGGGTTGTTCCGGCCTGGTCCCGTCAGGGAGAAGAAGATCACGGCTGAGGTGTGCGTTCATCATCTCTGGTTTTCGGATGAGGATTACCAGGAGATGGGATCGCGGATCAAGTGGAACCCGGCCATCAAGGGCGTATCGGACCGGGAAGGGCTATGGAACGCGCTGATGCTGGACCAGCTGGATGTGATCGCCACAGACCACGCCCCCCATACCCTATCGGAGAAAGCCAGCAGTTATTTCAGGGCGCCATCGGGAGGACCGCTGGTGCAGCACTCCCTGGTGGCCATGCTGGAGATGACCCTCCACAGAAGGATCACTCCCGAGAAGGTCGTCCAGAAGATGTGCCATGCTCCCGCCGATCTTTTTCGCATCACGGAACGGGGATACCTGCGGGAAGGCTATTATGCCGACCTGGTTCTGGTAGATCCCGGCCAGCCTTTTACCGTCGCCCCTGACAATATATTATATAAGTGTGGGTGGTCCCCCTTTGAAGGAGTCACCTTCCGCCATTCTGTGACCCACACCTTCGTCAATGGGGCCCTCGCTTATGAGAACGGAACCCTTGACGAGACGGTCAGAGGACGGCGGTTGCTTTTTGGCCCATTTAGAGGTTAGTCCAGCACAATCAGGAGATACTTGGAAGCTTTCCAGAACTCCTGGGTATTGTCGACAAAGAGGGTATCGGCACGTTTCTCCCCGGTGATATGGAAGGACTCAGCAGGGTGGACGGTGATCACCCGGGCTTTCTTAACCATCAGGGGCAGCATACTGAAACTCCGGATGTCGACTTCCGAAAAATAGTCACGGTTGAAATCCTTCCTCATTTTCAGGGTACGCCCCATCCCCAGAACACCACCCGATTTTTCCAACACGTTGTTATCGGTCAGTTCCTTGACGGTACCCATGGCATAAAAAGCCTTGTTCAGCTCGACGGTCTGGTTCTCGATGACCTGGGTTTTCTCTTGCACCTCCTGGGTGACCTGCTGTACCTGGCTGGTCAACTGGCTTACGTCGATATTCAGGCGCTGAATGTCCTGCGTGAGCTGGGCTATTTCAACGTCTTTGGATTCGATCTGGGTGTTCAGGCTGGCCACCATTTTTTCAAATTCAGCCACCATTCCCTGCAGTTGACCCACTTTGGCATTGGCACCGTTCAGCTTCTTCTGCAAAGAGGCGGTCAACTCCTTGTTCTTCTGTAGCAATTGGTTCAGCAGGGCAATATCCTCAAGAATTTGCTTTTTCTGACTCCCCTTGAGTTCTCCCGGCTGAGCACTGGTTACCGTTACCAGCTTTTCAACGGTTTTAATAGAATCGAGGTTCTCCTGAATCTCATTAAAGGCCGTGAGAAAATCCATGATTGCCGAATCCTTTTCATAAGCGACCTGGGCCAGACTGTCGCGCACTACGCTCAAACGGTCGATCTGCTGATTCTTCTTCTGACAACCGGCTAATGCAATCACCATAATAAACAAAAACCACTTTTTCATTTCCAGAATTGTTACGTTACATCATTCTCCTTTTCATTTCTGAATCCATCAGCTTCGAATACCGCCTCCGCTTTCTTAAAAAACCGGAAGAGGGAATCATTACACTGGATCCATTTCTCCGGAACGGTTTCCTGTCCGGAATCTTTAGCAAAAGTAGTTAATCCTTTAGTTAGTTCTTTAGTTAATCCTCTTTTTTACAGCCTATTATTCACAAAAAGATAGCATTGGATCGTTAGAACCCTTCGGGCCATGCGGATAAACGGCCTCAGAACACAAAATGTGACCGGAAGAGCTTTGAACTTGGTGCTAAAATTTTTGGAACAGAGAGCGATAAGCCGTAACTTTGGGTGAATCCTAAGGTGGTTAACAGGAGGGATGATACACGGATTAAAAATGTGGGGGATCATCTTCTTATGGTTTGCCGGGGCAGGTGTGCCCTCAGACAAGGAGGCCATGCTGCGGGAGGAGATGGTCAGGAGCCAGCTCATGTCCCGGGGGATCACCTCTAAGGAGGTTTTGGAGGCCTTCCGGAAAGTTCCGCGCCATCTGTTTGTACCACTCCTCTACCGTCCTCTGGCCTATGCCGATCAACCCCTCCCCATCGGGGAAGGACAAACCATTTCACAACCTTATATTGTAGCCTACATGACGGAAACCCTGGGGTTGCGACCAGAGGAGAAGGTGCTTGAAGTGGGCACCGGCTCGGGCTACCAGGCGGCCATCCTGGCTGAGATGGACATTGCGGTTTACAGTATAGAACTCCTTCCTTCGTTGCTGGAAAATGCCCGTAAGGTCCTCACCTCACTGGGTTATCTGAACATTCACCTGAAAAGCGGCAACGGCTACAGGGGTTGGGAGGAGTATGCCCCGTTCGACGGCATCCTGGTCACCTGCGCCCCGGCGGCTATCCCCCCGGCCCTGAAGGAACAGCTCGCTGAAGGGGGGAGAATGGTCATTCCCGTTGGAGACCAGGGAAGTGTGCAATACCTTTATCTTTTGGAAAAACAGAACGGTCGGATCAGACAAAAAAACATCCTCCCCGTGCGCTTCGTCCCGATGGTCGACGAAAAAGGGAAGCCCTACTGAACATCACCCCTAAGAGTTCATCAAGTGGGAGCATCCATGCTATCGGTCAGGCAGCCGTTAAATAATATAATGAGTTGCATTGAGCCCGGGACAGAGCCGGAGGGTAAGAATTCCTTTCGAATGACAGGCCAGGCAAGAATGAGGGAGTTGATCAGGGTAAAGCGGTTCCTGGTGCATTAACCGTGAGTGATGCCTATGGTGCACTAACCGTGAGTGATGCCTTTATCAGGGCGACAGCCAGGAGAATGGGGCGAGAGGGATATTGCGGGCGATCCAGAAAAGAAGAACTACCGCCAGGATAATCCACGGGGTGTTACGCAGGTAAAGGAGGTTAGGCAGTTTCCACCCGAAGCGGCGGTTCAGCCATGGATGGAGGTAATGGTAACAGATCAGGAGGGCTGCCGGAAACAGCAGGAAATTAAAAGCGACCACCCCGGCAAAATCGAAATGGAGGAAGCTGTGAACAGCCCGCTGTGACCCACAGCCAGGGCAATACCATCCGGTAAGGGAATAGAAGGGGCACCGCGGGAAGAGAGGCGTCTCTGAGGGATCAAGAACAAAGAAGAGCCACCCAGCCCCAACGATCAGGGGCAGCAGGAGCCACCTGTATCGTTTACGCATACTACCAGTTCAGGAGGTCGCCCAGGAAGGCTACGCCGAGGCCGAACGTCAGGGCCAGGGAAATCAGAATGACAGTGGCTCCCAATGAGATCCAGATCCAGGTCAGGGCATTTCGGCTCGCCTGCCGCGCCCCCTCATAATCACCCGCCTGCCACTTCGAGTTAACCTGAGCAGCAAAGATGATCGAGACAATGCCCAGTATCTGACAGCAGAACAGCGTGCACAAAATGGCGCCTACCAGGTAATTGGAGGGAGGGGTCTGAATATCACCCCGGGCTGATGAAGTTTCATTCATGACTGTAAATGTTTATTGGTCACTCAAAAATAACCATTTTTCAGCCGCAATACCACGCATCTTGAAAATTCCATTTCACCCCCCCTCCGGCCACCCTTAACAACGATTTAACGCACCCCCTTTAAACTTTTTAAGGATATAAATGTCTTATTTACTGTTATAGGTTTTATGAAATTAATTAAACAATGAAGAGATTTCTTGCGGTATTAGGACTGATGCTATCATTTACAACGTTTTCGCAGCCCTCAGGGGGGCCAGTGGGGGCCGATATGGAAGCCCGTTCAGGGCGGATAAGGGGCACCATTATAGATGCCGGTTCCAGCCAGCCCATGGAGTATGCCAATGTGGCCATCTACAACAAGGCGGACTCGTCGCTGGTCACCGGGGGAATCACCAACAGCCTGGGGGAGTTTGAGATCGGCGGGTTGTCGTACGGGCAGTATTATGTAGAAGCCAACTTTATCGGCTATGAGAAGAAAGCGTTGCCAGAAGTGCGGTTGGTTCCCGCACGGAACACGATCGATGTGGGGAAAGTGGAGCTTTCTCCCTCCACTCTGGAGATCGGCGGTGTGGAAGTGGTGGCTGACCGTCAGCGGGTGGAATACAAGATAGACAAGAAGGTGATCAACGTAAGCCAGGACATCAATGCGGCCGGCGGCACAGCAGTGGATGTGCTGGAGAATACGCCTTCGGTGGAAGTGGATATTGAGGGGAATGTCTCGCTCAGGGGCTCCTCAAGTTTTACGGTCCTGATCGACGGGAGGCCCAGTGTGCTGTCGGGGAGTGACGCCCTGCGCCAGCTCCCGGCCTCAGCCATCGAAAACATTGAGATCATCACCAATCCCTCGGCCAAATATGATCCTGACGGCATGGCCGGTATCATCAACGTGGTCATGAAAAAGAATGTTCTGGCGGGCTTCAATGGCATCATGAACGCCTCGGCGGGAACAGGGGACAAATACCGCTCCGACCTGACCCTCAACTACCGGACGAAAAAATCGAATCTCTTTTTCGGGGCCGACTGGAGTGACGACACCTTTTACGGGAAGTTCTTTTCTGACAGGGAAACGATACTTGGTGATACTTCATTGTATGTCATTTCACGGGGGAACCGTGATAACAACCGCGGGGGATTTAACCTGAAGGGAGGTGTGGATTTCTATCTGAGCGACCGGGCCACGCTGACGCTGTCGGGCACTGGAGGGCATTACGCTTTCAGTCAGGAAGGGGGTTCCAACCTTCACGAATATACCCTCCCCGCCCGGCTCGACCGTTACATCTCCAACCACAATGGCTCCTCGCGTGAGGGGAACCAGTACAATGCCAACCTCAATTTCCAGCAGAAATTCAACCAGGAGGGGACCCACAAGCTTGACCTGCTTGCTTATTATGCCAACCGGAACGGCGACGACATGGAGACCCAGGACGAATATCTCTCAAACAATGGCTTCACGATGCAGGGAGAGATCCTGGAGCGGATCAGGACCATTGAGACAGACCAGTCTGACGATTACCGGTTTAAGGCCGATTATGTAAGGCCGGCAGGAGCGAACGGCCGCCTGGAAGCGGGCTGGCAGAGCCTTCTGGAGAGGGAATCGGAAGATTACCGCTTCGAGAATTTCGACCCGGAGTCGGGAGGATGGCAAAATAACTCCCTTTACAGCAGTTCGATGGAATATCTGCATGATGTACATGCGGGCTATTTCACCTGGGCGGGCAAAGCCGGGAAGTTGGATTTCATGGCGGGCCTCCGGGCCGAATACACCCACCGCTCGATTGACCATGCCAAAGTTGCCGAGCCTTACACCCTCTCCCGGTTTGACCTCTTCCCCAGCGGGCATCTCTCCTACAGCATCGGTAAGGGCTCCCAACTCATGACCAGTTACAGCCGCCGTATCAACCGACCGGGGGGCCGTGACCTCGATCCGTTCCCCAACTATATGGACCAGTATACCATCAGGGTCGGGAATCCCGACCTGAAACCCGAGTACACCGACTCCTGGGAAGCAGGACTCATGCAGCGCGTCGGGGGTTCCTTCCTCTCGCTGGAAGGCTTCTACAGAACCACCGACGACCTGATCAGCAGGATCCAGGAACTCCGCAACGATGGTATCATGGTGCTCACAGCCACCAACGTCAACAGCGACGCCTCCCTCGGAACTGAATTGATGGGCAAAATTAACATCACCAAATGGTTCCTGTTGAATGCCAGTCTGAGTGTCTTCAACTACAAAATCAAAGGAGATCTCAACGGTGAAAGTATCGATCGCGAAAGCACCAACTATTCGCTGCGAGGAAATGCCACCTTTAAAGTGGGCCCCAACAGCCGGGTCCAGTGGATGTCCTACTTCCGCGGACCATCGGTTTCGGCCCAGGGTGAAACCGGAAGCTTCTTTTTCTCCAACCTCTCGGTGCGACAGGACTTCCTCAAACGCAAACTCACCGCCACCCTCGCCCTGCGAGATGTCTTCGGAACCATGAACTTCGAAAACAGCTCCTCGGGCCCCAACTTTAACACCAAATTCAGGATGGAAAGGGAATCACGGGTCGTCCAACTCACCCTCAGCTATACCATCAACAACTATAAAAGCGAACGCAATGGCAATAATAACGGCGACAATGGCGGGAACAACGGAAACGGCATGAACATGGAAATGGACTTCTGAAAAGTCTTAAATCTTAAGTCTTAAATGACTGAATACATGAAATACCCATGTATCAATTATGCAACAACCGTGATGATTAACCACAGGAGTATTGCATGTGTTTCACGGAATAAACCGCTGAAACGTAATAATTTAAATACATGAAATACCCATGCCTAATTTATGCACAAACCGTGATGATTAACCACATGGGTATTACATCTGTTTCACGAGTTTTACCATATATACACAATAATTTAAACAGATGAATATCAGAAAATTAGAACATCAGGTTATCAGATAAACAGAAGACAGTGCCAAGATTAACATTTATTAACTGAAAAATTCGTTGTATAACTGTTTTTACAGTTTACAAACTGAAAAATCAGTTGTATGTTTGTGGTGGATATAAATAGTATCAGCCATGCACAAACTGACACGTAAGGAGGAGGAGCTTATGAAGATCCTCTGGAAGCTCAAAAAAGGATTTGTCAAAGACATTGTAGATCAGTATCCTGATCCGAAACCTCACTACAACACGATCTCTTCACTGGTGCGCCTTCTCCAGGACAAGGGGATCGTAGGGTACACCCAGTACGGGAACACCTATGAATATTTTCCGCTGGTGACGCGCGAGGAGTACCGCAAATCCTTCATGAAAGGGGTCATCAGTGACTATTTTGACAACTCCTATAAGAATGCCGTCGCATTTTTCGTCAACGAAAAAGGGTTGAAGCCTGAAGAGTTGGAAGAGATTCTGAGGATGATTAAAAAAGAATAGACATGGAATCGTTTCTGCTCTATCTGTTGCGTGTGTCGGCAGGCACCGCAGCCTTTTACCTCCTCTATCATGTATTGTTCAGCAAGAGGAAGCAGTTCAGGTTCAACAGGATATACCTGACCAGTTCCTTCGTAGTGAGCATGCTGATACCCCTGATCACCATTACGGTGACCCGGGCTGTCACGCCAACGCTGGTGCTGGTTCCGGCACAGGTGACCTCACCTCCTGCAGTATTTGCGACAGATTCAGAAAATGGGATCTCCCTGATTTCCCTTCTGATGATTTTGTACCTTTCAGGGGTTCTTCTTTTCATGATTCATTTGGTTTCAGGCCATCTCCGGGTTTTGCAGATAGCCCGTAAAAGCCGTCCCGAGCGCTTCGGCGGGATTCAGGCCTTCGTCACTGAAGAAGATGTGCATCCCTTCACCTTCTTCGGAAAGATTATCGTCCCACGGGAAAGCACCCGTCAACCCTATTTTGCGATGATTCTCAACCATGAGATGATTCATGCCGGGGGTCGCCATACCCTTGACATTCTCCTCTCAGAATTCCTTTTTCTGCTCCAGTGGTTCAATCCCTTTGCCTGGCTGCTGAAGAATGCGGTCAGGAATAATCTGGAATACCTCACCGACCAGGAGGTTACCCTAACAACCAATCTTCCGGCCTATCAGATGGCGCTGGTTGCCCTGGCCGACAAGAGAGGGATGGCTCCTTTTCTCAACGCACTCAATGGTAATGACTTAAAAAACAGAATAATCATGATGAAGCAGAAAACAGAAAACAGAAACAGCGTGATCCGCAAACTGATGGTCGTTCCGCTCACGGCCCTTCTCATCACGGGTCTTTCAGCCCGGGAGTACAAAACCCTTCCCCCCGACGAACCCTTTGAATCTCATTCCGCCGAAATCCTGTCGGAACTCAAAGGCGAACAGCCGGGAGAATCATGGAATGATCCTGCCCCGCAAAAGGGCGCTCTTCAGCCGGAATCCCAGCTTAAAGGCTCCGGAGTGGCCCATCCCGGGATGTTTTCCGCAGATACGGTGAAGAAAGCCACTGATCACATCGTCATCACCGGCTACGCCACGAGAGACGGGCAGGTGCCGGTAAGGATAGATGCCGACGAAATGGTGGTTACCCATCTCGGGAAGGGAGTCGGGCAGGTCATCCGGACAGGAAGTATGGAGGCCGAAATGGTCAGGGACACGGTCAGGATCAGAACCTCCGGGGGAAAGGAGGGTCCGCAGCCCCTGTACATTCTGGATGGTCAACCGGTTCCCTCCGTGGAAAACATTAGTCCGGAAAATATTGAAAGCATTTCCGTCCTGAAGAACGCGTCTTCCACGGCACTTTACGGAGAAAAGGGAAAGAACGGGGTTATCCTTATCACCACTAAAAAAAGGAATATAGAAAACTATGAAACCCAGTCATCCTCCTGGGGGAATAAGGTGGTGCATTTCACAGAATCCGCGGCTTCGAAAGATGCGCTGATCATCATCGACGGCAAGGAATCCGCGACCCAGCTTAACGAGATCAATCCCGACCAAATCGCATCGGTGAAAGTACTGAAAGGGGAAGCCGCCACAGAGAAATATGGTGCAAAAGGGGAACGGGGTGTCGTGGAGATCGTGACCAAAGGAGGGGGATCATCTTCCCCGGGCAAAGTGGTCACGGTGGAGCGGAGAAGCAAGGGATCCGATCCGGCCGGGGAGGCGGACATCACCAATGTGGAACAGTTGCGGCAAGCCCTGGCGCGGTCATTCCGCTATCCTGTCAAAGCCCAGGAAAGCGGCCAGCAGGGGGATGTCGCCATTTACGCCTATGTGAATGGCTGGGGAGAAATCACACAGATCACCGAAACAAAGCCTGGCAAAAAGCCCATCATCCTCGATGAAGTCATTATTGTAGCCTATGGTCCCAAGGGGGCGGAAAAACAGGTCGGGAACAGTAACGGGAAAAAAGATTTACTGAACCAGGAAGGGGCACTGCAGGTCAAGCACCTCCCGGCCCTTAAAATCCCGGAGTACTATAACCAGTGGTTGATGTTCCAGTTCAAATTTGTGCTCCAGTAGAATCCACATGGATGGGGAACCCTCCTATAACTTCCGGAGATAAAAAGAGTTCCTTTCCATCCCATGAAAGCTATTATTCGAGAGGGTCCCGTCAATTACATAACATAATTGTCGGGACCTTTTCTGTTATAAATCCTTTTTGTAAAGCCATTTTTTGCTTATATTGTGCTGATTTTTTAATCAAATAAAACCGTATTAAATATTTAATCTTTTCAACTTACTAGCTATGAGCGAGAAAAAGGAATCTAACGGGATTTCCCGCAGGGCATTTCTGGGGACGACCGCTGCCGCGGCAGCCGGTTTCACGATTCTTCCGAGCCATGTGGTATCAGGAATGGGGCATGTGGCTCCGAGTGACAAGCTGAACATTGCCGGTATCGGAGTCGGGGGTATGGGTAATGCCAACCTGAAAAACCTGAAATCCCAGAACATTGTGGCCCTTTGCGATGTAGACTGGGGTTACTGCAAGCAGAACAAGATTTTTGAGGAGTATCCCGGTGCCAAGTGGTACAAGGACTGGCGGAAGATGTACGATGAGATGGGCAAGTCGATTGATGCGGTGGTCATTGCCACGGCCGACCACACCCATGCCATCACCGCCGCACATGCCATGACCATGGGCAAACACGTGTATGTTCAGAAACCATTGACCCACACGGTATATGAGTCAAGGTTGCTGACCAAACTGGCCGAGAAGTACCAGTTGGCCACCCAGATGGGGAACCAGGGTTCTTCAGGCGAAGGGGTCAACCTGGTCTGTGAATGGCTGGCCAACGGCGAAATCGGCGAAGTCACAAAAGTGGAAGCCTTCACCGACCGGCCGATCTGGCCCCAGGGTCTTAACCGTCCCGAACCCGGGCAGTGGGTTCCCGAAACCCTCGACTGGGATCTCTTCATCGGACCGGCTCCCATGCGGCCTTACCACCCGGTGTACACGCCGTGGAACTGGCGTGGCTGGTGGGATTTCGGCACGGGTGCACTGGGCGATATGGCCTGCCATATCCTCCATCCCGTTTTCGTGGGCCTCGAACTGGGCTATCCCACCAAGGCCCAGGGAAGCTCCACCCTGCTGCTCAACGACTGCGCTCCCAATGCTCAGATGGTCAACCTGACCTTCCCGGCCCGCACACCCAAGCGCCCCTGGAAAGGTATGAAGAAAGGCACCCAGTTCAAGGAAGTGGAAGTCACATGGTACGACGGTGGTCTTCAGCCCAATAAACCCGAAGGATGGCCGGCTGGTAAGAGTATGAACGATTCTGGTGGTGGCGTTATTTTCCACGGTACCAAGGACAAACTGATTTGTGGATGCTATGGTGTCAACCCGTGGCTCCTCTCGGGCAGGGTTCCCGAAGCACCCAAGTTCCGCCGCCGCGTTGAGAAAAGTCATGAGATGGACTGGGTCCGCGCCTGCAAGGAAAGCCCCGAAAACCGTGTCAAGACAGCTTCCGACTTCAGCGAAGCAGGTCCCTTCAACGAAATGGTGGTCATGGGCGTCCTCGCCGTCAGGCTCCAGGCGCTCAATAAGGAACTGGAATGGGACGGCCCCAACATGAAGTTCACCAATATCGGTGACGAGAAAATCAAAACCGTCATCAAAGATGGTTTCTCGATTCATGATGGCCACCCCACCTTTAACAAGGACTGGACCGATCCCATGCCTGCCGCCGCATTCGCAGCAGAACTGATCAAGCATACTTACAGGAAACCCTGGTCACTGCCTGACATGCCGGCATAACCTCTTTCCTGAATGACCGTCCGGCCCATTTGCCCGATGGCCTGAACTAAATGACAGGCACAGAGCGCACAGATTCCTCTCCGGAACTCCGTGTTCTTTGTGCCTGTTTTGCTTTATCCCCCTCAGGGAAGTGAATATCCCTCCCGGGAAGCCTCTTTTGCCGGCAGTGAACCGTTCCTCTACCGGGTAACATCTCTACAGAGCAGAGCTCACCTCCCGGTCAGGGAACAGACCCAATGATCGACCCCGGATATTTAACATATTCCAAGCCTACCCTTCAGGCTTCTCAATTACGCGCTCCTGCTGAATCCAGTCACTATTTCAGTCCGTGCACGCGATCAAACCCGATGACCAAAAACACATTTTCATAACGCAAAACTTATTACCACGATGAAGCTTGTTTACCTATTTTTTCTTTTAGCCCTCTTTTCTTCCTGCGGAAGCCAGAAGTCCACCCCTCCTGCGAATGAATACCCCATTCAGCCAGTCCCCTTTACCCGCGTGGAGGTGACCGATGATTTCTGGGCCCCCCGGATCGCCACCAACCACCAGGTGACTATTCCTATTGCCCTGCAAAAGAGCAGGGAAACCGGCCGGATCGACAACTTTAAAGTTGCAGGCGGACTGATGGAAGGGGAGTTCAAGACCATATATCCCTTTGATGATTCTGATGTATTCAAGATTATCGAGGGGGCGGCCTATAGCATTCAGATGTTTCCCGATCCTGCGCTGGAGGCCGCCGTCGACACGCTGGTCACCCTGATCGGGCTGGCCCAGGAAGAGGACGGCTACCTCTACACCAACCGCACCATCATGGGCGAGCGGAGTCATCCCTGGGCTGGAAGCAAGCGGTGGGAACTGGTCGACGACCTGAGCCACGAGCTCTACAACCTGGGGCATTTTTATGAGGCGGCGGTAGCCTGGTACCAGGCCACCGGGAAGCGGGAGATTCTCGATATCGCCATAAAAAGTGCCGATCTGGTCGACCGGGATTTTGGTTATGGTAAGATCGAAAACTGGCCTGGCCACCAGGAAGTGGAGATCGGGCTGGTCAAACTCTACAGGGTCACCGGAGAGAAGAGGTACCTCGATCTGGCGAAGTTTTTTCTCGACGTCAGAGGCAAGGGCATAGGAACACCCAAGACTTACAACCAGTCGCACCTGCCGGTGACGCAGCAGAGTGAAGCCGTCGGTCATTCGGTAAGGGCCGCCTATATGTGGAGCGGGATGGCCGACGTGGCAGCCATCACCGGCGACACGGCCTATGTACAGGCCATCAGCCGCATCTGGGAAGACGTGGCCCATAAAAAACTGTACCTCACGGGAGGTATCGGCGCCGAAGGAGGCCATGAGGGTTTCGGAGGCCCCTATGAGCTGCCCAATGCCCGCGCCTATTGCGAAACTTGCGCCGCCATTGCCAATGTCTTCTGGAACCACCGTATGTTTCTGATGACCGGTGACTCCAAATACATTGACGTGCTCGAACGCTCATTATATAATAATGTATTGTCGGGGGTATCCCTCAGCGGCGACCATTTTTTCTATCCCAATCCTCTGGAATCGCACGGGCAGCATGCCCGCAGCGAGTGGTTCGGCTGCGCCTGCTGCCCCTCCAACATATGCCGTTTCATCCCCTCCATGCCTGGGTATATCTATGCCGCCAATGCCCGCGATCTTTATGTCAACCTCTATATTCCCAGCCTGGCAGGAATCCCCCTGGATGGCGACACCATCCAGGTTGAACAGGCTTCTGAGATGCCATGGAAAGGTACGAGCAGCATCACCCTGCACATGAGCAAGCCCGGGCGGGCTCGGCTCCACCTCCGTATCCCGCAGTGGGCGACCGCCACCCCCTTCCCGGGCGATCTCTATGCCTATGATAATAATCCCTCCAAAGAAGTAGCCGTAAGCGTTAACGGTGCGCCGGCCCGTTTTTCAGTGGTCAACGGCTACGCCGTGATCGACCGGAAATGGAAAAACGGGGATGTGGCAGAAATTAACCTGCCCTTTGAGGTCCGCAAAGTCACCGCTCACCCCGAGATAGCCGACGACCGCGGAAAGATGGCGCTCCAACTGGGTCCCCTGGTTTATTGTGCCGAGTTTGCCGACCAGTCCGACAGTACAGTCCTCAACCTGGTGATGGATAAAAACAGCGTTCCTTCCTTCTCCCGGAATGAAAACCTCCCCTCCCCCGCCCTGATGATCACTGTCAATGGATGGGCCCAGGCCGATTCTGCCGGAACGATCACCCGGAAACCCACGATAATCAATGCCATCCCCTATTATGAATGGTCGCACCGGGGCCAGGGAGAGATGGCGGTTTGGCTGCCCGTTCAATGAAAATAACACCGTGCAAGGAGTGTTTTTCTACCCTGGGTTTCAACAAAAACGTAACATAAATTTTACCCCGGGAAAAGCTGAATCAAGAGTAAAAAGTCTTATTTTTAGAGGGTCAAAATGGTAACCATGAATGATTTCTCACAACCCGTCGGAAGAAGGAGCTTTATCAGGGACATAGCCCTGATTTCCGGGGCGTTACTGATTCCCGGAATCACTCCGGCTGCCCCGCCGAAACCCAAAAAAATAAGAATGCAACTGGGGATGGTGACCTATACCTGGGGCGCCGACTGGGACATTCCGGCGATCATCAGGCATCTCACCGATGCAGGAATCGGTGGGGTGGAGCTTCGGGTGGAGCATGCCCACGGAGTGACCCCTTCCCTGAGCAAGGATCAGCGGAAGGAAATCAGGAAGCAATTCAAAAACAGTGGCGTTGAGATCGTGGGGTTCAGCACCAATCAGCAGTATGACTATCCCGACCGGAGTAAGCTTCTGGAGTCGATAGAAAAGACGAAGGAATACATCAGGCTAAGTGCTGACATTGGCGGGACGGGTGTAAAGGTAAAGCCCAACCAGTTCCATAAGGAGGTTCCCAAGTCGCGGACGGTAGAGCAGATTGGCAAATCGCTAAGCCAACTGGCCCGTTACGGGGCCGACTTCGGCCAGCAGATCAGGCTGGAAGTGCACGGGCCCGAAACCCAGGAAATCGAAAACATGAAGGCGATCATGGACGTAGCCGACCACCCCAACGCGACAGTCTGTTGGAACTGCAATCCTGAAGACCTGAATGGCGCCGGGTTCGGGGCCAACTTCAATCTTCTTAAAGACCGGCTGGGCGATACCGTCCACATCAGGGAACTGGAAGATCCCTCCTACCCTTACCAGGAGCTCATGAATCAGTTGGTGGGGATGAATTACAAAGGGTGGGTGCTGCTGGAATGCCGCACCAATCCCACCGATAGGGTCAAGGCCCTCATAGAACAGCGAAAAATTTGGGAAGGGATGGTGGAGAAAGCCAGAAATAGTTAAATTTGCCGCCGTATTAGATAAAGCCTCTTTAGCTCAGCTGGTAGAGCAGCGCATTCGTAATGCGCAGGTCGAGGGTTCGAGTCCCTTGAGAGGCTCTGATTTATCCACTTAAATCCACTAAAGCGCTTGAAATCAACCAGTTTCAGGCGCTTTTTTATTTAACAAAACCCTGAAATTTGCATTTTTTCTGGTTCTTGAGGTGACCTATTAGGTGACCCATTTTCAAAAACCTAGAATAGGTCACCAAAACAGCTGTAACTTCTTCATTACTTTGCATTTATATGCACCTTTTTGCACCTTGAATCCTCCTTTATTCAGCGTAATTTTATAAACCAAAAAGGAGGGATTTTTGATAATTATGAAGAAGAACTTGAACCTTCTGTTTTATTTGAGGAAGGCAAAAACCAAAAAGAATGGGGAAGCACCCATTTATTTGCGCATTACTGTCGATGGTATCAGAACTGAAACATCAGCAGGAAGGAGCATTAATCCTGCTAAATGGGATTCAGATTTGCAGATGCAAAAGGGCAAAAGTGAGGAAGCCCGTACCTTGAACAATTATTCCTTTAAATCAAAAAGTTAAAAATATGAAATAAGAAAAAACGAAAAGAAATGAAATGAATGCTTTTGAAAGAAATGTTTTTCAAATGTTTCATTTGAAATCTGACTATGGCTACTATTAAGGTAAGACTGAAAAAGGATTTGACGCTCAAACCGAAATTATGATGTAAAGCCTTATTATCCCTTTTTTAATATCTTACGTTTTAAAAAATAAGAAGAAACAAGAAGAATTCCTCCTAAAATTGCCCCAATTCCAATGTTAGCATAACCCTGAATAAAACCATAGATGCCAATTCCAATTGCAAAAGGAGCAAACCATACTGTATAATCAATTCGATTGGGTATGATAAATATTATTATTTTTTTTAGTAATTTCAATTTTATCCTTTTAGTGAACAGTACATAATAGCCCTATGTGGTAAAACACCTAGGGCTGTATTTATTCTATTAGCACCTTGCGTCTGGACCAGCCCCAATACAAGAACCATAAAGAGCCCCAATAACTTCTGGTGCATACATAAAGAAAGCAGCCTGCATATACCATTTATTTATATGAAAATAACCGAGAGTACAATCGACGCAACCCATATAATCGGTTTCTTGTCTACAACAATCTTCTGTCATTATTTCGGCTTCTTTTGTCATTATTTCAGTTGCATAACCTTGCTTTGAACTTTGACTTAAGAAAACATTGTTACTAAAATTATTCAATATATGATTTTTCTCAATTATATTGTATGCAACAGAATGGTCATTTTCATTTATTTCAACGTCAAAAAGTAACTGGTCATCAAATGTATAATAATACAATTTATTACCTTTCTTATTGACTCTATAAAAACAATATATATCATCATATACATAGGCCATTATTCTCAATTCAGAATATTTTATGGGAACGGATAAAATAGACACCTCAGTATTAAAACAACTAATTCTAATTATTTTGCTTAAATCTAATTTAAATAGATCAATTTTGTTCGCAAGCAATTCTTTAATGAAGTCACTAGAAATAGAATTGTCTTTACCAATTCTTTCGATTAGTGCTACCTTGTTTTCTAGGGAATTTTCTTTAATATTAGTGAATTCTAGTTTTGTATTGTCAATTAGAATGTTTATGCTATCATCGAAATCAGATGGTTCATTTTTTTCACAGTTATTAAATAAAACTAATGAAAGTAACACGAGAATAAGAATATAGTTTAGCTTCACAATAAGGCGTTTATAAGGATTTTAAAAATTAGACTATTTTCATTTTCAAATATAGTAAAAATTATTTATCACATGTTGTTTTACCAAAAAATATTTAAATTAATGTAAAAGCAATAAATCCTTACTTCTGACGCTTTCGGTATTATTGAATAAATCATTTTTTAAGTGCCACAATATAAGTTATTTAAGAATCAAAGTAGATGAAAATACCGCACTAACGCGTATTTTTGCGGTATGTTATCGGTAAAAATAGTAAAAACCAAGCCTGGCACTACCGGTGTTCAGGTTGTTCAGTAAGTGGGGCATCGGTCCAGTGTTGCCAAACACATCGGTAGTGGACTGTCGCATCTGCCCCGTCTTATGCTGGATTTGGCTATCATGAGGCTCGTTGAGCCTGCTTCAAAACTTTGCCTTCGGTGCCGGAGAAAACCACAACCATTTGACGGTTGTACCGCAAAATTGACCTCAACCTTCCGAATGCCATATAATCTCTTCCCTGGCCAGAGTTAAACAATTCCAGAATTTCACCAGGGACAATCTTCAGCGACATACTTTTTCAAACAGAAGTAATCAACTCTTCGAAAAGTAACATATATATATAGATATATATAATGCGATATGATTTATTATGTGCTCCCAAATGTCTGTTCAGGGAAAAGTGACTTGAGGGGGGGGGGATGGTGATATGCCCATTTTCACATTTATAAGTAATCAAAATCCATGTAAAATTATAATTATACAGAGTTGCGGATTTCACTAGATTCTCTACCTTTTCAAGGATACGTTCTCTGAACCTTGTGAGGGTAAAAGGTATCAAAATCGAGACCCATTGAGTTTACATCTCTGCAAACAATTGATATTAAGCGCCATAGAAATTATGTTCGAGTCCCTTGAGAGGCTCTCAGGAAGATCAGAAGATTAGAATGGCGGAAGATTAGAATAGATAAAGTCAGAATCCCGCTGGAAGGAATGATCTTCGCAGAGAATATTTAAAACGCCTGATGTCATTGGATGTCAGGCGTTTTTCATTTCAGGCAGGCTATCGAAACTCACTCTTTCCTCTCCGCTCCTATTGTAAAGAGTGATCCGTTCCAGGCACTGCGTCCTTTGCTATAATTTCCCGGGTAAGGTGAAAATCACGAATAACTTTATGAGTCTGAAAAAATTTCTACTTTTGAAAACCATTGATCAAAGCATTGGCCAATAATTGAACGAAATAATAATTACATAAGATTATGAAGAGAACCCTGTTTTCCTTGATTTTACTTGCAGGGATAGCCTTGTCCGCTTCGGCGCAGCCTTATCGTGACTATGCCGATTCCGTCATCAATCATCTTTACCAGAAGAAAAGCTGGAAGCAGTTGCAGGACCAAACCCATTCCTTGCTGGAAAGGGGCATCGATTCATACAATGTGAGACTTAAAGCCGGGGTAGCCGCCTTTGAACTCAGGAAGTACCGTCAAGCGGTCACTCATCTGCAGAAAGCCTGGGAAGTAGTGCCTGGGGATTCACTGCTGAATGCCTTTTATTACCGGGCTCTGAAATATTCAGGCAGGGAGGATGAGGCTGCCCTGCTGGCTGACCAGATCTCTTCTGATCTCCGGAAAGCGATCCAAATCCAGAGGAAAGG
>CAZKIU010000026.1:19552-49083 GCA_964552955.1 uncultured Prolixibacteraceae bacterium
TGGCTGACCAGATCTCTTCTGATCTCCGGAAAGCGATCCAAATCCAGAGGAAAGGATGGATCAACGAAATTATGATTCAGGGATCACTCTCCCGCAACAAGGACCATGATGCTTTGACGGGTGATGCCCTCAGCAGTGACGGAGGCGTCAGAAGTTATCGGATCGTTGAGAAAAACCGCCATCAGTATGGTCTATCCCTGGGGCATCACCTTTTCTCCCATATCAATCTGAGCCATGCCTTCAGTAGGATGGAGATCAACAGGAGCCTCCAAACCAACGCAAAAGTCAATCCGCCTGCCCTGCAAAATGAACCCTCTACCCAGCAATACCAATACTATCTGAATACGCGGTATACGCTGATGAAGGGTTGGAGTTTCTCAATTTCAGGATCTTACATCTGGGGAGATTCCTTCACCTTTTCCCCGGTAAGTTATGACATGATCACCGGGGAGTACGATTTGAGTGAAAAGAGCCACAAGATAAGCGACAATGTGGTCGCATTAGGGATCAGGCATGAAAACGCGTGGTTAAATACTTCCCTCAGTGCGGGATACGCAAGAATCAATGAATTCAGGCAATTTGAGGGAAACCTGAATATGGTTATCTATCCCTTGGGAAACAACCATTTCTTTATCACTCCGGATGTTACCCTCCAAAAGGATGAAGAAGGGGAGGATTACAAGGTGGTGTTCCAGCCCCAGATCGGCATCAAAACCGATCCTTTCTGGATTTCAGGAGAATATGGGATTGGAAAAATGAAAAATTTCTTCACGGAAGGAGGAAAGGTGGTATATAATGTACCAGAAACGGTTACCGGGTATTGGGGAGTTCACCTTACGGCACCCATCCTGAAAGACCAGCTGAACCTCTCGGCCCGTTACCGCCAATCCACGAAGGAGAGTCCTTTATATACCATCAACAATAATAATGTGGTCTCCAGTGCTGATCATTTCACATTTACCGACCAAAGCCTGATGTTCTCTATCTCGTGGAATTTTTAATACCTGGCGGTGCCATATTCCGGAAATGATTATATTGTCATCGTACAATTGATCATTATTTAATCGTGTGTCGGAAATTTATCCTCGGGAGCCCACTTAAAGCCATCGAGACCAGGTTCAACGTGGTGACCCCACCCCGTCTGGAATGGGAACCCCGTTATCTGGTGAGTCCGGGTGAGGAGACCCTGGTCATCACCCAGCAGAATCCCCGGGAATTGTGTCTGATGAAGTTTGGGATGACGCCTTACTGGGCCCGGCAGCCGATGAACCTGATCAACGCCCGGGCCGAGGGGAACAGGAACCCCGGGAACGACGCTTCTTTCAGGGGAGGGAAGTCGGTTTTCCTGAAGCCCGCCTTTAAGCGGCCTTTGGTCACCCAGCGCTGTGTGGTGCTGGCCGACGCCTTCGTGGAATGGTCCTCCGTTAACGGCCTTCCTTACCTGATCTACCTCCGCGACCACGTCAGACCTTTTGGGATGGCCGGGTTGTACGACATTTGGGTGAACCCCGAAACCAGGGCTGAACATCACGGGTTCACCATCCTCACCGTTCCAGGCAATGAATTGATGCGCCGGCTGCCTGCCACACGTATGCCCGTGATTCTGCCCAGGGGGAGGGAAATATCCTGGCTCCGCTCATCCGGCCATCTGACCGAAATCCTCAGGATGCTGGAGATCTTTCCGGCGGAAAAAATGAATGGCTATCCCCTCTCTCCCTTATTTGACCAGGCAACACCGGTGACCGCCACCCAGTTGAAACCCGCGGGCGATTCAATTTATGCCGGAGCGGTGCAAAAAATCTTACCCCACAGACACTGGGGACACAAACAGAAGAGTGCAGGGGATACCACCTGGCGGGGGAATGAATGAGGTCCTCCCTTATGAAAATATAATAGAGACCATGAGCCTTAGATGGAAATATTACCAATGATTTGTCGTATCTTGATTAAAAACTCACCACCGGGATTCTCTTCCTGATCTGGGACGCAGGGGTCTTTTATGTTGATCTGGCCATGGTGGAGGAAGATTCCGGCATGGGAATCATCTCTTCCGTCCCGGTTCTTGCTGTGGCCCTCTTAATGATACAAAGTGCACTCCAGGAACAAAAAAGAACTCCTCGGGGTCACTGACGTAACCCCATAATCAATATTTTTTTTTGATCATCCGGAATTATCAGCCTCCCGGGGCCGCTTTGTCATCTTCCCCAGGGGCCAATAATGGGTTATCAATTTTTTATTCTTCCGGATTAAGTGAGAAGTAAATAAGGAAATCCCCCTCTTCCTTTTTAATGAGCCAGTGGCGGTAGCCCAGGCTGGTAGCCTTGTCGATGAGCGGTGCAGGCACAAAGGGGGCCACCACTTCCAGAATCTCATAATAACTGAGCCGTTTCAAGGCGCCCAGCACCTCATGAACAGGCTGCTCCCCCCGGTTAAGGGTGATCCTGATATCAAGGGTTTCCACAACCTCCTCTTCAGAATACCAGTCGGGGCGAACGGTATTGAACTTATCGCCCTGATCATCGATCTCTCCGATCTCTTCTTGTCCGGCCGTATGCCGCAGCCGGTTGACCAGCTCCTCCACGTTAAGGCCTCCCACTGTCGCCGCCTGCCCGATATTGGTCACCCGGGCTATGGTCCGCCGCAACACCGGATTTCTCAGCTTTGTAAACTCGGGGGCCGCAGCAATCAGTACTTCCTCCAGTTGGGGGTAGGCTTCCAGAAGGTCATATATCTTCGTCTTGGGTGTGATGATCAGCTTTTCCATATCAATTTCTTAAGGTATATACTTTATCAATTAAGGCGTAGTTCCCGGGAACCGGGACAACAGTGGCCCGGAACAAATCCGCATCGCACCGGAGGATTCTTCCGTGGAACAGTGTTCCCGGACCATGAGGGTCATTGCTGTTCCTTTCCGGAGGAGTAACTGAGAATACGCTGTTCTCCCTCCAGGTTCCGGGCGTTGGTCAGGTCCTGCGAAACCTCCAGGGTTCCCAGGTATTCGCCATGTTCGTCACGGAGGGCGTAGTATTCGATCAGGATGAACTTACCCCGCATCTGAATCCAGAAGGGAGCATGTGAGGCCTTCCCCGATTTGAAATCCCCGATAATCTTCTCCACGATATGGACGCTTCCAGGAGGATGGCAGAGCCTGACATCGCGGTTGATGATGGAGCGGCTGCGGGCAAAAATCCGGTGCTCCCCCTGGGTGAAATACTTCACCTTGTCATTCTTGTCGACAAAAGTCATGTCGACGGGAATGGTGTTAAGGATGGCCATGATCTCTTTGGCAGTGAAGCTGCCCGAGGGGAGACGGACCACCCCGTCGGCCCCTGTGAAACGCTCCCCTTCGGTATCGGCCTGGGCCACCCCTTCGGGGCGCCATTCTACCTCCGGATCGTAGAGCGTAAACCCGAAATCAAGCGTTTGCTGGTGCACATTCCACCAATCTTCAACGGTCAGCAAATCCATAGCCATCGGAAAGAGAATATCGCGTTCCTTTTTGGTCATGTCGGCAAGAGCCTTCAACACGGGAATAAAGAGAAGCTCCAGAGCATCCTCGACATCCTGCTTCTTCAGCTCAGGATGGCGCAGTATCTCAATACACCCCTTTAACTGTTCCCTGATCTCATCGTGCTTGCCCCACATCACCATTGGCGGACCGGTAATTCCAGCCTTTTCGAGGTATGGAAAGACCAGATACTCCTTCCGCTTGTAATGTTTGTCGACGTCCATCAAATCATTAAAACAGGCCTGGATCTGGAGGGCGAATTCCCGGAAACCCGGTTCGTCAACGGCATAAAGGGTGCCCAAAAGGCTCTCGGCTTTGTCCACCACCTTCAGAAGTTCTTTGTTCTCCTGCGTGAAGACATCAAGGGGATGCCCCGGTGGGATGAATTGCGCCCCGCTCTGGTCTATATGACCATCAAGCACTTCGCCGTGGATATCACAAAGCCGCAACACCTCCGACTCGGGAAGCCCCTCGCTGATCAGCTCCTGCTCAACCTCCACAACTTCCCCGTAGGGAATCTGCTGAAGGGTTCCTAATAACTCCTCCCGTACCCTCTGCGGATTTTCACCCTCGTGTAACTTCAGTATCAGCTCCTTCAGCCGCTCTTTCCTGTGCCTTGAATTGTCTATCAGCTCGCTCATGATGTTTAAGTTGTTTTGAGTGTTTCGCTATTTAATCTTAATAAAAGTCATCCGGAGCCTCACGAAATCCGCCAATACATGAATCAGCTGCGGACAAAACCGGATTCAGTTTCCGCTGGTTCCGGAATCAGGACCATCTGCCATGATTATCCCTTACAATACCCTGGTGGCCATCGCGGGCCGCGGTGCCTTGATCACCAGAATCCTGGCCTGTCCGCTCCCCTCATTACTCAGGCAATGGACGATGTGGGCCGGGCTCTCCACCAGATGGTCAGGACCTATCGCTTCCCTCTCCTCTCCGACAAGCACGGTGGGAGTTCCTTCCAGAATATAAAAGACCACATCGACCGGTGTTTTGTGCGGTTTGAGGCTTTCCCCGGGCTGTAGGGTGATGTGACTCACCTGTGCCGACGGATCATTGTACAATGGTCTTACATCCACCTTGTGCGGATTCTCTTTGGGATTTTCGGTTTTGTAACTTCTGATAATCATAATATATTGCCTTTTAGACAAAATTCATTGGTAATCCACATCATTCCTTCAAGTTACGAAAAATAACGCTCCACTTCCTTCTTTTGTATTTCCTTCTCCAGAGCAGGTAACCGCTCAGCACCACGGTGACGGCAGTCAACCCGGTCAGTGGAACGATGAGGATGTAAAACCCGCCCAGCAGGAACTCAAAGATGCGGCCGGTATGGATTTCCAGGGTGAGGTTCCAGAGGGAGATACCGGACTCCTCGCGGACATTTTGTGGCATGTAGGATAGAATGCGCTGGTGACCCACGGGCATCAAACCATACCCGTATTCGGCCACGTAAAGCCGCCCTGCCGGATCGATGATATGCCCTGTCACCCTGAGATCTCCCACGGGCCGCCCTCCCGACGGTTCCTGGTAGGCCTCACCCGTGACATAATCGTACACTGCAGGATGATCAGGATTCCAGAGGAACAGTCCGCTAAAGGACCCCACCAGGAAGCGGCCTTCACCCAGGGGCTCAAAGGTATTGATGCCCATCACGCTCACCGGGGGCTGAAAGGGCAACACACTTATTTCATGGCTGTTGCGGCTCATGCTGAACATCCCTTCGGAAGTCGATACCAGAAAAATGCCCCGGCTTTCATCCCAGCGCAGGTCGCGCAGCTTGTCATACCACGGATTGGGTTGATCGAGATGGGTGAATTTCAGCGGGGCCACCCTGGCTGAGGCTATGGCAATCAACAATGGTGGCCGAAGGAACATCCCCGTGAAATAAAGCACAATAAGCAGAATAAAGAGCCAGGCTCCTACCTTGTTGTGCCATTTCAGCGACCACCTGTTGACCCTGACCAGGGACCCGGCAGACTTTTCTTTTCTCCGGAACCGCCTGATGGCCGAGGGGAAAAAGAAATAAACCATCCCGGTCAGCGAGAGGAAAATAGTTACCACCCCCAACAGGTCGACAAAAAGCTTTCCGGGAAGACCCAGGATCTCTCCACTGTGGATCTGCCAGATGGTCTCAAAAAGAGTGACTTTCTGCGCGTATCCTTCCGGGGCAGGCAGTTCCTTTCGCTCAAAAAGGGTTTGGGTGCCCCGGGCTGTTCCGGAAAAAAGATAACTCCGGCTCATGACGAACACCGAATCGTCGATGCTCTCTATGCCCGTGAACCGGTCGATATCGGTCTCCAGGTCAAACTTCTTCCAGACCCCGGCTGCCTCATCGCGGCCCCACAGGCCGAAAAGAGTGGCGGCATACATCGATCCATTCGGGGTCAGGTGAACATCAAAAATTTTCCTGTGGTCGCTCCCCTCCGGAAGTCCCTGGTTATAAGAGGTGTACTCCGTAAAAGTGGAATCGGTGAGCCAGATGCCTATGTTTCCGTAGACCAGAATGGAGTCGGGCGACAGAATCAGACTCCCCTTGAGCGCAGCGTTGTTCCAGTTTTTGTAATGATAATTACCTGGAAGCCCATCACGGTCTACATCGATCCCCGCCAGCCACTCCCGGTGGTTCATGAGGATGCCGGTCACACCATAAAAAAGCAGTAAAAAGGAGATGATCAACCCCGGCCACCGGTGCAGCTTCTTGTATATTCCTCCCTGTTTCTTTACCATCGCCAATGCATCATCAACTCCGGCTCATCTCTGAACCACCACTTTACCCAATGCTTCGATTCTTCAGGGAAGGTCCTTACAACATCCCGTAGGAAAGTATACCCTGCCCTGCCTGACCTTGTGGCAAAACTAATAAATTATATTTTTCTACAAAATGACCTTTTTATCTTTTACCTCAGTCTGCCGAATGAGGAGAGCAAGATCACGCCCCCGGCAAGGATGGAGATGGAAGGAACCCGAAAGCAGAGCCTTCTGGTCGTTTGTTAATCCAGAATTTCCGTTTATTTTTACCCCGGAAAGAGATGTAACCAGCTTTTGGATAATGGCTCCCCGGAGTATTATTTTTTCTGAAAGTTCATTAAAAAAACCAACTATTTCACGCTATGGCATTACAGGAAGAATTAGAAAAAAGGGGCACCTGGCTTTTCAGGTACCGTAGCTTTATCCCCGTCATCCTGCTCCTGGCGGGAACAGTTCTCTGGTTGTATGGTGAACGGTTTCCGGGCGATGCCCTGGTCAAGCGTGCCCCCTGGGACGGCTATTGGCTGCTTTTCTGCATGTTGGTGACATTTCTCGGTTTCGGGGTCAGGATTTACACGGTAGGGCACACCCCCGTCAACACCTCGGGGCGTAACGCCAAATACCAGATCGCCGACACCCTCAACACCACCGGCATTTATTCCACCGTGAGGCACCCCCTTTACCTGGGTAACTTCTTCATGTTTCTGGGTCCCATTCTCCTGACCGCCCACGCCTGGTTCATTCTTACCTTCTGCCTGGCATACTGGCTTTACTACGAGCGGATCATGTTCTCGGAAGAGCAGTTCCTCCGCCGGAAATTCGGAGAGGTATACACTTCCTGGGCTGAAAAGGTACCCCCCTTTATCCCCTCCTTTAAGAATTTTGTCCCCCCTTCCCTTCCTTTCAGCTGGAAGAAAATCCTCAAAAAAGAGAAAAACGGCTTTGCCGCCATCTTTATCATCTTCACCCTGATGGATGTCTCGGGCGAACTCATCAAAAAGGAGACCCGCTTCAACCTGGTGCTGCTGGGCTTCTGCGCCTTCTCCTGCATCGTTTACCTCATCCTGAAATACATGAAATGGCATACCAATCTCCTCAATGAGGAAGGGCGGTAACACAAAGAAAAGGGATTATATTTGTTCCCGGCCTCCTGGCAGAAAGGCGGCTCTGCGCGGATTCATAGGGCACAGTAATGCTATATTACTGTATACCTGGCAGTTAACAGTATTTCGCAGTTCATTCATCCCGAGAAAACCAAAAAACATGAAGCAGTTAGGAAGAAATTTATGCCTTACCTCCGATGTATTTAGAGTGCTGATCCTTCTGGCAGGCTTTCTTCTTCTCTTTTCCGGAGCAGAGGCACAAAAGGATCTGACCAGAAAACTGGATGACTATTTCCGGAAGTCCATGCCGGCATGGGAAACTCCTGGTTTGAGTATAGCCGTGGTCAAAGATGGGCAGATCATCTTCAGCAAGGGTTACGGTACCCTTGAGATGGGCAAAACGGCGGAACCCGACGGGAACACCCTATACGCCATCGCCTCCAACACCAAAGCCTTTACGGCCACCATGATGGCCATGCTGGTTGAGGAGGGGGAAGCGGGCTGGGACGATAAAGTGAAGGATTACCTTCCCTGGTTTGAACTCTATGATCCCTGGGTGAGCCGTGAGATGACCCTGCGCGACCTGCTCTGTCACCGCTCCGGACTGGGGACCTTCAGTGGTGATTTCATTTGGTACAAATCGGATCTCACCGCCGAAGAGATCATCCACCGCGCCAAATATCTGCCTGCCCGCTTTGGCTTCCGCGACGGATATGGTTACTCCAACCTTATGTTCATCACTGCCGGAGAAGTCATCGAAAAAATCACCGGTAAAAGCTGGGGAGAGAACCTCAGGGAAAGGATCCTGAAACCTCTGGGCATGGATCGGACCATCATCTCTCCCGACCACCTTACCGCTAAGGGCAACTTTGCCACACCCCACGCCCTAGAAGAGGGGAAGAATATCCCGATTCCGTGGACCAACTGGGAAGAAATAGCCGCACTGGGAGGGATTATCTCCTCGGTCAACGATATCGGACGGTGGATGATCTTCAACATGAACCTGGGTATCCAGGGCATCGACACCCTGGTCCGCCCCGCCTCCTTCAATCAGCTCTGGAAACTGCACACCCCCTTTATGGTCGACCATACCCGCGGCAACGATTTCAATACCCACTTCAGGGGGTATGGTTTGGGGTGGGTCCTCAGCGACTACCGCGGAAAGATGATGGTCAGCCACAGCGGCGCCTTCGACGGCATGATCTCGGCTGTGGCTATGATCCCCGAAGAAAAACTGGGCGTGGTGGTCCTTACCAACGGACTTAAAACTCCGGTCAACGCCTTCTCACTGTATGCCCTCGACACCTATCTCGGAATGCCTGAACGCGACTGGTCCAAAGAACACCTGCAAAGCACCGAGGCCTCCCAGAAAAGAGATACCCGCATTACCGACCGTGTCGCCGCCCGTATCCCCAATACCCACCCGTCACTTCCCCTCGAAAAATATGCCGGACATTACCGCTCCAACATCTATGGGCTGATCACCGTTTCGCTTGACCCTGACCATAAGGATTCCCTCCGGCTGGAATTTGAACACTCACCCGGATTGTCGGCCACCCTGGAACACTGGCACTATGACGTATGGAAAATCAACTGGGATGAAACCCATGCCTGGTTCAGCTTCGGCACCGTGAAATTCAACACAACCAATAACCTGGAAATCACCGGCATAGACTTCGATGTCCCCAACGATGACATCTTCTTCGAAGAGCTTAAACCAGTCAGAGTGAAATAAGACACTTGCCCCGGAATGTAATCCACAGGCCTAAAAGCAGAGGCTCAGCCTGATCCGCTGCATTTCTGCTGGTTTCCTTTCCGGCTCAACCGGGAAGCTATGCATTCACCGGTATTCTTCATTCATAGATCACCTTCAAAATCTACACCCTAATGGCTGATGCCACTCCTAAAGGTTCACTTATGACGGCCATCCTCCTGTGGCGATAGGAAGTGACCTCACCATTGCACCTGCAGGCTGGGCTTAGTGGATTCTTCCTCCAATTGCCATTCCACAACAAACTGGTAGGGTCCAGGCCTGAAGCTGCTCCGCACCGGGTCAATGTTCTTCTTTGGCGTATAGCTGAAACGCTGGTACCCTGCAGGATGGGGGGTAACCAGGCTCGCTCTCCTTAAATTTCTCTGTTCTGAAATCATGGCTTGAATCTTCATTTCCTTAATCTGTTTCTGTTGTTCTCCTTCAAATCATAATCACTCCGGAATACTGTTCCGTGCTATCCATTGATTCACTGATATTTAAAAAATCTCACAGTAGAGGAAGATCTCTACTGGAACGCGTCTCTACACCTTTTTAAACGGACAAAAACCGTTTTGGATACACACTTCGGGCCCATTTTTGAAATTTTAACACGCTACAGCTCGATTTTTAACACTTCGCATCTATGACCCACCAGGCCCCCGAAGGAGATCCTAAGCCTCAATTACAATGGCTCCAGCTCCCTGCAACCAGTGGTTCCTACCCCCAGCAACCAGTGGTTCCCGGTGCATAAAAGCAGATTCCCCAACCGGTCATCAAGCCATAAAAGGAGCCTCCCGGCAAAGACCAAGATTCCTCCAGGGGCGATCAGCCTCTCTCATTATAATTTTTCGGGCATCATTTGGTGTTTATACCCAATTTTCACTATTTTTGGCCCATCAATGCGGAAGGAACTCAGTGGTAGTCTTGCCTCAGGCGAGATCCCCGGTTGAGGCACTTACGAAAACAAGCGGGAGTAGCTCAGTGGTAGAGCATCAGCTTCCCAAGCTGAGGGTCGCGGGTTCGACCCCCGTTTCCCGCTCTGAGAGAGGCAGTTGCCTCTCTTTTTTTTTACGTTGTTGACAAAGTCCCAAGCTAAGGGTCGCCCTGCCTCAGGCGCCCCGATTGCTATCGGGGCCATTTTCAGTCCTAGGAAAATCTACTAAGAATCAAGCATTTCAGAAATGGAAGGTTTTTGTGCTTGCCGCATAAACCTGGTTTTCTAAATAATCACTGTTAAATGTTCTACAAATGTTCTACAAACGTTCTACAAAAATGCTCATTGTTTTTAGATTTTAAAATGGTAATAACTATGTTAGATACGAGTGTTGGTTAAAAACTGACCAAGGAAATTAAAAGAATATTTATTACCTTTAATGCATGAAATATCCATGCATCATTTATGCACCAACCGGCATGATTAACCACATGGATATTACATCTGTTTCACGGGGTGAACCATATGAACCCAATAATTTAAACTGATGAAACAAAGACTTTATCTGGACACTTCCGTTTTCGGCGGTTTTTTCGATGAAGAATTTTCGGAATTTACTCAACCGCTTTTTGAAAGACTCCGGAAAGGGGAGTTTAAGCTTTTATTCTCTTCCGCCACACAGGAAGAACTGGAAGAAGCGCCGAATGAAGTAAAGTCACTGGTTAAAAGCTTAAAAGAAGAATTCACGGAATTCATTGCGACGGATAATGAAGCTGTTGAACTGGCATCTCAGTATATCATTGAAAAAGTTGTCGGAAAGACAAGTTTTGCCGACTGCCTGCATATCGCTCTTGCTACAATTTACCGTGCTGATTTTCTGATCAGTTGGAATTTCAAGCATATTGTGAATATTAAGAGAATTCAGGGATATAATGCCGTAAACATCAAAAACGGATACAAAGAATTAGAAATTCGTTCGCCAAGAGAATTTATAAATTATGAAGACAATAATTGAAAAAAAGTTTGATGCGGTTAAATTCATGCGACAACAAAGGGATAAATTAAGTGATAAACTTTCCCGGATGACCAAGGAAGAAATCGTTGAATATTTCCGGAAGAAGAACATCAAATCAGCAGTAAGACCAGGTGCATAATATACGCCAGCATTCAGGAGGAGGCTTATCATATAATATTCGACGGTTTACCCGTTTTTCGTTACAGTCGCGTTGTTCCTGGAAAAGAAGCGGGCAGCCTGAAAATATCTGTAATGTCGGAAAGGAAGAGATAAAATGAAAGAGTTAATGACATTTGATGAGTATCTTGATCAGAGATATGGCAGAGTTGGCACCGAAAAAAGAACTGAATTTGAGATAAAAGCCAAATCTTTTGCGATTGGTGAGATCCTCCGGGAAGCCAGAAAAGATGCGCAAATGACCCAGGAAGAACTTGCACGGAAAACCGGTACCAGAAAAAGCTTTATATCCCGGATTGAGAACGGTCATAGTGACATACAATTATCAACACTTTACAGACTGGTGGAAATAGGTTTCGGGAAAAGGGTTATCCTGACAATTGGATGATTCCAGTCACTCAATTTGTCAATAAGTTGGCCTTCCCAAATGGTTTCACGATAAATTGCACATGGAGACAATCCTGAAAAGTCATAGATCATTGATTCCCATTGGATTTGGCAGACTGTGCCTTTACTTAATTTTGGGCTTATTTCTTGGCTCATGCCTCAAAGTAGTTGATATGGATGTTGAAGAAACACCCAATCTGCTTGTTGTAAATTGCTTTTTTACAGAAGATGAGCCATTTGTCGTCCATGTTTCCAGGTTGGCACCTTATCCTGATCTGAACGACAGAACAATCAGGAATGCGAAAGTTTCCCTGTATGCTAACGACATTTTCGCCGGGAATTTGCCATTTGTTAAGTATTCAGATGACAAAAACACTTTTGTTTACAGCAGCAATTCAGTCCGTGCAAAGCGGGGTGTTTTATATAAGATTCAGGTTGAATCGCCGGGATATCCGGTGGCCACGGCAAAAGACTCACTTCCCGGAAGCGTGAAGATAGATTCCGTTTTTTACATGTCAGCCGCAGGACTTTATGATGATGGCTTATCGTACGATCAGTTTTCCATTGTAATGAATGATACCCCTCAAACCGAATACTACCTGATCCAGATTTTGGGACTTTACGATTACGGAAATTCCAGGGAGTATGGCCCCATGGATATTTTTTCCGATGACCCTGTTATTGTGGCAGAAGGTATTACAGGTTCAGCAATTAAGGATTATTTTGTATTCACTGAGTCCATATTTAAAAACACCAAATATCGCCTGAAAATTAATGTTCCCGGTCATCTGACAGATGATACAAAATTATTTAAGGTAGCCCTGTCTTCCGGGACAGTCCATTATTTTCAGTATTTGAAGCGACTTAATAACCATGAGTCTTATTCGTACCAGGATCCGTTTACTCCTTACGATCCGGTGCAACTTTACTCGAATGTGGAAAATGGAACCGGCATTTTTGCAGGATATTGTACCTCTTTATTTGATTTAAAGTAAGTGGTATGCAAAGTCGTCAAACTTATTGCTTCAGGCAAATAATTGTCGTTCTTTTCATACTCTTGAGTGACATTACTGACGTTCATGGTCAGTCTCTTATTTCAGGTTATATCAGGGACAGTAAAACGAGGGAACCTTTAATCGGTGCAAATGTCTTTATTCCAGGCACCTCCATCGGAGTTTCCACCAACAGTTCCGGTTATTACTCCCTTCGGCTTCCCATTGGAGATACCATAACGCTGGTTTCTTCATACATAGGGTATAAGCCGGCAATGAAGAAGTGTATTCAAGGGACTGCCGGGGGGTTTGATTTTCAACTGGATAAAGGAATAAATCTGGAAGAGATTACTGTCAGTGCACCCTTACTCTCAGAAAACCGGTACGGAATGAATCTTACAGAAATCCCGGTTTCGGAATTAAGGGGACTGCCGGCTTTGGGCGGTGAAGCGGACCTGATCAGAACCTATCAGTTATTACCAGGAGTACAGGGCGGGACAGAAGGGAAAGCTGG
This sequence comes from uncultured Prolixibacteraceae bacterium, assembly GCA_964552955.1. Classification (GTDB taxonomy): domain Bacteria; phylum Bacteroidota; class Bacteroidia; order Bacteroidales; family Prolixibacteraceae; genus UBA1413. The sequence goes on from CAZKIU010000026.1 coordinate 32,690, forward strand.
TATGTTCGTCAGGGGAGGAAGCGGTGACCAGAATCTGGTCCTGATTGATGGTTCGCCTCTTTATTACATCAACCACCTGGGCGGCTTTATCTCACTTTTTGATCCGGAAGCAGTAAAAAACTTTCGGTTGTACAAAGGGGGTTTTCCGGCTCGCTATGGCAACAGGCTGTCGTCAGTGCTTGATGTCAATCTGAAGGAAGGAGATGGAAAGACGCAAAGGACCTCAGTCACCGTAGGATTGATATCAGGAAGTCTCTCCTCACAAGGACCGGCACTGAAAGGCAAAGGAACCTATTTTGTCTCACTCAGAAGGGTTTGGGCGGATTTACTCATGCGCCCGGTATCCTACCTCGCTTTTGACGGTGCTTCCATCGGGTATAATTTCTATGACTTAAACGGGAAAATATCCCTTCAGGCTAATCCTGAGAATAAGATCATTTTAAGTCTTTATGCCGGAGATGACAAACTGACGATGAACTACAAAGATGAACTGATCGGTCCCAAAGTAAAATCTCAGGAACAAAATAAATGGGGAAATCTTTTGGGAGTGGCTCGCTGGGAACATCTCTTCTCCCCCGGAGTACTGGCCAACACACGGTTGTCATTCACAAAGTACAGATTTCTGGATAAAGGTAATTACGACAGTAAGGAGGATGATTCGGGATACCTGCGGATTTTCAGGAGCCGTATAAGGGATATCGCCTTAAACAGTGATCTCGACATTTTCATAAACAATAACTGGCAGGTAAAAACAGGAGGGGGAATTGTTTCTCATCAGTTCGAACCCGGTAATTCGAAAAGTAAGGATTATTTGGGAGATGAGGCGTATCTGGAACAAAATTTTGCTACGGCCTCTCATGTATGGGAACACACAACCTTCATGGAGAACATGCTTTCCTTTAAGTACATAAGTCTGAATACCGGTGTCCGGTTTGTAGGTTTTCATGTCCCAAATAAATCCTTTATATTTCTTGAGCCGCGCTTTTCATCTTCTGTTCCTTTTTATAAAGGAATCTCGATAAAGACTTCCTATTCAAAAATGCATCAATTTGTCCATATGCTGGAAAATCCGGTGGCAGGTTTCATTACTGAATTTTGGGTACCTTCGACAAATTCGGTTTCCCCTTCGACCTCCCGCCAGTATACAATAGGACTTGAAAAAGAAAATGATGATTTTCAGGCTGGCATTGAGTTTTACAGAAAAAATATGAATCACCTGGTTTCATTTAAGGAGGGTCAGGTATTTCAGGGTAATGCGAAGGATTGGGAACAGCGGATTGAAACCGGAAATGGTTCTTCAAAAGGAATGGAAATATTCCTACGGAAAAAAAGTGGTAAGCTGACAGGTTGGGGCAGCTATACTTTGGCAAGGAGTGACCGTCAATTTGAGAACATAAACTTTGGAAGGAAATTTCCCTATCAATTTGACAGGAGACACGACCTGAGCGTGGTTGCCAGCCTTAAACTGTCTGATCTGTGGAATTTTTCAGCTGACTGGGTATTTGGCTCAGGATATCCCATTACCCTGGCTCTGGGAAAACAAACGGTTATCCTGCCGGGCAATGTCACTCGTGTATTCGATGACAGGTACAATTACAGATTTTCAGGTGAATATTATGGGTCCAGAAATGGATTCAGAATGAAAGACTATCACCGTTTGGACATTGGATTTACCAGAACAAAAGTAAGTTATGGGGTAGAACGTATCTGGAGCTTCAGTATTTATAATTTGTATAACCGACAGAACCCTTACTATTATTTTTACAAAGAACGGCGCCCCTGGCAGGGGGATCATACCACTCAACTTTATCAGGCGTCCTTTCTGCCTGTCTTACCATCAGTCAGTTATACCATCCGTTTTTGAGACTTTTGAGTCAAGCTACAATTTTGCTTTGGTAAAATAATCGGGCATTGGAATGCTCATATTCTTCCGGAGAAAGATTGAGAATATCCATTGGAATCTTGAATTTCCTTAATGTCTCCGTTTCAGATTTCATGGTAAGCCGGGCTCTTTCAAAAATATCAAGATTGGAAAATCCAGATGAAATAATGATCAGGTCAATATCACTTCCTTTGTTCATATCACCATGTAAGGCTGACCCGAACAAAGCAATTGCGTCTATTTGTATTCCATTCTTTATCAAGCATTGTTTGAGAAAAACAATGACTTCTTTTATTGTTTCTTGATCCATTCCTGTACTTCTTTTGTTTGATTCAAAATAGCCAATGTTCGTTCTTCAGAATAGGACTGCGATAATTTTCTTAAATCATCCGGATAACGGGTAGGGACTGAAATCTTGTTCAACAAAAAGAGAAATTCATAATAAGGATCACTCAGCTTCAGATCCATCTTGTCAACAAAATAAATAAGGCTATGTGTCTTTGTCGGAAATTCTCCAATGCTTTTCAACAACAACCCCTTCAATGCTTTTTCCAGAGAGAGATGGCACATAAAAATACAATAAACCATCCTTCCGGATCTGAACATATCAAATGCAGTTTCGAGATCATAGTCAGATTGGAAATACCATTCCTCAAATATCTCTTTGTTATCCATGATACAAATCTACAAATTTGCAGTGAAAGTATAATCAGGGTGCCGATTTATATCACTGCCAACCTGAACAAGGACCTTTTCGGAATTTGGCTTGGATTATGAAATGATATCCTCCGCATAAATAAGAATGTTGTGCTGATAATGTTTGATAGGTTTACCCGTTTTGCTGGCCCTGCTGTATCATGTTTCCTGGAAAGGAAAAGGGTGGCATGAAGATAAAAGCTGCCCTATGATAAATAAAACTCAGAAGAAAATTCTCCTGAGATTTTTTTATTTTTTTTGTCAGATGCTCATTATCATTGAATTATTCAGACCGAAAAAAGGATAAAATTTTGTGGTAGATTTGTTCTACAAAATTTAAAATATATTTTTCAATAATCTCATATACTGATATATACGAGATTTTTTCATCAGCTTCCCAAGCTGAGGGTCGCGGGTTCGACCCCCGTTTCCCGCTCAAAGAGAGACAGGAGTCTCTCTTTTTTGTTTTACAGGCCATCCAATACCCCGGCTGAGGGGCGCCCCACAAAGTCTAAAAATTGCCCGCATTTCTGTTTTCTACAACTTCATCAAGAAAGAGAATATCCTTATGTTTAATTATTCCGGTCACAAATATGATCTGACTATTTATTGTTAAAATTGTGACCTGAAATTGAACACAAATAAAATGGTTAAAAGAACCTTCTTTCTTTGGATGCTTTTTATGGTGGCCCTGAATGGTCATGCTCAGCATGCAAAGGTGATTGACTCCATCATTGAACTGGGAAAAACCGACAATCAGACGATGCGTCATCTTGATGTCATTTCAAATCGTTTTGGCGGCCGGCTGATTGGTTCTGATGCCTATGAAAATGCAGCCTTATGGTGTGCTTCCGAATTTAAAAAATGGGGCATGGAAGTGATTATGGATGAAGTGGGTACGGTTCCTGTGGGCTTCAACCGGGGTCCCTGGTTCGGCAGGCTCCTTTCCGATAATGGTATGACGCTCCATTTTGCCACCCCTTCCTACACTTCCGGAACGAAAGGGGTTCAGAGAGGCCATGTGCTGATAGAACCCAAAAACCAGGAGGAATTCAACCGGATGAAGGGCGCCCTGAAAGGGGCATGGGTGCTTATAGGGGGAAAGAACGAAGGCTGGCCCATCGACTTCTCTGAAAAAGCCGATTCGGCCAGGGATGCCATCATTCATTACAATGACTCCATCGGAAAAATCAACCAAACAATTAGGTCCGAGAACTACTCAAACCGGGATAAACCCCCGAAAGAGTTGCTCCCCCTGAAGGAGGAGCCAGCCCTTTTTTACCGGCAGATGCGCGAAGCAGGAATTCTTGGAATCATCCAATCCTCGGCAGTCCCCATCAGAGCCCTCTATGACAGGAAAAACCTGGATAAAATGAGTTTCGAACACCTGCCGGTGGTTTGCGATATCAAGCTCGATGAACAACAATATGCCATAATTGAAAAAATGGTGAAGGAACGCCGCTATTTCCTCCTCGAATTCGATATCCGGAATCACTTTAAACCAGGGCCGGTCAAATACCATAATGTCATCGGAGTGATTAAGGGATCGCGTTATCCCGATGAATATGTCATGATGGGAGGTCACCTCGATGCTTTCGATGTGGCGACCGGAGGGGTGGATGACGGATCGGGAGTAACCCCTGTCATGGAGGCAGCCAGACTGATCATGGCCGCGGGCGGAAAACCCGAAAGAACAATTCTGGCCTGCCTATGGGCCGGTGAGGAGTTCGGATTACTCGGATCAAAACACTGGGTGGAAACCAACAAGGAGAAGCTCCCGAAAATCTCCAATTACTTTAACCGCGACGGAGGCCCTACAGTAGCATCAGGACTCGAAGTTCCTGTGGCCATGTATGATGACTTTGAAAAAGTGTGCAAACCGCTTGACAAAATCAATCCCGACTTCCCGTTCAAACTCACAAAAAGTTCCAGGCCACCCCGCCCCTTGCCCAAAGCTGCAGGGGGTTCTGACCACGCCTATTTTGCCATGAATGGAGTGCCTACGCTCTCTTTTGACGCTCCCGATTCAAAAGGATATGATTTCAGCTATATGGAAATTTGGCATACCGAAAAGGATACTTACGATAAGAGCATCCCTGAATACCAGGAACATACTTCGGTAGTCATGGCGGTAGTCCTCTATAACCTGGCCAATCTTGATCATCTGCTTTCCCGGCAGGGACTCTATCTCGATCCGGCAGAAAAATAAGCCGGGGGAACCTAACTCTGTGACACTTCTGAATCCCGGGAAGCGCTTTGTGTCAAATTTAATAACTTGCGGAGGAAATTTTTAAGCCGAAAAAATACTAATTTAAAAATATATTATGATGAATTTTAAAACTCCTTTTACAAAAATGATTTTGATGGCGATCATGGCTTGTTTCGCGATCCACATTCCTTCTGAGGCGAAAGCCCGTAAAAATTCCGGAAAACAGGGCGTTCAGATTGGAGCCATCACCTACAGTTACCGGAGCATGCCCGACCAGTCGATAGAAGCCATATTGGATTACCTGGTCAGGTCAGGTATAAATTCGGCTGAGTTAATGGGGGGCCCTGTCGAACAATATGCAGGCATACCTCAGGTGAAAGACCAGGCGGCTATCAAGGCATGGAGAACCACGGTCGAAATGGATAAATTCAAGGAAATCAAAAAGATGTTTGACAAAAAGAAGGTGAAAATCGATATCTTGAAGTTGGGTGAATCCCGCTGGTCAGATGAAGAGATCGATTACGCCTTCAATGTATGTAAAACGCTTGGTGCCAGAGGAATCAGCATGGAGATTTCTGAACAGACGGCAAAACGGATGGCTCCCTTTGCTGAAAAACACAACCTGTACGTGATTCTTCACAACCATCTGCAGCCGGGAGATCCCGGATTCAGCTTTGACAAGATCCTGGCCTACGGGAAAAAACTGATGCTAAACTTTGACTGCGGCCATTATTACGGAGCTACCGGGCTGCATCCCAATCCTCTCATTGAAAGGCTGCACGACAGAATTGCCAGCATCCATATCAAGGATAAAACAGGACCGAAAGCGGTTGAACCCAACCAGAACAAACCTTTCGGAATGGGAGAAACTCCGGTGAAAGAGATCCTTCAACTCGTCCAAAAGAACAATTGGCCCATCACTTGTGATATTGAGCTCGAATACAACATACCCAAAGAGTCCGATGCCGTTAAGGAGGTAACAAAGTGTGTGGAATATTGCCAAAAGGCCCTGATGCCTTAGCCCTGAATGGCATATATCCCATGGCACCCCATTGCACGCCGGTAGGGGATTCCCGGAATTATGCCTTCCGCCAGAGGGCCACCAACACCCTCTAGGAGCATACTCTCCTAAAGCTTACTTATACATGGTGACTATTCCCCATCATGAGCGCAGCAGATCTTCGCTCATGATGGGGAGTAACTTACTCGGCCCGGCCAATTAAACCTGCTCTGCAGCCTCTTTATTAAAACAGATTTCAAATGTAGTCCCCACGTTCTCATTGCTGTTGATAAATAGCTCAGCATTATGCAATCTTACGATTTGCCTGACCAGGGATAGACCGATCCCATACCCCCCCTTAAAACGGGCATTGGAACCCCTTTCAAAGGGATTTAAGATTTTCTGCATTTCATCCGTGGGGATTCCGATCCCACGATCCCTGACTCGAACTTGAATCCATTTTTTGGTCTCAGAAATCTTCACCTCGATCTCATTTTCCGAGAACTTTAACGCATTATCTATCAAATTCCGGAATGCAATCTCAAGCATTTCGAAATTTCCACGGATGAGGAGCTCTTCGTGGCTTTCCAGGTATTCGATATTCAGCAAAATCTTTCTGTTGGGGTATTTCGCCTTTGCCGACTGAATGGCATTGGTAACCGGCTCGTCCATATGCAATTCGGTCCGACGGAAAACGCTACCCCTTTTCAGATGTGCCAACTCCAGCATGCCATTGATCAACTGATTCAATTTCCGGAGATCCTTCACGATTCCTGAAATATGTTCCACATATTGCTCCGAAGTGGATGGCCGGGTCAGAATATAATCGGATTCTGCGATCATCACCGCCAGTGGAGTGCGTAACTCATGGGATGCATTGGATACAAATTCGTCCTGACTTTTAAACGCTTGTTCAAGATCAGCGAGCATCTCATTAAAGGTTGTGGCGAGCTGTTCAATCTCATCCTTCCCCCTCCCTTCATCCAGGCGGTTACTTAGTTTCAACGCGTTGATTTGCTTCACACTCGAAATAATCCTGGAAATAGGCTTTATGGCCGATTGGGAAAAGAAATAGGAGGCCGAAATGGACAACCAGGCACTGAACAAAATGCACCAGAAAAGTATCTTACGCAAGTTCTTCAGAGATTCTGCCCGGTATTTATCATACGCCATTACAGTAACATAGTAGGCTTGATTATCAAACCTATGTCTGTAATGGATCCCGTCTTTTACCCCATTGGTTATATATTCGGGAAAGGTACTACCGCTCTTCCTGATGGCACTGATCCCGTTCAGATTCTTAATTCCATGGCTATATAGTATTCTGCCTGTGGAATCGGTGATCGCAATCTCCACCTCGTCAAGCGACTTGGTTGTTTGCTGGATCTTCTGCAGCAGGGTGGAATCTACTTCCACTACGTTAATTAATAAGATGGCGCTGTTTTGCGCTTCCACTAACAGATTTTGCCTGAAATTGGCCCGCTGGCTGGTGAATGAGAAATAATAGACCAATACGGAAAAAAACAAAAGAATGCCAAAAACGATAATCGTAAATTGTATCGATAACTTCGTCTTAATGTTCATTTCAGAGCTCTTTATCGTTACAATAAAACCCAAATCCAAATTTTGTGTATATCAGTTTGGGTTCAAAACCCATATCGATCTTCTTTCTCAAATAATTGATATAAACATCCAGCACATTGGTCCCGGTATCAAAATCAATCCCCCATATTTTTTCAATAATATAATCCCGTGCCAGCAATTTCCCCTTGTTTTTAAGCAAGAGCTCCAACAAAGCGAACTCCTTAGAGGTAAGCTGAATCTTTTGTCCTCCCCGGACAATGGTTTTTCTGTCTAAATCCATCTCCAGGTTGGCAATAGTTAGCCTGTTCTGGTGCATAATTATCGTATCGCTGCGTTTTAGGAAGACATTGATCCGTGCCAGTAATTCCCTGAAATCATAGGGCTTCAAAACGTAGTCATCTGCACCGGTATCAAAACCGGTCAACTTATTTTCGGTTGTACCAAATGCGGTTAGCATAATGATCGGAACATTGCGGTTCGCCTTCCTGATTTCTCTGCAGAGTTCATATCCATTGATAACCGGCAGGTTAATATCGAGTAATATAAGATCATAATCGGTGTGTTCGGTCATTTTCCTACCAACAAAACCATCATAAGCCACTTCAACCAGAAATCCTGCTTCTCCCAATTGCTTCTGCAGGATATCTGCCAGTCGCTGTTCGTCTTCCACTACCAATAATTTCTTCTTTAACATATCATCCTGTACCACAACACAAAGCTAACTTACCGCTGTTGAAAAGAGACTTTTCTAATTAAATTCTAATCATCTTCTAATTTTATTCTAAATGATGAAGATTTGAATCCCCTGTATTTTTGACCTTATAGAAAAATTAAACCTTATGAGCAAATTTAAAGAGAAAATTGAAAAGATGAAAAACAACGGTTGCCTGGCCATGCTGGCGTTTTTTGGTTCCATTACAGTTGTTTTCATATTATTGAAATTGTTTGTCTTTAAAGGGTAAGGCCAGGTCAAGATCAGTTTCTTATCGTCATCGGGCTAAACGCCCATCTTAAACCCAGGGCGTGTCATCTGTTGCAGTTTCCGCATCCATTTTTCTGTATCTCTATTAAAAAAAAGGAATCTGCCAAGAGTTAATAATGACTCAGGGCACAGTATTGTTTGAGTTGTGGGGAACGCATTGACATGCACTCTTTTGACTTAATGAACCATTAGGTATCCTGGTTCCATTAGTCGGGTCAACTGTATCCGGTTGGGAATAAAATTCCCTTGGTTAAAAGAAATTCCACTCCATTTGTACGGGAGTTTGCCGGGGATTTGCTACTTTCAAGCCCGAATAAACAATGATGCTCCCGCCTTATGTAAACCAGACTGACAGGCGGGTTTTCGTTAATAGATACTATACCATGGACAGAAGAAAATTCATCAGGAACGGAATGGCTACGGTGGCGGCCTTTTCCATTGTTCCGGCCCACGTACTGGGCGGACCTCGCCACCTGGCTCCCTCTGACCGGCTGACCAAGGCGATCATCGGTGTGGGGGGCATGGGCCGCGGTCATATCGGTTATGAAAATACCCCGGTAGTGGCCATCTGCGATGTGGATAAAAAGCATATCGAGCTGGCGCAGAAACAACTCGGATCACCAGTAAAAGTATACCACGATTACCGGGAGTTGCTTCTTGACCCAGGAATTGACATCGTCCATATTGCCACTCCCCCGCACTGGCACGGCATCATGAGCGTCGACGCTGCCAGGGCCGGCAAGGATATCTGGTGCGAAAAACCGATGACCCGGACCATCGGCGAAGGGCTCCGCGTGAAAGAGGCTATGGCCCATTACGGCCGTATCTTCAGGCTGAACACCTGGTTCCGCTTTAAAGACAATTTCTACGGCATGAACACCACCGTGGAACCCATCAAAAAACTGGTCGACAGTGGCATGCTCGGATGGCCCCTTAAAGTCACGGTCAACGCCGCCACCGGTTTCGACTGGAAATTCTATTGGGTGGGCCGCACCGACCTCGACATCCAGCCGGTACCCCCTGAACTCGATTACGATATGTGGCTGGGACCTGCCCCGTTTAAACCTTACCATCCCCACCGCACCCACGGCACCTTCCGAGGCTATTGGGATTACGACGGGGGCGGACTCGGTGACATGGGACAACACTACCTTGATCCCATCCAGTATTTCCTCGGAAAAGATGATACCTCGCCGGTGACCGTGGAAGTCGACGGCGAACAGCAGCATCCCGATGCTGCGGGGACCTGGAAACGGGTGGAACTCACCTATGCCGATGGCTGCAAAATCATCCTCGACGGGGAAAACCGCGACACAAATGCCGCCTATATCGAAGGCCCCAAGGGAAAAGTCTTCCGCGGTTTCCGCAGTGATATTCCCGACCTCGACAAGAAACTGGCTACCCTCCCCAATCCGGAACCTCAAATCACCTCTTTCTCAGAGGCGGTCAGAACCCGTCAGAAATTTGCGCTCAACGAGGAAAACGGATTCCGCTCGTGTACGCTGGTTAACATGGCCATCATCGCCGTAAGACTCGGCCGATCCCTGGAATTCGACCCCGTGAAATGCGAATTCGTCGGGGACCAGGCCGCCAACATGCTGGTCCACCAACCCATGAGAGCCCCCTGGAATATCTGACACCAACCCATTATGGCTGAACGGCCCATGCAATTTAAGGATCAACCCGGATCACCCCATCATGAGCGCAGGACTGTTCTTTCAAGGAATGAATCAAAATAACGCAATTAACTATACAGATAAAATGAGAAGAAACGCTGTACTTTCAATCATACTGCTCCTGTGTACCCTTTTGGCCGGAGCACAGCAACCCCAAACCGACCAGCGGACGACCGAGACCAGAATTGCCGACCTGCTGATGCAACTGCCTGCCAAAGATGCAGCCAGTCTGCACAAAATTATGGCCGAACTGGCGCCTCTTGCGGAACCGGCCCTCCTCACCTCGGCACGCGGGTTGGTCACTCCCGGAAAGGGCAACGACACCCAATTCCGGTATGCCATCAGCGGACTGGTGAAATATGCCGCTGAGGGAAACGACCCGGCTCTGAAAAAGAGCTGCTCCCGCACCCTATGCCAGGCCTTGCAAACGGCTGCTGACGATGAGGTAAAGGACTTCCTGTTGCAGGAATTGCAATATGTGGCAGGTGAGGAAGCTGTGGCTGCCGTCACCCCCTTGCTGAGCCATCCCAGGTTGTGCGACCCCGCATCGCGGGTGATGGTGCGCATCGACACTGAAAGTTCAGGTCAGGCTTTGCTCGGGACCCTGGAAACCGCGGCACCCTCTCAGAAGATCACCCTGGTCCAGGCCCTCGGCGAACTCCGCTTTACCCCAGCCCTGAAAACCCTGATGGGTGTTGCCGGGACTTCCGACACCGCCCTGAAAAAAGCAACCCTCCGTGCCCTCGCTGAAAGTGGTGACCCTGCTGTTGCCCCCCTCCTCTCTGCACAGGCCGCAAAAACAGGCTACCAGTTTGACCCTGCCAACGCCACCGAATCCTGGTTTTTCCTCCTAAAAAGAATGATCGAAAAGGGAAAAACCACGGAAGCTGAGAAATACCTCAAGAAAATCGTTGCCAATGAAGAGCTTCCCGGTCAGGCGCTGAGCGGTGCCATCGCCCTGCTGGCTGAAATCCCCGGCTATAAGATCGTTCCCCTGCTCCTCAGAGCCCAGAAATCAGAAGATGCAGGCTACCGCAGTGCCGCCCGCCAACTCCTATCGGAGCGGCTCTCCCCGGAGTTGTCAAAAGAACTGCAAAAGAGAATGTTGCAGGAGAGTGATCCGGTCAGAAAAACTGAATACATCAGGCTTCTGGCTCAGAAAGAGGTCAAAGAGGCCGCTCCCGTTTTTCTGGAGCTCCTCAGCGACCCCCATCCCCAAGTGAGGCTGGCTGCAGCAGAAGCTGCGGTACTGGCCACCCCGCAGGAGGCCATCGCCCCCCTGATCAGCCTGCTGAAGAAAGGCGATGCTGAAAATACCCCGGCCCTCCAGGAAGCCCTGCTCACTATCGAGGGTGCAGGCCTCACCGAAGCCGTGGCCGGAGCTATTCCTGGTGCTCCGGTGGAAGCCGCCCAGGCGCTTATTGGAATTGTAGCCAAACGCCAGGACAGCCGTTTTGCCCCGGTGATCCTCAAGGAAGCTGAAAACAGCAATGCTCTGATCAGAGAAGCAGCCACCGCCGCCCTCTCCGCCCTGGTGAAGGCCGAGGATGCCCCCACGCTGGCCCGTTTGCTCAATCAGGCCAGCGGAAAAAAGGAAACCTCTGCGCTTCAGGAAGCCCTCTATAAAGCAGTGAGCCAGTCGGGACCCCGCGAATCACAGGCAGAAACCCTGCTCCCGCTGATGAAGTCGGCCGGGAAAAGTACCCCCCTCTATTACCCGGTGTTGGCTTCCATTGGTGGCTCCCGGGCGCTGGCCATCATCCAGCAGGAGATGAAGGAAGGGACTCCCGACCGGAAGGAAGCGGCGGTAAAGGCCCTCTCCAAATGGCAGGATCCTGCCGCCCTCCCTCTGTTGCTACAGATCGTCAGGGAATACCCTGCCGGGGAACTGCGCAACGGCGCCCTTAACAGTTACGTCGCTTCCACCAGCCGTTCCCCCTGGCCCGCTGACCAGAAGGTGCTGCTCCTTCGCCAGGCCATGGAACTGGCCTCCCTGCCCGAACAAAAAGCCGCGATCCTGAAACAGATCGCCCAGAATCCTACGCTTCAGGCCCTGACCTTTACTTCCCGCTACCTTGATGACCCCGAGCTTCAGCAGGAAGCCATCCAGGCCATCCGCACCATCGTGCTGGCCCAACCCGGGCTTTATGGTCCCGTGGTGAAGGACATCGTCCATCAGGCCATCAGCCTGAACAAAGATCCGGAAGCTCCCTACCAGAAGGAAGCCCTGCTGAAACATCTGGCCTCCCTTCCGCAGGAAGGTGGTTTCACCCCGATGTTCAACGGTAAAGATCTTTCCGGTTGGAAAGGACTGGTCGAGAACCCCATAGCCCGCAGCAAAATGAAACCCGAAAAACTGGCCGCGGAACAACTTAAAGCCGATGAAAGAATGCGCCGCGACTGGCGGGTCGAAAACGGCACCCTCATTTTCGAGGGGGAAGGTTACGATAACCTCTGCTCCGAAAAGATGTACGCCGACTTTGAGCTGATCCTCGACTGGCGCATGGAGCCCAAAGGCGATGGTGGCGTCTACCTCAGAGGAACCCCACAAGTCCAGACCTGGGACACCTCCCGCGTAGAAGTGGGCGCACAGGTGGGATCGGGCGGACTCTACAACAACCACGTCAACCAGAGCAAACCCCTGGTCGTCGCCGACAACCCGATCAACGAATGGAATACCTTCCGCATTAAAATGAACGGGGACAAGGTCACCGTATACCTCAACGGACAACTGGTCACCAATAATGTGGTCCTCGAAAACTACTGGGACTGCAAGCTCCCCATCTTCGACCGCGAATCAATAGAGCTGCAGGCCCATGGCACCAGGCTGGAATTCAGGGACATCTATGTCAGGGAGATTCCCCGTCCTGAACCTTACCAGCCGGCACAGGAGGAGATCAAAGAAGGATTTGTCCCCCTCTTCAACGGCATTGACATGACCGGGTGGACAGGCAACAAGGTGGACTATTTCGCCCAGGAGGGGATGATCGTCTGCCAGCCTTCGGGGCATGGCTCAGGAAACCTCTACACCGAAAAGGAATACGGCGATTTTGTCTTCCGCTTTGAGTTCCAGCTCACCCCGGGTGCCAACAATGGACTGGGCATCAGAACCCCCCTGACCGGCGACGCTGCCTATGTGGGCATGGAACTGCAAATTCTTGACAATGAGGCCGAAATATACCGGAACCTGAAAGAGTACCAATACCACGGCTCGGTGTACGGGGTCATCCCCGCCAAACGGGGTTTCCTCAAACCCGTGGGTGAATGGAACACCCAGGAAGTAAAAGCGATCGGCAACCACATCACCGTCACCCTTAACGGAGAAGTGATCCTCGATGGAGATATCGCCGAGGCAAGCAAGAACAATACGGCCACTGCTGACAAACGCGAACATCCGGGATTGCTCAACCCTTCGGGGCATATCGGGTTCCTGGGGCATGGCTCTCCCCTGAAATTCAGGAATCTAAGAATCAAAGAATTGAGTGGCCAATGATTTAAAAAACGATAAGGGCTGGCGGAGCTTTGACCGCAACATCCTCTCCATAGGGCTGACCAGCTTCCTGACCGACACCTCGGTTAAGATGGTCTATTCGGTTATGCCCATGTTCCTCCTTTCGTTAGGGGCTTCCAAAACCAGCCTCTCTCTTATCGAGGGCATCGCCGAGAGCACCGCCGCCCTTATCAAAGCCCTCTCGGGGTTCTGGAGCGACCGTATCGGCAAGAACAAGCCTTTCATGCTGATAGGGTATGGCCTCTCCGCCCTGATCATCCCCCTCTATGCCCTGGTGGTCTCTCCCCTCCAGGTGTTGCTGCTCCGCTTTGGGGAGCGGTTCGGTAAAGGCATCCGCACCGCTCCCCGCGACAGCCTTATCGCCGACTCCATCACCAACAACGACGCAGGCCGCAGCTTCGGCCTCCAGAAAGCCATGGATAACAGCGGCGCCATCGCCGGCCCCTTCATCGCATTTCTCCTGCTGATCCTCTTCCCCGGCAACTACCGCTCTATCTTCCTGATGGCCGGAATCCCCGCGATCCTGGCTATCCTGGTCATTATCTTCGGCATCAGGGAAGCCGCAAAACCACGCGAAAGCCTCTTCCGGACCTTCAGATTCCGCGAATTACCCCGCCGATACTACTACTTCCTGGGGATCATTTTCCTCTTTACCCTCGGAAACTCCACCGACGCCCTTCTGTTGGTCAAGGCCAACGAGGTGGGCATTAAGGTGGCCTTCATCCCACTCGTTTATCTGATCACCAATCTCGTTGCGGTCCTTCTGGCCATTCCCATGGGATCCCTCTCCGACCGCATCGGCCGCGAAAAAGTGATCACCGCAGGTTTCCTGGTGTATGCCCTGGTCTATTTCGGCTTCGGGGCCGCCTCCTCGGTGAGCCTCATCGTGCTCCTTTTTGCCCTTTACGGCCTCTATTCCGCAGCCACCGACGGCATCCAGAAAGCCCTGGTTTCAGACCTTGCCGATAAGAACAAACAGGGCACCGCCCAGGGCCTTTACAACGCCCTCCTGGGAGTCACCCTCCTCCCCGCCAGCCTGATCGCCGGTCTCCTCTACGACAAGGTGAACTCATCCCTCCCCTTCTACTTCGGAGGAACCACGGCGCTGCTCTCCGCCCTTTTGATGTTTTTCCTTTTCCGAAGAAAAGCTTAACTTTATCTCCCGATCAGGGTCCGCCGGGCAGAAACACGGAACGCCTTGCCCTGAATAGCGTTCGGGCCTCCCGCAGAAGCCTGTTGAATTAACCGTACAACCAATTACTGAAACCATGCCATCGACGCATCCACTCCTCTTTCCCGCCCTTGCGCTGACCACAGGTCTGTTGGCCTGTTCCAGCGGAAACAGTACGGAAAAACCCCGTAGAAACGGCGATAAACCCAATATCGTTTTTATCATTGCCGACGACCTGGGGTATGGCGACCTGAGCTGTTACGGGCAGAAGCTTTTCCAGACCCCCCACATCGACCGGCTGGCCGCCGAAGGGATCCGGTTTACCCAACACTACTCCGGAACCACCGTCTCCGCCCCCTCGCGTTCCTCCCTGATGACGGGAATGACGACCGGTCATACCCCCATCAGGGGCAATAAAGAGTGGAAACCCGAAGGCCAGTGGCCCCTGCCCGATTCTTCTTTTATCCTCCCGGAAATGTTGCGTGCCGCCGGATACACCACAGGCGCCTTCGGAAAATGGGGACTCGGCTACCCCGGGTCAGAAGGGGACCCGCTGCATCAGGGATTCGACACGTTCTATGGGTACAACTGCCAGCGCCTGGCCCACAATTACTACCCCGGCCACCTCTGGGATAACGACCGGAAAGTCATCCTCGAAGAAAACAGCGGCGATGCCCTGGCGGTCTATGCCCCCGACCTGATTCACCAACGGGCCCTACAGTTCATCCGAACAAACAGGAATAAGCCTTTTTTCCTCTTCTACCCCAATGTGATCCCCCATGCAGAACTGCTCCTACCCGACCAGTATATGCAGGAGTACCGGGGAAAACTGCTGCCCGAGAAACCCTTTAAGGGGAGTGAGCCGGGAGAAGCCCATTTCAGGTTGGGCGCTTATGGCAGCCAGCCTGAGCCTCATGCTGCCTTCGCAGCCATGGTAACCCTCCTCGACCGCCAGGTGGGTGACATTGTGGCGTTGCTCAAAGAGCTGGGGCTCGACAGAAATACCCTGATCATCTTCACCTCCGATAACGGTCCCCATCAGGAAGGGGGTGCCGATCCCGACTATTTCGACAGCAACGGCCCCTTCCGGGGTTATAAACGCGACCTCTACGAGGGAGGAATCAGGGTGCCCATGATCGCCTGCTGGCCCGGAAAAATCGAGGCCGGCACCACCACCGGCCACGTTTCTGCCTTCTGGGATGTCATGCCCACCCTGGCCGCCATCGCCGGCATCCAGCCCCCCGACGGTATCGACGGCATCTCGCTCCTACCTGCCCTGACCAGCCAGGGAGAACAACCGGTTCACGACTACCTCTACTGGGAATTCCACGAAGCAGGAGGCCGGCAGGCCCTTCTCCGCAACAACTGGAAACTGGTACGCTACAATATCCTTATCCCAGACAAAACCACCACCGAACTCTATGACCTGACCACCGACCCGGGAGAAAACAACAACGTGGCCGCCAGTCACCCCGGGGTGGTGGAAGAACTGCTTCATATCATGAACGAAGCCCGCACTCCCTCTGTCAACTTCAGCTTCTGACCTGACCAGTCCCACGCTCAGCTCCGCTGAGGTGAAAGTTGAGGTCAAGGTTAGGTAGGATTAGGTGGAGGTTGAGGTGAAAGTTAGGTGAAGGTTAGGTAGAGATTAGATGGAGGTTGAGGTGAAAGTTAGGTGAAGGT
>CAZKIU010000027.1:0-48834 GCA_964552955.1 uncultured Prolixibacteraceae bacterium
ACAGTGACGGGACCGTGAGAAAGACGCCCAACGTGTTTCATTTCAATGAGATGGGACAAGTTATTAAGAAGTAGGAGAGCTAATCTGTCAGGATCATATTCCCTGAGGGAACCGGTTTCCCGGGGAGGAACATAGCATTAAGCAAACAGGTGATTTATCGCCCCCGGGAGGTTTTCTGTGGTGTATGGCAAGGTATTCCGGGGCCGGTGGGTCAAATTGGATAAACCTAAATTTTAAGGATATGAAACGAGCATGGTGCTTCTAACGCAAAAGGACATGAATATTTGCTCCATGCGAATCGGAGATCGGCGGAGCAACGCGGAGCCAATTCCATGGGCGTGAAGAACTGTTTAGGCTTGACCTCGATATATGATTGAAGTACAATACATTAAATAACAAATATACGTATGAAAAAGATCTACTTATTGTTACTGGTTATTCTCATTGCGGGGGGTCTCTCGGCCCAGCCGGTGTTCAACTGGAGTGCCACAGATATCAATCCGGGCAACAACCTGCAGAAAATGACTGTTTCAGGGAATGAAGCGATCATTGCTGGTTATGGCCGTACGTTTTTCAGGTCGGCTGACAATGGATCGACCTGGAAGGATGTGGGGATTCTGTCGCAGCAATTTGATTTTATAGATCTGAGTTTTGCCGGGAACAGCGGTTACCTGGTGTCGAACCGGAACAAGCTATATGATGCTTTTCCTGATGCATATTCCGATGGGATCATCCTGCGCACCAGTGATGCGGGGGCGACCTGGGTCAACGTGGGGTTGACCGGATTGGGCAGTGGGGAGGATCCGGCAATGAATCCGAAGGCTTTGAAGTGTTTTGGGCTTGATTTTCAGTCGGTGGGGTGTGCCAACGACAGCGTAGCGCTGGTTTTCCTGCGCTGGATGGTCTTCAATCCGGAAGCCACATCGGGTTATGACACCCATAGTGGGATCTTCAAGACCACTGACAGGGGGGCCACCTGGAAGAATCTCAAGGGAGATTTGGGCAACACGGTGATTTCCACTATTGTTTTCAGCGATACCACCTGTTATATCGGTGGTAACAAGGTGCTCTACAAGGGCGGGGTGAAGGGTGACGGGCTGACCGACATCTTTGCCCATCTTAACACGTCTAATGTGGGGTATATCAATGATATCCAGGCAGTCAGTGCCAATGAGATTTACCTGGCGACCACTTCCAACGGTGTTTTTAAGTCGGTAAACGGCGGTGACACCTTTGAGAAATTCACCATCACGGGTATTTCGGGAGGCAATGATGTTCTGAAAGTCGGTGACAACACCCTGGTGTTGGTCGGGAGCTCCGGGAAGACGCGGATTTCCTCCGATGGGGGGGCGACCTGGAAGGATGCCGGGCTGACCACTGCCATCTGGGAGGTAGGGGGCGTCCTGAACGACTCACTGGTTCTGCTGGCCAAATCAGACGTTTACAAACTCAAGGTAGCCGATCTGGCCGGTGCGACCTTCTCCTGGGTGAAGACGACGGTGAGTCCCGATAACAATCTTCACAAGCTGGCGGTGACCGATGCCAGTCATGCGGTGTTGGTTGGCCTGGGGCAGACTTTTTTGCGGACATCCGACAAGGGGCTGACCTGGAGCGCGTTAACTCTTCCGGAGGTGCCCCTGCCGGATGATGGTCTCGACTTCAATGGTTTGCGCAATATTGGGGATACTGCCGTGGCCTGCATGAACCGCTTCCTTTTGGCCGACTACCCCTCCACCTCGGATAAAAGCGATATCTATTACCATGGTGCGCTGTTCAGAACCACTGACAACTGGAAGAGCTGGACCAACCTGGATGCTGCGCTGATCGGTAAGAATGAGGGCACGGATCCGTCGAAGAATCCCCAGTTGGCGGTATGCAACGGGTTGAACACCTCGGTGATTGAATATGTCGGGAATGGGGTTATTCTGTTATGGGCCCGCTGGTACGACTATACGGCCGCCGAAAGGGTGGAGCACAGCCGTGTTTTCCGGTCGGTTGATAATGGCAAGAACTGGAGTGTGGTCTCGCCCGATTTCGGAGGAAGCAACTTTGTTATGGATATCCGCTTCCGGGGGAACACGGGTTATATGGCTGGCAATAAGATCCTGCAGAAGTCGACCGACGGCGGATTGACCTTCACCGATATATACCCGGCGTTTAAGACGGCTGTGGGAGCCGACCATTTCATCAATGTGGTGACCCTGGGCGAAGGGGAGGAGATTTTTGTGACCAGTACCTCGGGGGTATTGCGTTCGCCTGACGGGGGCACTACCTGGGTCAAGCTAACGGGGACCACGGGAGGCAATGACTTCTGGCGTTTTGACGCTGATTCCTGGCTGGTGATGGGCACCACCTCCAAGAGCCTCTACACCAATAACGGGGCGACCAGTTGGGTGACTGCCAATCCCGGCGCCACGATTTATGAAATTGGCGGCGTTTGGAACGGCAATGTGTATGCGCTGGGCCAGGGCAAGTATTTCCGGACGGCGCTGGAAGGGTTGGGGATCAATACCTCGTCGGGGCAGTTGAAGCTGGAAGAGGGCATCGCGGTCCTTTACCTGCCATCGGCTGTGGATCTGGTATCGAAGGACAAGACCATCGAGCGGTGTGCGGTCTGGTCGGTCAATGGTCAGTTGGTGGGGGATTTCACTCCTGCCTCCAACCGTTTCTCGCTGCCTTACAGTCGGTTCACTCCGGGGATCTACATCACAAGGAGTCTGGTGGGAGGAAAGGTATTTGTCAATAAGATTGCCATTCCCTGATAGGAAATAGCAGTCCCGGTGATTCAGGGTGACGGGATGGTCCGGTGATTCAGGGTGACGGGATGGTCCGGTGATTCAGGATGACGGGATGTTCTGGTGATTCAGGATGACGGGATGTTCTGGTGATTCAGGATGACGGGATGTTCTGGTGATTCAGGATGACGGGATGGTCCGGTGATGCAGGATAATAGGATGGTCCGGGGACTACGGATCAGCCCCTGAGCCGGGTGGGTGCAGACCCGCCCCCGGGAGGGGAAAAATTTGTACCGGGAGCAGCAGACCTTCCGGGAGGTAAAGAGAAGAGCGAAGTCGATAGGAGAGCATGATGAAGCGTTTTTTAATATGGGTGGTGCTTCTGTCGGGGATGTTGTGGTGTGGCCCCGGTTTTGCCCAGGAGCGTTTTTTGTTGACGGGAAAGGTAACCGATGCCGCCAGCCGGGAGCCGTTGCCCTATGCCAACGTGGTGGTACGACCGCTGATGGCTGGCACGTCCACCAACGAAAAGGGGGAGTTTATGCTTCGTTCGCTGCCTGCGGGAACCTATCAGTTGGCGGTCACCACCATCGGATATGAAGAATATACCAGGGAGATCACTCTTTCCGGAGATCTGACGCTGGCGGTGGCGCTGCGTGTGGAGTCGCTGGGACTGGCAGAAGTGGTGGTGACGGCCGAAACGGGTAAGACAGGGACCACCTCTTCGCGGATCCGAAGTGAGGCCATCAGTCATGTGCAGGCCTCCAGTCTGAAGGATGTCCTGCAACTGATTCCGGGTCATCTGAGTGAAAATCCCAATCTGGCTTCTCCCTCGAAGATCTCCTTACGGGAGGTAGGAACCAACGTCACCAGTGCTTTGGGGACCTCGGTCATCGTGGATGGCATTCCCGTGTCGAATGACGGCAATATGCAGCAGAGTATCAACACCGGGGAGATGTCCTCCGTGGCGGGCACGGGTGTAGACATGCGGGGGATCACGGTTCATAATATCGAGTCGGTCACCGTGGATGTAGGGATTCCATCGGCGGAATACGGGAATCTCACGTCGGGGGCTGTTCATATCAAGACCAAGGCAGGGCGGTCGCCGTGGTCGGTGAAGTTCAAGGCCGATCCGCGGACCAAACAGGGCTCCTTTGGAAAGGGAGTGATGCTGGGGCATGAGGGGGGCATCCTCAACCTGGATGCCGATTACACCAGGTCCTATGGGCATATCATCAAGCGGACCAGTCTATACAACCGGTTGACGGGGACGGCCAAATATACGCAGACCTTCTTGCGGGAGCAGGCGCCGCTGACCATGGAGGTGAAGGCTTCGTGGGGGAGTACCCTTGACGGTGAGAAATGGGATCCTGACATGCTTCTGCTGGAGGAGAATTACTCGCGGCAGCGGTCGTTCCAGGGGGCGGTATCGCTTTCCTGGTCGCTCAACAAGGCGTGGATTTCCAATCTTTCCTTTGACGGGGGGCTCTCGCGCGACTGGCAGAAGGGGTTCGAGAAGCTCTGGGCGGGGAGTTCCACGGGGGCCACATTTTATGCCACCTCGACCACCAGCGGGGAGTACGCCATCAATTATGCTCCTTCGGGCTACTATTCGGAGGTGACTTACGACGGCAGGCCCTACGATCTATTTCTGAAGCTGAAGGCCACGGCCTACCGCCAAACGGGGCCCGTGACCCATAACCTGTTGGCCGGGGTGCAGTGGACGACTTCAGGCAACAACGGGGAGGGGCGCACCTTCAATCCTGAGCGGCCCCCGGTAGGCCTGGGCACCCGCCCGCGTCCTTTCCGGGATATCCCTGCCCTGGACCAGTTCTCTCTTTTTGCCGAGGAGAAAATGGGGGTGGAAATGGGGGCGACCCGGCTGGAGGTGATGGCCGGACTGCGCATGGATAATATCGAACCGGAAGGGCTCTTCCGCAGTGGGGCCAGCCTCAGCGTCGACCCCCGTCTCAACCTGCGGTACCAGCTCCTCAACCCTGAGAACAGCCATTTCTTCAAGGACCTGAGTCTGCGGGCCGGCTACGGCCGGACCACCAAATCGCCCACGCTGATTCACCTCTATCCCGATAAGGATTACAATGATATCGTCAGTTTTAATTATTATCCGGAACTGATCGTGGCCACCACCACCGTGGTGGAGGATACCCGCAATCCCAACCTGGAGCCGGCTCACAGTACCAAAAAGGAGGTGGGCCTCGACTTCGGCATGGGCCAGGTGTCAGGGCGGATCACCGCCTTCCATGAAAAGCATGAGGGGGGGTTCGTCACCGACAATATCCTCTTTCCCCAGCATTTCAGGGATTATGATGTTTTACCTGCGGGGTATAAGCCCTGGTATGTGCCGGGGGATGGTGTTTACTACACCGATAAGGTTTCAGGCCAGCCGGTGAAACTCGGTTTTGAGGAGGATGTGCGCTTTGCCGGGTACTCCCGCACCATGAACGGCGACGTGCGTATCAAGAAGGGGATTGAATATGCCCTCGACCTGGGCCGCTTTGAGCCTCTGCGCACCTCGGTCAACATCAGCGGGGCCTACTTCCGCACCGAGTCCTATAATATCGATGCCCCCTATTGGGAACGGATCAACTATACCGTGTTCGAGGGGGGCGTCAGCAAGCAGGAGTCCTTCGCTGTGAAATTCCCCGACCAGTATGGTTACGGCACCATCGATGAACGGCTGAACACCACGGTCGGACTGATCACCCACATTCCGGAGCTCAAGCTGCTGTTGTCGCTGACTACCCAGGTTATCTGGTTCGAGAAAAACCGGCGGGTCATCTACCCCTGGAAGAGCAATCTCTATACCCTCACTGAACTGCGCGAATACCTGGAGATCCCCGATCTCTTCAGCACCGATACCGAAGGAGCACTCTATTATTTTCTGCCGGTGAGCAGGAAAGGGTATGACGATGTGGAACAGCCTTATACCAAAGAGAGTTTTCGCGACCAATTGGCACAGACGGGTATCGAGAAGCAGATCGCTACCTGGTTTCCGGAAAGGGTATTGCCCCCCCTGGCCCTGTGCAATATCAAGGTGTCGAAAGACATCATGCACCGGTACAGGCTTTCGTTCTATGCCAACAATTTTCTGAACATCAGGCCCTGGCACCTCGACAAACGGAGTGGCCGTTATATACACCGGAATGACAAGCCCTTTTTCGGGGCCGATCTGACCATGAATTTTTAAACAGGCTGGAATGAGGGAATCTGGAATCTTGAATCTGGAATCTTGAGTCTGGAATCTGGAATCTGGAGTCAGGAGTCTGGAATGAGGGAATCTGGAATCTGGAATCAGGAGTCAGGAATATCAGAATGGGGGAGTGAGAAACAGGTAGTGAGCAGGGTGGATGATTAAAATGTTCAAAGTTGAGGTTTGGGCAGACCATAAAGTAAAGGGTGAAGTGAATGGAATGAATGAAATGGATATAGGAAGAACAACACATATTTTTCAAGGAGTGCTAAAGGCACTGGCATTGCCGTCGCTTTCTTTACATTGCTTGCTGGTGGTGCTGTTGCCGCTGCTGTTGCTGGCCGGATGCAGGGAGTATGAGGTTCCTTCGACCTATGAGCTGGTGGTGACGGTTTCCTATCCTGATGAGTTTGACCAGGGGGGGCCGGTGGCAGGAGCGGAGGTAAAGGTCACCAACATCCAGACCGGGAGGGTTCACCTGGGGGTGACGGGTCAGGATGGCAAGGCTGTGCTGACCGTACGGGGCGGCAATTATAATATTGTGGTTTCCCTGACGGAAGAGCGGGAGGTAGAGATTGAAGGCTATCCGGTGGTGAAGCAAGTCCTTTTCAACGGGGCCCTCAACGGTCAATTGGTGACTGTAACGGGAACAGCGTGTGCCCTGGAGCTGGGCTATTCCTTCGAAAACGAGGGATTCGTCATCAAGGAGCTCTATACGTCAGGGTCCAAGACTCCGGAAGGAAAAGCTTACGGGGCCGACAAGTTCATCGAGATCTACAACAACTCCGACAAGGTCCTTTATTCCGATGGGCTGTGTATCGGGGTGGTTCACTCCACCACGACTTACCAGCCGACCCCCTGGGTGAATCCCGACGGGTCGCTGATGGACCGGATCCCGCTCTGGAGTTTCGTGGCTATCGTTCCCGGATCGGGTACAGAACATCCTATTGCTCCCGGGACCTCCTTTGTGGTAGCCCTTTCGGGACTGAACCATCGGGATGATCCCAACGGTAATCCCAATTCCATCGACCTCTCTCATGCCGCCTGGGAGTTTTATGTGGAGGACGGGATGTATGTCGACGTTCCGGGGGTGCCCAACATCCTGATGCAAATGATCACAAAATCGACGGCCATGGTTTTTGATGTGCGCGGACAGGTGACCATTCTGTTCAGGCTTCCGGAGGGGGAACTGGAAGATATCTTTACCGACCCCGACAATTATATGGTGCAGCCGGGAGGGACCTTCCGCTGTTTTATGGTTCCCTGGGGGTGGGTGATCGATGGGGTGGAGAATGCCCGGCTCGACGACCGCGGGGTATATAAGCGGCTGCCGTCCATGATTGATATCGGGTATATCCAGCACCGGGGATCATCGGAAAAGGTCTCCATCAGGCGGAAGATCCTGAAGACGGTCGACGGCAGGGTGGTTTATAAGGATACCAACAACTCGACGGAGGATTTTCTGACCGACCAGGATCCTGCGCCGGGAGTGATCAAATAGGCTAGAGCTGATCACTTAAGATTCAAGACTTAGGACTTAAGATTATTGGATGTGGTTTTAATTCGGAAAATAGGATTTGTGTTGTTCTTACTTGTCGCAGGTGGAAAAGTGACCTGTGCCGGGTCGGGGACTGAACGCGACAGTGTGGGGGCGGAGTGCACTTCCCTATCCACGGAGAAGATCATGTTGCTGGGATGCCCGTGGTCGGGATCGGCCAATGCCGCCTCCCTGATATGCACCGACTGTCGCGATCGCGTGGCCCGGGCCTGGGTGGGCTATGACCATCTCTCGGGTGACTACCGGCTGTTCCGACAGCCTGAAACGGTGGACCGTTACGGTTTTTACACCAGTGGCTGGTCGGCATTGGAGCAATGGCGGTTTTATGGTCAGTTCAGCTATTACAATGAAATAAGCCAGGGGGTTCGCTGGGTCGACGTGATGGATCCTTATGATGGTAATCCCTATTCCGTGGGTGACTCGGTAGGTGGCGATTACAACCGTGAGTTTTTTGAGATGGAGGGCAAAGCATCGCGCCCGGTGGGCCGGCACCTGGCCATCGGCATCGATGTGAAATACCGGGCCGGGGTGGGAGCCAAGCGAAAAGATCCGCGACCCGAGAACAACCTGACCGACTTCGCGATCTCCCCCGGGATCATCTGGAACCTTCACAACTGGAAGCTGGGGGGGCATCTCGATTTTAAAACTGGCAAGGAGGAGATCTCCTTTACCTCGGTCACCGGCAACAAGTTTGACCTCTTTTATTTTCGCGGGCTGGGCGCCTACTCCGTTACCATGGAGGATGACAGCCGCTATACGGGGTCTCTGGTGTTTGGGGGAGGTCTCCAGGGCAATTACAACGGGAGTGGGGTCAGCAACCTCACCGCGTTGAATTTCAGCAGGAATATCACGAGCATCAAGCGGGGCGATGCCTATCCTCTGCAGGTCGTGCGTTTGGACGGATATACAACGGAGGCTTCTTCGCTTTTTCTTTTTCATCCGGAAAGGGAGGGGATCCGCCGGCTAAAGCTCCATTTCCGGCAGGAGAAGAGCTACGGCGATGAACCCGTGGTGGAGCCGAAGCTGGAGGAGATATCGTGGCAGTGGTCGACGGCGGCCAAGTACACCCTTTACTGGCATGAATCGTGGGTGGTGGGCGCTGATTACGGGTGGTATGCCCTGCGCGACCGGCACCATCTCCGCCATGGGGTGACCCTTTCGGCAGAATATGGGGCCGAAGAGACGACCTACTACTTCGTTCCGGAGTTTAACCGTCAGGAGATCAAGAGTTTTCTTCTGGGAGCCACCCTGGAGAAGGGTTTCCTGTCGGGCCGGAATGAGCTGGTGGCAGCCGTGAGCGGCAGTTACCGCGGGGCGCCCTCCAAAAGTCTGGAGATCGTGGAGGAGGAGACCCTCAGGGGAGAGGTATTGGTGCCCTTTGTGGAACATGATTTCGGGTATCTCACGGAAGGAAGGTGGGAGGGGGGCCTCCAGCTCGATTATGGCCGGGAGATCAGGGGAGTGAAGGCCCCGTTTCAGGTTTTTGTGGAAGCGGGCTACCGGCTGACGGGGGCTGACTTTCACGGGGGGACCAGCCGGCAGCGGGTACAGGTGAGTGCAGGGATCAACTTCTGACCGTGGCCATGGTCGTACTGGTTACACGTGTTCGTGCCTCTGGTTGTGGTTGTGGTTGTGTTCGTGCCACTGGTTGTGGGTGTGGTTATGGTCATAACTGTGTCCGTGGTCGTACTGGTTACCCGTGGCCGCGCACACGTTCAAAGTTGTAGTTGGGGTTGTGAACCGGTCCCAGGCAGGATCATGGTATGCTTCCGATTACGGGCAGGATCATGGTATACTTCCGATTACGGGCGTGATCATGGGAGGCCCCTGATACTGATCCGGTTGTAACGGGTTGAAGGAGGTTGGAACCATTTACAGGTGATTATAGTCGTTTACATGCGGCTCTAATATTCGGATTTAAGTGGATCAACAAGGTAACAAGTGATTATAAGTAATTAAAAATAAATAAAAACGCACAGATCTGACCGAGCATGAACAACGTCATTGAATGCATCCATCTGACCCATTATTACGGGAAGAAGATGGTATACGAGAACCTCAACTTTCACGTGCCCGAGGGGACCATCCTGGGGTTGCTGGGGAAGAACGGTTCAGGGAAGACCACAACCATCAATATTCTCAACGGGTTTCTGCAGCCCCGGAGCGGGAGGTGTCTGATATACGGTGAAGATTCTCAGCTTCTCTCACCGGCCACCAAGGCGCGGACGGGCTTTCTCATCGAGGGGCATATCCAGTATGCCTTCATGGACATACACCAGATCGAGAAGTTCTATTCGGGCTTTTATCCGAAGTGGAACAGGGAACCATACTGGGAGCTGATGTCGAAGCTGAAGGTGACGCCCCACCAGAAGATTTCGTCGATGTCGTGCGGGCAGCGGTCGCAGGTGGCCCTGGGGCTTATTCTGGCGCAGGATCCCGACCTGCTTATTCTCGATGACTTCTCGATGGGACTGGATCCGGGCTACCGGCGCCTCTTCATCGATTATCTCCGGGAGTATGCCAAGTCGAAGAACAAAACCATCTTCACCACTTCCCACATCGTCCAGGATATGGAACGGCTGATCGATGATGTGCTGATCATGGACTACAACCGGGTTCTGACACAGCGGCCGGTGGCGGAGTTCATGCGGGAGTTCAAACAGTTCTGTTTTGAGCTGGAAAATGAAAAGGCTGAAATCCCGTACAACGGCTGTATTGCCAACCTGGAGCGGGTCAGGGACAAGGTGGAGCTCTACACTTACGAGACCGAGGAGAAGATCCGCGGCTTCCTGCATGAACAGGGCATTGCCGTGAAGAATTTCCGCAGGCAGGAGATGAACCTGGAAGATGCCTTCATTGGCCTGACGGGCAAATACTGAAAAGTCTTGAGTCTTGAGTCTTGAGTCTTGAGTCTGGAATGCTGGAATGCTGGAATCAGGAATCTGGAGTCTGGAATGCGGGAATCAGGAATCTGGAATGAAAAAAACAAAACAAATAATATGATCAAATCAATGATTTTCAAGGAGTGGATCAAGGTGCGGTGGTTTTGGCTGCTCTTCACGCTCCTGGGCCTGCTGGCGGTGGGCTATCTGTTTATCAAGGTGCGGCATGACTTCACTTTCAGCGGTGCCAAGAATTACTGGTACAGTGTTTTGTTCCAGGGGTATCTCTGGTTCAAGGTTCTGAAGTTCCTGCCCCTGGTGGGAGGGGTGCTATTGGCGGTAGCCCAGTATTTTCCGGAGACGGTAAGCAAGCGGATCAAGCTCACTTTTCATCTTCCGGTGGAGGAGAATCGAAGTCTGCTGGTGATGATGCTCTTCGGGGTTCTGCTGCTTATGGCTTCTTACCTGCTCATTCTGGGGGTGATGCTGGGATTGTCGGTTTTCTGGTTTCCGGGGGAGATCATCGGGGCGATGGTTGTGTCGGTGACGCCCTGGTTTCTGGCGGGACTGGCGGCTTATAGTCTGGGTGCCCTGGTGATACTGGAGCCGGTATGGCTCTACAGGATCCTCTACTTCCTGGTGGCTGCCGCTTTTGTGCCCCTTTTCCTGAAGAGCAGTGTGGCCGGGGGCTATGCTCCGGCCTTGTTGCCCCTGTTGCTGATCACCCTGTTGCTCAGCATTGCCTTATTATTTTCAGGTTACCGTTTCAGGAAAGGAGAGATGTGATGACAGTC
The DNA here is from genome assembly GCA_964552955.1 of uncultured Prolixibacteraceae bacterium. Taxonomy (GTDB): domain Bacteria; phylum Bacteroidota; class Bacteroidia; order Bacteroidales; family Prolixibacteraceae; genus UBA1413. The sequence goes on from CAZKIU010000027.1 coordinate 11,181, forward strand.
CGTTTAAGCCGAGCTATTCTGGTACTGGTGGCGATCGTCGCAGGTGCCGTCATTTTACCGCAGTTCTACTGGATGTTGTTTGAGCAGCCCGTGAGAACGCCCTTTATCATGTACAGTTGTGTGGATGATGATTTCATGATTCAGCGGAGCGGGGAGCCCATGGTCAGGGAAGACACGCGGGGCAACCAGTACACGCGGGAGGAGTATGAGGAGAAGCTCCCCTTGTTGTATATGCGGCAGTTGATGTTGTCGGGGACCATGTACGACACCATCAAGGGGATAGCCATTGATGCCCGTGAGGTCAACATGACCCGTTCCTTCTTCCGTTATACGCCCACTGATCGCTACACGCCTGAACCGGGGCTTTATCCCCTGCTGGAGTCGCAGTCGGGCCGGGCCAACCTGGAGTTGCCCGATGATTTCTTCCGGATCACCTGGCGGATGGAATTCGTCAAGGCCAAAGAGAACCAGGTAGACGAGGAGAAGAGCCGTTTGTTCTCAGCAGCCCTTTATCACAATGGATTTGTATTTCCGGCCACCCGGATAGCCGGGCTGCCCACCACGCGGAAGTCGTGTGACGAGGGTTACCTGGTGACCGATGCGGAGGAAAAGCTCTTTCATGTCAAGATGGTCAAAGGCCAGCCCTATGTCGTGCAGGCCACGCTTCCGGAAGGGTTACAGTTCGAGCATATCGCCTGTGTCGACTTCCGCGACAAGCTTTTTTATGCCTATCTGATTGATAAGGGGGGCGAGATCTGGATTCTGACGCAGGACGATTATCAGCTTCAGAAGCTTCCGGTGGGGGCCTTTCACCCGGCCGAGGAGGAGCTGAAGATCTATGGTGACCTTTTCCATTACCATGTCATCTTTTCGGGGGAAGGTTTCACCCGGGTGGTGGTACTGGACAAGGAATTCCAGAAGTTGAAAGAGTACAGTGAGAACTGGCCTGTGAGGGCGGAGCGGCCCGAGGGAAAGGCTTTCAGCTGGTTGGTTCCGGGAGAGCTGACGCTGGTGAGTGAGAATTCCAATTTCATTGGCTTCAGGATGACGACGCATCCGGTAGGGCGGTGGATCTGGGCCAGTCTGCTGTTGGTGGTGGTCCATCTTCTGATCATCAGGTGGCGGCACAGGATGCCGGGGAATGGCATCTCCGTTCAGGACAGCGGGGGAAAGCTATCTGGCATTATGAACGGGTCAGGGCAAGGAGATACTGAATCCGTCCGGAAGCACTGGGGAGAGGATGCCATGGAAAAGGGCACCCCGGTGCCGGTTACCGGCGCCACGCAGGAAGCCAGAGGATCCTCAGCCTTTCCGGAGGAGAAGAAGAAAAGTCAACTTATGCGCCGGCATGGGTTGGACCTGGTCATCGTGCTGATCACGGGGCTTTTCGGCTTCCTGGCCGTGAATATCTTCCCCAACCGTTTTTATGATTGAATCCGTCAGAGCCAGAGGGTGATAGACTTGTGGTAGGTCTGGTAGTGGAGATGTCCATAGCCGTTGGTGACTCTGTCCCAGACGCCGAGGTAGAAGGTGTGGGCGCAGCGGGTGGAGGTCGGGTCGCCGGGGACGGTAGCGTGCCAGGCGGGTGCAGGTACCGGGGGTGAGCCCGCGGGCAGTCCGTACCAGCGGCGCGTGGGTGTGATATGGTGGCTGTAGTCGTCGGAGGCTATTGCTGCCGATTTGTTGTCGCCCCAGTCGGCCCAGAGGCTCCAGCTCAGGAGGTGGCCTTCGGGGTCGGTGGCTGCGATGCGGAAGGTGAACTGGTCGGTGCCGCTGTTGACGATCTGGCATACGGGGACGACGAGGCCGTCGTGGAGGATGGCTTCGATGCGGGCTTCGGGCCATTGATTGTCGATGCGCACCAGCCGGCTGTGGTACCTGGCCACGGGGATCTCCCGCCTCCGGGCATTATAAATCCTGATATTGATATTACAGAGGCCATTGGCCAGGATGGCCGAGTTGAGCAGATAACCCAGGTGGGGATTGTACCAGAGCTGGCCGGGTTCCCTGACGGGGTAGAATCCTGCGGCATCGGGTTTAATCGTTTGCAGTTTAAAGGTGTTGGTGGCTGCATCCCAGAGGTAGTCGCTGAACTGGTGGAGGGGTTCCAGGGGGGTTGTGGCGGCAGGTGTCACCTGGTTGACGAAGACCTTGTAGTATTTGGCCCCTGCGGCCAGGGCAGCGTTGTGGTTGATCATCAGGGCGAGGGATCCACCGAAGGGGGCGTCTTTCACATTGAGAAGGTAGCCCGGGGCGGTGGTTGCGTAGCCGTCGGTGGCGTGGTTGGCCGGAAGGGCGTTGACGATGCTGGTGATGGGGATCAGGCCGATGCCCAGGAAGAGCGGAGCCATGGCGTTGTAGCCGGTGAGGGTGTAAAGGTTGATTTCGGCCTGGCTACAGACGATGACCTCCTCGGGGCGGGTGCGGACCAGCGTGAAGGGCCAGGTGGGAACCCCTGTGAGGAGGACCTCTTTGGTGACCGGACTGGCAGAGAGGTCGATGATGGTAACGCGGTTGGCCGGATCTCCTTCGGTGAGGAGGATACGGCTTTGGGTGTCGTCGGCCCATTCGAGGTAGTGGGCTTCGATGAGCCCGTCGGTGACCACCTCCCGTTTGCCGTCGGTCAGGTTCAGGCGCAGCAGTTTGTGGTTACCGGGGATTTCCTCGACGGTATAGGCATAATGGAGGTCGCTGGTGAGCAGGAGTCCCCAGTGGGGTGGCAGGCCGGTGAAGAGGGGTGTTTTGACGCCACTGGAGAGGTCGACGCGGAAGAGGGTTTGGTTGGTTCCGGAGGGAACGGCCGCTCCGATGTATGCCTGTCCGTGCGGTGCATCCAGGAAGATCTGGTGGGGTTTGTCGAGTCCTGAAGCCACGAGGGTGGCGTCGGCCCTGTTAGCGTGGGCCAGGTTGACTCTAAAGAGGTTTCCGGGGATGTCGATGACATAGGCCCATCCTCCTTCGGGGGCCAGTTTAATGTCCATGGGGTTGGTGTACCCCGTGCCGATGACGCGGTGCCTGGGGTAGACCAGGTAAGTGACCCAGCTCAGTTGAAGGGTGGTGGCGGTAATGGCGTCGATTCTGATTTTGGCATAATTCCAGTTGTTCGTGCCCACCCTGTTGGTGTTGACCACGCAGAAGAGCGTGCCGGGGGTGAGCAGGGCGTTGGCGATATCTCCGTTGGGGTTGGGGATATAGTCGAATTGTTGTACTCCGGCATGGTCGACGAGGTTGAAGTTGGCCTTGCAGGGCAGGGAGAAGTTGGCCGGTCCCTGGGGTCGCAGCTTCAGTTGACCGCCGATGGCATGGTCCCAGCGGATATCGCCGCCGTTACTGACGATGCCTGAGACCAGGTCGAGGCTCTTGTCAAGGCCCATGGTGACGGTGCGCAAGGGCAGGGCCGACTCGAGCCGGCAGATCAGGTCGAGGACCGAAATCTGGCCGGTGTTGACTTCCACGAAATAGAAGAGATGGTTGACTGGATCGTAGTCCGATCCCCTGACGCCACCCAGGCCGGTGGCCAGTTGCTTTCTTGTTGTCATCGGGTTTTGATTGAAAGGTTATAACCTTTCAATTTACAACAAAAAATCGTAAAATGCAAAGAATCTGGCTCTGACCACCCGTAGCCGGCAGAAGGAGGAAGAGCAGCTTAATGGTGGCGCAGGCGGAAGAAGAGGTGATTGATGCGGGCAACGCGGGTATCGGGGTCTTTGGCTTCCATGATCCATTTGGTGAAGTAGAGTTGGGTGGAGTAGGCCTGTTTGAGGAAGAGGGCTTTGATGTCGGGCTCATTGTCGAGGAGCCATTCCAGTTCTTCGGGGAGGGCGACGATACGTGGATCGGTGTCGGCTTCCAGTTCCACGGAAACGGTGTCGCCATCGTCTTTGCCGATGGCCATGCGGACATCCATGGTCACCGCCAGACGGTGAATTCCGTTGCCTTTAGCTACCAGACTTTTTCTGACAAACTGGCCATCGATCCAGGCTTTGATTTTGATTTTTCCGGGCGTTCCGAATTCTGTGGCCGCATCAAAGGGGAAGTCGACATAGACCAACTTGTCGTGATCCCGGTACATTTCCCCCGAAAATGAATATCGCTTCACTTCTGACATGATCCCAAAAATAAGTGGAATTTTTCGTTATATTTGTTCTTGTCACAAATACCTGAGTATCATAAACACGTTGCTATGATAACCGTAAAAATGACCCCGGCAGAATACAAAGCTTATCTTTTATACTTAAAAAGTATTGAGGTACTGCAAGAGGCAGGAGAAAAAGTCACTGAATCTAATTCTCTTAAACAACTGCATTCCGATACTGCATTATATCGTGAAATAGAAACTGCTATTGAGGAGGTCAATGAAGGTAAAGTTACATATATTGATCCTGATCATTTGTGGGAAAATATTCAATAGCAATTACTGACCAAGCCAGAAGGCATTTGTTAATCTGGCAGAAATCAGGTAACGCAAATGCCATTCGGAAAATCGAACGAATCTTCCGCGAGTTATCAAATACTCCCTATGCTGGGATTGGGAAACCTGAAAAATTGAAGTACGGATTGTCTGAGCTTTGGTCAAGACGCATTGATAAAAAGAACAGAATCATATACATGGTAGATGAGAAGATCGTGACGGTGTTTGTCCTAACTGTAAAAGGTCACTACGATCATTGAAGATTGTTGAGGGTTCTTCTGATGCCGGCGTATCCTGTTCTGCGCAGGGGGGATTCCCTGAACCGGTCGTTGAATTGTTCTTCGGTCATTTGGTCCCAGTCGTGGCGGGTGAGTTGGAGGAGTCCGGGCAGGGGTTGGTAGTCCGGTTCGTGGTGGGGGGTGGCTTTGCGGTTCCAGGGGCAGACTTCCTGGCAGATGTCGCATCCGAAGAGGCGGTTTTGGAAGAGGGGGGTGAGTGCGGGGTTTTGGTCGCCGCGAAGTTCGATGGTCTGGTAGGAGATGCAGCGGCGGGCGTCGATGATGCGTGGGATGATGATGGCACGGGTCGGGCAGGCGTCGATGCAGCGGGTGCAGGTGCCGCAGCGGTCGGTAGCTGGCGGGAGGGGATCCTGAGCGTTGAGTTGTTCCGTCGTCATGAAGTCAGCGTTATCCCGCAGATTATTCAGGGACGCCATTTGGTCCGGGGGCAACTGATTACGCTCTTCTCCGGAACTATTCCGGACATCAGCGCCAGAGGGGATGACAGCCTTAATGCCCGCAGAAATATTTCCTGAGCTGTTTCCGGAAACGCTGGCTGGAATTCCGGCCGGATCCTGTGCCGGATCCTGTGCCGGATCCTCCGGGGAAATGCCGGAAAAACTGGCCGGGTCCGGGGATGCCCCGGGAATCATTTGGCCGGGCGGATTGACCGGTCTTGCCTGGGGGCGGACTGTCTGATCCGTTGGTATTTCGGCGTCGATGATCAGCTCCCCGATGAAGAAGTAGCTGCCGTGTTGCGGGGAGATGAGCATGCTGTTCTTGCCGATCCATCCCAGTCCGGCCCTGCGTGCCCAGGCCCTTTCGAGAATGGGGGCCGAGTCGGTGAAGGCTCTGCCATGGCAGGGGATGATTTCCGTCTGGATAAACCGGAGGAGTTCCCCGAGTTTCTTCTTAATGACCTGGTGGTAATCTTTTCCGCGGGCATAGCGGGAGATAACGGGTGCTTCAGAGTCGGCGGGCTGCTCAGGGGAGTAGTAATTGTGGAGGACGATGATCAGGGTGCGGGCGCCTTCCACCAGGAGGCGGGGGTCGAGGCGTTTATCCATGTTGCGCGCCATGTAGTCCATGGTGCCGTGCATCCCCTCCTCGGTCCAGCGGGTCAGGCAGGTTTTCTCTTCCGCCAGGATTCCGGGTGGCACCACGGCGCAATCCAGGAATCCCAATTCCCTGGCTTTGGCTTTGATGCTTTCGTGAGCAGGTTGAGGCATGTCCACCTTATTCTTCTTTAGATTGTTTTACAGGGCGAGGTGGTAACTGGTATTCCGGCCTTTTCCGGTTACGGCGAGGGCTTCTATTTCCGCAAGGTATTGCAGATCGCGGGTAGCAGTGGCTTTTGAAACGCCGCAAAGGCCTTTATATTTCCGGGCATTCATTCCTCCCTGAAAGCCGCCTGGCCCTTCTTCCCACAACCTGCTGACCGCTTTCATCTGGCGATTATTCAACCTGTTTCGGAAAAGATCGAAGAATCTCACTTTCTGAAGGGTGAAATCAATTTCGTATTCGGCGTCTGTTTGGGCGGCCAGGATGGTCTTTGTGAAATAGTGTATCCACGGGGTCAGTTCCAGTGAATGTTGTGCTATTTCCAAGGCACTGTAATAACTTTTCTTGTCACGGTCGATGGCTTTTGATAAGCTGAGCAGCACGGGCCGGTCCAGACCCTGGGAAAGGGCTTTCTCGGCAATGGCCCTGCCGATTCTTCCGTTTCCGTCGGAAAAAGGATGGATGGATTCAAAATAGAGATGGGCCACGGCCGACCGCACGGGTGCTTTATTGATTTCGCTTTTTGCACCCGGAGCCGTGTCGTTGAACCATTTTATAAATTGACACATTTCCGCGGGAACAGCAGAGGAGGGTGGCGCCTCAAAATGAACCTTGATATTGCCGAAGGCTCCGGAAATCACCTGCATGGGTTCGGGATGACTTCTCCAGTGACCAGTTTCATCACTCTTCAGATGAGTGAACAATAATGAATGCCATTTTAAGAGCGTTTCTTCACTAAGAGGATCTTTAAAAGTATTCCTGACATCCAACATTAAGGTACTGATGCCCTGTACCCTTTTATCTTTTGTTTCTGTCAGGGGAAGTATTCCGAGATTTTTCCTCACAGAAGAGATAACATCTTCCCGGCTGAGGAATTCGCCCTCAATGGAAGAAGTCTTCATGGCTTCTGATACCACTAATCCGATCAGTGCCTCTTGCCGGACATCCGGGGGGAACGCGGCGTACATTCCCGATACCCTGCCGGCTTTATCCAGAAACCGGTAAAGCTCCTCTTCGATATTCCCTTCATCCCAGGTAAAATGAGGCCACCCCTTTTGTTGCCAGTTGTACGGAAGCATGAGCCGCTGTTTTCTTTTTCCGGCTCAAATATAACAAAATTATGAGCCAATTACAAGTAGTAAACGGCTCATTGATCGATACACTCTCCCTGGCCGTCCTGTCATGCTGTGGGTTGAGGGTTTTTACAGCACGGGAACGGGATTGTTTTTGGGTCAGGTTATCACCTGTTAAAGGCGGATGATTTGGTCGAACCAGGGGAGGAGGGAGGTGCGGTGGGTGACGAAGAGGATGGTGACCCTGGTCTTGAGTTGGGAGACGACCTCCATGATTTGCTGTTCGTTGTCGCTGTCGAGTGAAGAGGTGGCCTCGTCGAGCAGGAGAAGGCGTGGTTTCCGGAGGAGGACGCGGGCCAGCGCCAGTTTCTGGCGTTCCCCTCCCGAGAAGGTATAGGGAAAATTCACCACCGTGGAATCGAGACCGTCGGAAAACCTGTGGATGAGATGATCGGCGTTAACCTGTCGGAGAAGCTCCATGATCTCCTGGTCGGAAGGGGGTTCCGCGGTGTCCCATACCAGGTTTTCGCGGAAGGTGCCATCAATGAAAAAGGAGTCCTGGGGAAGGTAGCCGATGCTGTTTTTCCAGGAAGGCATCCAATCGTCGTCTAAGGCCTTTCCGTCGATGGAGATGACTCCTCGCTGTGGCCGCTGCAGTCCGGCAATCAGGTCGATAAGGGTGGTCTTGCCCAGACCCGATTCCCCCATGATGCCGGTGATCTTCCGGCAGGGAATAACGGCGGAGAACTCCCGGAACAGCGGTTCTGCGCCGTCGTAGCCAAAGGTGATGCCCTCGAGGGCGATTTCGCGCGAAAAGGAGAAGGAGGTGTCGGAAGGGGGGGTGAGCGTTTCCGTTTCCGGGAATGCATCGTCGAGCTGAAACACCATCCTCACCGAGGGGAGGTTGGAGATGATCATGTTGATGTCAGTGTTAAGGCCCGTGAATTGAGGAAAGATCTTTGAGAAAAGGAGGATGAGGACGAAGAGGGAGGCCAGGGGGATTTGTCCCAGGTGAAAGCCCAGATAGATCACCAGGGCCAGGACGGCGATGCCGGCGATGGTGTAGATCATCCGGGGAAGGGCATAGTTCTTTTGCATCCTGAATTCCAGGTCGAGGAGCGAGGAGCTGGCCTCGTCGAATTTCCGGGAGTAGAAATCCTCGGAGCTGTGGACTTTGGCGATTTTTATCGTTTGCCAGAAGTCGTCGACATATTTGAGGAGGTGGTTGTAGGAGTTGACGTATCCTTCGCCGAGGCGGAAGGCTTTGGCCAGGAATTTCCGGAGGAGGAAGAAGAGGAGGCCTCCGATGGCCAGGATAAGGAGGGTGTAGAGGGGGGAGAGGGCCAGGGCATAGGCGATGTAGGCCAGGGTGACGACCAGGGAGGTGAGGAGGCGCAGGAGATAGAAGATATATTCGGCCAGGTTGGGGACTTCGACGGTGAGGACCTGGATGTGGTTGGTTTTGCTTCTGGCGTGGAGGGCGTTCCACTGGGCGCGGAGGACCTTACCAAAGAGCAGTCGCCTATAGTCGCTTATAAATGTTTGCTGGTATCTTGCCTCGGTGATTGATTTCCGGAAGCGGAGCAAGGCATTGACCGCCAGGATGAGGATGAAGAGCAAAAGGATGTGGCCGATGGTCAGTTCCGTGCCGGTGTGTTCCGCCAGGTGTTGCAGCCAGGCGGCGTAGCCGTCGGCGTGACCGCCGCTTTCCACGTTGAGGAGCTGGAGCAGGGGGATGAGCAGGAGGATGGAAAATCCCCCCGAGAGGCCGAGTGTCAGGGTGAGGCCCAGGATCAACGCCAGTTTCCACGGGTGGTGGCGGAGCATCAGCCTGAGGGTGCGGGCGACCAGTGCCAGTTGCTCCGGAAAGCGGGTATCCTCCTTTTCCCGGACCATCAGTCCTCCTCTTCCACCGTCAGGATCAGTCCGATGTTGGCCATTTCGCGGAGGTGTTCCCCCACTTCCCGGGCGCACTGCCGGGGGCCGACTTCGTATCTTTCCATGAGGGCGAAGCAGACCTCCTCGCGGGTCATGGGATTCTCGAGCAGTTCCCATATGGCAGTAGCCGTGGCGTTCAGCGAAAAGTACTTCCCCAGGGAGATGTCCATCATGACCAGTTCGTCATGCAGCCTTCCCGATATCGTTTTGCTGTTGCGGAGATATTTCGTCATTGTTAAGCTTTAAGATGATTCTGCGAATTTACCATCATGTTTTGAAATTCCGAGGCCGGGTGGAAATGTTTAATGAGCAGAGCTTCGAGGATATTGATACGGGCCATCAGGAGGTCGGTTGTTATGGTCCGGGGATCGTCATCGGTCAGGTTTTTCCTCCATTTTCCCAGGTCGGGGAGTACCTGCCGCAGGTTGGGGGTGCCGTTGCACCCGGTCATGCGGCAGTATTCATGGAGGAGTTCCCGGCGCATGGTGTGGGCCCGGTCCACCAGGGCGAGGGCTTCCGTTTTGGAGATTTCCCCCTTTTCCATGGTGTGGAGCAGTTCGCAGCGGAACGATCCGCACACGTCGGCCCGTGGCCGGTCGTAGATGGTGCATTTTTCGTGGAAGTACAGGCAGGGGAGGCGGAAGAACTCCTCGCCGTTTTCGGCGTAGCTGTTTTCCTCGATTTTCTCCGGAAGGTGGCCTCTCTCCCCGGGTTGCAGGCAGGCATGGAGAAAGAGGGTGCCGTCGCAGCAGAAGCCACAGGCCACGCATACCTCCTGTTCGTCGGGGGGTGCTGCCTGTGGTGGGATAGTCGGTGGGAGCGCCATGATCTGACAAATTTAATGATCCTGCCGGAATTCCGGTGAGCCATAGTCCCGGGAAAATGCGTGGATGGCCTTCATGTAGACCAGGGTGCGTGCCAGGATGTCAAATCCGGGTTTTGACGTGTCGTGGCGGAAGCGGGGGTGGTCGGGCTTAGCGCGGCAAAGGGCGATGTCACGTTCCAGAAGTTTGAAGTCGAAGTATTTAAGTGCCGGGTTGCATTTCCAGGCAGGGGCTTCCTTCATCAGGTGAAGTGCTGCCTCCCTGAAGAGACTCCGGTCGAGGGCCATGGCGGCGGGATCGTGTTTATCCCAGTGCCACCGGATCTCTTCGGGCAGAAGGGGAGGGGTGATCTCCCGCAGCAGGGGCCGGAAGGAGGAGAACTGCGCCAGCAGTTCCGAGGGGACTTTCAGCATGGTTTCGATGATGCGCCGGTCGAGGAGGGGGTAGCGGTATTCCACGCCGTGGCGGAAGCCGTTGATGGCCCAGCTCTCTGTCCTTTCCTGGAGAAAGCCATGTCGGAGCAGGCGGAGGTGGAGTTGTCGCCGTGAGGTGTAAAAGTAATAATTGCGCAGGGCATGGGGGGCACTCTTTTTCCATGGTTTTCTCAGGTAGCGGGCCTCGTCGCGGAAGCCCCGGGAGGTTCCCCTTTCGATGATTCCCAGGGCGGGGAGGATAATGTAGCTGAGCTGGTCGCGCAGGAAGCTTTTCAGCGGGAAGAGGGGATTCCGGCGGAAAAACAATCTCCAGTGGCCACGGAAGAGGAGGTCACTGTCGATGCCGCGGTCCCCGGTGCTGATGAACTCGTCGCCACCCCAGCCGCTGAAGAGCAGGTTGACCTGGTGACGTGCGGCCTGTTCCAGGATCTGCTCCTCGTTAAAGTAGCCCTGGTTAAAGTAAAAGCGGTCGATGCGTTTCAGGAAGGCGGGAAGGTCCATTGCGTTGAATACCGGGTCGATCCCCGCACTTGTGCAGAAGCGGGTGATGATTTCCCTTTCGTCGAATTTTAGGGAGGAATAATTACTGTTTTCGGGCGACCAGGAAAAGCCGTGGAAGGGGTTCTGGTGGGCGTAGCAGGGGCGTGCCAGGGCGGCCACCACGCCCGAGTCGATACCGCTGCTGACGTGGGCTGCGGCGGTGAAGCGCCGGTCACAGCGGATGGCCACGGCATCGCGGACCAGCGTGTGGAGGTCGGACAGAAGGTTTTCTCTGGTAAACGATGGATCTGGCTGGATGGTTTCCGGAGTCCAGTAGCGCACCACCCGGGGTCCCTCCGGGGTAAAATGGAGATAATGGCCGGGGAGTAGTTTTTGAACACCGCGATAGGGTGTGGTGCGTAAATCGGTGTATTTGAAATAGCTGAGCAGATAGTCGGGGTTCGGCTGTCCCGACGGTTCGATGGCCCTGCAGAGCGCCAACATGTCGGAGGAGAAGGACAGGGTGTGGTGGGCGTAATGCCAGCCCAGGGGTTGTATCCCCACGTGGTCACGGAAGAGGTAGGCTTCCCTCTGGTTGGGGAGGAAGATGAAAAGGGCGAAATCCCCGTTGAGGCGGTTAACGAAAGAAGGACCTTCCGCCAGGAATGCCCCCGCGATCAGGGCGGGTAAGGAGTCGGGTACCCCGGTAATTCCTGGCTGAGGCCGTGGTGTGCTTTCTGTGATAATTTTTCCGTTCACCGGATTGTTGCCAGGATTACAATCGGAGAGGAGTTCTGCGGGGTTGTAAATGTTTCCGGAGAGAAGGACGAGGATATCGCCCTTCGCGGAAGTGTCACTGCAGTCCCCGGGAGTGTAGGGCAACCGGGGATGCATAAAAAAGCCCCCCGTAAAACCTCTGGCGGTGACCGGGTGAAAACAGATCTTCCTGTTTTCAGGGGGATGGCAGATGGAATGAGGTGCAGGCGCTCTATCGTTTCCACTTTTATCGTTGTACCAATGATCTTCAATGGCTTTCTGCAGGCGTTGGGCCGCAACGCCTGTTTCTGATTCGAATGAAAAAGAGAGAGCCCCCAGGATCATAAGTCCGGATAATTAGAAATATCAGGAAGAAGGGGGCAAGTTACGAAAAAGAAGGGGAATGATTACGGCGCCTTGAGAAGATGGAATGGCCTGCAGGAAGGCCGTCATGATAGGTCAGACCACACGGCTCCCTTTTTTCTTGGGAGGGCCGCCTTTGCCTGCCTTTTCAGCACCCATTCCGGTACCCCCGAATGTGTCCCGGCTGATGTTCATCGCCTGGACTTCAGGTTTTACCCACACTTCTTTCTTGTTGTGCTTCAACATATAAAACTTATTCAGAGGCTAAATATAAACAGTCTGTGATTCCCTTATACCACCATACAAAATTAGTCATTATAACGGGATTGCTGCCGGAAAATGGTGTTAAAAGGTAAAAAGTTCTTTCCATTCCCCGTTTTTTCCGACCACTTCCACGTTTGCGGCGGTGAGCCAGGCGTGTGCCGAGGTTTTGTGGTTTCCGGGGCGGAGGACCCCCAGCGTAAGGGTGGAGGGAAATTTGCGTCGTGCGAGCATTCTACGGGCAGCCAGGGCGCGGACCAGACATCTGTTTTTCCAGGGGAGGAGGTGGCCGGCATACCGGAGCGCTGATTTGACCTCCCCGGGCAGGGGGGCATTGTGCGGGGATTGGTCTGCTTCCGGGTTTGCATAAATTCGTGTAATCCTCTTGAAAGAGAGCAGTCGAAGTAAGAGTCCGCCTATGGTCAATTCAAGGCAAGCCTCTGCGGTCAGCCATCGGATATGCCCCGGAAGAGCCAAAAATTTCCTGCCTTTTTCCAACAAATCTCTCATATCTTCAGGAAGGTTTCAATTTCGGCATGCAAGGCAGAAACGGGGATAAGATCAGGTCTCACGACCCTGATGACTTTCACATGGCTGATGATGTCAATGAGTTGGTGCAGGTATTCCTCTTCGGTATCGGGCATGCCACGGAGCATTTCCCAGGAGCAGACCTGGCTCCGCAGCAGGGAAAAGGCCTCCACGGGCCCGGGCAGGGAGATACCGGGTTGGGTGACCTCTCCCTTTTCCAGAAGAAGAATACATTGCAGAGGCCAGGTGTTGACTCCGGCGTGTTCCACCGGAAAGAAGGACTTGCCGCTGAGAGGGTCTTTCCGGCGGGTTTTCCGCCGGTCGATTTTCAACTGTCTGAGGGTCTCCTCACGGAGTTTGATGGTTTTATAGACCGGCCAGATAAGGGGGAAGTCGTCGTCGAAGACGACCGGTGTGAGGTCGTCGGAGAGGAAACGTGCGCCATCAAGACAAAAAGAGGCGGCCATGGAAGACTTTCCGGCGCCTGTTTCACCCAGGACCATGATGCCCCTTTCCTTATGGATGAAGCTGCTGGCGTGGAAATTGATGATTTTTCGTTGGTGAAGCAAAGCTGCCAGTACGTCGCCAAAGAGGTAGAGATTAATCTTGTCAGGGTCGGCTCCGGGTGCCGGGCATATCTCCAGTTCAGTGCCTCGTGCCGCATAGAAAGAGGCGACATCGTCGACCTTCATTTCAAATTCATCGGGATGGATCCGCCATTTGCCGTTGACGAAAAACGGCGAGGTTACCTCGCGGCAATGGTCCACCACCCGGATGGTGACCCCCGGAAGGGAATAGAAGGGCGGCTGCAAGTGGTGAGGCATTTCCTGACAAGAATAAGATTGATTCAAAAATAACCCTTTTGGAGGTTATATTTGCATAAGAATCGGTTTGCATGAAGAAAGCGGATATCTTTCTTTTTCTGGGGAAGTGCCTGTCGATGGATGATCATCCGGGCATCGCTGAGCTGGTCAGACAGGAGATTGCTTCAATGCCGTTAAAGGAATTGTTGGAGGTCGCCATCAGCCACAGTCTGCTTCCGGCGCTTTATCCGGTTTTTGAGAGACACCAGGTCCTTCATGAGTTGCCTGAGGGGATCACCTCCTTGCTGAGGGAGGCTCATGCCCGCAATGCGGAAAAGAACGCCGGAATAATGGGACAGGTGAGAAGGGTTGCGCAGGCCTTTCAGCAGGTTGGTATTCCGGCGGTTTTTCTGAAGGGGGCGGGATACCTGTTGCAGGGATTGTATAAGGATGCCGGGGAGCGGGTGATGACCGATATAGATGTGCTTGTGAGGGGTGAGGATGAAGAAAAGGTGCAGGAGGTACTCCGGGGGCTGGGTTATAAGGCGATGGCGGGGGCTGCGGAAGGCGATTATGGTGACCACCGGCATCTTCCCCCGTTTTACCATCCCGGGGAGGTGGTTCCTGTGGAAGTTCACCGGAGTCCCTTACACGGGGATTTTGCCGGTCATTTGCCGCCGCAGGATGCTTTCAGACAACGCATGCAGGCAGGGGATCATGGGGCCAGTGTACTTTCATTACAGCACCAGCAGCTCCTTCATTTTTTCCATGAGATACACCATACCCGGGGAAAGCCGGGAACCCTGGGCACATTGAGGGGCATGTATGATTTTTACCTTCTCTCCCGGAAACGCAGGCCTTTGCCTGAGGATGTCGACCATGCCGGCTACAGCCGGAGGTATTTGCGTTATGGCAGGTGCACCGGAACAGTGATCAGCACATCCCCGCTTCAAAATGCAGAGACCGTATCTTCTGATGTCAGGTATTTAAGTAAAGAGTTCCTGGTCATAAACCATCCCTGGGTAAGCCGGTTTTACTTTGAGCTGGGATACAGACCTGTTTATCTGGCAGGGTTAGCCCTGCGCAGTCTGGTCAAACCCGCCTCACGCCGGCTGATGATGAAGAAATGGAAAAAGTTCCTGTCTAAAAGACCACTTTCCGGGTAGAACTTCTGCCACCGTCATCGACACGAACCATGTACACCCCTTTGACCACGGACGGCAATTCAAAGGTGTTGTACCGTACATCTTCCAGCCGGGTTTCATGGATTTTTCTTCCCAGCATGTCGTAGACGGAAGCTTTGGCTTTACCACTCACCTCACCTTCAATAAAGACCTTCTGGTTGGAAGTCCAGATTCTGATGGTCAGGTCATTACGGAGGATGACTCTTTCTGTGGAAGTGAGCGGGGAGGCATGGATAAAGAACCGTCCGGTACCCAGGGTGTTTTTGGGCAGGGCCACCGTATAGTTCTCTCTGCTCAGGTCGGTGATGCTTCCTGCGGTACGGTCTTCGAGCCAGAAGGTACCGTTGTTGATGGGCACCATGTAAGCGGAGAAGGTAACGGTACCGCCGTTGGGGGCGTCAACACCCACGGGGATGATGTTTTTTTCGTACCCGTTTACGGGGAGGGCCTGACGGGCAAATTCAAAGCCGTTGTCTTTGACCAGGGCGGTATAGATTTCCACATTGCGGCCGCTGCTGAGCAATCCGATATCATATCCGGGATCGAGTCCGGTAGACATGTCATCATTAAAGATGACCAGGGTGGACATGGACTGTCCGC
Organism: uncultured Prolixibacteraceae bacterium; assembly: GCA_964552955.1. GTDB lineage: Bacteria > Bacteroidota > Bacteroidia > Bacteroidales > Prolixibacteraceae > UBA1413. Next base: position 26,395 of record CAZKIU010000027.1, read on the forward strand.
CGCTTTGGGCGGTCAGGCGCAACCCTGGCCAGGAAGGCTGCCGGGTGGATTTCAGTTTCACGTCGGTGTCGTGGAGCTGCATGGAGTTGTCGAAGGTGAAGGAAACCGCGTTGTTGCGTGCCAGCACGAAGAATCCCTGGCCTGCCTGGATATTGGTGGAGCTGTTTTGGGAATCTGTCCAGTCCCCGCCATCCACGCCAATCCAATAATAGATCCCTTCTGTACCTTCATCTCCGGCATAGAGGTAGATGGCCTGGTAGTTCGGATCAAAGGATGCTGCATTGGCGGAGATGAATGCGTTGGCATTCATGGCTGAGGTAAAGGGATTGCCCAGGAGGTTCCATCCCCCGGCGCCGTAATCGCGGCCCGAGACGAGTTCCAGGTTGTCATATTCAGGCCGGTCAATGCCTGCGGTGGCTCCGGTGATGAACGGTGATGAGACCAGAACAGAGGCGGATCGTACCACGGACCCGGGGAAAGCATATTTTCCGTCTCCTCCCTGGTATCCCAGGTTGTATCCTTTGCCGCTTTGGAAAGGATCTGAGGAGGAGGTCAGGTCATTCCAATCCTGTGCAGGTTCGCTCCAGCTCCAGATGCCATCCACCTTCCCGGAGTTCAGGGCAAAGAAGTCGGAGATTTTAAGTCCTCCGACGGGAGATGAGAAATAGTGATAATCATCAGGGCGCATCTGGCGGTTGTAGGTCAGTTTACCAAGGAAATCACCCAGGGCGATCAAAGAGCCTGAGCCGTTACCCCCTGAAGTGGGATCAGGAGAGGATTCAATAATAAACTCAGTATGGCCGTCGGCTGTTTCGACCACATTCCGGAGGGCCCCTCCTGCCACGTTAACGGTCACGGCTCCGCCGGGATTGATAAATGTGCGGTCTACCGGTATATAATCACTGACAGTTACGACATGGCCATCCATGACCCTGATCGATTTGGAATTATAGTAGTCGGGAGTTTTGGTGGTGGTGTTCCATGTACTTTCGTCCGGACTTGTTTCCCAGATCGAGTGAGTTTTCCAGTTGCCGCTGCTGACCGTTCTGAAATGGAGGGCACAATATGGGGTGATAAATGAGGCTGCACAATGGTTTACCTGACCACAGGCATCGGAAATATTGTATTCCACGTAGATGGTATCCCCCAGGGCATCGGGGGGAGTGAGGCCGGAAAGGTTGGTGGCGGTGACATTACATCCGTCTGTGTGGCTGAATCCTGCAAGCCAGGCAGAAAATTCTGCATCGATCTCTGTTTGTGTTTTGCAGCCATCAACAGTGTAATTCCCGGGGCAAATGACTGTCAGCGCAGCAGGGGTTACGGTAAATGTGGAAGTGGCGCTTGCACTTTGTCCGCAACGGTCACTGACAGTATAGGTTACATGAATGGTGCCGCTACAGAGGTCAGGCAGCTTATAACCAGACAGGTCAGTGGCTGTAGTTTGGCATCCTCCGGAATGGCTGAACTGGTTCAACCAGGTATTGAAAGCGGTAATGACGAGAGGATCATTGGCACAGCCGGTCACCGATTCGGATGCAGGAGCGTTGACTGTTAACGTGGGGGGGGTGCCTACAGTAAAGGTAGCGGTACATTCTGCGTGGTCGGCACATCTGTCCGGGCCATTTTCAGCGCGGAAAGTGAAGGAGAGTTGACCTCCACAGACGATATCACCCAACGGAGGAATGTTGGCAATATTGGTTGTGACCTGGCAGCCTCCGGAAGCCTTGAACCCATTCACCCAGGTATTGTAAGCGTTGGCGATGGTGGTTTCGTCGGTACATGCAGCGAGGTTGGGATCAGCCGGACAGGACACCGAGATGGGGGAGGCTTGTCCGACCGTGAAAGTGGAAGTGGCTTCGGCATGGCTGGTGCAAGTCCCGGCTGGATTATCGGCGGAATAAGTAAATGAGATGGTTCCTCCGCAGGCGATGCTTCCCAGAGTGGGGATGGTGGCGATGTTGGTGATGGGGGAGCATCCTCCCGTGGCAAAGAATCCCGATTTCCAGTTGTCGTAAGCTGTTTGAATGTCATTTGTGGTACTGCAGGAAGAAAGGCTCACATCATTGGGCACGGTTACCTTAAGTTCCACGGGGGCCTCCACCGTGAAAGTATCCAGATGGTTTACCGAGAAGACACAATTGGGAGTCCGGTATTCGGCGGTAAAGTCAAATTCGAGAATGAAACCGCAACCTGTATTGGTGGGCAACACCGGGATGGACGCGATGTTGGAGGTTACGCCGGTGCATCCGCCGCTGAAGCTGAAGCCGTTTTTCCATGTGTTGTAAGCGGATTCAATCTCAGCCTGGGTGGAGCATGCAGGCAGGAGAGGATGTGTCGGATAGGTCAGAGTCAGGTCGGACGGCGGATCCACAGTAAAGGTGGAGGAGCAGGTCCGGGTTCTTCCGCACAGGTCGGTGGCGATAAAATCGAAGACAAGCTGCCCTCCGCAGGAGAGGTCGGTGAGCGGCGGAATTTCGTTGATGTTGGTTGTCACGTTGCACCCTCCCGTGTGGGTAAATCCCGCTTTCCAGGCATTGTAGGCCGTTTCAATGGCGGTTGAATTACTACAAGGCGGAAGATGGGGGTCAGCCGGGCAGGTCACCGAGAATGGCAAGGCTACCGTCCATGTGGCCGTTTGGACGAAGGGTGTACTGGCGGTCCCGCAGTTGTCCACAAACACCCAGGTTCGGGACTGTGACCGAGAGCAATCATCTTCCGTGACACCACTGTCGGTTGTTTGCGTGGTGAGCGTTCCGCAGTCATCCAGGGCTGTGGGGGGCTGGAACACAGGCGTGTATGCAGGATCCTGACAGTCAGGGATGGTGATGGCCGATAATCCTGTTGCTACAGGAATGTCATTGGGAACAGTAAGGTTATAGATATTCAGAATCCCTGGTCCGCCAGTATTCCGTTGTGTGGTCACCATAAACCCGATGTTGTCTTTGCTGTTCACCGGGATGCTTACGTGACCTTCCGTATCGCCAATATCGGTAAGTAATGCCGGTGTTCCGTTGACCAGGAAGTAAGCTGCATCGATGTCTGGGTTGGACATGGGGTTGATGATAAACATGTGTGTCGCAACCTGGAACACGTATGAATTATTGGTGCCTCTTCTTGGCCAGAAGAAGGTCCTTGTTCCAGTTGGTCCTGTGGAAGAAAGCGTTTCAATGGCCACCCTGGCAGCGGCATCATAGTTATTATAGTAAACTGGAAGCATGCCCACCGGGGAATTCGGATACTCAGGACTGGCATTTACAGTAACCGCTGCAACCAGTAGAGAATTTGGAAAGGCATTATTTATTCCATCGATTGGAAGTATCCAATTATTTGTATTTGGAACCTCATACACATTACCAATATTCTGATTAAAATTGCCGATGGGGGTGGTTGTGGAATGTCCTGTAACCCTGGTTGAAAATATTCTGTCATTACTCCCAACACCTCCTCCTGTAACCGTGAAGGTATAGTTTACAGGTTCATTATTGCCAGCGATTTTGTAAAATGAAGCAACAGTTGCGTCATAACTGTTGTTGCGTGTTACACCTATCGGAGTAAATCCGTTTGAACTAGTAACGTTCGTCAGGTTATCGTCAACATGGACTGTGACAATTATCAAATCGCCGGCGGATACGTTAGTGGGTCGGTTTACTCTTAGCTCGGTTCCACTAATGTAACCGCCCACTTGTTGATCTTCAGAGTGCCAAACGATTTTATTCGCGGGAGCAGTGAAACTCCAGTCAAAAGATAAGGTCCCTGACCCGGAGCAGTGCGTAATAGATGTATTCCCAGGATTATTTGACCCGTTATTTCCTCCGGTAATCTCGATGCCGCAATCAACGGTCGCTGATCCGTCAGAATTAGTGTTGGCGAATTCCCAGTTGCCCTGACTTAGACATGTGGCATAAGCATCTGGCGACAATACCCTGATAATCCTTTCATCGGTCAAAGGATCACAAGGTCCATTGCCATCAGGATCATTTGTGGTTAATGTCAGCGTGATATCCCCTCCACTCCAGTTGCTTGGTGGTCTGAATCGTGCTGTGGATGGATCATTAATGTCCTGATAGGTGATTGTTCCTGCGCTTGCAGTCCATCTTCCTGTTTTTGTGGTTGTTGAGATACCACCCACATAGGCTCCTGAAAGCGTTATTTCATCTGGTGACGAAGATGCACAAACATAATCAGGACCACCGGCTTCCACCGTGATGGTTGAAATGATGTGCATTTCAGCAATATCACTGCTGGATGAGCATCCATTTGAATTGGTCACCACAAATCGGAAGTAATAGTCGCCGATTTGGTTGTTCAATTCTGTAGCCACGAGCCACTGGTAGTTCCCAGTGTAGTTATAATTGGCTCCACCCACCCAGTCTCCCGGAGCCTGCAGCCAGGGGCCATCAGGATGTACAGAGTATTGCCATTGGACATTATAATTCAGGAAAAGTCTATTTGCAGGTGGGTCACCATTAGGCATCAGGATATCCAGGTCATTTTCACTCATCACCACATCGCCTGAACATATCTCGAAAATATCCAGGTCATTCTGAGAATGCCAGGTGATGTTAAATGCCGGTGGTGCCGGAAGCACTGTTACATCAATGTTAAATGGAGTTCCTGTACATTCATTCAAGGTAGGGGTGACGATATATCTCACAATACCATTGGTGCCTGCTCCGGACGGGGGTGTGGTAAAGGTGGGATTAATCAGAATTTGTTCAATAATGCTCCCGCATGAAGAGGTGCATGCTGAGAAACCGGTAATATTTGCTCCTGAAAGCAGTGAGGCTTGCCAGGTAAATGTAGCACCAGGAATTAATGCATCCAGATCGATATGGGTAAGTTCTCCACTGCAAAATGTAAAATTCTGGTTGGGAGCAAATGGTATGGGTTCAACGATCACCCTGAAGTGGCAGGTATCCAAACAACCGTTACTGTTTGTGTATGAATAAACGATGGTGTGAGTGCCCAAACCTGCGGTATTGGGATTGAACATACTACCCGAGGATACTCCAGGTCCGGAGTATTGGCCCGGGGAAGGAGTACCTCCACCCAATGCAAATGAGGCCGCAGAGATACAGACTCTTATATCGTCAGGGCAATTTACTACAGGCAATGGATTAACGTTGACCGGGAATACCGTACTGGCCGCGGCAGAGCAACTAAATGGACTTGTATATCTGACACTTACCTGTTGAGATCCTGTTGTATTCCAGGTCACGGTCACTGTGTTGTGTGTGGTCCCTCCTCCTGAAGTAATCGTACCGCCGGGAGAAATCGTCCAAATATAGTTAGACATTCCTGACTCAGTCGTGTAGACAATGCCTTCATCTCCTGCACACACTTCATTGTCTCCTGTGATTACAGGTATAGGAAGAGGATTTACATTAATAGTAAGGGTTGCTGTTGTAGAACGGCATCCGTTGGAACTTGTATAAGAAACGCCGATGATCTGAGGTCCTGCACCCGTCCAGGTGATGTTGACCGTATTACTCGAAGGCGTCCCACCCGAAGTAACAGTTGCCCCAGCGGGGATATTCCAGGTGTAATTTGACATTCCTGACTGTGTTGTGTACACTCTGTTGGTGCTGCCCTGGCATACCTCGGTTACCCCGGTGAGGGTAGCCGTTACTTCAGTTGAAACTGTGATGTTTTTCACAGTTGGAGTGGAAGCGGTACACCCATTGGGATTGGTATAAGCCACTCTGACACTTTGCGCTCCTGATCCGCTCCACAGCACCGTTATGGTTGGGTCGGTCTGCGTACCTCCGGAAACCACAGTGCCTCCTGATGAGACTGTCCACTGATATTGGGTCATACCTGGTTCCGTGGTGTACGTGACAGAGGATCCCCCGCAAGCCAGCCCATCACCCGAGATGGTGGGGACCGGCAAAGCATTCACCGTCACATCGTATTGAGTCACTGCGGCAGCAGTACACCCGGAGATATTGGCATAATTGACACTTACTTTCTGTGCACCGGGGGTATTCCATCTCACGGTTATGGCATTGCTTGAAGAGGAGTTGCCCGCAGTAATGGATCCTCCTGCTGAAACCGACCAACTGTAATTGGTCATCCCCGCTTCTGTGGTATAAATATGTCCGGAAGTGCTGGCACAGACTTCAGCGGGGCCGGAAAGCGTAGGCAGAGGCAAGGTGTTCACGGTCACATTCACGATGGTGGGAGTAATAGCCGTGCAGCCGTTACTGTTGGTGTAGTTTACGGAAACGGTTTGTGGTCCTTCTGTATGCCAGTTGATGGTCATCGTATTGTTGTTTGTTCCGCCTCCTGAGGTGATGTTCCCTCCGGGTGATACCGTCCATAAATAATCGGTCATTCCTGTCTGTGTGGTATAGGTCACCCCGGTGGCCCCATTGCACACATTCACCAATCCGGTCAGGGTTGGAACAGGCAAAGTACTTACAGTAACCTGCCGGCTGACTGGGGATAAGACCGCACATCCCTGAGGAGAGCTGTATTGAACACTTACGGTTTGGATACCGGCGGTATTCCAGGTGATGGTTGCTGTATGGTCAGTACCTGTCCCGCCGCTGGTGATGACTCCCCCTGAGGAGACCGTCCAGACATACCCATTCATGCCTGCTTCGGTTGTATAAACGTAATTCCCGGAACCGGCACAGGCATTTGCAGGACCTGTCAAGGTGGCCGCGGGCAGTGCATTGACCACAACCGTGGCAGATCCGGTCAAGGTATTATTGTTGCACAACGGCTCGTTCAGATATTGAATCTCCGTCAGGGCATAAACAAACGATCCTGCCTGGGCCGTGGGTACTGAAATAGTGGCATTCCCATTGCCATTGATGTTAATACTGGCACTAATGGTTCCGTTGATCGTATAAGTCACCTTGACATTATATGGGGTTGCGTTGGAGACCACCAGGTTGGGTGCGGGAGCGTTCTGGCAAACTGTCGTGGTTCCTGTTATCGTAGCTGATGGTATGGGTCTGACCACCATATTGAACATGCCGTGAGTGCCCGTACATCCATTACTGACAGGAGTCACTGTTATAACGGCATTACCGGCTACCGGAGTAAAGGAAGGAATCTCCTTAACGCCATTTTGATCAGGAAGTCCGATAGCTGTGCCACCTGTTATGTTGAATAGGACATCTGAAGGAGTTCCTGAAAGGGAGTATGGAGAAGTGGCCATTCCATGACAGAAGGTCATTTCGATGGGAACAACGGCAGTTGGAGTCGGAAGGACTGTAATGGTGAAGTTTTTGGGTTCTCCAGTGCAGGTAATCCCTCCATGTGTGAAGGAGGGGGTGATGGTAATGGTTGCCTGGATAGTCGTGTTCCCCATGTTAATTGCTTTAAAAGCGGGAATGGAGTTGGTTCCATTTGCTGTTAAACCAATGGAAGTGTTGTCGTTCGTCCAGGAATAGGTCGCTCCAGGAACATTGCCAGACAAGGTGAGGGCAGGGATTGTAGCATCATTACACACCGTTACAGAGGCAGGTTGGTTGGCAATGGGGGTAGGATTGACAATGATCGTAAATGTTACGATAGAGCCTGTACAGGTATTGGCCATGGGGGTGATGGCGATGGTTGCAGTAATGGGTGCTGTTCCAGTGTTTGTAGCAGTAAAAGAGGGTATAGTTCCGCTGCCAGTACCCGGCAGACCGATAGAGGGATTTGAGTTGGTCCATGCAAAGACGGTCCCGGGAACGGATCCGGTCAGGGAGATTTCCGGAACTACTTCGGAATTGCAAAGTATTTTATTGTCCACATTGTTCACTGATGGAATGGGATGAATGGTCAGGGTCACCAGGGTTCGGGAAGGACTTTCACACCCCGTGGCGTCTGTTCTGGCGGCTGCATAGGCAGAATAGCTCCCCACGGCTGTGGCTGTGGGGGCCGAGGTCACGTTCCCATTGACAGGGGCATCATACCAAACCACACTTTCTCCGGCAGCGGGAGTTGCTGATGCTGAATGTGAAGCCCCATCAAAACAGAACTCCCTGTCAACGGCAAAAGGGGGTTGGGGCAGACTATGCACCGTAATGGTTGCTGTTTGATTGGAAATGGAGCTGACACAGTTGTTGTGGTCGGTGACACTGGTCAATTGGTATTGGAAAGTGCCGGCAACGCTGGTGGGAGCGGTCAGGGATACCTGGTTATTCCCTGAGGCATTCAGGAAAGGTCCGCTGTTAATCCTGTACACAAAATCATAAGGAGCAGTGCCTCCATTCCCGGTGAGGGTAAGGAGCGGTTCCGGAGTTCCTCCCTGGCAAATGGCTGCTGTGCCATCGATGGTGGCTGTTGGAAGCGGATGTATGGTAAGTGAAACTGCAGTTCGGGAATCGCTCACACAATGGGTTACGGAGTTTCGGGTCTGTGCATAATAAGTTCCTGCGGCACTTGGTTTGTAAGATAATGAACCCGATGCCAGGAGGTTTCCTCCGGTAGCTGTATCAAACCAGTCGGTTGTTTCACCCGATCCTACTGTTACCGATAACTCTGGTATATCCTGGTTGGCGCAGATGGTTTTATCTCCACCAGTGACAGGTGCAGCAGGAAGGGCATGAAGGGTGAGGATTCCTGAACCGCTGGCGGAACAGTTGTTCCCATCTGAAATCGTTACGGTGTAGTTTCCAGGTACTTTTGTGTTGAAACTGGCTGCCCCTGCGGGATCTGGTGCTCCGGAAGGGACTACCCATGTGTAAGTGTAGGAGCCTACAGCAGGAGATGGCGTGGCTTTAATCTCAGCAGTGCTGCCATCAGGGCAAATGGAAGGAGAATTGACAGTAACCGTAGGGTTGGCATTGATGGTCAGGGTACCCGATGCGGAAGCGGTACAGCTCTTCCCATCAGAGATGGAAACAGTGTAGGTGCCAGGCACGGAAGCCTGAAAACTTGGCATATCTCCCGGATTGGAGGCTCCTGTCGGGAAGGTCCAGGTGTAATGATAAGTGCCGGAGGCAGGCACAGGCGATGCTGTAATGGTGTCAGTTCCTTCAATGGCACAAATCACCGGAGAATTGACGGTGACGGTGGGATTGGGATTGATTACCAGTGTTCCGGAACCGGTGGCAGTACAACCATCGGAATTGGTTATGGTTACTGAATAGGTTCCTTCGATGGCTGTATTGAACCCAGATACATTACCAGGGTTGGTCAACCCGTCTGGAACTGTCCAAACATACGTGTATGTTCCGGCGGGTGAAGGGGTTGCAGAAATGGACGCCACGCCTTCACTGGCGCATATTTCGTCAGAATTGACCGTTACGGTAGGCAAGGGGTGGACAGTCAGGGTGCCGGAACCTGTGGTTTTACAGGTTTTCCCATCAGTGATTTCCACGGTATATATTCCTGCTACATTGGTTGTGAAACTGCTCACATCTCCGGGATCAGAGGCTCCTTCAGGGACTGTCCAGTCGTAGGTATAAGTGCCAGCGGGAGAAGGTGTGGCGGTGATGGTGGCATGACCTGAACCGGCACAGATTGCGGGAGAGTTGACCGTGACTGTTGGGTTGGGATGGATGGAGAGGGTTCCGTTGCCTGTGCCTGTACAATTGTTGGCATCGGTAATGACCACAGAATAGTCCCCTGCAACCGAGGCATTAAAAGTGGCCACATTCCCGGGATTGGAAGCGCCTGCAGGAACACTCCAGGTATATTGGTAGGAACCAGCCGACCCCGGAGTCGCTGTTATGGGGGCTGAACCCACACTGGCGCAGATTTCAGGTGAATCCACCGAAACGGTTGGGATAGGATACACCGTGATGTTGACGGTTCCTGTAGCCGAATTGGACCTATCGTCTACCGTAAGACTATACACAGTGGTTATGGAGGGGTTTACGGTTGGATTGGCCTCTGTACTGTTAAATCCGGTAGGGTTGGAAGTCCAGCTATAAGTGTAGGACCCGGATCCTCCGGAAGCATTGGCTGTCAACTGGGAAGGGCTGCCGGCGCAAACCGCGGTTGGGGAGGCCACCGGATTAACGGCCAGGGCACTGCCGGTAACGTTGATGGTCATCACGTCATTATTCGAGCATCCATTAGCATCAGTAACCGTAAGGGTGTATTGATTGGTGGCGGTAAGATTCGTTGTTGTAGGGTTCAATACGGCTGCATTGGTAAATGCACCTGTGGGTGTCCAGGAGTAGGAGAGGCTGCCACTTCCAGAGGCTGTGGCTCCACTGATGGTTACTGTTGTCCCATGAGGAATGGAAAGGTCAGGACCTGCGTCAACCACGGGCAGGGAGTTGATGACCATTGTGAGCAGTTCGGAAGTAGCGGGATTCCCTGAAACACAGGTTTCGCTGGAGGTCAGAACGACATATATCTGGTCCCCGTTTGCAGGATTTGTAGTATAAGTACTGCTGTTAGATCCAACTGGTGCAGTGTTCTTATACCATTGGTAAGAGGGTGAAGCTCCTCCATTGGTTGGTGTGGCAGTGAAGGTTACCGACGTGCCGCTACAAACACTGTTCCCGGAAACGGCAATGGACACTGAAACGGGAAGCTTATTGCTTACGCTCATGGTAATGGCATTCGAAGTCGCCGGACTGCCAGCGGGGCAAGGCTCACTTGAAGTCATCCTGACGGTAATGACATCATCATGAGCCAAATCAGATGTCACCAGGGTAGCTCCTGTCGCTCCTGAAATTGGGTCAGATCCTTTATACCATTGGTAAGAGGGTGATGCACCTCCATTGGTCGGCACAGCGGTAAAGGTAACTTCGGTTCCGTTGCAAATGGTTCCTGCAGGAGATGCAGATATGGTCACACTTGCCGGTAGGATGGGATGAACCTGCATGGTTAGGGGATTAGAAGTGGCAGGTGATCCGGTCTTGCAAGTCTCTGAAGAAGTCAGTACGCAGGAAATGATGTCGTTATTTTTTAGGGAGGCGTTGCTGTAAGTAGCATTGTTGGCTCCCACATTGTTCCCGTTCAGTTTCCATTGGTAGGCAGGACTAGAGCCCTCATTTACCGGCGAGGCTGTAAAGGTCACATTGGTTCCTTCACAAATGGCTCCTCCGGGGTTCGCTGAGATGGTGACGGAAACCGGCAGGATGGCATTTACCTGCATGGGAAGAGGGTTGGAAAGTGCCGGATTTCCAGAAGTACAAGTCGCGGAAGAAGTGATTTCGCATGTGACAATATCGTTATTATTCAGCGTATTGCTTGTAAAGGTGGCATTGGTAGCGCCTGCCACCTTGTCTCCGTTAATTTTCCATTGGTAGGAGGGAGATGGACCACCGTTGACCGGCGAGGCGGTAAAGGTCACTGCCGTTCCTGTACAAATGGCCCCTGAAGGTGAGGCTGATATGGAAATACTTACAGGTAAAATTGGGTTAACATCCATGGTGATCAGATTGGATGTTGCCGGATTTTCTGAAGTACATTTTTCATTAGAGGTCACCATACACGATACGACATCGTTATCATTCAGAGCATTGCTGGTGAAGGTGGCGCCGTTGGCCCCAGTAATGGGGTTTCCATTGATACTCCACTGATAAATTGGTGAAGCACCCCCGTTTACGACAGTAGTTGTAAAGAGTATCGAGGTTCCTGCACAAACTGGTCCAGCGGGAGCTGCTGCGATAGTAACGCCAACAGGAAGAAGTCTGTTGACTGTAACTTGTTTGTCCGCGGTGACCGAAACACAAGGTCCCTTTGTCATAAGGGTTAAAACAGCCTCACCGTAGAAGCTTGCAGGGGGTGTCCAGGTCGCGTTGGCATAATCTCCGGGTGTGGGGTAATTGAATGATCCCCCGACAGAGGAGGACCAGGAAGCACCTGTGGCACTGCCGCCGATAGAACCTCCCAAAGCCGGAGAAGTGCTTCCCTGGCAAATGCTTAGGGATGAACCGGCATTAACGGTCGCATTTTCAATGACCGTTATGGTTCCTGAGGCAGAAACTGAACCACAACCTCCTGTAAGTTGTATTGTGAAGGTAAATGGAGCTGCCTTGAATTCGACAGGTGTTCCGTAAATGGTGATCAGGTTGTTATTCCAGGTGCCGGATACGCCTGAAGGCAATCCGGTGAAGGTAGCTCCGGTAGCCCCGGTAGTGGTGTAAGTGATGGTATTTATGGGGGTATGTATACAGATGGACTGGTTATCGGATCCTGACGCTGAATTCAGGGTGATGGTGTTGTTGGGAGCAATGTTGATCGTTCCTGAGGCGGTTACCGCCGGATTGTTGCACCCACCTGTAAGGGTGATGGTATATGTGTAATTGCCTGATACGATGGGGGTTCCGGAAATGGTGATTTGGTCGCTGTTCCAGGAACCTGTGACTCCGTTTGGTAATCCTGAAAAGGTCGGTCCCGTTGCTCCGGTGGTGGAATAAGTGATGGCATTTATTGAAGTATTGATACAAGGGGTTTGATGGTCTGTTCCTGTTGTCGACGTCAGGGTGATGGTATTATTAGGGTTAATGTGAATGGTCCCGGAGGCTGTAGCTGCGGGGTTGTTACACCCTCCGGTAGAGGTGATGGTATAATTATAACTACCTGAAACGGAAGGCGTACCGGATATGGTGATCTGGTTGCTGTTCCAGGAACCGGAGACGCCGGCTGGTAATCCGGAGAAATTCGCTCCTGAAGCTCCCGTAGTGGTATACACAATGGCATTTATGGGGGCATTGATGCAGGCGGTCTGGTTGTCGGAACCTGAGGGGGAGGAGAGGGTGATGGTATTGTTTGGTGAGATGTCAATGGTTCCGGAGGCTGTAGCTGCGGGGTTGTTACAACCTCCTGTTGTGGTGACAGTATAGTTAAAAGCTCCTGAAACGGTGGGGGTTCCGGAGATGGTGACCTGGTTGCTGTTCCACGATCCCGTGACGCCGTCAGGTAAACTTGAGAAGCTTACTCCTGTGGCTCCAGTGGTAGAATAGGTGATTGTAAAAATGGGGGTATTGATACAGGGGGTCTGGTTGTCTGTTCCCGTTGAGGATGTCAGGGTGATGGTATTGTTAGGAAAAATATGGAAGGAACCGGAGGCGGTCACAGCGGGGGTGGTACATCCCCCAGTGGTCGTAACGGTGTAAGTGAAGTTCCCTGAAACGGTGGGCGTTCCGGAGATGGTAACCTGATTGCCGTTCCATGAACCAACAACGCCGTCAGGCAATCCTGTAAAGCTTGCGCCTGTAGCTCCAGTAGTCGAATAAACGATTTCAGATATGGGAGCATTAATACAGATATTTTGGTTGATGGTTTCAGGTGCTGAGGTCAGGGTTATCGTGTTGTTAGGAGTAACAGTGATGTTTCCGGAGGCGGTAACCATCGGATTATTACAGCCACCGGTGGTTGTGACGGTGTAAGTGAAGTTCCCTGAATTGGTGGGCGTTCCGGAGATGGTGACCTGGTTGTTGCTCCAGGAGCCCGAAACACCGGTGGGTAATCCGGTTATGGTGGCACCTGTTGCTCCAGTGGTGGAATAGGTAATTTGGGTGATCGGAGTGTTGATGCAGAGGGTTTGGTTATTAGTGCCTGACGGTGAAGACAGGGAGATGGTGTTATTGGGAGAGATATTGATGGTTCCGGAGGCGGTAGCTGCAGGATTATTGCACCCTCCGGTGGTGGTGATGGTATAGGAGTAATTACCGGAGACGGTGGGTGTTCCGGAGATGGTGACCTGGTTGCTGCTCCATGAACCGGTGACGCCGGCAGGCAATCCGGTGATGTCCGCTCCCGTTGCCCCAGTAGTGGTGTAAGTGATAGTTGTAATAGGAGTGTTGATGCAAAGGTTTTGATTATTTGTTCCTGATGCTGAAGACAAGGAGATGGTATTGTTGGGCAATACGTTGATCGTTCCGTTGGCTGTGGCAGCGGGATTATTGCATCCTCCTGTGGTAGTGACAGTGTAAGGGAAATTACCCCATACAGTAGGCGTTCCGGAGATGGTAACCTGGTTGCCGGTCCATGATCCGGAGACCCCGTCAGGCAACCCGGTAAAGGTTGCACCAGTAGCCCCAGAGGTTTGATATACAATAGTGGCAATGGAGCTATTGATGCATGGAGTCTGGTTATTAGTCCCTGATGCCGAGATCAGGCTGATGGTATTGTTGGGAGAAACGTTTATTGTGCCGGAGGCGGTCACCGGTGGATTATTACATCCACCAGTAAGGGTGATGGTATAGTTGAAGTTGCCGGAAACGTTAGGGGTCCCGGAAATGGTGATTTGGTCGCTGTTCCAGGAACCTGTGACTCCGTTTGGTAATCCTGAAAAGTTCGCTCCAGTCGCTCCTGTGGTGGAATATACAATGGGATTAATGGGGGTATAGATGCAGGGGGTTTGATTGGTCGTGCCTGGGTCTGAAGAAAGGGTGAGGGTGTTGTTTGGAGAGATATTGATAGATCCGGAAGCGGTCACTGCAGGATTATTGCATCCTCCGGTAATGGTGATGGTATAACTGAAATTTCCGGAGACGGTGGGTGTTCCTGAAATGGTGACCTGATTGCTGGCCCACGAACCGGAGACGCCGGCAGGCAATCCGTTGAAGGTAGCTCCTGTCGCTCCAGTAGTAGCATAGGTGATGTTGGTGATAGGGGTATTAATACAGGGTGTTTGATTGTTTGTCCCTGGAGATGAAGTCAGGGTAATGGTATTGTTGGGCGTAATATGGATGGTTCCGGTGGCGATAGCGGCAGGACTGTTGCACCCTCCGGTAGGGGTAATGGTATAGGTATAATTCCCAGATGCAACTGGAGTGCCTGAAATGGTGACCTGGTTACTGTTCCAGTTCCCTGTAACACCGTCTGGCAATCCAGTAACGTTGGCTCCCGTGGCCCCTGTAGTTGAATAGGTTATCGTGATCAGGGGGGTATTTATACATAATGTTTGATTGGTTGTACCCGGAGCAGAGGTCAGGGTAAGGGTTGTGTTGTTCTGGACAACCACTTCAGGGGACAAAGGGCTGATGCATTTTCCCACAGTTTTTGCGGTGGCAGAAAGTACATCTCCTCCGGTCAGGGCAGGTGAAAGTCCGGATAGTGCCCAGGAACCGGAAGTTACAGTTGTAGTGCCAATAGATGCTCCATTTTTGTAGAGCGAGATCTGTGTTCCATTTGGTTCAGAGCTGGTCCCGGTAACGGATGTGGCTCCTGTGCAAACCTGTGATTGGATGGTTGGTGCGGAAGCAGAAAGCAGGGAAGTCCAATGGATTTCAATTTTTCCATCGCCACCTCTTCCGGAGGTTTGCCCAGAGTCACCCCCACGACCTCCTCCACCTCCTCCAGGCGTATTTCCGGCTTGAGCCGCCGGAGTACCATCTCTGTCAGCACCTCTGCCACCATTCCCAGATCCAGTTCCACCTGTTCCTCCATAGAAGTTTCCCCCGTTAGATCCTGGGTTTCCAATTGCGGTGGGATAAGCAGAACCACCTCCTCCACCTCCTCCACCACTAGTGTAATTAGGTGCGGAGCCACCATTACCCCCTGACCATTTAGTTTCACCCGTACTTGATGCTGCAGAACCTCCGATGCTTCCGCTTTCACCATTACCACTGCCACCACCAGCAGCGATCACCAGATTGGAGAAACTAGAATTGCCACCTGCTGCTCCCGGATTACCTCCGCTTCCTATGGTAATTACATAGTTTTCGCCAGGGTTTACGGCCAATAAACTGCCCGCAAAGGCACCTCCGCCTCCACCTCCGGCGTCACCTGACCGGCTGCTACCTCCACCTCCACCTCCCCAGGCATTCACCTGGATGCAATTGACCCCTTCAGGTACTGTAAATGTATAGGTTCCCGGAGTTGAGATGGATAGAGGTGAGGTCATTTCAAAATACCAAACCCTTACCTGAACATGGTCAATGAATAAATCACCATAAGCGATTGTGGCATCCAACCTGATTCTGAAATTCGAATAAGAAAGATCTGATGTACTCCATGAACGATCCCATAAACTACTTGCTATTGATTGGTATTGTTCTGTCGTATTGAAAGTGGTCAATGAAACCGGTGCAGTGAAAGAATCACCATTATCCCAGCTTAAACTTACTGCTTGTAACTGACGAGGAGTACCTCCCCATCCAAAATTAGCATTATACCCTTCAATCTGAACCTCAATTCCAAGGATTAAAGAACCTGCAGGAATATTGAAATTAAACCCACCAAAATCCGCAATGTCATTATCCGTATCAAATTCAGCTCTTAAATTATCTGAACTATAAACCCGGGTGGGATTGGTTACATTGTTATTGAAATTATAGGGATTTGTGAAGGGGCTTTGCCATCCCGTATTACTCTGCGCATAACAATGTAGTGCATAGGAGGAGAATAATACAAACAACAGAGAAGTTACTGATAGACGCAAAGCGCTAATTCCGGATTTCCTTTTAGGGTTATGCTTGTAAGAGGTAAAATCATTCATAATCATTGGTTTTTTTCACCAGATTCTTTTGAAAATAAAGACTGTTCACGGCGATTGAAAAAATGCCAGATTGGTGAACGTCCGTTTAATGTCAAATGAACGGTTCTATCTGTGACCAAAAAACCTGTGATTATCGTTTACGCAGAATTTGATGAAGTTTTCAAATTACACAATTACAAATACTTACAAAGCGGTTAGTACGGTCACATCGCTTTTCCAAATTAGGGGAAATTTCGCATATATGAAAGAAAAAAGATAAAAAAGTTTACGGCTAAGAAACTGACTCACAAATTGAATTGCATCAGGGAGGAGGTTTGGTTAGAAAACAAGGGGATTGTTAATGGTTAATCGTAAACTTGCAGACAATATGGGTTCTTTGAGTAGATATCCGGACCAGTAAAATGCCCCGGTGGTGACGAGGGAGGAAGAGGCGAATTGGATAATCCTTGAGAATTGCAGGAGGTGATGAAGTTGCCGTAACACTGGACTTTGTTGAAATTGTTCCTGAAGAAATGGTTTCTGAATCAAATACATTTGAAAATAAAGACTGTGAGTTGATTGTTAATGCGTTGAATGTCTCTGTGGCGATTTCTCCTGTGACGATCGTCCCTGAGTCGATTGTCCTGCCAGAGAGGTCTATGATTTCATAACGCGCGGGTGAGTCCAGCTCACCAAAGATCAGAAGTTCATTTCCTCGGGGAACGATGCGAAGTGAGGGAGTCCTTGGCCTTGGCAGGGAAGGCAGCTCATAAGAGATTGCAGTCAGGGGATGGAGTTCCCCGGGGGATTGTCCGTTCGGGGAATAGTGAAGGAAAAACCTGCCGGTTCCCTGGGTGTGGGGTGGAAGATCAACATTATAGTTCCCGGTTTTCAGGTCGGTGAGCACACTTGCATCACGGTCCTCAAGGAAGAAAGTGCCTGTTGAGGTATCGAAAGAGGAGGAGCCGGGCGATGCCATACCAATGGAAGTGTAGCCTAACGATTTTGACCCCATCGATGTATCATTCCCCTGTGAAGGAGTATTTTTTACGAGCCTTATTTGTGCAGAAAATGTCATTGGTCCACCGCTAATGCTATTGACGCCCACGGGGATGACAAGAGTGGATGGGCTGCCTTCGCCTGTAAGCGAAAGGTCTTCGATCCCACCAACTTCAAACGGCAGGGCCTGGCGGGCAAACCAGGTGCCGTTGTCTTCCACCAGGGTGGTGAAGATTTCCGGGTCCTGGCCGCCGCTCATCAGGCCGATGTCGAATCCCGGATCGAGCCCTTCGGTCATCCCCTCATGGAACACCACCAGGGTGGAAGCTTCACGCGAGCCGGAGCGGACGAAGAGGCGGATCCCCGGCCAGGCGGGTGACTGTATGGCTTTCACGGGGAGCGCAATTGAGGCCGGTGTGGGGGTTTGGGGAAGGGCACCGGAAGCAGGTGACCCGGTAGTTCTGTGGGGAAGGGTATGTTGGTAGTCCTGTCCGGTAGACTGGGCGATGGAGTCAGCCCTGGGTTTTCGTGAAGCCTGGGATAGAGAAAAAGCGGTGGTCTGTGTGGAATTCCGGGGGTGAGAGCGGGATTTTTGCTGTGTCGCAGTCAGGGAAGAGCACCGTGCAGGTGACTCCGCCGCTTTCAGGGGGAGGGTGCAGGCGTGCACCTGCATTTCCGGAGTGAAGGTGAACACAGAGGAGTTGTTCATGGCCAGGATGAAGAATCCCTGTCCGGGCGGCACGGCCCCCGTGGCGGCACCCTCCGCCGGCTCGTCCCACCCTCCGGTATTGTGTCCGATGTAATAGTAGGCATCGGCCGTACCGTCGTAGAGGTACACGGCCACATAACTGGGATCGAAGGCGTTGAGGTTGGCCTCCAGAAATTCATCGCCCCATGTCAGGTCGTCCGTCCCCTCCAGGGGATCGGCGATCAGCAGCGCCGCATTATAAGGATTTCCGAGGAGGTTCCATCCTCCGGCGCCCCAGTTTGCGGGGGCGGTTCTTCCGGGTGCGCGCAGCCGTGCATCGTATGCCTCCCGGGTGGCCGTGGCGAGGACCACGTCGGCATAGGGGGAGGTGGCGGTCACGGCTACGTCCGTCACCGGCGTTCCACGGAAAGAAAAAAGGCCATCGTTAGATGCTTCTGGATTCTGGGCGAGGTTATAGCCTCTTCCGGGGGTAAAAACCGCACCGGCCAGGGTAGTCAGCTCCTGCCAGTCGCCCAGGGGTTCCTCCCAGTGCCACACGCCGGTGACCTTGGACGTGGCCGGCATGCCGCAGGTGTTTCCGGCGATAAAACCGGCCAGGGTCTCTCCGGAAACGGGCGGCGAGAAGTAGTGGTAGTCGCCGCCTCCGGATGGGGTGCGCAGTTGCACCTGGTGGGTCACCTCCCCTGCAAAGGTGCCCGGAATCACCAGCGATCCTGAGGCCGAAGGTCCTGCGAGGATCCTGAAATCGGCGGCCGTACCGGTGTTGGTGAGGAGCACTCCGGGCCCGACGGTCACGGCGCCTCCGGCATCCACGGTCACCTGATCCACGGAGAGGTCCTGAGTAACCATGACCTGATGGCCCTCGCGGATGGTGATGGTGCGCATGGCCGCGGTGGGGTGGTTCCAGGCGGTGCCGCTCCAGGTGAAGCCGTCGGCACTGGTCTCCCAGATGGTGCGATCGTGCCACTCTCCGGAAGCGGTGGTGCGGTAGTGGAGGGCCTGGCAGTCCGTCACCGGAAGGAGAAGGGGAGCGCTGGTGGCATTTCCGCAGGAGACGGGGCCGTTGTCGGTGGCCACCAGCCGGAACCAGGTGGAAGCAGTCAGCACCGGCGGCTGAAAGGTCAGGCTGGTGGCTCCCGGAATGTCGCTCCACGACGCTCCGTCGGGACTCTCCTGCCATTGGTGGAGGAAGTCGCCCGACCCTCCGGAAGCAGGGGCGGCGACCAGCGGCGGGGGTGGCAGGCCCAGACAGGCGGATCCGGGTTCGGCGATGACCGGGGCCAGGGGGAGGGGGAGGAAGGTCACCACCCTTATGCGGCTGTCGCTGGAGACGTTGCAGTCGGCCCCCGAGGCGTGGAAGGTGAGGTTGACCTTGTATTGTCCCGACTCGGCGGGAGTGGGGTGGGTGAAGGTGAGGACCGCTCCGTGTGCTCCGGAAATGACGGCATCGTCGGTGAGGTCGCTCCACACACCCGGACCCTGATACTTCTTCCACTGGAACCCGGCGGGAGGCGTTCCGGAGGTAGTCACCGTATAGGAGAAGCCGGTGCCCTCGCAGAGGATGACATTGGTCTTGGCAGGAAGGGCAACGGAGGGGAGAACATCGGTGATTTCGTTGACGGTCAGCACGGCATCGTGGGAGGTGACGCTTCCGGAAGGGTCGGTGATGACCACGCGGTATCGGCTTCCCCCGGGATTCTCGAAGCCCCCGACATTGTCAATGCGCAGGGTGCCCGGGACGGGGTAGGAGATGTTGGGAGCTCCTGCGGGGATGTCGGAGAAGTCGGGCTCTGCGGGGCGCATCCGCTGCCAGGTGTAGGTGACGGGGTCGCTGCCCCCGCTGATGACCACCTTGAAGGAGACCACATGATCCTCACAGTCAATCACATCGGCAGGGTGGGTGACGATGGCCAGTGCCAGGGGGGTGGGCTGGGAATTCCCGGCAATACCGGCGGGGTGGGTGACGATGACCAGTGCCAGGGGGGTGGACTGGGAACTCCCGGTGATGTCGGCGGGGTAGTTGACGATGGTGAACGGCGCCGGAAGCGGGGATGCATCGTGATTAATGATCAGGACGGAGGCTGATCCCGGATTAACGGTCAGGGCCATGGCCAGAACCGGAGTCGGGGCTTCCTGATAAGAGGTTTCATCCTGTTTGTCCCGGCTTGGTGCGGCTCCAGTGTAGATGCCGTTTTCCGGAATAACTTCCCGGCTCACCGGTTCCCCAAATTGGGCACTTCCTGCGGTTTGCAGGGATAGTGGAATTCCACCGGGTGGCCAGGGAATTGAACTTCCGCCCGTTTGAAAGGACAACAATACTCCCGCCAGCAGCGCCAGGCACAACGGGAACCCTGTGCCCGGAAAACTACTGCGGCAATGACGGCTGAGACGGGAATCGCAAAGGATACTTCCGCGTGGTAAAGTACAACTCCTCATCGCATTGCTGATGATCCGGGCACACCTGTCCGGAAGGCCAAAAATGATCAAAAAGTACCCCTGGAACAGGTTGGCACTGAGGATGTCAGAGTAAACCTCATTCTTCCCGGGAACCTGCGGCTTTAATAACCATAGAATTCCGGAAAAAGAAGCTGAACCGGCATCATCCTGGAGCGATCACTTTTCCAGGGTAAAATGACGATGGTGGTTGTGGTTTCCGTCTCAGCGGAAAGAATTCCGCACTATATTTTGTGGTATCCGTCTGGCGGACAAGGGTTTTATTTCCTTCCGGAACAAGGAATAGAACAGAATCAATATACGAAAAAGGTTCGAATTTTTATTAAATACCGGCTTGTTTTTAATGAATCATTGTTTAGTACATAAATCCAAACAACCATAAGGGTATTTTGTTGCCTGCAAAATATTCGATCCCGTCGGCTGCAACCCATGCATGTTGTGTTACAATAACTGGGATTCGATATCCATTTGTTGGTGTAAAATTCTGACAATTTCCAATTTATCTTTCTTAAGATATATTTTGTAGAAGATGAAATGGGATCTCACTTTTGTCCGATAGTATCCTTTTCTTATATGACTATAGTCTTTGCCGGACTTGGGGTTTGCGGATATATAGTCAATTTCGTCCATCAGTAAGTTGATATATCTGTCAGCTTGTTCAAATGACCATGTTTCAAAAGTATAAAGCCAAATCTTTTCAAGGTCATTTAAAGCTTCCTTGCTGATGGTGGTTTTCATTAACTGCCGGAATATTTTTGATGTAACGTATTTAAGAATGATGTTCTATTGAAATCTTCCACAAAACCCGATTTCTCACCTTTTTTTAGCTCATTAATCAGTTCGGTTTTTTTACTCTCTTCGTGTTCAAACATTCTTAAGGCAGCTCTGATAACCTCACTTGCAGAAGAAAATTTGCCTGATTTAACTTGTTGATTTATAAAGTTATCAAAATAATCACCCAACAATATCGATGTGTTCTTTGCCATTTTTATTGTATTTGTTTCAAATATACCAAAACTTGGTATATGAAACAAATATTATTCGAAAATATTTTAAGAATTTGAATTTTACACTTAGAATATACGGAAAATTCCAAACTTTGCATGAAACCTTGACAAACAAGCGGATGACCCATTCAAAACTCTTCCTTTTTATCGGCAAATGCCTGGCAATGGAGGGCCACCCCTCTCTCAGGGAGGAGGTGGTGGAGGCCATTTCCAGGGGAAGCATCCCCTGGGAGTCGTTCGTGTGGATGGGGAGCAGCCAATTTGTGCTTCCGGCGTTGTGCTCCTCCTTCCTGCGGAATGGAATAGCGCCCCTGCTTCCGGAGGATCTTGCGGAGCATATGAAGGAGATGCACAGGCTGAACGCGGCGAGGAGCCGGCGCATCATCGTGCAATGCCGGCACATCAACGGACTGCTGGCGCCTGCGGGCATCAGGCCGGTATTCTTAAAGGGGGCGGCGCTTCTGCTGAATGGGCTGTTCCTCGACCCGGGGGACCGTATGATGGAGGATATCGACCTTTTGCTGCCAGAAGGCGACATCCCAGCAGCGCTGGAGCTTCTGGCGGCGGAAGGGTATCTGATTCACCCGGTGAAAGGGGGTGCAGAGGGGAAATATGCCGATCATCACCATCTTCCCCCCATGTACCATCCCGGCCATATCGCCACCCTGGAGATCCACCGGAGTCCGGTGCATGAGAAGTATCGCTTGGTGATCACGGCGGAAGATGTTCTGGAGGCCGCAAAACCTTGTTTTCCGGCGGAAGAGATTCCGGAGGCCGCACAACCCTGTTCCCTGGCGGAAGAGATTCCGGAGGCCGCAAAACCTTGTTTCCTGGCGGAAGAGGTTCCGGAGACTGGACAACCCTGTTTTCCGGCAGAAGAGGTTCCGTGGGCCGTTCAGCCTGGTACCCAGGCAGGAGAAGTTGCGGCGCACTGGCGGGAGAAG
>CAZKIU010000028.1:0-48450 GCA_964552955.1 uncultured Prolixibacteraceae bacterium
TTGTGGTAGCAAATAGCAGGGCGCCACGGGATGGCAGGTATATTGAAAGGATTGGATCTTACAATCCCAATACGAATCCTGCTACCATAGATCTCGAATTCGACAAAGCCCTCGATTGGCTTGAGAAAGGCGCACAACCTACTGACACCGTACGGGCGATATTATCGTACAAGGGTGTGCTCTACAAAAAGCATCTTTTAGGAGGTGTGAAGAAAGGTTCTTTCAATGAAGAGGAGGCTGAGCGCAGGTTTGATGCGTGGAAGGCCGCCAAGGATGCCAAGATTGAGGCTAAGAAGGAAAATTTGACCAAGGATGCCGATAAAGAACGGAGGAAGAAGCTGGAAGCGGAAGCCAAGGTGAATGAAGAGCGTTTGGCCGCACTGGCTGCCCGCAGGGCTGATCTGGCCCGGGAAGCCGAAGCTGCCAAAGCTGCTGCCGAAGCCCCTGCCAGTGAAGCAGCTCCCGAAGCTCCCGCCGCGGAAGAGACGGCCGCTGAAGGTGCCGAATCCTGACCGACTCCTGTTCATCAGGCGATTATGAGATATGCCACTCCGGTTCCGGGGTGGCATATTCATTCCGGGCCATTTGAATATATTATTAAAAGGATGCACATAAGCATAAATTTCAGCCACAGATGAAGGGATTGACCAGTGATGATTGCATTAGAATAGGAGTATTCCGGAAGCCCTATGGGGTCGGGGGGACGCTGTTGCTGGCCTTTGATCCTGAATGGGAAACCTCGTTGGAGGGGGCCCGGGTGATCCTGGTAGAGAGCGAAGGCCTTCCGGTGCCGTGGTTTGTTTCCGGGGATGGTATCACGATCCTCTCCTCCGGAACGGCGCTGGTGGACCTGGATTGGGTCGAAGATGAGGCTGCAGCCAGGAAACTGGTTGGGTCCACGGTCCTTCTCCTGAAAAAGGAGGTGGCACCTCCCGATGCCGGTACAACTCCGGACAGAGATTACCTGGGTTACCGGATCCTTGACCCGGAGAAAGGGTTCTCAGGGGTGGTCATTGCCGAAGCCGACTATTCGGGCAACCTGGTGCTTACCGTGGAGAGCGGCGACAGAGAAATTCTGCTCCCCTATCATTCCGATTTTCTCCTGCATTCCGATTTTGTCGCGCGCACCCTTACGGTGAGCCTGCCTGAGGGCCTGCTGGAACTCTGACCCCGGAACGCTCTCCGCAGGTTCCTCCACCACCGTAAAGGAAAGGTCCTTAACCCTGCTCCTGGCTTTTGGATTCCGACACCCTGTCTTTCTCAAAACGCCTGATTTTCTCTCTCCACAGCTCCGGAATCACTTCTGACCGTTGCAGGGAATAATGAAAGCATACCAGCACCGTCACAGCCACCGCACAGGGGTCACTCTCCCCCTTTCTGACCACCTGTTGGACCATCTCCAGGCTTTTGTTCCCCAGCGCAGAGATCCTGGTCTCCACCCTGACCTGATCGTTCAGCAGTACCGGTTTTAAAAAGTCCAACTTTATGCCGGCGATGACAAGCGACAAATCATTGAAAACCATCGATTTGCCCATGACCTTGCGAAAATAGGCCAGCCGTCCCAGGTCGAAATATTCCTGGTAAACCGAATTGTTGACATGTTGTGCCGGGTCGGTGTCATTGAACCTGATCTGAATGGGTACTGAATGGCTGAATTCCATAATTTTGCCTAATAAATCGTAATGAATCGGTCAGGCAAAGAAAAAAAAATTTTCAACGGATGTAACAACGTTCGATTCAGGACGTCTTTAAACCTGAGAACAATTCATAATTGATAAACATGAAGAAGAAGATTTTTAGTCTGTTGCTGGCCTTTGGGATAATTGCGGGCATTCAGACCGCCTCTGCGGAGAGCGAAGAGCGGCAGGTGGGAGTATTTACAGAGATTAGTCTGCGGATACCGGCCACCCTCTATGTAGAACAGGGAAAGGAGCAGAAGGTAACCGTGGAAGCAGACCGGGCCACCCTGGAACAGGTGATCACCGAGGTGAGTGGTCGGGCCCTGGTGGTCCGTTTTCCATCTAAGAGTTATCTGTCCCGCAATTTCCGTCCGGGGAGAATCACCATCCGGGTGACCATGCCAGAGGTGACGGCCCTGAATCTTTCCGGGTCGGGAAACATTGTGGGCAAAGAGCCCCTCTCCTCCGTTTTCCTGGAGCTGAGTGTCAGTGGCAGCGGGAACATAGACTTATCAGAACTGGCAGCCCGCAGGGTGAAAGCGTCCGTTTCGGGATCGGGGAATATTCTGATCGAGGGAGACGAAAAGGCGGAAGAACTCACCGCTTCCATCTCGGGATCGGGAAACCTGAAGGCGGGCGATTTTGAGGCTCAGGCGGTGAAGGTGACCATCGCCGGCAGTGGGAATGGCTGGGTGAATTCCAACGACCATATCCAGGTCAAGATTGCCGGCTCCGGAAACCTTTATTACCACGGCAATCCCAATATTGACTCTTCCATTGCCGGATCGGGGAAGGTCAGCGGCATGGATTAATTCTTTTTGAACATATTGACAAAAAGATGAATAATTTTTAGCTTTGTAGTAGGTATTAAAAACCGGAACAAACTAAAATTTAAATTATCTGTCTTATGGGAATGTTGAAAGAATTCAAGGAATTTGCCATGAAGGGCAATGTGGTGGATCTGGCCGTCGCAGTGATTATCGGCGGAGCCTTTGGCAAGATCGTGACCTCCTTCGTGAACGACATTATCATGCCGCCCATCGGATTACTGCTGGGGGGTGTTGATTTTGGGGATCTTAAGCTACAGTTAAAAGAGGCCGTAGGAGAAGTTCCTGCGGTGACGCTCAACTACGGTGCCTGGATCAATACCGTGATTGATTTTCTAATTGTGGCACTGGTCATCTTCCTGGTAATCAAAGCACTGAGCACCCTGAAGAAGAAAGAAGCAGAGGCACCTGCGCCTGCCCCCCCGGCACCGACCAAGGAAGAGACGTTGCTGACCGAAATCCGCGACCTTCTGGCCAAAAAATAAACAGGATAACGGCATAAACCATAAGGCTGTCCACCAGGGCAGCCTTTTTTTATGTGGTGGAAGCGTATGCAGTCAACGGTGAGGGGCACCGCGAAATCGTTGTGTGGAATGGTGAAGGCAAGACGGGAGGCCGGCGTCAGGGTCATCCTTGGAATCGTTGTGGAGGATGGTGAAGGCAGGGAGGCCAGCCTCAGGGTCTGATAATATCGATGCGGCCGTCGCTGCCCAGCTTAAGGATAGAGGAGGGTTTAACGGGGGTGGTATCATCGCGGCGGTATTCGACGACATAGTCGGCGCCGTCCCTGATTTCCGGGGTGATCTCAGCGAAGATAGCCGGGGCTTTCTCCCCGCTGATGTTGGCCGAGGTGGAGACCACCGGTTTGCGGAAGCGGCGGATAAGTTCGGCAGAAAAAAGTTCCCTGGTGAAACGGATGCCAATGGAGCCGTCGTCGCCCACCAGGTTGGGTGCCAGGTTACGTCCCCGGTCAAAGATAATCGTCAGGGGAGTGGTGGTCAAATCGATGAGATCCCAGGCTACTTCGGGGATCTCTTCGACGTACCGGTCGAGGAGGGCGGGGTTCTCCATCAGCACCAGCATGCTTTTATGGTCAGGGCGTCTCTTGAGTTCAAAAATCCGCTCCACGGCCCGGGCATTGGTGGCATCACAGCCCAAACCCCAGACCGTGTCGGTGGGGTAAAGGATGATCCCTCCATTGCGGAGGGTCTCCAGGGCAGCCATCAGATCTTTCTCATTCATCGCCCGTCACTTTTTGATAAAAAGCCATCAGTTCGTTGGTGCGGTCTTCAGGGTGGAACATCCGGGCCCTTTTCTTTCCCTTATGTGACATGTCTGTGGCGAGCGCGGCATTACCGGTGACCTTCTGCATCAAATGAATGACAGCCTCCTCGTCGTTGGGGTTGCAATAGAGGGCCGCATCGCCCCCGATTTCCGGGAGGGAGGAGACAGAAGAGGTGATCACCGGGCAACCACTGGCCATGGCTTCAATAATGGGAAGTCCGAAGCCCTCGTAATGCGACAGGTAGACCAGGCATGTGGCCTTCTGGTAGAGTGCGGGCAGGTCAAAATCAGGAACATTGCGCAGGATAAAGACCTTCTCCCTCAAATCATGTTTCTCGATGTAATCCTGAATCTTCTCCAGATAGGGAGTGGCTTTGCCCACGATGACATAGGGCAGGTCGATGCGTCCGCGGTGGAGGGCCTGTAGGACTCCCAACTGGTTCTTACGCTCCTCAATGGTTCCTACGGTCAGGATGTAGGAGGAAGGCAACCGGTAGCGCTTCAGGACATTGCGGGTATCTTCGGCATAATGGCTGAGGAAGAAGCGCTCGGAGATGCCCTGGTAGAGGACTTCCACTCTGTCAGGATCGGCCCCCAGATGGTGCACCAGGTCGTTGCGGGTTTGACGGCTGGTGGCGATGATCCTGTCGGCTACCTGGCAGGCGTACTTCACCTTGGTCAGGTATATGCGCCGGTCAATGGCTTTATAGAGCCCCGGAAAATTGAGAAATATCAGATCGTGAATGGTCACCACCGCTTTAACCCCGGATTTATGGATCCCCGAAGGGAGTTCATTGCTCAAGCCATGAAAGAGATCAGGTTTTTCCTTCCTGATAATTCCGGAAAGAAACCAGGAGCGCCACAGGGGAGTCATCAGATCAGGCATCCAGGTGGAGGGGGTCACCGTCTTGAAAAAAGGGTGTTCCTTGAAGATGTCGCGTCTTACCTTAGGGGTAAACAGCAGGTACTCATGCTGAGGGTAATACTTATTCAGGCCCACCAGGGTGTTGCGGCTGTAATTCCCCAGTCCGGCCTTGTTCAGATAGGCCCTTTTGGCATCGAAGGCGATCTTCATGATTTAGACCTCAAAATCCTTTAATCCCCCGAAATCCAGGGTGGCAAAGTAATCATCGAGGGTCTCAGCCCTGCGGATCTGAACCACCTGGCCATTCTCCCTGAGGAGGAGTTCGGCCGACTTCAGTTTGCCGTTGTAATTAAAACCCATGGCATGCCCGTGCGCTCCGGTATCATGGATAACCAGCAGGTCACCCCGGCTCAGGGGGGGCAGGGCCCTGTCAATGGCAAACTTATCGTTGTTTTCACAAAGTGAACCGGTGACATCATAGATTTCAGAGAGGGGTTCCTGGCTTTTACCCACGACCGTGATATGGTGATAGGCTCCATAGAGGGCGGGGCGCATCAGGTTGACCATACAGGCATCGAGGCCAGCGAATTTCTTATAGGTATCCTTGATGTGGAGCACCCGTGAAACCAGATAACCATAAGGGCCGGTGATGGCCCGTCCCGACTCGAAATTGAGCCGCAGACCCCCCAGTCCGCCCGCCACGATAATCTCCTCATAAAGCTTCCTGATGCCCTGGCTCATCACCTCCAGGTCAACAGGGCGCTGTTCCGGCCGGTAAGGAATCCCAATGCCCCCACCCAGGTTGGCAAATTCAATGACGACCCCCAGCCGGTCACGGACCTCCACGATCAAGCGGAAAAGGATCTCGGCCGTTTCCACGAAATAGAGGGGGTCCAGTTCATTGGAGGCCACCATGGTATGGATGCCGAAATGTTGCACCCCCTTATCCCGGGCGATGCGGTAGGCCTCAACCATCTGCTCTCTGGTCAGCCCGTATTTGGCTTCCTCGGGATGGCCGATGATCACATTCCCCTCTTTGAGTTTTCCGGGGTTGTAACGGAAGCAGATCGTATCGGGCATCCCGGCACACGCCTCCAGATAATCGATATGGGAAATATCATCGAGGTTGATGATGGCACCCAGTTCGCGGGCCCTGATGAACTCGGCTGCTGGCGTGTCATTGCTGGTGAACATGATCTCCTCCCCCCGGAGTCCCACCGCAGCAGCCAGCTCCAGCTCCGCCAGTGAACTGCAGTCGATGCCAAAGCCTTCCTCCTTTAAGATCTTCATCAGATATGGATTGGGGGCCGCCTTGATGGCATAATACTCCATAAAACCGGGATTCCATGAGAAAGCAGCCAGAAACTGGCGTGCATAGGCCCTGATGCCTTTTTCATCATACAGCTGAAACGGCGTCGGGTAAACTTCCGTAATTCTTTCCAGTTCTTCCTGACTGATTGGTAACTTTTTAACTGACATTATTCTTTAAATTACCTCTCAAAATTAGGAATTGGCTGCTTATTTAGAAATATTTCAAGTAACAAACAGAAAATCAGTCCTGATTGTTAACTAACTGTGAAGAAAAGAGCAGGTCCGGGGAGGGCTTATTTTTTGTTTTATATTTGCGGGAAGGGGTCATCTCCCTGCGTTTCAATCTTGTTTTCAGGAGGGCCAGGGGTTTCCGCAGGTATAAGTATTAACATAAACAATATTAAGCAATGGCATTGATTAATGAGCATTATCAGAAGCTGGCCGCGGGTTATTTGTTTCCCGAGATCGGCCGGAGGGTAAGGGAATATGAGAAGGCCCATCCCGGGAGCGGGATCATCAGGATGGGAATCGGGGATGTGACGCAGCCGCTGGCGCCCTCGGTGATCAGAGCGTTTCATGCGGGCGTGGAAGAGATGGCTTCCGCGGAGACCTTTAAGGGTTATGGACCGGAGCAGGGGTATGATTTTCTGCGTGAGGCCATTGCGGAGCGTTCTTTTCGCAGCCGGGGGGCGGCCATCACGGCCGATGACATTTTTATTTCCGACGGATCCAAATGTGATACCGGCAATATCCAGGAGATTTTTGGTCTTCAGAGCAGGGTAGCCATCTGCGACCCCGTCTATCCGGTTTATGCCGACACCACGGTGATGGCAGGCAAGACAGGGCATGCGGCGGCCAACGGGTACTACCAGGGGATCATTTACCTGCCCTGTACGGCCGAAAACCATTTCATCCCGGCGCTTCCGGAGGAGGTACCCGACCTGATTTTCCTGTGTTATCCCAACAACCCCACAGGAACGGTGGCCCCCCGTGAGGAGTTAAAGAAGTGGGTCGACTATGCCCTGGAACATAAAAGCATCATTCTGTTTGATGCGGCTTATGAGGCTTTTATCCGTGACCCGGAAATCCCCCACTCTATTTATGAGATCGCGGGAGCCGAAAAAGTAGCCATTGAATTCAGGAGTCTCTCCAAGACGGCCGGTTTCACCGGAACGCGGCTGGCCTATACGGTGATACCAGGAGCGCTGATGGCCTATGACAGTCAAGGCAACGAAGTACAGGTCAGGAAACTATGGAACCGGAGGCATACGACCAAGTTCAACGGGGTCTCCTACCCTGTTCAGAAGGCCGCGGCAGCCGTGTTCACAGAAGAGGGGCAACGGGAAGTGGAAGCGACCATCGGCTATTATATGGAGAATGCAGCCCTGATCCGCGAAAGCCTGGCCGCTTGTGGCTATACCGTATATGGCGGCGAAAATGCCCCCTATATTTGGGTTCAGACCCGTGATGGCATGAAATCGTGGGATTTTTTCGACCTGTTGCTGGAGAAGGCCCACGTGGTGGGCACCCCCGGATCGGGTTTCGGTCCTTCCGGGGAAGGATATTTCCGCTTTTCGGCCTTTGCCACGCGTGAGAAGGTCCTGGAAGCCATGGATAGAATCTATCATCTCTGAGCAGAGGCCTGCCTCAGCCAGAGGAATCACGGCACGCCATGCTCCACCGGGGCAGCATGCCACATGAGCCGGGAGCTGAATTTCCGGGGGTCTTCTGCAGATCCTTCCTTCTGAAGGGTCAGCATGCAGCAGGCCATTTTGCGAAGGACTCAACATTTATATAAAAAGGAAAGCCGGGCTGAAAAGCCCGGCCTTCCTTTTTATGTTAAGGTTCTTACAGGATGACCAGCGGTTGACGTCTTCGCTGAATCACTGAAGAACGTGCGTTTACACCGTCTTAAGGACATCCCACACGAAGGCGCGAATGCCCACTTCCTTGTTGATGTCGTCGATTTTACGGACGGTGGAGAGGATCTGGTCCACTTTGTCATCCTCGGTGATGGTGATGACCGCGGCGTTCATCTCGGGCCAGGTATGGGTGCCCATGCGGGGTTCTCCGTCGACGCTTCCCCGGCCGTTGACATTGGTCCACCAGGTGTAGCCCCTGATGCCCAGCTTGTCAAACATATATTCCACCCTTTCGGTATTGGCCTGGTTAAAAATGATAAAAACAGCTTTCATTAGGGTCTTTTTTTTAATCCATGAAATGATATTGTTTCCGCACTCTCTCCAC
The DNA here is from genome assembly GCA_964552955.1 of uncultured Prolixibacteraceae bacterium. Lineage (GTDB taxonomy): Bacteria > Bacteroidota > Bacteroidia > Bacteroidales > Prolixibacteraceae > UBA1413. Next base: position 8,214 of record CAZKIU010000028.1, read on the forward strand.
CTTGTTGCGTTCGCCGCGGCGGGCAAAGATGCCGTACATCACGGGAACGATGACCATGGTGACGATGGTTGAGAAGACCAGGCCTCCGATGACGGTGATCCCCATAGGTTTCCATAGTTCGGAGCCTTCGCCGGTACTCAGGGCCAGGGGGAGCATCCCCAGGATGGTCGTACCAGCGGTCATCAGCACGGGGCGGAGCCTTGATTTTCCAGCCATGACGATCGCTTCGTAGAGTTCGTAGCCGCGGTCACGCATCAGGTTGGTAAAGTCAATGAGCACAATCCCGTTCTTGACCACGATCCCGATCAGCAACACAGCCCCCAATCCGGCCACCAGCGACAGGGTCGTTCCGGTGAGGAAGAGCGCCACGATAACCCCGGTAAAGGCAAAGGGAATGGAGAACATAATCACAAAGGGCATCGTGAAGGATTCAAACTGGGAGGCCATCACGATAAAGACCAGGATAAGACTGACCACCATGAGCATGGCCAGGTCCATAAACGACTCCTGCTGGTCCTCATAGGTACCCCCCACGTTAAGCATCACCTCCTGCGGTACGGGGATGTCGCTGATGGCGGTTTTAATATTCTCGGCCAGTGTCCCCAGGGAGACCTTATCGGGCGTTGTGGAAACCGTCACCAAACGTTCCTTCCGTTTATGCTGGATGCTCGGTGGGCCCCAATATTCCTTCACCTCACCAATCTCCTTAAGTTTGATGGTATTTCCTGCCGGCGACATGATCGAGAGCTGCTCCAGGTCGGTTACCGAATTGCGGTACTCTTCCTCAAGGCGGACCTTGATATCATATTCATCCCCCTCTTCCTTGAACTGAGAGGCGACCATGCCGCTGACCCGGTTCCGGATATTCGCGGAGACCATGGCTGTATTTAAACCATGAAGGGCCATTTTTTCCCGGTCAAGGATAATCTGCAATTCTGGTTTGTCTTTCTTGCGGCTGACCACCACATCCTTGGCACCCTTGACAGTGAGGAGTTTAGTCCTGACCTGTTCGGCCAGGGAATTGGTGGTATTGAAATCATAACCGTAAATCTCTACGTCGACGGTGGCGGCCCCTCCCATCATATTGTTGGACGTGGTGAAGACCGCGGTGACAATTTCAGGCAACTGTTTAAAATCGGCCCGCATGGCATCGGAGATGTCCCAAACGCTGCGCTGCCGCTGGTCCACATCATCCAGCCGCATCATCAGGCTGATGATATTCGAACCCGTCGTCTGGAACAGGGAGAACATGCTTCCCTCGTCGTCAGAGCCTGAAGAAGAGGAGACAATATTGACTTCCGGGTACTTCTCCCTGATGATTTTTTCGAGTTTACGGGTCGTTTTGATGGTTTCCTCCACCCGGGTACCGGTTTCCAGCTCGATGGTAACACTCAGGCTGCTCTCATCCGATTCCGGCATATAGTCGGTACCGATGAACTTAAGCAAAAGGAACGAGGATAAAAATATAGCCAGGGCGGTGATAATGGTGAACCTTTTATGGAGGAGGACCCACCGGAGGGTATTGACGTAGAAGTCGTCGAGCCAGTCGAGGACGGGTTTGAAGGTACGGTCCCAGCTCAGCCGGCCCGGATTTTCATTGACGGGTCTGTTGCGCAGGAGTTTGGCGGCCAGCATGGGGGTCAGAGAGATGGCCGCCAGCGTGGAGGTGACAATAGTGATGGTGACGATCCATCCCAACTGGTTGAACATAACCCCAGTCATGCCGCCCACCAGGGTCAGTGGCATGAATACGGCCACAATCACCAGGGTGGTGATGATCACTGCCAGCCACACTTCATTGGTGGCATAAATGGCCGCCTCACGGGGTGAGGCCCCCCGCTCTATGTGCCGCGTGATATTCTCCAACACCACAATGGCATCGTCCACCACCATCCCGATGGCGATAGAGAGGGAGGTGAGCGAGATGACATTGATGGAATTCCCCGTGGCAAAGAGGTATATGAAGGCCATGATCAACGATATGGGAATCGTCAGCACGATGATAAAGGTGGCCCTCCACCGCCCCAGGAAGACCAGGATCACCAGAATCACGAAGACAAAGGCCCACATCAAGGTTTCTGAAAGGTTACTGATCGATCCCTTTATGAACTTGGAGGTGTCCATGATCAGGTCGATCTTAATATCGGGAGGAAGGTCGTTCTTCAGGTTTTCCAGGGAGGCGTTGATTTCGCGGGCTACCTTGACGGTGTTGGCCCCCGACTGTTTCATGGCGAAGATGCGGAGCCCCAGTTCACCGTTGACCCTCTCCTCCAGGGAGATATCCTTGAGGGAGTCGCGAACCGTGGCTACGTCAGCCAGATAAATACTTTTCCCGTTGTAGGACCCCAGCACCAGGCTACGCAGTTTTTCGCTTCCGCTGAGCTCACCCTGAATCCTGAGCTGGTAGTCGGTGGTGCCCATCTTGACATTCCCCGAGGGCATGTTGAGGTTTTCAGCGGCGATGATGTTGCCGATCTGCTCTACCGTCAGGTTGTAGGCATCCAGTTTCCGCGGGTCGGCATCGACATAGATCACCCTTTTGGGTGTTCCCATCATGCCTACGGAACCCAGCCCCTCAATGCGGTTCAGAGGATTGATGACCTTCTCCTCAATCAGCTTTTCAATGCCCGGATAGCTCTCACGTGCCGTAACAGCATAAACCAGAATGGGCATCATATTGGTATTGAACTTGAAGATCATCGGCCGGTCGCAACCTTCCGGCAGAAAATCATAACGCCGGTCGGTGACGTCGCGAATGTCGTTGTTGGCTTCATCCAGGTTGGTCCCCCATTCGAACTCCACATTGATAATCGACAAATTGTCGTAAGAGGTGGAGGTGATCTCCTTCATGCCGTCAACCGAGTTGAGCGACTCCTCCAACTGCTTGGTGATATTGGTTTCGATGTCGGCGGCATTGGCCCCGGCATAGGTGGTCATCACCGAGATGAAGGGGGGTTCCATTTCCGGGTAGAGGTCCACCGGAATATTGATCAGCGAATAGATCCCGGTCACGATGATGGCCGTAAAGATCATCAAAGTGGTAATCGGCTTGTTGACTGATGTTTTGTATATACTCATATCAATAACTGTTTAAGGGAGTCTACCCTGGTTCATTCTGAAACGACTTCCACGGCTACACCTTCCAGCAGGCGGGACTGGCCGCTGACGATCACCCTGTCGCCGGTGGTGAGCTGGTCGGAGACCACTTCGATCATATCATCGAAACGGGTACCGATGGTGACGGGAATTCTTCTGGCTTTGCCCTCTTTTTCAACAAAAAGATATCTTTCGTTGGACCCCTGCATTTTCAGGACGGCCAGGGCAGGCAGGACAATAGCTTCCACTTCTTCCAGATCAAAGGAGACGCGGGCGAACATACCTGGCCGGAGGAGAGCTTCACCGTTGGCCATCACCACCTCCACGCTGAAAGTGCGGGTAGCTGCATCAATGGTGGGAAAAACCCGGCTCACCTTACCCGTAAAGGAGCGGTCGGGATAGATATCGTTTTTAATAGAGGCCTCCATGCCTGATTTGATCTGGGGGTAGTATTTCTCCGATACGGGGACGACCATCTTGAGGCGGTCGATCTGGACCAGGCTGAGGATGGCGGCTTTGCCTACGGTAGCCACAGGGCTCCCCGAATACATCTCACCGGGTTCGAAATACTTGCCTGAGATGATGCCGCTGAAGGGTGCCTTCAGGCGGGTATTCTCGGAGAGGAATTCCACGTTGGAGCGGGCGATGTCGTACTGGGCCCTGATCTGGTCATACTGCTGGCGGGCGACGCTTCCTACCTTCTGAAGGGTGTCGAGGCGTTCATAATCGAGGGCCAGGGTTTTCAACTGGATCTCAGCCTGGTGGAGCTGGGTGCGGTCCATCTGGACCAGCACGGTCCCCTTGGCTACGCGGCTGCCTTCTTCCACATATATCGCCTCAATTCTTCCCGGGGCTGCGGGGGCCAGGTGCACCTCCTCATACCCCTGAAGGGTGGCCGTATACTCCACGGAATGGGCTATCTTTCTGGTCTCCAGACTAATCACCCGTACTTTTTCCGTTTTGGGCTGCACGCTCGCGCCAACCGCTTCAACTTTTTTCTCCTGGCCTCCGGAACAGGCAACCAGAAGGGCCAGCCCTAAGGCTGACATGGTAATTGTAATCCGCTTCATGATATTTTTCGTTAATGATTATTTCATATTTCCATAAAGGGTGTCGAGTTCCACCCGGGCCTGCAGAAGCTGGTACACCGCTGAGAGATAATCGGTTTCCGCCCTGAGGTAGTTGTTGTCAGCCGTCACCAGCTCCAGTCCCGAAATCAACCCCTGCTCGAATTTTAACTTCATGCTGCTGTAGACCCTGCGCGACACCTCCAGGTTCTTCACCTGGTTGAGGTAGGTCTCTCCGGCATTCTTCAGGTTGAATTGAAGCTGCCTCTCCTGGACCCCCAGCTGGTCGGCCAGCAGGGCCCTGCTATTGCGCATGGTCTCCAGGTCCGTCTTGGCCTGCCTGACCTTCGCCATCTTCTGACCTCCGGAGTAGAGGGGAATGCTCAGATTCAGTCCGATCATATTCTTGGGCGACATGTCAAAGTCAGGCTTGAGTATCTTCTCGGTCCGCGAATAGAAACTGGTCAGGGTCGGAAAAAATGAAGCATAGGCCATTTTAATCTGCTTCTCGGTAAGCTTCTCCTGCATGGACAGGAGCTTGTAGTCGGGATTCATGTCAGCCATAAACTGCCCTGGTGCCGTACCATTCAACAGCGTTAAGGCCTGGTTAAGGTCTCCTTTTATGCTGAATTCTTGTCCCGGTTCCAGCCCCAGCAACAACCGCATCATGTTCTGCGCCATCTCATATTGCCGTTCCGTCGAGTTCACAGTATTTTCCAGGGCCGCAATCTGAACTTCCAACTGATCAAGGTCGGTCTTTTCCATCATCCCCACCCTGACCACCGCCGCGGTTTTCCGGTGAATCTCCTTCAGGTTGATCACATTCTTGCTGAGCAGATCCAGCAGTTCACCCGACATCAGCACCAGATTGTAGCCACTGGTCACCTGCGAGAGCAACTGCTGTTCACTCTTCTCGTAGTTCAGTCCCGTAAGGCTTTTCCCCAGTTTGGCCAGCTCAATCCCTACGAAATAAGGAGCATTGAAAAGGAGTTGCCCCACCTGCAGGTTAAAATTACTGGTAGGCTTGATGGGAATCTCCGTGGGAGGAGCATCTTCCATAAAGCGGATCGAGAGCTTGGCCCCCATGGCATTGGAGTAATCCATGGTCGAGGAAATCTGCGGCAACCCGGCGGCTATCGCCTCCTTGAGCTGATATTGCGCCTTCTCCATGGCCAACGCCGAATTCTTCAGTGTCTTGTTGTACTGAATGGCCTGCTGCTTGGCCCCCTCCAGGTCAAAAACCAGCTTCTCCTGCGCCATGCCGGTCCATACCCCCAGCATCAGCACAACACTTAAAATCAATCGTCTCAATCTCATATCAATCTCTGTTTAATAATGACTTAACAATATCCTCCTGCCCAAAACCCCGTCTCAATCACTTCTGTCGCCACCCCAACAACCCGGCTCCGGCAAAAACAGAGCCGGCCCGCCAACATGCCAACCAATAACGTCACCACTGGCCAGGCCTCACTGCGGATGCGGGAAAGACCACGCCCCAGGGTGGTACTGTTCTAAAAGCTCCAACCCTCTGGCCGTACACAACCCCCGGAGATAAGGCATAAATATGTTGAGTACCGCCTCCTCCTGCGATAATTTCATGCTCTTCATGGCTTCACTGACATGGAAAAACATGATCAACTCCATCATAAAGGTATCCACGATATCAATTTTCAGCTCCTCCCTGAAGACACCTTCCCGCTTGCCCCGCTCCAACAGATTGAAAACCACCGAAAACTCCCGGCATTTCTTCCGGTTGTTGTAATAGGAGGCATTCAGCTTGACAAAAAAACGCTTCAGGTCATCAAAGATGATGGGATTCGACGTGACCATTTGTCTGTGCTGAATCTCCGCAATTACAAAAATTGCCTCAATTACATTGGGTGATTTCGAAGCCACCGCAATAAGATACTGGTTGTTCTTCTTAATCATGTAATCAAAATACGCCAGCATCAAAGCCTCCTTGTCCCCGAAGTACTCGTAGATCGTCCGCTTGGAGACCCCCAGGTCGGCCGCTACCCGATCCATGGTAAGGGCTTTCATGCCCATCATCCGAAAAAGCTCGCCCGTCCGGGCCAATATTTTCTCTTTGGGTTCCATATCTGCTTAGTTGGAGCAAAACTAGAAAACTATTATGGTTTTTGAGTTTTTTATCCCTCCTGAAGGTCCACGAATTAACAATAAGTACACAAAGATGAAGGGCCGCCCGTAGGCAGCCCTTCATCTTTAAGTTGGTATGGCTGGAGGAATCCTATCGATCCAACCATTGGTGCGTCATAAGATCGCGGCTTATTTACTAAAATCCATGGATGCCAGCCGTTTATAGGAGTTATACCTCCATTTAGCATTTTCCTCGGCGGCGGCGAAGAGTTCGTCGGCCACTTCGGGGAAGGATTTCTTCAGGGAGGTATACCGCACTTCGCCGTTGAGGAAGGCCTGGAACTTCGACCAGTCGGGTTCTTTGGAATCGAGCTGGAAGGGGTTTTTACCTTCGGCTTCGAGGAGCGGGTTATAGCGGAAGAGGCTCCAGTAGCCGGCTTCGACGGCTCTTTTCATCTCTTCGTTGGATTTGCCCATGCTGCTGCGCAGGCCGTGGTTGATACAGGGCGAATAGGCGATGACCAGCGATGGGCCGGGGTAGCTTTCGGCTTCTTTGATGGCATTGAGGAACTGGGACTGGTTGGCACCGATGGCGACCTGGGCCACGTAAACATAACCGTAGGAGAGCATCATGGCGCCCAGGTCTTTTTTGCGGACCCGTTTTCCGGCGGCAGCGAATTTAGCCACTGCCCCAACGGGGGTTGACTTGGACGACTGGCCTCCGGTGTTGGAGTACACCTCGGTATCCAGAACCAGCACGTTGATATCCTGTCCGCTGGCCATGACATGGTCGAGACCGCCGTAACCGATATCATAGGCCCAGCCGTCGCCGCCGAAGACCCAGATCGATTTCTTCACCAGGTATTGTTTCAGGTCAAGAATATCAATGGCATACTGTCCAGTTTTGCCCTGTAGGGCGGCCACGACTTTTGCCGAGCTGGCCACCGAAGCTTCCGCCAGATGGCGGGTATCGAGCCAGTTGCGGAAAGCTTCCTTCTCCTCTTCGGAGATGCCGTTCTGCAGTTCAGCTTCCATGATGGAGGCGATACGGTCACGCTGGGCGTTGACCCCCTCAGCCATTCCGAAACCATATTCGGCATTGTCTTCAAAGAGGGAGTTGGCCCAGGCCGGACCGTGGCCCGAATTCTTGTGCTTCGTATAAGGGGTGGCAGGTGCTGATCCTCCGTAGATGGAAGAACATCCGGTGGCATTGGCCACCATCATCCGTTCCCCGAAGAGCTGGGTGATCAGCTTGATATGGGGTGTCTCCCCGCAACCCGCACAGGCTCCTGAGAATTCAAAGAGGGGCTGTGCAAACTGGGTATTCTTCACCAGCTTCGACTTCTCCACCACGTTCTCCTTCAGGGAGACCTTCCCGGCCATGTACTCCCAGTGCGGAACCTCACCCAGCTGGCTCTCCAACGGTTCCATGACCAGCGCCTTGTCCTTTGACGGACAGATGTCGGCACAGTTACCGCAACCGGTACAGTCGAGCACACTCACCTGGATCCGGAAATGAAGGTCGCCAAAGGTCTTCGAGGGGGTAGCCTGTTTGGTCACCATCGTCTCAGGTTTGGCAGCCACCTCTTCGGGGCTGAGCAGGAACGGACGGATAGCGGCATGCGGACAAACATAGGCACACTGGTTACACTGGATACAGTTGTCGGGGTTCCACTCCGGAACCGTCACCGCGATACCCCGTTTTTCGTAAGCGGCCGTTCCTGGCAGGAAGGTTCCATCTTCATACCCCAGAAAGGTCGACACGGGCAGATCATCCCCCTTCTGGGCATTGATCACATCCACGAAATCGGTGATATATTTGGGCCGCAGGGTGATATCACCCTCCTCTGCCTTCACGGTGATATTCTTCCATTCGGCAGGGACCTCAACCTTCACCACATTGGCTCCTCCGGCATCGATGGCATCATAGTTCATCTTCACTACCTGCTCGCCTTTCTTGCCGTAGGTCTTGAGGATGGCCTTCTTCATCTCTTCCACAGCCATCTCAAAAGGAATGACGTTGGTAATCCGGAAGAAAGCCGACTGCATGATGGTATTGGTGCGGTTCCCCAGTCCCAGTTCGACGCCCAGCTGGGTGCCGTTGATGATGTAAAAATTAATCTCGTTGTCGGCCAGGTATTTCTTCATATGGTCGGGCAGCCGCTCCCTGGTCTCTTCAGGGCTCCAGATCGAGTTAAGCAGGAACGAACCTCCCTTTTTGAGCCCCTTAAGGACATCGTAAAGATGAAGGTAGGCCGGAACATGGCAGGCCACGAAATCGGGCATGGTCACCAGGTAAGTCGAGCGGATCGGTTTCTCGCCGAAGCGCAGGTGCGAACAGGTAAAGCCTCCCGACTTCTTGGAGTCGTACTGAAAATAGCCCTGGCAATATTTGTTGGTGGACTCACCAATGATCTTGATGGAGTTTTTGTTGGCCCCAACAGTCCCGTCGGAACCCAGACCGTAGAATTTGGCCTGGTAAGTACCCGGAGGCGAAAGGTCAACTTCTGGTTTCTGGGGCAGCGATTTAAAGGTGACATCATCCACAATACCGATGGTAAAATCGTTCTTGGGTTCTGCCAGTTCGAGGTTTTCATAAACCGAGAGGATCTGGGCGGCCGTGGTATCCTTGGATCCCAGTCCGTAGCGCCCGCCTACGATCAGGGGGGTGCGGCCGGTACCATAGAAGAGCGACTTCACATCATGGTAAAGGGGTTCTCCCTCCGAACCGGGTTCCTTGGCCCTGTCAAGCACCGCAATCCTTTTGACGGAAGCAGGCAGGACATTGTTGATATATTTCGGGGAGAAAGGACGGAAGAGATGGACGGCGATGAGCCCTACCTTTTTACCCTGCGACAGCAGATAGTCGATGGTTTCACGGATGGTCTCGGTCACCGATCCCATGGCGATAATGATGTTCTCGGCATCAGGAGCACCATAATAGGTGAAGGGGTGGTAATTTCTTCCTGTGAGCTTGTTGATTTCCTGCATGTACCCTTCGACAATGTCGGGAACGGCATCGTAATAGCGGTTGGAAGCCTCCTTGGCCTGGAAGAAAATGTCGGGGTTCTGTGCCGATCCGCGGGTCACGGGGTGCTCGGGATTCAGGGCACGGTCCCTGAAGGCTTTGATGGCCTCCATGTCAACCAACTGGCGCATCTCTTCGGTAGTGATGACTTCCACCTTCTGGATTTCATGGGAAGTACGGAAGCCGTCGAAGAAAGAGACGAAAGGCACACGGGCCTTGAGGGTTGCCAGATGAGATACGCCGGCCAGGTCCATCTCCTCCTGTACCGACCCGGCGGCCAGCATGGCAAAACCCGTCTGGCGGGCTGCATAGATGTCACTGTGGTCACCGAAGATGCTGAGCGCATGGCCGGCCAGTGCCCGGGCACTCACGTGGAAAACCGTAGGCAGCAACTCTCCTGCAATTTTATACATATTGGGGATCATCAGCAGCAAACCCTGCGAGGCCGTATAGGTGGTCGTCAGAGCGCCCGACTGAAGGGCCCCGTGGACGGCCCCCGCGGCACCTCCCTCACTCTGCATCTCGGCAAGCCGCACCGGCCGGCCAAACATGTTTTTCTTCCCGTTAGCCGCCCACTCATCCACATATTCCGCCATCGTCGAGGAAGGAGTAATAGGATAAATACAGGCTACCTCACTGAACATGTAACTGATATGCGCAGCCGCATAGTTACCATCACAAGTAATGAACTTTTTTTGTTTTGCCATAACAGACTTAGTTTATGTGGTATTTATCAATTTAATTCCATCATCAGTAGAGAAATCCAAAAAGCCAGAGCGGGATCCGGTTGCCCTCACCGGCTTCAATCATATCGGCAGCACAGAACTCCCCTTCCGGGGCTTCGCATTTGCGGCCTCCCACGGTAAACAGGTAACGCCCCCCCACCAGAAAACCTGCCGTCGGAGCAACCTGAATATGGTGAAAAGTCCCCACCTGGTTGCAGAAAAAGGTCTGCCGCAAATTGGACTGGTCGGCTCGTTCCGGAGCTACCGTTTGCAATATGTTGGTATCGTACATGATTATCCTCACCGGCTTGCGCGCTGCCTCCTCATCTCCGTTGTTGTAAATCAACCTGATCAGCCGGGCATTCCGCAGGTAATTGAGATAATTCATGACAGTGGCCCGCGAAGTACTGATGCCGGAGGCCAGCTTGCTCACATTGGGGGCCAGGGGCGTTTCCGCAGCAATCAGATAGAGTAGTTTCCTTATATTGGGCAGATACTTCAGCTCCATCTGATTGATGTATGGAATGTCGGTCTCCAGGGCCAGATTGATGTTCTTGAGCAAGGTGTCAGAATAAAAATCTCCCTCCCCGTTGAAATAGGGATAATACCCCGAACGAAGATAATTGGCAAAATAGGCCAGCGGTTTCACCCGCGAGGTGATCTCCCGGGCTTTCTCCACATGATGGTCGAGGATCTCCGTGAATTCCAGCGGCTCAAAGTGACTCCCTGTCTGCAGATTAAGGTACTCCCTGAAGGAAAGCCCCTCCAGATGATAGAGCGAGACAATACCGTTCAGATCAGGATTCTCATCGGTCACCCGCAGCACGGGTGAAGCCGTAAAGACGATTTTTAACTCCGGTATCTCCTCGTAACACTGCCGCAACTCCTGCGACCACCCCGGGTATTTGTTGACCTGATCGAGGAATAACACCTTCCCCCCCAGCTTCGAGAATTCATCGGCAAACGAGAAAAGCCTCCGCCGCGTGAAATAAAAATTATTGAGATTAACATACATCACCGACCGGTCATTCCCGTAAGCCTCCCTGATATGATCCAACAGAAAGGAGGTCTTCCCCACCCCTCTGAATCCCTTGATACATATCAGCCGCTCTTCCCAGTCGATCCTGTCGGCCAGCCTGCGCGGAAAATGTGGCCGGACCGACTCCAGTAAAGAAAAGTGATGCCTGATCAGTGATTCCACTCTTTATAACTTAGTGAGACAAAAATAGCAGACAAAAGATGATTTTGCAATCCAAAGATTACAAAATTGAGCTTGATCTGCTATTTATAATTATTAAAAATAAGGAGCGACCGGGATCAGGCGGGGTGATCAGACGTCGGCGTTCATGGAGATCAGGAATTCCTCCATAGATCTGGTTTTCATGAGTCTGTCCTTCATGAAATCCATGGCTTCCAGTGAGTTCATGCCGCCGAGATAGTTGCGCAGGATCCAGATTTTATCGAGGATATAGCGTGAGAGCAGCAGGTCTTCGCGCCGGGTGCTGGAGGCGGGAATGTCGACCGACGGGTAGATGCGTTTATTGGAGAGTTTGCGGTCGAGCTGGAGTTCCATGTTACCGGTTCCCTTGAATTCTTCGAAGATGACCTCGTCCATTTTGGAGCCGGTTTCTGTCAGGGCGGTAGCCAGGATCGTGAGCGAACCGCCCTCCTCTATATTACGGGCAGCCCCGAAGAACCGTTTGGGTTTATGGAGGGCGTTGGCATCGACCCCGCCGGAGAGCACTTTTCCGGAGGCAGGCTGGACGGTATTGTAAGCCCTGGCCAGACGGGTGATGGAGTCGAGGAGGATGACCACGTCATGGCCACATTCGACCAGTCTTTTGGCTTTCTCGAGCACCATGCCGGCGACCCTGACGTGCCGGTCGGCAGGTTCATCAAAAGTGGAAGAGATCACCTCGGCATTGACACTGCGGGCCATGTCGGTCACTTCCTCAGGCCGCTCATCGATGAGCAGGACGATCATGTAAACCTCAGGATGGTTGGCGGCAATGGCATTGGCAATCTCCTTCAGCAGAACGGTCTTCCCCGTTTTGGGCTGCGCCACAATCAGACCGCGCTGCCCCTTCCCGATCGGGGCAAACATGTCGACAATGCGGGTTGAGATATTGTCATGCCCGTTGCCGGTGAGCTCGAATTTCTCGTTCGGAAAGAGCGGCGTCAGATGCTCAAACGGCACCCGGTCACGGATGTATTCAGGCGAACGGCCATTGATCTCCATAACTTTAATCAATGGAAAGAACTTCTCTCCCTCCTTGGGTGGACGGATGGTGCCCCGGATGGTATCACCGGTCTTGAGGCCGAAGAGTTTGATCTGGGACGTAGAAACATAAATATCATCGGGGGAGCTGAGATAATTGAAATCGGCCGACCGCAGAAAACCGTACCCTTCGGGCATGATTTCCAATACCCCGGTATTGGCCACAATACCGTCAAACTCGAAGTTTTTATCGATCTGGGGTTTCTCGGGCTGTTTTTCAGTCTGCTTGAGATTGCGTTGCTGATCCTTTTTCTGCTGCCATTCGGGTTGCCTGAATTTACGCTGGAAACCGCCCTGTTGCTGAGGAGATGTCCCCTCCTCCTTTACGGGCACTCCACCGGTAATGTCGGGGAGGGTCTCCGCTGCAGGGGCCTCCTGGCCGGCGACCATCTCCCCTTCATTCTCTTCCTTCTCCTCCGGAAGCATCTCTTCTCCAGAAAGCGTCACCAGCTCATCTTCGATGGGGACTCCCTTCTTGTGCGGGGTGCCTTTTGGATATTCCTTGTAAGCCGGTTTTTCTTTGGAAAACTCCTTCATGATGGCCCGGAGTTGCTCATGCCGCGACTGCCCTTTCTGGTCAGATGAGGGGAGCTGAGGCTCTCCTGACCCGTTTTCGGGTTCCACAGGGGCCGCCACCACAGGCGGAGCCTTCACCCCACCTTCTTTACCTATCACCTTACGGATCAGATCCTTATAGCTACTCTTCCCCTTATGACCCTGATGCTGTTGGCCTCCCCCCTGTTTTCCCGCCTCCTTTTGCGGTACTTCCTGAGCGACAGAATCCGGTGCCGGGTCATCCCCGGTCCCGGGTGCCTCCACCCCAACAGGATGAGGATGAGCAGGCTCCACAAAACCACCTCCCTGGGGTTCAGACTCCACCCTGGGGGCCCGCGTCTTGACTACCCTGACCTTGGACTCGGGCTGCTGCGTCTTCTTCTCAGCCTCCTGCACCGCTTGCTGATCAAGTATCTTATAGATGAGATCCTGCTTCTTAAAGGATTCCACACGCTTTATCTTCAGTTCTTTCCCGATTTCACGCAATTCGGATAAGAGCTTCTTTTCAAGTTCAGAAATATCAAACATCGTAAAATTTGTTTTGAAATAAAGTTGAATTTTGGCAGATCTCCTCGAACAATAGCGAAGTATACGAAATGAATTGTTCGGAATGGAGCTGCAAAATTACTTTTAAAATCTTCAATACACAAATCTCCCTTTAATTTTTTGAAACTTTTTATATTTAAGTCCAAAAACTATTTTTCGGTATTTATTAGCTGGGGAACATGTCAGAACATATTGATAACATGTCAGATACTTCTATACTCCGGGATGAGAATTGAGAACACGAATGAAATGACACGGTATGAAAAGGGGATTCAGTGTCTTCTTTTTTGGTAAATTTACAAAAAAAACCAACAAATTACTATCTTCACCCGTTGAAATTCTGGAGTAAAAAACACAAACATCTGACAGAAGTGATCCCTGAATAGGCCCCGGTATATGAGACAGCTCAAAATATCGAAGCAAGTTACGAATCGTGACACTCTTTCTCTGGACAAATACCTACATGAGATCGGGAGGATAGAGTTACTTACCCCCGAGATGGAAGTAGAGCTGGCCAAGCGGGTCAGACTGGGGGACCGGATAGCCTTTGAGAAGCTGATCAAATCGAACCTCAGGTTTGTGGTATCGGTAGCCAAGCAATACCAGAACCAGGGGTTGAGTTTATCTGATCTGATCAATGAAGGGAACCTGGGGTTGATCAAGGCTGCCGAGCGGTTCGATGAAACCCGCGGATTCAAGTTCATCTCTTACGCGGTGTGGTGGATCAGGCAGTCTATTCTGCAGGCCCTGGCCGAAGATGCCCGCATTGTACGTCTGCCGCTGAACAAAATAGGTTCCATCAGCAAAATCAATCGCACCTTCAGCCAAATGGAACAGGAGTTCCAGCGTGAACCCACCATGGAAGAACTCTCTTCGGTCCTTGACCTCAAACCCGAGCTGATCGAAGACTCCATGAACCTCTCCTCCCTCCACATTTCCATGGATGCTCCCCTGCGCGACGACGATGAGAATACGCTTTACGATATCCTGCTGAACGACGATTCTCCGGTGGCCGACAACGATCTGATGAAGGGCTCCCTGCGCAAGGAGATCGAACGGTCGCTCTCCACCCTGAGCGAGAGGGAAGCCGACATCCTCCGGTATTTCTTCGGACTGAATGAATTTCCGGCCATGACCCTGGAAGAAATCGGCGAAAGGATGGATCTGACCCGGGAAAGAGTGCGACAGATCAAGGAGAAAGCCATCAAAAAACTGAAAAATAAATTCAGGAACCAGCTTCTCAAGACCTACCTGGGACAGTGAGCCGATCTCCGCTGAACCCCCACCTGGGGGAATACTGGTCCCATCCCCAACCCTCCAATATCAATATTTCACTTATATAATTGTTAGTTAATAACTTATTCTTCAGCAATAACCCGGAGTGAGGTCTATGTCAGCTCTTCACGCCCGTGGAAGTCACATGGAACAAATATACATGTCCTTTTGTGGTCGAAGTACCATGCGACTTTTTCAGGGCATAATTTAAAATAAGCTGATATATTTGCAGCTATGAAGCATATGGTAGCTCCGTCATTGCTGGCGGCCGATTTCAACCATCTGGGAGCAGAGGTGGAAATGATCAACCGGAGTGAAGCCGACTGGATCCATTGTGATATCATGGACGGGGTATTTGTCCCCAATCTCTCCTTCGGACTGCCCATAGTGGAACATGTAGCCCGTGTGGCCACCAAACCCCTTGATGTCCATCTGATGATCGTTCATCCCGACCAGTATATTCAGCCTTTTGCGCGTGCCGGGGCGTCACACCTGACAGTGCACTGGGAAGCCTGCCCCCACCTGCACCGCACCATAGCCCATATCCGTGAGGAGGGCATGAAAGCCGGGGTATGCCTGAACCCTCATACGCCGGTTCATCTTCTGGAAGAGATCCTTCCTGACCTGGACCTGGTGCTGATCATGTCGGTCAATCCGGGATTTGGAGGACAGACCTTCATCGAGACGAGCCTCGACAAGGTAAAACGCCTCCGGGAACTCATCGACAGAAGAAACCCTGAGTGCCTGATAGAGGTAGATGGAGGGGTCAATGCCGTCACCGGGCAGAGGCTACGGGCAGCCGGTGCCGATGTGCTGGTGGCCGGAAGCGCACTCTTCGGCGCCACTGACCCTGAAGCCGCCATCAGGCAACTCAAAAACCTCTGAAGCGAAAAATTTAAGCCTGCTCAATAACCGGGAACCATCATTTTGTGCGCGGTCTGGTGGGCGACCTCGCTTCCCAGCAACTGCTCCACCAGCTTCAGCGCAAAAGGTAAGGCCCCTCCTGCCCCATTGGCGGTGACCAGCGGTCCATCCACCACCACGGCTTCACCTGTAAGCCTGGCCCCATACAGATGGGTCTCAAAACCCGGAAAACAGGTCGCCTTTCTTTTGTCGAGCAGTCCCAGGTGACCCGGAACCATCGGCGCCGCACAGATGGCCCCCAACAGCCTCCCGCTGTGAACCATCTCGGTGATCACCCGCCTGACCCCCTCATGAGCATCGAGATGCGAAGCCCCCGGCATCCCCCCGGGCAACACCACCAGATCAACCCTGCTGAAATCTACCTCCTCAAAGAGAACATCCGCCATAACCCGAATATCATGCGAACCGGCGACCTCCCTTTGCCCGGTCACCGACACCAGTTTCAGATCCAACCCCGCCCGGCGCATTACATCAGCCGGCACGATGGCCTCTATCTCCTCAAACCCTTCGGCAAGCATCAAAACCACCCGTTTCATAGTCCTTCTGTTTTATCCCTTAAATTAACCAATTTCACGCAACACACCAAATCCCTGATCAGAAATTTGCCCTATCGTTGACATAAAAAAGGCTCTGCAGAATTCCCCTGCAAAGCCTCTCCTTCATCTGAACTTTAACCTTCTTCTTATACCATAGTCTTTACCCACACTGAATACGTGCCGGTGAGGCAGACTATAAGGGCATGCCGCTGACGCCTTGACGCGCCTGCCTATTTCAAAGCATACTCAGCCAAAACTTTCTCCAACTTCTTCCGCGTGAAAAATATACGACTCTTGACCGTCCCCAACGGTAAATCCAACTCATCGGCAATTTCCTTGTATTTATACCCCTCCAGAAACATCGTGAAGGGAACCCTGTAATCATCTTCCAGCGAACGAATCGACCTGATGATCTCCTGCGAACCATAAGCCGAATCGGGTGAAGGATAAAAATGAGCTACCGATGCTGGGTATTCATTGTTGGTGCTGTCAAGGGTCCCTCTCGATTTGACACTCCTGCGGTAATCATTAATAAATGTATTCTTCATGATTGTATAGACCCATGCTTTAAAATTGGTATTGCTGGCAAATTTTTCGCGGTTCGAAAGCGCCTTAAGCATGGTCTCCTGGACGAGATCATCGGCCTTTTCCCGGTCAGTGGTAAGGCTCAGTGCATAATAACGAAGCTTGCTCTGTAATCCCAGAAGGGCGTTGTCGAATTGTAACTGAGTCATAACGTTCTCCATTTTAAATTTCACTCCACAAATATAACCCGAATAATATAATATATAAAGGTATTTAACACTTTTTGTCTAAATATTTATTTATAGTCGATAGACAAAATTGATGAACCCCGGTTCAATGCGGGAGTGGCGGGGAGCGGTGAGGGAATAATTTGTTAAATTTGCACCGCTCCGACTCCAGGAGGCCGGAGGAATCAGTGGATTAGCAGAGCAAAAAGAGAATAAAAAATGTTGAAAGGAATTTTGTCAATTTCAGGACAGCCCGGGCTATTCAAGATGGTGGCTGAGGCGAAGAACCGGATCATTGTAGAATCGTTGATCAATGGAAAGAGGATGCCTGTGAGTACTACCGCCAGGATCAGTTCATTAGAGGATATCGCTGTGTACACTGCCGTGGGGGATTTGCCGCTGAAGGAGATTTTCAGGAAGATAGCGAATCATGAGCAGGGTGCGGCGATACAAGCCAAGGCTACCGATGAGCAGATCAGGCGGTATTTCGGGGAGGTCGTTCCCGATTATGACCGGGAGCGGGTATACATCTCTGATATCAGGAAGATTATTTTGTGGTATAATCTGCTGCAGGAAAAGCAGTTGCTTGATTTCAGCGCAGAAGAGGAGGCTTCTGCCGGCCAGGAAGCGCAGGAAGGGCAATCTGAGACAGGAGAAGGCCTTCAGGGAGAAGCTCCCGGTGATTCTGAAGCGTAAGGTCAACGCGCTCTTTCTGGTCAGAAGGTTTGTGGCAGCTGATTCTTGAAGATCAGAAGAGGGAGGGGGTTTTTCCCGGGGAGGAGCGTCGGGCGGCCTCACGGCTTCTCTCCAGGAGGATTTCGAAGAGCCTGACCGTAGCCAGGGCATCCCCGGCGGCCCGGTGTCTTCCCTCAATGGTGATGCCCAGCTCAGAACAGAGTCTTCCCAGGGAATAGGAGTCATGCCCGGGCAGGAACTTCCGGGAGAGTTGCACCGTACACAGTTTTTTACGCCGGAATTCATAGCCGAGGCGGTAGAATTCCTCTCTGATAAAGCTATAATCAAAATTAACATTATGGGCCACAAAAACGCGCCCGGCGGTCATTTCCTCCAACCGGGCTGCAATCTCCTCAAAACGGGGCGCCTGGGCTACCATCTGATTGGTAATCCCGGTCAGCCTGGAAACAGGGAGGGGAATATCCATTCCGGGGTTGACCAGGGTTGCAAACGAATCGATCACTTTTTCCCCATTGTGAACATAAACTGCCAATTCGGTGATTTTGCCGTATTTATAAACAGTTCCCGTGGTCTCTATGTCAATTATTGTGAACAATGTTGAAAAAAATAAAGGTTAATTTTCCTGTATTTATCAGTGTGCTCATTCTGAAGATTAAAAATAAATAATTAGTTTTGTATAACAGAATCTAGAGAAGTGATTAATTTTATATATTGCTAAAAATTTAAATTAACTCTAAATTTTAAGAATATGAAAAAACTTACATTACTATTCTTTGCTAACCTTTTGACGCTCATTGTTATGGCGCAAACTGCCGACAACAAATGGGCCCTGGGATTAGGCGCCGGTCCCTATTTCTCCTATAGGCAGGAGTTGTTAGGCGGTGAAGATCACAACGCCTGGAAAAGTCTTTTCTTCACACCCGAAGCCTACCTGAGCAGGTTTATCAGTCCTTCGTTTGATGTGATGGTGAAGGCCAACCTGGGTCTCAGGAGCCTCGACCTGGTCAAGCAGAACGATGAGTCCAAAACCGACTTTGTCAACGCTGCCCTTAACTTAAGGTACAAACTGGCCAACGACAAGTTGTTCTCCTCGACCGCCAAGATCCAGCCTTATCTCTTTGCCGGCCCGACCATGTTGGCTGACAATGATGAAAAGAAACTTGATTTCAATGCCGGTCTGGGCTTCAAATTCCCCATTGGAGGCAAGTCTGCCCTTTATCTTGAAGGCAAATATATGGACGGTCTCAAACCCGGCCTCGAAGACAATTACAGTCCCGAAGGTATTACCAACATCAAAGACAACCACATTGCGGTGACCGCCGGTTTGGAATTTGGTTTGGGAAAAGGCAAGGACAGTGATGGTGACGGTGTGCCCGACAGGAAGGACAAATGTCCCAACACTCCCGCCGGAGTGGCTGTGGATGCCGATGGTTGCCCCCTCGACAGGGATGGTGACGGTGTGCCCGACTACAAGGACGACTGCCCCGACACCCCGGGTCTGGCCAGCCTCAACGGCTGCCCCGACAAGGATGGTGATGGTGTTGCCGACCACCTCGATGATTGCCCCGATGTACCCGGTCTGAAGAAATTCAACGGCTGCCCCGATACCGACGGTGACGGTGTGCCGGATCCGAAGGACGAATGTCCCAACACCCCGAAAGGTTGTTCCGTGGACGCCAAGGGATGCCCCCTCGACAGCGACGGTGACGGTGTCATCGACTGCGAAGACCAGTGCCCCAACCAGCCCGGTCTCAAGGAAAACAAAGGCTGCCCCGTGACTTGCGTTGACTTCGACGTGGATCCCATCTACTTCGACTTTGACAGGTCCACCCTCCGCGCGGAAGGGATGGCTGCCCTAGATGCTTTCGTATCCAAACTGGGTGACTGCAAGAACTATGAAGTGGTGGTCAATGGTCATACCTGCTCCATCGGCTCCAAGAACTACAACCAGGGTCTCTCTGAAAGACGTGCCCAGGAAGTAGTCAAGTACCTCCTCACCAAAGGCCTCAACAACGCCTATATCGGTTCCAAAGGTTATGGCGAAACACAACCCGCCGTGCCCAACACCTCCAAAACCAACAGGGAGAAAAATCGCAGGGCCGAAATCGACCTGAGCGTAAAATAATCACAGCTCCTGATTACAGGAATTGATACCTAAAAAAAAGGGTCTCCGTATTACGGGGACCTTTTTTTTTACCCAAACACTTTTTTAATTCACAAAATATCACTAATTTACCTCAAGGATTTCATCTGAAAGGATGATATCCCATGATTTATTTTTATCCATTTTTCTTTATGAATCTGTTTGTTGCTAAGTTAAGTCCGGCCACCACCGGTCAGGATTTGGAAAAGCTTTTCAGGGAGTATGGGGAGGTGGCTTCCGCCAAGGTGATTTTTGACCGGGAGACCGGCAATTCCAAGGGGTATGGTTTTGTGGAGATGCGGAACGATGAGGAAGCCAGGGCTGCCATTCAGGCCCTCAATGATGCGGAAGTTGATGGGCGGCAGATTGTGGTCAAGGAAGCTCGGCCACGGGAGGATCAGCCTGCTCCGCGGCGGCCTCTTCAGCGCAGGGGCGATGTGGCACCCCGGAAGGGGAATGCAGGGCCCAGGCGCTATTTATAACTCCGGGCTTCCGCAAGGAAATCCCGGGCACTGTTGAACCCGACAGGGGCCTATTCATGTAAAACCGGGTATCCTGGATTTCCAGGATCACGAGCGGTTTACCGAAGCCTCCAGACGCTGACTGGGGCAGTTTTCTAATGCCGGTTTTAATCCCCCATGAGGTTTGTCGGCGAGTGTTAACGGGAAACAGGGGCTTTCTTTCCCACGCTCCGGAATGCCGGGGGGCCCAGGTAGCTATTGCGGACGCCTCCGGTATCAATGATGATTTTCTGGAGGACCACTCCAGGGTCTACCCTGCCCACCCGGAGCACATGCTTTCCCGGCCGCGGAATAGTGTGGCGGCTGGTTACCATAATACTATTGTTCCGCATCCACTCTTCCCACTGGCGGTTATCGTATTTACCCTGGACCATCTCTGAAGCATGTTGCGGGCCAAAAGTGCGCTCCGCCCACATTCGGGTATAACCCGCCATCTTTTCCACCGTCATGGCCTCCGGATCCCAGGCCATGTCAAAAAAAAATGTATCAGAAACTCCATGGGTTTAATATCGCCGACGTTGACCACCCAGATCCGGTCGACTCCATGGCGAAAGGTGAGGTTCATCTGTTCCCACGCCCGTGATATAGAATTGGTGTTCATCCATTTATAATTCCGCGGACCACCAACATAGTCAAAATGGTAATACATACCGTAGCCTCCGCTGCGCGGGGGTAAACCGGGACGGGGTAATTTTCTAACCTTGCCCAGTTGTCGTCGCACAGTAAAAGCGTCACATCATCGGGAACCCGCATACCCAGGTCATAATAATCCTGGACTTCCTTGTAGAGGGCCCATACCTGAGGGGTGGAAGAGGTCTCCCGCTGGGTGACCTGCGCAATGATCTTTCTCTGATCGCCGATGATCTCCTCCAAGAGGGCGATGTCGGCGTCGCGACTCATCGGCTCATCGCCGTCACCGCGCATCCCTACGGTGACCAGGCTTTCATAACTGCCCATCCGGGTAAGGCCGGTCCGCCAGAATTCCCGGAGCACTTCGGGGTTCTCGCGGTAATTCCACTTGCCCTTGCCATAACGGCGCCATTCATCATGAGCCCGCATCATCGGCTCATGGTGGGAAGTGCCAATAACCACCCCATATTCATCGGCCAGTTGCGAATTAAGCGGATCATCATCATAAAACGCCCTTCCCCATATGGGTCGTACCACAGGCCAGGGCCGCAAGCCCCGCAAGGGTCGTAAGGCACAGGCCGCACGGCAGGTCAGAGCCCCAGCAGAACCGCTGCAGGATCTTTGCCGCTGAGAGCCATCCTGTCGGGATTTTCGATAAGCTCCTTCACTCTGACCAGAAAACCTACCGAATCCTTGCCGTCGATAACGCGATGGTCATACGAGAGGGCGATGTACATCATAGGGCGGATCTCCACCTTTCCCCCGACGGCAACGGGGCGTTCCACAATATTGTGCATGCCCAGGATAGCCGATTGCGGCGGATTAATAATGGGTGTGGAGAACAGGGAACCAAAGACGCCCCCGTTGGTGATGGTGAATGTTCCGCCGGAGAGCTCTTCCACGGAGATTTTTTTATTGCGTGCCTTTTCTGCCAGCTCCTTGATTTCCGATTCGATAGCGGGAATACTCTTGCTTTCAACATTGCGGATCACAGGAACCATCAATCCCTTGGGCGTCTGTACGGCAATGCCGATATCGGCATATTGGGGCATCAGCAGCTCTTCGCCCGCGATCTGGGCGTTCACCGAAGGGTGGATTTGCAAGGCCAGGGCGGCGGCCCGGGTAAAAAAAGCCATGAACCCCAGTTTAAAGCCATATTGCTCAGTGAAGCGTTGCTGGTACTCCCTGCGGAGTTCCATGATGGCGCTCATGTCAACCTCATTAAAGGTGGTGAGCATGGCGGTTTCATTTTTCACCGATACCAGTCGTTCGCTGAGGCGCCGGCGCAGGGGGGTCATCCTTTCCCTGGTGATTTCGCGGCTAAGGCCCGTAGTTCCATTGGCCCCCCATTCTGTGGCGGCTGGTTCACTCCCGGAGGAAGAGGCCTTACCGGCCTCCCCGGGAGGGGTCTCATGCAGGCGGACTACCTCCTCCACTTCCCGGCGGCCTATACGGCGCAGACCATTGAGGAGATCTTCCACGGAGAGCCCGTGTTCCTTCATCACTTCCCGAGCCACGGCGGTGATCCGGAGCCGGGCAGCATCTGCCGTAAGTTCTGGTCCCGCGGCATCCGTCGTTACGCCTTTCGCCGGAAGCCCCCCTTCAGACAGGGGTACTCCGGGAGCGCCGGCGGTGGAGGAAGCCAGGGGCGCCTCTGCGGCGACAGGGGGTTTGGTGGACGGCCCAAGGGATGCCCCGGCAGGAAGCGCTGCACTGGTATCGATGGTGCAGGCCACGGAACCCACGGCTACCGATTGGCCTTCGGCTGCCAGAAAGGTCACTCTTCCCGCCGCCTCAGCAATGATAGTCAGCGTGGCCTTGTCGCTCTCCACTTCGGCTATCTCCTGTCCCTGGCGCACCAGAGACCCCTCTTCCACTAACCAGCGGCCTATTTCCACTTCGGTGATGGACTCGCCCGGACTGGGGATTTTGATTTCTATGATCATGTTCAATTGGTTTTACAGGTACAATACTCGTCAGATTCGAAGACCGTGTCAAGGATCTTACGGAGCCGCAATTTATGCTGTTCCATTAAACCGACGGCCGGGCTGGCACTCTCAGGGCGGGTGACTCCTTTCCAGGGGAGATGGCCCAGTTTACGCCGGATGAAAGGCCAGGCGCCCTGGTTTTCAGGTTCATCCTGTGCCCAATAAAAGGTGCGGGCCCCGGGATACAGGGCGATGACTTCCATGATTTGTTGTTCAGGCAGGGGATAGAGTTGCTCCACCCTGACCAGCGCCACGCAGTTGACTTCTTCCTCGTTACGGCGCTTCAGCAGGTCGTAATAGAGCCTGCCGTTGGTGAAGACCACTCGTTTCACCTTAGCGGGGTCGGCCAGGGGATCGTCAAGGATTTCGTGGAAGCTCCCGGTGGTCAGTTCTTCGAGGGTGGACCATACCAGGGGGTGGCGCAGCAGGCTCTTGGGAGTAAAGACCACCAGGGGCATGCGGATGCGGCCCTTCACCTGGCGTCGCAATAAATGGAAGAGATTAGCGGGGGTGGTGGGCACCGTCACCAGCATGTTGTTGTTGGCCGCCAGGGTCAGAAAACGCTCCATCCTGCCACTCGAATGTTCGGGTCCCTGGCCTTCATAACCATGAGGCAGAAAAAGCGTCAGTCCATTCATAAGGCCCCACTTCTCATAAGCCGAGGAGATGTACTGGTCGATGATGACCTGAGCCACGTTGGCAAAGTCACCGAACTGGGCTTCCCAGATGGTAAGCCCGTCGGGGCGTGCCAGGGCATAGCCGTATTCAAAGCCCATGACGGCATACTCCGAAAGCAGCGAGTTGTGCACGCTGAAGGGGGCCTGTCCCTCAGAGAGATGTTGCAGGGGGATGTATTTCCCGTCGGTATCTTCGAGGGTAAAGGCGGCATGCCGGTGGGCAAAGGTTCCCCGTTCAGAATCCTGACCACTCAGCCTTACCGGATGCCCCTCTTCCAGCAGGGAGCCATAGGCCAACAGTTCACACATGGCCCAGTCCAGCCGGTTGTCACGGATCATCTGCTGTCGGTCGGCTATGATGCGGTTTACCTTGTTGAAGAATTTCATCTCCCCCGGCAGGTGGTTGATCCGCTCGGCAAGAGAAAGCAGGGATTTATAGGGCACCGCAGTGAGGAGTTCCGGCTGGGAAAAGAGATGAGCCGGTTTATCAAAACGGCTGTAGGCCTCCACCTGAAAATGACGGATGTCCAGTTTTTCTATTTTTTCTGATTCCTGATAGCTGTGCTCCATCTGCTGATCAAAGGCGCGGATTTCCGCACGGGCCTCTTCCTCACTCATGATCCCCAAAGCTTGGAGTCGGGAGGCATAAATATCGCGGGGATTGGGGTGACTGGCGATGATTTTGTAGAGGGTAGGCTGTGTAAAGCGGGGCTCATCTCCTTCATTGTGACCATACTTGCGATAGCAGAGAATGTCGATAAATACGTCGGACCGGAATTTCTGTCTGAACTCCATGGCCAGTCTGACGGTATAGATCAGGGCTTCGACATCATCGCCATTGACATGGAAAACAGGGCTGCGGGTCACCTTGGCAATGTCGGTGCAATAGGTGCTGGAGCGGGCCTCCAGGTAGTTGGTGGTAAAGCCCACCTGGTTGTTGATGACCACATGAATGGTGCCTCCCGTCTTGTAACCCGGGAGTTGTGACATCTGGATGGTTTCATAGACGATACCCTGGGCGGCCACGGCGGCATCCCCGTGGATCAGCACTGGGGCCAGTTTACCTGTATCCCCGCCATAAACCGCCTCGATGCGGGAGCGGGCAAACCCTTCCACCAGTCCGCTGACCGTCTCCAGGTGGGAAGGATTGGGCATTAGCTTTAGCTTCACCTTCTTCCCGGTGTCGGTTTCCACCTCACCCTCATAGCCCAGGTGGTATTTGACGTCACCCAGTGAGATATCCTCCACATATTCGGTACCGTAGAACTCTTTGAAGATATTGCGATAGGGTTTCTGCATGATATTGGCCAGGACGTTGAGCCGACCCCGATGGGCCATACCGATGGTGAACTCCTCAATACCCAGTTCAGCGCCCCGTTCCACCACTGCATCCAGTGAAGGGATAAGGGTTTCGGCACCCTCCAGGGAGAAACGTTTGGCGCCCACGAATTTCTTGTGGATATAATTCTCGAAGCCAACCGCCTGCACCAGATGACGGTAGATATGAAGACGGCTTTCGGGACTGAAGGAGATGCTGTTACGGGTCGACTCCATTTTTTCACGCAGCCAGCCCACCACCTCAGGATGCCGGATATAGACATACTCCACGCCGACAGAACCGCAATAGGTCGCCTCCAGGTGGGCGATGATATCTCTGAGCCGGGCCGGGCCGAGGCCAATTTCATTGCCAGCCTGGAACACGTGGTCCAGGTCACTGGAGTCAAGTCCGAAGTTGTCAGGAGCCAGCGAGGGCGTATAGGTGCGGCGGCTCCGTACCGGGTTGGTTTTGGTGAAGAGATGCCCCCGTTGCCGGTACCCCTGGATCAGCTGAAGCACCCAGAATTCCTTCTTGACATGCGCAGGGGCCGTGCCCATCGCTTCGGGTTTCTGCGGAAACTGTCGGAGCGCCAGGTCGAATCCGCGGAAGAAATGGTGCCAGCTGACATCGACCGATTCCGGGTCTTCAAGCCAGGCGTGATAGAGTCCTTCCAGAGCATTCAGCTCCATATTCCCGATGGGATCGGTATTTTTTACGGACATAATTCTAGTTTAATGGAGTGATACAACCTGCAAATTAACAATAAAAGCAACCAGTTGTTTAACCAGGCTCTGGTTTTTTGACATGGCAGGTCACCCCGTTGGAGTGGCGGGGAGTCAGGGGGTTAGGAGGAAAAAAATATCAGCGGCGGAAGGCTTTCATGGAGAAGTCGAGGCCCGCGTTGAAAGCCCTGATGTTGGCTTCGATGACGGCTTCACCCTTTTTCTTGAAGATGAAGGCTATAGCCTCGGCTATTTCTCCGGACGTAAGCTGGAGAAAAGGGGTGGCGGCCCCCAGCATCACCATGTTGGATCCCTTAGGATGCTTCAGTTCCCTGGCTATGGTGTCGGCGTCGAGCAGGACAGCCTGCGGCAACTTGTCGATTTCGGCCTTGATCAGGTTGAAATCAGGATAATCGGGGATGTTATCAAAGAGTGTAGAATTGGAGACGACCCATCCCTGGGGAGAGAGCCAGGGGAGATAGCGCAGCGATTCCATGGGTTCCACGGAGAGGATGACATCGGCACACCCCAGGGGTATCAGGTCAGAGGCCACGGGATCGTCGGAAATCCTCAGGTGGGACGAAACAGCACCGCCCCTTTGGCTCATGCCATGGGTTTCGGACTGTTTAAGGTACCATCCTTTTTTCACAGCTGCCGCCCCGATGGTAGCCGCAATCGACAGGATCCCCTGTCCGCCTACGCCTGCCAGAATAATATCAGTCTTCATAGTTACTGTGTTACTTGTTTTTCCCTTTTCTCGCGGGCTATTTTCTGGATACAGGGGCGGCGGGCGATGATCACCGAGACGCCCTTCCATTCCATCTCCTCCCTGATGACGGAGACCATTTCATCGTGGTTTTTCTTCAGGGGGACGACCACTCTGATATGGGCAGGGTCGACCCCCACGCCGGCACAAATCGCTTCGATACGCCCCAGGGCCTGGGAATCCTGGCCGCCGGTCATAGCCACCGCCTCATTGTCGAGGATGATAATGGTCACCTCGCTTTTTTCCACTACGCAGTCCAGCAATCCGGTGATCCCCGAATGGGTAAAAGTCGAGTCGCCGATCACGGCAAATGCAGGCCGTAGTCCCGCATCGAAAGCCCCCTTGGCCATGGTCACCGAGGCGCCCATATCCACACAGGTGTCGATGGAATTATAAGGTTGGAGGGCTCCCAGGGTATAACAACCAATATCGGAGAAGACCCTTCCGTGGCCGAGTGAAGCGATGGCCTCATTGAGGGCGGCGTAGACATCCTGGTGCCCGCAGCCCTGGCAGAGGGCCGGAGGACGGTTGGCTACCAGGGGAGGCACCGTTAATCCCTGATGGACCTCCCGGCCCAGGGCACGGGCCACATGATCAGGGTTGAGTTCCCCCGCACGGGGCAAGGCCCCGCTGAGCCGCCCCATCACCCGGGGCCCTTTTCCGAAGAAATCAGAAAGCTGTTCTTCAACGAAGGGATAGCCCTCTTCGAGAACCAGCAGCTCCTCACACCGGCGACCCAACGCTTTGACCAGGGTTTCCGGCAGGGGATATTGCGAAACCTTGAGCACCGGATAGGGACAGCTTCCACCCGGATAATTCTCCATCAGGTAGTTGTAAGTCAACCCGCAGCAGATAATGCCCAGGCTGTTGTCCTTTCCACCGGTGAGAAAATTCCAGGGGGAGTGCTCCGACCGGTGCACCATCTCCGTCTGCTTGGAGAGGAGGTTCTGATAGTAACGGCGGGCAAAGGCCGGCAGTAGCAGGAACTGCTTGGGGTTGGATGGCAGTTGAAGGGGATTTTCATCTTTCATGGGCCTGCGTTCCACCCCTGAACGGGAGTGGGCCAGCCGGGTGGTAATCCGCAAAACGACAGGCAGTTGCAAGGCTTCGGAAAGCTCCAGCCCTTCATAGACCATATCATAGGCTTCCTGCTGGTTCGACGGTTCCAGGATGGGCACCATCCCGAAT
The DNA here is from genome assembly GCA_964552955.1 of uncultured Prolixibacteraceae bacterium. Classification (GTDB taxonomy): domain Bacteria; phylum Bacteroidota; class Bacteroidia; order Bacteroidales; family Prolixibacteraceae; genus UBA1413. The sequence continues at coordinate 35,742 of CAZKIU010000028.1, forward strand.
TTTCCAAAAAACCGGGAGTCCTGTTCATTCTGGGAGGAGTGCATCGAAGGGTCGTCGGCGACAGCCAGGAGCAAACCCCCATGGACACCCGTCACACAGGAGTTCATGAACGGGTCGGCAGCCACGTTGAGGCCCACATGCTTCATACAGACCAGTGCACGTTTCCCGGTATACGACATCCCCAGGGCTGCCTCATAAGCCGTCTTTTCATTGACCGACCAGCGCCTGTGGATATTGCGGCTGATGGCCTCAGGATTCACCTGGATGTACTCGGTGATTTCCGTGGAGGGAGTCCCGGGATAGGCATACACACCGGAGATACCCCCGTCTATGGCTCCCTGGGCGATGGCTTCCACGCCCAGCAACAGGTTTTTTTGCATGAAGATGAAGTTAAAGTTCTTTAAGCGGCCAAATATAACCTTCCCGGTCTTACTAAACAACCCGAAAAGTCATGTTTACTCCAAAAAAGCCCGGTAGGTGCCCCCTGTATCCTGCTGTTCCCGGAGATCTTTCTGGTTTTGTTTCCATTTTTCAGCCAGAAAGGTCAGGGAGGCGTCGGCATGGGCAAAGAACATCCGGTAGGCATAGCAAAAGCGGGGTTTTTTCTGGTCACGGGGGTCTTTGATGCGGTCTTTGGAGCAACCGCCATAACACTTTGTGAGCCAGGGACAGCGGCGGCATTCTCCGGGGAGGATGGCCTTGGCCGAGGCAAAAAGCTCCTGCTGTTTTGAGTTGAGCATCTGAGAGAGCCTGCCCGTCATCACATTTCCCAGTTTCCATTTGGATTCCACAAAAAAATCGCAACTGTATACATTACCGTTGTGTTCGACCACCAGGTAGGGGCCACAGGTTTTCAACAGAGTACACTCGGGAGCGTCCACTCCCACATAGGTATGAAATACCGATTCGAAGTGGCGCACCGAAGTCGTAGGTTCCCCGTTATGGAAGTCGGCTTTCCAGAGGTCAAAGATGCGGCAGAGGAAGCGGCCATAGTCGGTAGCCGTCACCGAAAAGGAGGCTGCCCGGGAAGGATCCAGGGGGTCGGTTTCGACCACAGGGATGAACTGCATCCAGGAAAGGCCCATCTTCTTGTAATAGTTGTAGAGTTCATCGGGGAACTGGACTGAATAAGCGGTGAGGCAACAGAGGACATTAACAGCCACGCCTTCCCTGAGGAGCATCAGGGCGTTTTCCTCGACGCGCTGGTGGGTCCCTGCGCCTCCGCGGTCGTGACGGTAGTGGTCGTGGATATGGGCCGGTCCGTCGAGGGATATCCCTACCAGCCAGTCGTATTTCTTCAGAAAACGGGCCCATGCTTCATTCAGAAGCAGTCCGTTGGTCTGCAGCGCATTACCCACCATTTGTTGACGGCCATACTTGCGTTCCAGGGCGACGGCCCGCTCGTAAAAGGGAAGTCCCATCAGGGTGGGCTCTCCCCCCTGCCAGGCGATGCTGACCTGAGCACCGCCCTGCTGCATCACCTGCCTGATCAACTCCTCCTGGACCTCGTCACTCATCCGGTGTAGCGGCTGAAGCGGAAAGAGGGCACTCTTCCGAAGATAGAAACAGTAGCTACAGTTCAGGTTGCAGTCGGGCCCGGCAGGTTTTACCAGCACCGACGCAAGAGGTCTTGTCTTGAGCGCCATGTTGATCGGTTCTTTGTCAACAAACATAGCGAAATCAACCCTCATTTGAAAAAGAAAAGTCCCCACTGCAGGTCACTGATTGTTCATAAAATCCTGCCCGGAAGGAGGAAGAAAGGAGGATTTTGTCTATTTTGGCCTGCCTGAGGGGAATTTTGTTCTCCGATCAACAGGAGCATATTGAGTGACAGCCGGGGGTATGAGTTACCGGCAGGAAGAAAACCCAACCGAACAGGAAGAGATGAGCGGAACAACCCGGAAAAAAGGAACGGTAGCAAAGAGCAGACGGCGGAAACTGAAGCAGCCGGTCAAGCGGATGATACGCATCGGCGGAATCCTGCTGGCGGTGTTGCTGCTGGTGGGACTGGCGGCAAGAATGTGGAAGGGTGAGGAGACCGGAACGGGCGGTGCTGCAGGGGTTCATATCTATAAAGATCTGAATGCCCTCCACCTGAAGTATGCCCAGTCCCTGGGAATTGCCCCCCTGAAGGGAAAGAATATCAGGGAACAGGCTGAAAAACTGGTGGATAAGGGCAAGCTGGAAGAGATTGAGGACAACCGCTATTATGTAGTCAGCCATCTGACCCACTCTTACCCTTACCTGGTGCCGGAGGCGTCAGATCTTCTGGAGGCCATCGGGAAACGGTTCCGCAAGAAACTGGAGGAAAAAGGAATGGAGAATTATTATTTCAGGATCACCTCCCTGTTGCGGACCAATGAGAGCCAGCGGCGGCTCAGAGGCTCCAATGGAAATGCCACCACCCTCTCGGCCCATCTCTTTGGGACTACCTTTGACATCACGTATAAGAATTTGGTGAAGAAAAATTTCCTGGGAAAAAGCAAAACAGTGAACGATGCGGCGGCCATCAGGCTCCTCTCAGAAACCATCGGGGAGCTCCGGAAAGAGAAGAAGCTGGTTGTGGTCACTGAGAAAAAAGAGGCCTGTTTTCATATCACCGTCAGGAGATGAAGCACAGGCTGATGATTCCGGAGGGGGACCATGGCTCCTTTCCGGGAGGTATATGAAATAAGCAGCCCCTTATTAAACAATATTTATAAATTTTAATAGTTAAATGAAGAGCTCCGCTTAGCTTTGCCGGAATGAACAGGATGAAGTCACTTTTCAGAATCAGGATTACATGGATCAGCGCGGTGTTGCTGGCAGCCTTCACGCTGGGGGCTGCCGGACAGAGCAACAATGGCACACTGAGAGGGCGTGTTACCAACAGGGAGGGGCAGCCGCTGGAACTGGTCAATGTCGCCTTACGGGATTACCCCATCGGGACGACTACCAACCGGAAGGGGGAATACCTCTTGCGTATACCGGCCCGGCGGGAGGTTACCCTGGTCTATTCACTGATCGGGTTTCGTCCTGTTGAGAAGAAGATCACTGCAGATACAGAGGAGCGGATTTCCCTTGATGTGGTTCTGGAAGAGAGTTCCGAGGAGATTGGGGAGGTAAAGATTACCGAAACCCGGAAGAACCGGGGGACCATAGAACGGATAGACCCGCAGATGCTCAGCTCGCTTCCGGTGACGGGCAGCGGGGGCGTCGAAGCCCTGATCAAGACTTTGCCGGGGGTCTCCTCCAACAACGAATTGAGTTCCCAATATTCGGTAAGAGGCGGGAACTTCGACGAGAACCTGGTTTATGTCAACGATGTGGAGATCTACCGGCCCATTCTGATCAGGTCGGGACAGCAGGAAGGCCTCAGCTTCATCAACGAAGACCTGGTATCGTCGATTGAGTTTTCAGCCGGAGGATTTCAGTCGAAATACGGGGACAAGATGTCGAGTGTGCTGGACATCAAATATCGCAGGCCTTCGGAATTCCGGGGGTCGGCATCGGCCAGTCTCCTGGGAGGCTCCATGCATGTGGAAGACCTGACCCTCGGGGGAAGGTTGTCCCATATCACGGGTATCCGTTATAAAACCAACCGCTATTTGTTGGGGAGCCTCGATGAGCAGGGAGAATACGATCCCCGGTTTCTGGATCTCCAGACTCATCTGACCTACCGGATCAACGACCATTTGGACCTCTCCTTCCTGGGGAATGTGGCCGACAACCTTTACCGTTTTATTCCACAAACCCGGGAGACGACCTTCGGTACCTGGCAAACCCCGCTGAATACCAAAATCTATTTCCAGGGCAGCGAAAAAGACAGCTATCAGACCTGGCTGGGGGCCGCCACGGCCAACTACCATCCTTCGAATGACTTGAACCTCAAATTCATCGTCTCGGCTTATTCTGCCTCAGAGGCCGAAACCTATGATATTCTGGGTGATTACTATCTGAATGAGCTGGAACGCAACATGTCGTCGGAAGCCTATGGCGACAGCGTGCTCAATCTGGGGGTGGGGACATTTCTCAATCACGCCCGCAACTACCTGGAGGCCAGGGTGCTGAGTTTCTCCCACCGGGGTGCTTTCAACACCGACCGCCACTTGTTCAACTGGGGCATTCAGTTTCAACATGAAGCCATCGACAACACCATCAACGAATGGATTTACCGCGATTCCACAGGTTATTCCCTGCCCTATTCCGACACGGAAGTGTTGCTGTACTATACCCTGAACAGCCAATCCAACCTTTCAACCAACCGGATGACCGGTTTTTTCCAGGACACCTGGCAGCTTCCCTTTTTGTCGGGTGATCTCTATCTGACGGCCGGGGTGAGGGCCCATTATTGGGATTTTAACAGGGAGTGGCTGGTATCGCCCAGGATGACCTTCAATTTCTTTCCGGGATGGGAGTCGGCCGTTTCCTTCAGGTTATCGGCGGGGATGTACCATCAGCCTGCATTCTTCAAGGAGCTGATCAGCCGGAGCGGAGAGATCAACCGAAACAACAAGGCGCAGCGCTCCTTTCAGGTGGTGGCCGGCAGCGATTATCTGTTCACGGCATGGAACCGGCCCTTCAGGTTTACCACGGAGGCGTATTACAAACACATGAACCGGCTGGTACCCTATATGATCGACAATGTCCGTATCAGGTACCTAGCCGATGAAGTATCACAGGGGTATGCCACGGGGCTGGACATGAAGATCAACGGGGAGTTCGTCAGCGGAATCCAGTCCTGGGCGAGCTTATCGCTGATGCAGACCCGTGAAGACCAGCAGGGCGACGGACAGGGCTACCGTCCCCGCCCTACCGACCAACGCGTGAATTTCAGCCTTCTCTTCCAGGATTATCTGCCGGGGAATCCCTCCTGGAAAATGCACCTGGCCGGTTATTACGGTTCGCGCCTGCCTTCCAATCCCCCCAATACCCTGGATGTCTTCTTCAGGATGCCCCCTTACCGGAGAATCGATATGGGGGTTTCCAAAGAACTGATCTATTCGGGCCATCCAGCATCCCTTCCATGGCTCAGGCCAATTAAAAGCCTCTCTCTCAGCCTTGAAGTCTTCAATCTTCTGAACATCAACAATACCGTCTCTTACTTCTGGGTTTCCAGCAGTTACGGCGATTTGTTTGCAGTCCCCAACTATCTCACCTCCCGGAAACTCAATATTAAGCTGTCCGTAGCCTTTTGAAAGGAAGCTTCTCTCAGTTCTGCCGCTTCTGGTTTCCGGTGGGAATAGGAGCTCCGGTTCACAGGATACCCAATAGCGTCATGGCATCTTCTTTTGTGGAATAAATCGTTTGATTTTTCGGTTTCCGGGGATTGAAAATGGATGGGGCAGTTGTATCTTTACAGTCAAATCAGGATCAGATTAAATCAGAACAAGATGAAGCTCCGTATTTTCCAGGCCGATGCCTTCACCGACGAACTCTTCAGCGGGAATCCTGCTGCGGTGGTTCCCCTGGAGGATTGGCTTTCCGCCGAGCTTATGCAGAAGATCGCCCTTGAGAACAACCTGTCAGAGACGGCATTTTACATTCCCGGTGAAGATTATTTCCAGTTGAGGTGGTTTACCCCGTCCACTGAGGTAAGCCTCTGCGGGCATGCCACGCTGGCTACGGCCCATGTTTTGTTTACCCATATGAATTACCCGGGCGACATGATCGTTTTCAGGACCCTGAGCGGTGACCTGACGGTAGTCAGGGAGGAGGGGTTGCTTTATATGGATTTTCCGGTATCGCCCCTGAAGCTCTCTCCCACGCCACAGGGGTTGACGGCCGCTCTGGGTTTACGTCCCCTGGAGGTGCATCATGCCGGGAAATACCTGCTGGCGGTATACAAAAACGAGGCGGAAGTGCGCCGCATCATTCCTGATTTTCCGATGCTGGCCAAACTCCCCTATCTGGGGATCATCGTGACCGCCCCGGGGGATGGAGTCGATTTCGTAAGTCGTTTTTTTGCCCCGGCCGTGGGAATCAACGAAGATCCTGCCACCGGGTCGGCCCACACCGCCCTGATCCCCTACTGGTCAGGACGCCTGGGGAAAATGGAGCTTAAAGCCGTTCAGGTTTCCCGCAGAGGGGGATCCATGACTTGTGAGAACCGCGGCGACCGGGTCAGGATCGGAGGGAAAGCCATTACCTTCATGGAAGGGATCATGACCATCAGAAAAAGTCCTGAAATAAAATAATTTATAAATTTATTTCCCATTTTGGGAAATAAATTGTATATTTGGGACGATATAACCAATGTTCAGTACACTAGGACGGGTGTAAGGAACATTTAGCACAGAACCAAATTTACTATTTATGGACTCCCACGCTGATAAGAAGGATTACAGGATTTTCATTGTCGAAGACAATGAACTGTATGCCAAAGTATTAAAGAAGCAATTAGAGAACAGTCGGTATGAGATTTCGGTTTTTCACTCCGGGCATAGCTGTTTGGCCAACATCAGTCAGAAGCCCTCGGTGGTGACCCTTGATTACCGTTTACCCGACATAGGTGGGGATGAGATGCTGGCGGCGCTGCTGAAAGCCAATCCGAATGTGCATGTGGTGGTCATTTCGGGGCAGGATGATGTGGAGACCGCTGTAAAACTCTTAAAGGCAGGGGCTTATGACTACATTGTCAAAGGTCCGGATACCCGTGAGAAACTGGTTCATACGGTCAGGAACATTTACAATTCTGATCAGCTCAGGAGCGAGAATGAAACGCTGAAACATGCGATTCATGAAAAGTACGACTTCCACAAACTGATTAAGGGGAATAGCCGGCAGATTGAGCAGGTTTTCAAGCTGATGGAAAAGGCGGCCTCTACCAATATTTCGGTTTCGGTAACGGGAGAGACGGGGACAGGTAAGGAGCTGGTAGCCAAGGGCATTCACTTCAATTCCAAAAGAAAGAACCAGCCTTTCATGGCGGTGAACGTATCGGCGATCCCTGAGGGATTGATTGAGAGTGAGCTTTTCGGGCATGAGAAGGGGGCCTTTACGGGAGCTGATTCCCGCAAGCAGGGAAAATTTGAACAGGCCAACGGGGGTACTCTTTTTCTGGATGAGATCGCGGATCTGGATCTGAGTCTGCAATCGAAGTTGCTGCGCGTGATTCAGGAGCGGGAGCTGATCAGGCTGGGGGGCAACCAGGTGATCCCCCTGGATGTACGGATCATCACGGCCACCCACAAAAACATGGAGAAACTGGTCAACGAGCACAGATTCCGGCAGGACCTCTTTTACCGCCTGCTGGGGTTACCCATTCACCTCCCCCCCCTGAGGGAAAGAGGCCATGATGTGATCATGCTGGCCAAGTTCTTCGCCGATGAGTTTTGCCGTGAGAACGGGATGGAAAGCAAGAGCCTGACCTCAGAAGCCAAAGAGTTGTTGCTGGGGTATCCCTTCCCCGGTAATATCAGGGAACTTAAAGCCATTACGGAACTGGCCTGTGTGCTGGCCACAGGGCCGGCATTGGAGCGGGAGCACTTCCAGGTCTCTTCCAACGGGACTATTCTCAACCTGATCGCCGAAGAGAAGACTCTGGAAGAGTATACCAACGACATCATCAGCCATTATCTGGGAAAATACAACCAGAATGTCAAGTTGGTATCCACCAAGCTGAATATAGGAAAATCAACTATATACAGATACCTGCAATTGAACAGTCGCAAGGTGCCCTTCGTTACGTACTAACTTAACCGGTTTCCCTGTTTACCGGTTTCCCTCAGCGACTGTTTCGATACCACTGACCTCCACTTCGGGGGCGATTTTCTTCACCATACCCTGGAGGACCTTCCCGGGCCCCACTTCCATAAAGGAGGTCGCCCCATCGTGCACCATTTGCTGGACCGAACGGGTCCACAGTACGGGGGCGGTCAATTGCATGACCAGGTTATGGCTGATGGTTTCCGGGTCGGAGGAAGGAGAAGCGGTGACATTCTGGTAGACTGGACAGCGGGGCGGGGTCATTCTGACGGTGCGGATGGCTTCTGCCAGTTCATGGTGGGCGGGTTCCATCAGGGGGGAGTGGAAGGCCCCCCCCACCACCAGTTTCATTATTCTTTTGGCACCGTGGGCGGGAAGGAGTTCACAGGCCTTGTCGATACCGGCGAGAGAGCCGGAAATGACCACCTGGCCCGGACAGTTGTAATTGGCAGGGACCACCAGGTCAGGAATAGAGGCGCAAACTTCAGTGACGGTGGCATCATCAAGGCCGATGACAGCCGCCATTCCCGAGGGTTGAACTTCGCAAGCCTTTTGCATGGCCAGAGCCCTCTTCTGAACCAGCAGAAGGCCATCTTCAAAGGTGAGCGCTCCGGCAGCCGTGAGCGCCGAGAACTCCCCCAGGGAGTGACCAGCTACCATCGCCGGGTCAAACCCCTCCATGATCCTGGAAAGAACCACACTGTGGATAAAGATGGCCGGCTGGGTCACCCGCGTCTGCTTCAGATCATCGATACTGCCTTCAAACATAATCCGGGTGATGCTGAACCCCAGCAGATCATCGGCCTGCTGAAACAATTCACGCGCGACCCGGGAATGATCATAGAGATCTTTACCCATTCCGGGATACTGAGCCCCTTGTCCGGGGAATATAAATGCCTTCATAATTCCTCGTTTTAGATTTGGTACAAAGATAACGGTTTCCGGCAGACGGCGCGATAGTGACATCCCCCCTGGCCCATGTCGGAGTCTAATCACCGGAAAATCCCCCACTTTCATCCTCCGCAAGGGATGGAAAACAAATCCGGTATTGAACCATGACCAGATTCATAAACTGAGAAAGCTGAAATTTGTTCACTAACCAGAACGAAAAGTGACTTGAAAATTCATATACCACGCCCATAGAATTTGGATATTTATGATTATTTTTAGGAACAAATTTTAATCACAATTAAAAAAAGGTAAAGACTATGGCAGAAGAGACGAATCAGGAAGCTCAGCCCAAAAAGGAGAGTTTGCTGGATAAAGCCAAAGAGATGGCCGATAAGGCTGAAGATTTCTTTGAAGATACGGCTGAAAAGGTGAAGGCGAGTGAGACTTTCAAGAAGGCCGGAGAGATGTGGGAAAAAGCCGAGGACTATGTGGAGAACAAGGTGGATGAGCTGGAGAAAAGCGGCATTAAGGAGAAGCTGAAGAGTTTCGCCGACAAGATGGAAGACAAGGCAGAGGATTTGCTGGAGAAGGCCAAGACCACCGGAAAGAACCTGGCCGATAAAGCGGATGATCTGGCCGATGATATCGCCGAAAAGTTCAAGGGCAAGGAGAAGAAGGAAGAAGGGACAACGCCCCCTCCTCCGGCGCCTGAAGCCTGATACTAATTAATAAATAATTGCAAATAAAGGATTATGGAGAATATTTTAGGAACGATACTGGGTCAGATAGATCCGCAGTCGCTGGAGGTCATCAGCCGGCAGGCCAATGTGACGCCTGACAAGGCGAAGAATGCCCTGGCCAGTGCTATACCAATACTGATGAATGCCCTGGCTAAGAACAGCAGTACACCCGAAGGGGCAGCTGCCCTGCAGAATGCCGTAGCGCGTGACCACAATGGCAGTTTGCTCGACAATCTGGGCGCCCTCTTGGGCAACCAGGAAGTCATCAGCGACGGTGCCGGGATCCTGAAACACATCTTGGGCAACAAACGGCAAAATGTGGAGCAATATATCAGCAAAGATGCAGGGCTGAGCGCGGCCTCTGTGGGGAGAATCCTGGAGATGGCCGCTCCCATCCTGATGGGTTTCCTTGGGAAAAAGAGCGGTGGCGGAGTTAACCCCAGCATCATCGGAGACCTGCTCAACAGCTACCTTAATACCGAAAAGAAACAGGCTCCCCAGTCACAAAACGTCATCAATCAGATCCTGGACCGCGACAACGACGGGAATGTGATGGATGACATCGCCGAACTGGGCATGTCCTTCCTGGGAAGAATGATGAAGAAACGGTAACCCTCCGGGGGAACCACCCTACCCTCTGCCAGACCGGTAAACTGCTTATGGCATAACCAGTTGATGGGATTGCATAACTATGACTGGTGCTGCATAACCAGTCCGGTTGACAGGTAATAAAAAAGAGAGCAGCCCGCAGGCTGCTCTCTTTTTTTATTATCTTCCAGGTTAATCCAGCGGAGGAATCACCAGTACCTGTCCCGGATAGATTTTATCGGGATGGGTCAGCATGGGGGTGTTGGCTTCAAAGATCACCGGGTACTTGTTAGGATCCCCGTAGAATTTTTTGGCGATCTTGGAAAGGTTATCTCCTGACACCACCGTATAGAACTCTTTCTCAGGTTCTGTAGGGGGGATCACCGGAATTTCCGAACCGATCGGGAGGACGGCCAGCCGGTCGTCGACTTTGGAAATACCTTCCACATTCCCGGCAGCCACCACAATCCTGTTCTTGTTGGGAATGGTGTCTACCTTACCGGTAAGAATAACCGTTTCACCTTCCACATCGGCTTTCAGGTTCTCAGTTTTAAAACCGAAACTGCCAATGTGTTTGAGGACCAGGTCAGCCTTTTCCTGTTCCTTAACTTCTTCTGATTTGCCGAAAAGTTTGGTTCCGGCGCCTTTTAAAAATGAAATTAATCCCATAATGCATCATTAATGGTTGGACAATAATTAATCAAATACTTCAAAGGTTATTTTACAGTTGACGCGGAATTCCGCGACTTTGTTGTCTTTCACGACAGCACTTTGCTCCTGAACATAGACTGAGCGTATCCCCTTAAGGGATTTTGAGGCAGTAGATACGGCATTTTGGACGGCATCTTCCCAGCTTTTCTCAGAAGAGGCCAAGATTTCAATGACTTTCAATACTGACATAGTGGTAGATTTTAAAGTTTAACAGACCTAAAGCTACAAAAAATAACGGAACGGCTGAAGGAGTCAAGCATATATTCATACCCCGAATTAAAATTTGCAGGGCCGGCTTTCGGGGATGCCCTGCATTTTCTTGTTTATCTGTTTCTTGCTGTTTTGGGCAGGACTGTGAGTATTTCGGGGCGAGAGGACGAAAATAGGCTCAGAGGTCGCGGAGTGCGGGCAGTAGGCGGGAAGGGGTGACCAGGAGGCGGGCCAGGAGGAAGATCCAGGCAGCGCCGTTGACCAGGATCAGCAGGATCAGCAGGGCGACATTTCCTGCGGAGACGGGGTTATGGGATCCTGTGAGGGAGGGGATGACGGCGAGGGTCGCAGCGAGGAAGCCGGAAAGGGTTCCGGTGGTTAAGAGGAAGAGGTATTCCCCCATCAGGAGGGCCACCACCCTATTGCGGCGGAATCCCAGAGCCAGGAGGGTGGCCAGTTCAGAGCGCCGCTCGAGGACAGAGCGGGCCAGCACCAGGGCCAGGCCCAGAGTTCCCAGCAGAAGGCCAAGAAGCCCCAGGGCCAGGAATATGGCCAGATAGGTGTTGGTGACCGAATTAAACTCAGCCAGACGACGGGCAGCGGGGGTCATCTCGATGCCATGGTCACGCAGCAGATCCCTGATTTCATCCCCGGCCGTTTCCTCCTCTCCGGGAGTACATTGGGTCAGCAATACGTGGCTGCCGCTATGGGTTGGAAAGTAACGGTAGAGATGGGTATCCGCGATGAGCACCGACCCCTGAAAGAGAGAAGGAGCCAGTCCGCCCACCAGCTTAATTCTGAGGGTGTCCCCCCGCTCCCCCTGATAGAAGAGGGTATCCCCTATTTTCATCATCAGTCCCCATTGGATGACCGTCTGGTCGGCAATGCCGGGAACTACGTCTCCTGGCAGGGTATCGCGCAGTGAGGACCAAGGGTTCCGGGGATCCAGACCGTCCGTGTGGGAAACGAATGAGAAGCGTCCTTCCAGGAGGGAAGGATCTACACCCAGAATAGAGGGGTTTTCGACTTTATGGAGGTTAAGGCAACTGGCATCGTCGCCCTCCACCCTGGCAAAGGGGACCACCCTGAAGGAGGTGGTGATTCCTTCCTTTGCCCGGCGGGCGGAGTCGTTGAGATCATAAAGGAGGGGAACGGCCAGTTCGGTCCAGGCGGTGAACCCACCGGTCCCTGAAGAGGGATCTGCTGCCCGGGAGTAGAGGTTTCTCCGGTTGGCACCGGTGGCCACGACGATGAAGGTTCCCAGGGCAAAGAGGAGAAATACAGAGATCGATCTGCGGCGGTTGCGGGCGGCCTGGCGCAGGAGCATCTTCGGAAGCGTCATCCCCGGGGAAGCCCTTTGCGGAAGCTCCCCTGGCGCAGATTCCATTTGAGGAAATTCCATCCGTGGAGATTCCATTTGTTGAGACTCCACCAGCAAAGGATTCATCTGTGAAGTATCTCTCTGCGGGATCGTTTCCTCAGGGGCCGGGATTGCCAACAATTGAGAGAAGGTCGCCACCAGTCCGGCCAGCAGAGCTCCTCCCGCCAAAAAGAAGAGAAGGGGATCAGCGGGGATAAGGCCGCTCAATTGCAGGGCTACCAGACCCAGCGCAGGGAGGGACAGCAACCAGGGGATCCATCGTTTCAGCGGTGAGCGCCCGAAGGCAGAAGATATCTCCCGTTGGTGGTGGAGGTCGGCGACACTTTGGCGAAGGGTTTTTCGGAGGGGAATAGCCATAGAGAGCAGGGCCACGGCGAAGCTGACGAGTGCGCCGGTGATCAGGGTTGTGCTTTTGATGTTCAGGAAGATCACCGGTGTTCTGACGATATCCCACCAGAGGGTATTGAGGAAGGAGAAGATGATCTGGACATAGCCCACAGCC
>CAZKIU010000029.1:0-46419 GCA_964552955.1 uncultured Prolixibacteraceae bacterium
GGGCCACTGAACAGCGGACCATTCTGCGGTCGTAATCGTCGGAGGCGTAGAAGGGTTTTCCCGGGAAGGCTTCGAGGAGGGCGGAACAGCGGGCCAGGTCATACTGCTGAGGGATGATGGTTTTACCGTCGGGGGCCAGGAAGCATTTTTCGGGAACGCTGACGGTCACCGTGTTGAAATCATGGTAGTCGCGCCACCGGTTGGCGGCGTAAAGGGCTTTGTGGACCACCGGGACCTGGCCCATGGGGACCAGCGGCAGGGGCCGGATGGAATGGTCGGGGTCGTCAGGGTCCAGGGCATAGACGAGCATGGAGAAGCCCGAGTTGCCCCATCCGCTGAAGGAGGTGCCTGCCCTGTCGGGGAGCAGGGGCGCTGTTTCCTGTTCCCCGCCGATCAGTAAATCCGGCTGGGGATCGTACCGGAAAAGCACCAGCAGATGGTCTTCGGAATCGGTGGCCAGGCAGGCGGGTTTCCATGGAAAATCGGCCACCAGCGATAAGTTTCCGGTTTCTGCCGACCATTTGTAAATGCGGCGCATCCTGTTCTCGCAAAAATAGACGTTTCCCTTGCTGTCGCTGGTCACTCCTTCCGCAAATCCGAATCCCCGGGCCAGCTGCAATACTTCACCGGGGGCCCCTTCCCACCGGAATTCCCCGGAGGAACTCCTGCCTGGACGGCGGTAAGGTTCCTCACCGGTGATCACCAGTTGCTGCAGTTCCCAGGGACGCACCTCCACATCCCGGTTCATGTCATAAACCGGGATATCGGTGGTGAATTTGGTCTGGGCAAAATTATGGAGGTTAAGGAAGGAGATGTCGCGGCAATTCCATACCCTGACCGAATTATGGTAAGGTTCGTTGACCCTGATCACCCTGAAGAGGTAAAGGTTGGCGAAGGTGATATTCCGGCAGTTATCGAGTTCAATGGGCTGGCATTCGGTGCTTTCGCGGCTCTCCTCCTCCAGCTGGAAGGCGTAGGCCTTCCAGTTCTCCACGTTGCTGAAGCGGGCCTCATTCCTGACGTGGTGTTCGAGTGACATAGCATAAATCCTGCCCGGTGTGGAGGTATTGCTGACATAGAGTCCGCTGGTGGCATAGGTGGAAGCGGTCCAGATATCCTTGAAGGTACCTCCGCCGTTGTTGGTGACCCACATGCTCCAGTACTGGTTATCCCATGCCAGGTCCATGCCCTGGGTGGTCACCGGGTTGTCGGGGGAGCTGATGCGTGATCCCTGGGGGCGTGTTCCCCTGGCCGGGGAAGGTGCGGCCTGCGGACCGGGTTGGGCCAGTGAGCCGTGGCCTCCCACGAATTTGACATCGTTGACATAGGAACCGGCGCCCGCCATCCATTTGAGGCCGACAGCCCGGTAGTTATAAGCCCCGGTGTTGAGGCCGATGCCATGGAGGATGGCGGATCCCCCTTCCGCAGATTCAAGTAAAGGTACGGGCCCGCCAAAACCGCTGAAAGCCGGCGTACTCTCTGCCAGTCTGAGCTGCGTGCCGAAAGGATGAAGGCCGATCAGGCGGGTGCCGGGTTTCATCCTCAGGGTTTCCGAAATCAGGTACCACCCCTGGGGGACGTAAATGCAATCGTACTTCTCCAGGGCCTCCCGGAAGATGCGGGTATCGTCGGTCAGGTTATCCCCTTTGGCCCCCAGCGTGCGGATACTGACCCACTGCTCCATGGGAGGGAGAGCGGGAATTTCACGGGCGACGGGCGGCGACAGCCGTTGGAGGGCGACGGCATCCAGATGGGTGTTGTAGCGGGGTGCAGCCACCATGCTTTCCATTTGAAGGCCATGGTCATAAGCGTTGATGCGGTAGACCTTATGGCTGACCCTGGTTTCGGTGTTGCTGCGGGTGTAGCGGGCCAGGAGGGGAACCCCGGAACACTCCACGTTGCGGAGGGTAATCTGGTTGTTGCTGTTGTTTTCGTTGGCTATGATGATGGCGGGCCCCGTTATGTTCTCAAAACGGCCGTTTTCCACGAAGAGCCGGTCGGCATAATTGGGTTCGATCTCGAAGACCACAGGCACGTTTTTCACCTGCAGGTTGACCATGGCGAGCCCCGACTCCTGGCAACGGAGAGCGGCCTTCCGCTGTCCTTCGAAAGCGCAGTCGACCATCATTACCGGCCAACCGGGGGAAGCCTTGGTGGTGTATATACCGTAGTCACCCCCGTGGAAAGCCACATTCTCCATCTCATTTCCCACGTCAAAAAGGGCGGCTTTCCCCTCACCGGCCCTGATGGTCATATGGCTGATGAAACTGTGCTGGGCATAGTGGGTGCGCAGGGCTACCGCATGAGGATTTCCGTTTTCGATCCGCAGGTCGATGTTGGACATGGCACTGTAGAAAGTGCCGGCACCCGCATCGCGGGGTGGCTGTCCCTCCTGCACAGGACCCCCAGTGAACCAGAACATATACCGCGCTTTTCCCTTGTCGCCGGCCACCTCCTCCTGAAATCCCGGGGAATGGGCCTTCAGGAAAATCTCCGGCCTTTTCTTGCCGTAGCCGATCAGCCTGATGGCATTGGGAATGTAAAGGGTTTGCGAAATCATATATTTTCCTTCGGGAAGAAAGAGAATCCCGAAATTACGTTCTCTTTTGACCTCGTTGATGGCTTTCTGGAGGGCTGCCGAAACATCGGTTTTGCCATCGGCCGTCACCCCGTATTTCTCCGGAAGAAAACAGAAGGCTTCCGGATCTTCGGGAAGCCGGGTGTATACCGAAGCAGGGTCTGCGGCGTAACCCACGGAAACCATCCAAAGGAGGCAAAAGGTGAGCACTCTGCTTAAGTTGTTCATTTATTTAAAATTCAGGTGTTAAAATAGTTATTTTATTTTCCGGATCTGTCGCAAGGAGGTTCCTGCCGGCCATCACCGGATCTGCATCAGCTTCTTGTACGGGCTTTTCCGTATGGGCTGGTAAAAGCAGGGGAAACAGGTCCGGGCATGGATGCCCGGACACTATCTGCTTCCCCACTTTAAACCTTAAAATAAGCGTAAGTCTATTTTTCGATAGGAATGACCACCAGCGGTGAGTAGTTGTGCCTGACTGTTCCCACTCCCGAAATGGTCGCCAGGGCGCCGATCCGGAAGTAATAGTTGCGGGTGTAATTGAACAGGCTGGCATTGGAGGCCACGTTCATGGTCAATGTGTAGGTGTCGGTGCCCATGGTGGCGCTGACCTGGCCGGAGGCGGCTTTCTTATAGCAATCAGCGGAGGTGATGGCAAACTTGACATAATTGCCCACCCAATGGTCGGTGAACGCAAAAAGCCTGATTTCATTGAGTTTGACATTTTCGCCTCCCGCTTCCAGACCGAAAGTGGCTTTTACCGTTTTAGTGGTGGCATCATAGGTAATGCTGGGATTCTTCACCCTGATATAGGGGGTTACCGTGAAATCCTTCACATTCTCTCCCTTTTGGATGACGAAATTGTCGACGGTGAAAGGGAAGAAGTTGCAGTTGGTGAACTCCAGCCTGTAGGTGGAGGCGAATACCAGGTTGTTGGCATATTCGCCGCTGTTCTTGATGACCCAGTTCTGGCGGCTTTCAGAGGCCCATCCCAGTTCGTAGGCTCCGATGGAATTTCCGTTGGTGATATCGGTACCCACCAGATCCCCGGTTTTGCTGTCGAGGAACCGCCCTGATATTTTCGCATCGGGTCCTTCATAGTTGTCGATTTCACATGCAATGGAGAGCAGGGAGAGAATCAACGGAAGGACCGCTATTTTAATGATTTGTTTCATATCCGTCATGGTTTTATGATTATGGTTTAGAATCCCGGGTTTTCAATCAGGTTATTGGTATTCCGTCCGGGAATGGACTGGTAGTAGCCATTATCGGCAGGGAAGGTCCGCCCGTTGGAGAACTCATCATAATAGTTGTTGGCCCTGACGAAAATATACTGAGGTGTTTCGCCGCGGAGGTCCACCATGGGGATGAGGGCTTTGCGGCGTGACCCGGCAAAGAGGGTATGGAACTCTCTCCTGCGCATCAGGTCCCAGTAGCGGAATCCTTCGAAAGCCAGTTCCACTCTTCTTTCCTTCAGCACATTGGCGAGGGTGAGAGGGATCTCGTCCTTGTGACCGGCCCTTTTCCTCAGCGCATTGATATATCCTTTGGCCTTGCCGGCATCTCCCTGTCCGCTTTCAGCCACCGCTTCGGCATAGTTGAGATAAATCTCCGCCAGCCGGAAATCGATGAAAGGCGTGGTCGATGAGTTGGAAACGCCGAGGACGGTTTTATTCTCCTGGAGGTACTTCCGGAGAAGGAAACCTGAACAGGTGAAATTGGCATCATCGGAACTCCCCATTTTGTAGAATCCCGAGAATTTGGCGGCTCCCTCGGCGCCGTAGGTGTAATAGGTCACCCCGTTTTTGGTCTCGGAATCGGTGGCATAGGCCACCACTTTGCCGTTGGACTTGACCATTCCCCCCTGGATGATGATTTTGGTGTTTTTCCAGATGGATCCGGGAACGATGATGCTGGCCAGGAATCGGGCATCCTTGTTGGCAAAGGGCTCATAGAGGTCGTTGTATT
Source organism: uncultured Prolixibacteraceae bacterium (assembly GCA_964552955.1). Taxonomy (GTDB): domain Bacteria; phylum Bacteroidota; class Bacteroidia; order Bacteroidales; family Prolixibacteraceae; genus UBA1413. The sequence continues at coordinate 4,547 of CAZKIU010000029.1, forward strand.
TTTTGAAGGGGAGGGAGAGGTCGACCTTGTTGGGATCGTTATAGACGTAGTCTTCCACGCCGTCGGTGCGCGTGATGATGCGGGCGCTCTCGCCGGTGCCGTTGTCGGTATAATCCTCGAAAATGTCGGCCAGGTCGAGGGTAGGGCTGTAGCGGCCCCATTTATGAAATCCCGGGCTGGTCTGGGAAGGGTTGTAGTAGATATCCCAGCTGTGGCCCTGGTTGGGGACGCTGGTGCCGTCGAGGTAAGCCTTGACAAGGATGATCTCCTCGTTGGAAGTGAGGAAGAGGTTCTGGAAGTTTTTAGCGGCCTCGGCGGGGTCGGCGGGCTGGGGTTTGTAAAGGGCAAAACCGCCATTGTTGATCAGTTCCGTGGAAGCTTCGATGCACTGCTGGTAGAAGGCTGCGGCATCGGCGGCATCCATGCGGGCCAGGTTGGCGGTGACGGCATCACCGGTCAGCGGAGCCTTGCTCCAGTGTTTGGCGACCGAGGCGGCATACAAGGCAACCCTTGATTTAAGCGCCAGGGCAGCCCATTTGGTAGCCCGGTATTTCCCGTCGGCAGCATTTACCTGGGCAGGCAGATTGGCAATAGCCAGGTCCAGCTCCTTAAGAATGAAATTCCAGGTCTCCTTTTCCGTACTCCGGGGAATGTATAACCCTTCGTTGCCGGTACCCGCGGCATACTCGCTGTCGAGCACCCCGTCAATAAGGGGAACCCCCCCGTACCTCTTGGCCAGCCCAAAGTAGATATACGCCCTGATGAAATGGGCTTCGCTTTTCAGCTGGTTGTAAGTCGATTCGTTGAGGTCAGGCTTTACTTTTTCCAGGCTCTCAAAGAACTTATTGGTCTGGCGAATTTCGCTGTAAGGCCAGTAGGAGAATACCACCGGTCCGCATCCCGAGCCTGCGCTGGCGGTTGCTTCATCGGTGTACATGGGAAGGCGGAAGGTGCTCTGCAGACCGCCGCCCCAGCCATATTTGTTAAAGCCTCCGTCGGCAGGATAGAAACTGAAATCCTCCATCGGCATGCTGTTGTAAAGGGTAGCCATAAGGGTTTTCAGCCCTTTGGTGGAAGCCAGCAGATCTTCGGCAGAAGTCTTGTCGAGAGGTTCCAGTTCAAGCATGTCGGTGCAGGAGGAGATACCCAGCAAAAAGGTAATGCTGAGCAGGCAGGCGAATATTTTGTTTTTCATGATCATCGACATTTAGAAATTCAGATTAACACCAATATTTAACGACTTCATAAGGGGATAATTCAGACCGGCATCCCAGTCCGCCTCCTGCCTTTCGGGATCTGCATCTTTCAGCAGTTTATTGCAGAATGTCAGCAGGTTGTAGCCGTTGACGAAGATTCTGCCGTTGTCCATGCCGATTTTGGATGTGATCCCTTCGGGAAGGGCATAGCCCAGTTCCACGCTTTTCAACCGCAGGTAGGTGGCATTGGGTCTCCAGACGTCGATAAGGGCGGCCTCCTGGGTGTTGTTGTAATTGTAGTTGCGCAGGGCCGGATAATAGCCGGTGACCCATTGGGTGGCAGGGTTGTAGGGATCTTCGGTGGCCGATGCGGGGTGCCAGCGGTCGAGAAATTTTTCATGAAGTGTGGGATAGCGGCCGTAACCCCAGATGTCGTTGTTGCGGTAGTTGATGGAATAGCCTGAAGCTCCCTGAAACAGAAGGCTCACGTCAAAGCTCTTCCAGGTGGCATCGAGGTTCAGGCCGAACTGCATGGGCGGGTTGATGGCTCCGAAATTCCAGTGCTGGTAAGTATAGTCGCTGTTGCTGAGGATTCCGTCGCCGTTCAGGTCGATGAGTTTATAGCTTCCGGGGAGCATTTTGGAGTTACCGGCGGTGCCCCCGTAGAGCGGGGCAGTTTCATACTCACTGAGGGAGGTGAAGCGGCCTTCCCATTCATAAATGCCCATGCGACCCACATACCGGTTGTTGTTGTTGTTTCTCCAGTTGTCCCAGGAGCTGCTGTAACCGGCCGTTTCCACATGCAGTTCCTTGGTGCGGCTGTAAGTGAAATTACCCCCGATGTTGTAGGTGAACTCTTTTCCTATCTTTCCCCTGTGGAAGAGGGAGACATCGAAGCCGTGGTTGAGCCGTGAGTTGATGTTTTCCTGGGGGAAGCTGGCGCCGAAAGTGTTGGGGACCGACTGGATGAGGGTGGCCAGCAGCCCTTCCTGGCGCCGCTCGAACAGTTCAAAGGAACCACCCAGTTTGTTTTCCCAGAGGCCCAGGTCAATGCCCAGGTTGGAGATTTTGGCGGTCACCCAGGAGAGCCTGTCGTGGACCACCCCGGGAGCTACCATACCCACGGTCAGTTCCCCGTCATTGAAGACATATCCGTTGGCCGTGGAGGCGGTGTATGCCGAATAATAGGCAAAGGCATTTCCCGCATCGGTACCGCTTTCACCGTAGGAAACCCTGAGTTTCAGGTTGGATATGGCGCTGAGGTTATCCTTGATAAAAGGTTCCTCCGATACTCTCCATCCTGCGCTGGCCGAGGGGAAGAAGGCCCACCTGTTGGCTTTGGCATACCTGTAGGAGCCATCGTAACGGGCAACGGCTTCCAGCAGGTATTTGCCGGCAAAGTCATAATTGACACGACCGATATAAGCGGCATATTTTCCGAAACTGCGGTATCCCGAGTTAGAGGCCGTGGTAGAGGTTCCCTGGTCAATAATGTCATTGGTGTAAAGGTCTTTGTAAAGTCTTTTACCCATGATGTTGTCATAGCGGGTACCGGTGAATTCCGCGACACCGGTCATGGCCAGGTTGTGTTGCCCCATCTTGCGGGCATAATTGACCTGACCGCGGGCCACTGCACGCTGGAACAATCCTATTGTGTTGGAATACTGGTCAGTACCCGTGGTTTGCGAGAAGTTGTCGGTATAGTAATCGTAGAGATTGTAGGATTTCTGGAGGAAGGAACTGTTTCTGATGTTCTGGTCGTAAGCTCCTGTGGCGATCAGCGTCAGTCCGGGAACCCCGGGAATGTTGAAGGTGAGGTCCATGGTCGACTGGAACTGGGTGTTTCTCTGGCGGTTGTAGCCGTCGATTTCAGGATGCATAAGCGCCCAGGCGTTTTTATTCTCGGGACTGATCACCGAATAGTGGTCCTTATTGGCCAGGGTATGCCAGTTGATCCCCCTGTCGTTGACCATGATGGTCTTGAAAGTCCACAGGAAATCCTCGCGCGGGCTCTGGCGCTCGTCGATACGGCCGGCAAAGGAGAGGTTCAGCTTGAGGTCTTTGGTGAGATCGGCCGTGGTCGACGCACGTAAATTATAACGGTTGTAATACTGGATGCCGCTTTTCAGAAGGCCGTTGTCTTCATTGTAACCAAAGCTGGCGAAATACTTCACTGTTTTGGTACCCCCCCTGACCGACATGTTGTGGTTCTGCTGGAAGACCCAGTCGCTGAGGGTCAGGTCAATCCAGTCCACATCCTGGTATCCTTCGACGCCCTGGCGGTATTTCTCAAGGATCTCCCCGGTATAGGTTTCGGCCACCTGGGAGTTACGGTCCATTTCGTTTTTCATCACCCGGTAGGTATAGGCATCCACGGTATATTCCAGGCCGGTGGCGCCTTTCATGCCCAGCAGGTTGGAATAGGAGAATTTAGCCCTTCCGTCGAGGCCCTTTTTGGTGGTGATGATGATCACCCCATTGGCGGCATTCATGCCGTAGATGGCGGCGGCTGCGTCTTTCAGCACCGACATGCTTTCGATGTCATTGGGGTTGAGCTGGGCCATATCCTCGGTACCATCACGGACGATGCCGTCAATGATGACCAGGGGGGCACCAAAGCCACGGATGCTCACATAGTTGTTGAATTTACCGGGTTCCCCCGTCAACTGGCGAATAAGCAGTCCGGGAATCTTACCCTGGATGTTACTGATCAGGTTTTCGCTTTTGGTGGAGGTGATGTCGTCGGCCGAAATAGAGGCGACAGAACCTGAAAGGGTCTCTTTCTTCTGGGTTCCATAGCCGACGGCTACGATCTCTTCGATGCCGATGGTCTCCTCCTGGAGGGTGACATTAACAGAAGTCTGGTTACCGACGGGAATTTCCTGGGTGCGCATCCCCACGAAGGAGAAGATCAGTACGGCGCTCCGGGGTACATTCGTGAGGGTGTACCGGCCATCGTTATCGGAAATGGTGCCCGTGGTGGTTCCCTTGATGGCGACGGTTACGCCAGGCAGGGGAACCCCCTTGCTGTCGGTGATCTGACCGGTCAGTGCGGCAGGCTGCTGCATCCCGGCAGGCAGGGCTGTCTCCCTGTTGGCCAGCAGTGCAATCTGCCGCCCGTAAATCTCGTAACGGATATCAGTTCCCCGGAATACCTGCTCCAGCGTTTGTATGATGTTCTTGTTATCGACCGTGACCGAAATCTCCCGGTCCACATCCACCTCTCCGCTGTAGAAAAACCGGAACTCACTCTGGTCTTCAATCACCTTGAGGATCTCCCTGATGGTGCTGTTTTCAAGATTGAGCGACAACCGGGCCGTCTGAGAATAACTCTCGCTGGCAAATCCGCTCAGAATGGAAAGCGTCAAAAACAGAATCGTTAGTTTCATCTTCCTGTAAAATTCATTCAGCAAGGGTTCAGGACCGCTGCTTATTGGTTTATTCTTCATATTTTTATCGGTTGGTTTAATTACTAACAGTGTTAAATCAAATCTCACAGGGGGCAGAAATGGCCGTTTCTGCCCCCGTTTTTAACCTTTTTCTCTGTTCTGCTTCATTTTTTCATAGGCTGATCTGTTTTGGTTCAATCCTTCGGTTTTAATGAATCTTCATCAGCGAACATAATGCTGGTTTTTTTCAGCGGTGGGTGATCAGGATCACCCTGGTTTTATCGTTATAGGAGTAATTGATAGATGCCGTCAGTTTCAGCAGTTCCATGACCTCGCTGAAGGATTCCATTTCCAGGGTTCCGGTATAATGGATCCGGGTCAGGCGGGGATCATTGTCCAGTACTATTTTTACATTGTACCATCTTTCCAGGCGTTTGGCCACTTCGGGAAGGTATTCTTTCCGGAAGATGATTTTTCCCTCTTTCCAGGAGGTATAAATATCGGTTTCCACCTTCAGCAGTTCATATTTTCCTTTGTCCAGTCGCACCTGCTGGCCGGGTTCCAGCCGGCAGATGTCCTGAAACTGCGGACAGTACACATTAACCGATCCTTTTTCGACGGTGGTTTCGAACCGTTTCTCTTCCGCGCAGCTTTTAACGTTCAGGCAGGTCCCGGTGACCTCTACCTGGCCCAGGGAAGTGTTAATGGTGAAGGGTGATTCTCCCTTCACCACTTCGAAATAGGCTTCACCCTCCAGTTGCAGCGCTCTTTTCCGGCTGAAGTCTGAAGCATAAGTCAGCGTTGAGCCTGAATTCATCCTCACTTCCGATCCGTCGGGCAGCAGGAAATTAGACCGGGCCCCGTTGGGCACCGTAATGGTTTGGACCTGGGCCACACCCACCATGGGAGCAGGGCTTTCCCTGAAAAAGAGGTTGGCGGCAAGAAGAGCCACCGCCAGTACGGCTGCGGCAGCAGAACTCCAACGGAATACCCGCAGTTGCCGTTTCATTCTCTCCCTTTCCTTCCGGCTGATGGCCAGACTGATCCTGCTCCATAACTCACTGCCCCGGATTCCCGTTAATGCTTCATCGCCCGGTATTTCTTCCCGCAGGTGCTCCTCCCAGTTCTCCTTTATCAACTTCGACACCGCCTCTTCGTGACCCTGGTCAGAAAGCCATGCAGTGATCTCAGCGAACTCCTCCGGAGTGCATACCGCATTCAGATATTTTACAAAGAGTTTTTTCATTCGGTCTTTTCATTCATTAATACACCTGAGGATTACCTTCCCCTAAAGGAGAAGCTGCCTTTTTTTTGATTTTTCTGAAAAATGTGAAACAAGGGTTTGCTGAAAGCTATCCTGAGCCATTCCAGACTACTGATATACATAGCCTACAGAAACAAATAAAAATAGAGGAGGGAGATCATTCCCAGCTCTTTCAGTTTCTCCTTCATGAATTTAATGGCCTGCGAAATGTGATATTCGACGGTTTTCTCCGAAACGCCCATTTTCTCTGCAATTTTCCTGTTGGAAACTCCTTCTCCCCGGCTCATCAGAAAATATTCCCGGTGGTTTTCGGGCAAATGGGCCATGATTTCGTTCACTCTGATCCGGAGTTCCTTGTAATCGACCTCTCCGGAGAGAAGGAACTCTTCTGATACGCTTTTTCTGAAAAGCTTTTCCCGGGCTTTATGGTCATTCAACCGGCTGCGAAGCTCATTGAGCAACAAATTTTTGCTGATGGTGAAAATGTAGGCGTTGAAGGTTTCGGCATTTTTAATCTTCTTACGGTTTTCCCAGATTTTGATGAATACCTCCTGCAGAATATCATCTAATCCTTCCTCCCTTTTGAGAAACGATTTTGAAAAGCGATAAAGCCTGGGATAATAATAGTTGAAGAGCACTTCCAATGCCGGCTCATGGTCATTAGAGAGGTCAATCAGGGTTTTCTCAAGTTCAGGCTTTGTCTCCATGGCTCATGAGATACATCAGCAAAGGTACAAAAAGAATTTTCTCCCGGACAGGGTCTCCTATGCCGGAGAGAGGATCACCTGCCGGGAGCAGATTCCGCAGCCTGGTGAAAATGGGGGATTTATCATATAAAATGCAGATATGGTTGATTTTAGGGTGCAGAGGGTTCGATGGTTTTCAGGTTCCGGGTTTCTTCGACGGGAAGTTTGGCGGGGGGAATACCGGCGAGTACTCTGGCAGCCATCTGGCCCGATTGTTTTCCCCATTCCCGGTAGCTGACGCCCACGCCACCTGCGGCTCCCTGGGCAATCATATCCAGGTCGGTGACATAGACCGGCAAACCGGCCTGTCTGGCTTCCTTCATGATGATGGGCAGTCCGGTGTTGACCAGGTTGTCGGCGGAGAGGAGGATGGCGCCGGCACCCCTTGCCGCCAGGGAGCGGGTGGCCATGGCCAGGTCGGAAACCGCGGAGGAGGGAGCTTCCAGGATGGTGATCCCTTTCTCTTTGCCGGCAGTACGGAGCCTCTCCACAGAGATCATGGAATTTATCTGGGCAGGATCGAAGATGGTGCCCACTGCCTTCAGCGCCTTGCCATGTTTTATGGCCATGTCAAGCAGCTGTCCCATCTGGGGATTATCATACACCCCGCAAATGTTCTCAGGCCTTCCTGCGGAAAAAATACCCAGCTTGACGGGATCACTGGCCACGGTGAAAATGACCGGAAGGGTGGTGACCTTCCGGGCAACGGTGATCAGGGCGGGAGTGGTCACCGTAATGATGGCATCAGGATGGGTGAGAAGTACGGCATCCACCATCTGGGGCAGCTGTCCTATCTCCCCCTGTGCCGAATACTGCCTGATGGCATAGTCTACCCCCTCTTCCAGTCCGGCGGCTTTCAACCCTTCCCCAACGCCTGAAATAGCCTCCTCCAGGGTATAATTCTCCACAAGGGTAATCAGGGATATCCTGACCGGACGACCATACTTTTCGTGAAGATGCAGGAATTTTCCGGCCTTTTCCAACACTTCCGGAGCCGGTTCCTGTTGATTATCCTTCAGGAGGGCAAAATCCAGCACCTGATTTTCAGTTTGCAGATCGCGCGGCCGGTTATTAAGCATCTTTTCCACGGATGGGGTCAGTGACCAGGATTCTCCCAGCCAGGCCAGCACCTCCCGGTTGATGTCCAGCACCTGGGGAACGACATTTTCAATGCTGATCTCAGAGGGTTTTTTCCCGTCAAGGATGTCAGCGGCCATCGCCCCCGTATATTGTCCGACGGTGAAATAGTCTGCCCCCAGCCCGAAGAGGGCACCGTTGGGGGCATCCATGGGGTCGTTGGTAATGACCGGAACGCCTTTCTCGCGGGAGAGTTTGATGATCATTCCGGCGGAAGAGATGGCGACGGTATCCCCGCCGATCCAGATGACTTCCACTCCTTTGGCCAGGAGGGTGCGGACGGCTTCGGGCACTTCGTTGGTATTGGCAGCGATGGCTTCCACCAGCTCGATACCCAGTTCCGAGCAAATCGCACGTGCTTTCAGGAGGCAGGCCTGTGAACAATGTTCTCCCGGATTCCAGACCACTCCGGCCCGCTTAATCCCCGGATGAAGCTCCCTGAGTACCCTGAAAGCCTCTGTTACCGGCTGAAAAGTGCCGATGCCCGCCAGGTAAGGGGGATGATCCCCGGGCCCGTGGCCGGTAATGCCCACTCCCGCACTGAAGGGATCCGTGACCCCGCCGAACACATGGATTTTACCCTTTTCCTTGTTTACATTGGCGAAGGTCTGCATCATCACGGTGCTGGAGGTGATGACCATTTCATAATCGCCGCTGATGACTTCCCGGGCCATGAGGTTGGCCATGGAAAGATCTCCCTGTGCAATCAGGTGGCGCAGGTTGCTGCCATCCGGTGCCACATACCCCCTTTCCTTCAGCTTGTCGATAACTCCCGATACATGGTTATCCAGCAGCAGGGTGGACGAAAACTGCAGGATGGCAACAGAGGGATACTCTTTGGCCTGTTTTGCCGCTCTGCCCTTCCGGTTCTCCAGGTCGGAAAACAAAAGGATGGCAGAAATGGCTGCCAGTACGGCCAGGGCAAACCAAATTCCTTTTATCAACTTTCCCATAATATACAAATTTATGGGATAAAGGATTATACACCGGTGCCCTTTGGCAAAAAAAAGAACGGATCAGTATGGCACAGTTGCTCAGCCCTGGGCAGTTTCAATTTCCCGGTGGCGGAAGCAACGGACCAGATGGTCGTTGACCATTCCGGTGGCCTGCATGTGGGCGTAGACTACCGTGGATCCTACGAACCGGAATCCCCGTTTTTTCAGGTCGGCGGAGATCCGGTCAGAGAGTTCCGTCCGGGCAGGTAACATGCCCAGGTCGGTGAACCGGTTGACCACAGGTTGGTGATTTGTAAACGCCCAGATGTAACGGTCAAAACTCCCGAATTCCTCCTGAATTCTGAGAAAGCAGCGGGCATTATTGATACAGGCTTCAATTTTCAGCCGGTTGCGGATGATGCGGGCATCCTGCAGGAGCCGTTGCACATCTTCCTGGTTAAAAAGGGCCACCCGTGCAGGGTCGAAATCATGGAATACCTCCCTGAAAGCCTCCCTTTTGTGCAGGATGGTCCTCCAGCTCAGTCCCGCCTGGAATCCCTCCAGGACCAGGAATTCAAAGAGTTTCCGGTCATCGTGGAGGGGCACCCCCCACTCTTCGTCGTGGTACTGCCGCATCAGCGGATCATTTCCCGGCCATTCACAGTGCTGTTCCATGAGGCAAAAATAGGTTTCCGGTTATTAAGGATCGCGAAAATTCTCCTTCCGGAGGAGAATCCCTGAAAGCCGGCTAAAAATGCCGGTCAGTAAAGACCGGTGTTCGCATGTTTCGCAGAAGTCAGGGATTCCGTGGTACCGTCACTGCGGCACCGGACCAGGTCACCGAAGCCTGCGGGGCGGCCGACAGGTCAAAGCCCATGGGTTTCTCTTTCGATACCCATACCACGTTGAAGGTCCGGGTTTCGGGCATTCCCTCCCACGATCCCTTTCTTTCGCCGATGCTCAGGGTGCCGGATTGCTCGTCCCATTTCAGGGGGATCATGCTGAAGGCTCCCTTTTCATAGTTGTAGTTGCTGCCTTCGTCCTCGTAAAGGGTGAACTCCCCGTTTTTCCCGGTATAGATGTACAGGGTGACGGGGTCGGCGGTTTTTTCGGCGGTATTCATGATTTCGGGGCCGAAGGGGAGGATGGCGCCTTCGCGGACGAAGAGGGGCAGCACCTCATAGGGGGCGTCGACCGTCTGTTTTTGTCCGCCGTCGGTGAATTTCCCGGTGTAAAGGTCATACCAGCCGCTGCCGGCGGGGAAAATGATCTCCCTGCTGCGGGCCTGGTATTCATAGACCGGGGCCACCATCAGGGAGGGGCCGAACATATACTGGTCGCCCACGCCGGTCACAGCCGGATCTCCGGGGAAGTCCATGGCCAGGGCGCGCATGATGGTGTAGTCGCTGTGCCAGGTCATGCCCGCCAGGGTGTAGACATAGGGCATGAGCCGGTAGCGCAGTTTGTTGTAATAGACCATGCTTTGATAGGCCGGATGGTTGTCGGGGGCGATGTTGAAGATTTCGCGGTAGGGGTACTGACCATGGCTCCGGAAGAGGGGGCAGAAGGCCCCGAACTGGTACCAGCGGGCGTTGAGTTCGCGCCACTCCTCCAGGTCGGCCGATCCTTCGGCTGCCCGGGTGTAACGGTTTTCGACGCAGAAGCCGCCGATGTCCATGGTCCAGTAGGGGATTCCGGAGAGGGCGAAGTTAAGGCCGGCGGAGATCTGGGCTTTCATGTCTTCCCAGCGGGTGCCGATGTCGCCGCTCCAGGTGGCCGTGGAATAACGCTGCAATCCCGGAAAACCGGAGCGGGTGAGCAGGAAGACCCGCCGGTCGGGGTCGGCTTCCCGCTGTCCGTCATAGATGGCTTCGGCATTCATCAGGGCATAAGCGTTGAAATATTTCGCGGAAGGTCCCAGGGCGGTGGGGGTCATCAGCTCCTTGCGGTACTCCACGCTGGCATTGGAAAGGATATCGGGTTCCGAGGCGTCCATCCACCAGGCGTCGAAGCCTACGGGGAGCAGGTGCTCCTTCATCTGGCCCCAGAAGAGTTTCCGGGCATCGGGGTTGTAGGCATCATAGAAGGAGCCGATATAACCTTTGCCCACCCAGTCGCGGATGCTGTCCTGCGTGGCGCGGCGGTACATCCACCCTTGGGCGTCGAACTCCTTGTAATGGTCGGTGGTGTAGTAGAACTTGGGCCATACCGAGATCATGATCCGGGCGTTGAGGCTGTGGACGCTGTCGACCATCCCTTTGGGATTGGGAAAGCGGGCGCTGTCGAATTCGTGGGATCCCCAGGCATCCTCGGGCCAGTAAAACCAGTCGAGGACGATGTTATCGAGGGGGATGTTCCGCTTGCGGTACTCTTTGACCACCCCCAGCAGCTCATCGCTGGTTTTGTAGCGTTCGCGGCTCTGCCAGTAGCCCATGGCCCATTTGGGCATCACCTGTGATTTCCCGGTGAGGGTGCGGTAGCCGCTGATCACCTCGTCCATGCTGTTGCCCCTGATGAAATAATAATCGAGCTGGTCGCCCATTTCCGACCAGAGGGAGAGGGCTTCCTGTTCCTCCTTAGGACGGGGACTCAGGGCCTTCAGTCCGATGTAGGAAATACCGCCGTCGGGTTTCCATTCCATTTTGACGGGGTAGCGCCTGCCGGCCTCCAGTTCACAGGTAAATTTATAGGTATTGGGATTCCAGGCGGTCCGCCACCGCTCGGGCACCACCAGCTTCCCGTCGACCCACACCTTCGTATAGCCGGCATAGTAAAGCTTGAAATGAAACCATCCGCTCTCCTTCGGTTCGATCTCCCCTTTCCAGACGATGGTCGAGTTTCCGAAGCGGAATCCCTCGGGAAATTTCTTCACCGTTTCCAGATTCTCATAGTCGATGGCGGTTTCGTTCCTTTCCACAAACACATCGTTGGTGTCGGAGTTGGTATAATAAAAGGCCGACAGGCCGCCCGCCTCCCCTTTGGCATTGTAGAGTCCGAAAAGTTCTATATCGGAATAGTCGCGGGGGTCGCCGAATTTGGAGAGGGAGTAGTTGTCCCAGAGGATGCCGTAATTCTTGTTGGAGACCAGCATGGGCACCGATACTTTGGTATTGTACTGGAAGAGCACCTCGTTTTTACCCTTGTAGTTGAATTCGTCGCTCTGGTGCTGTCCCAGGCCGTAGAAGGCTTCATCTGCGGGCGATTCCCACACCTGCTGCATGGTGAAACCTTTGGTCCCTTCCGCTTCGATGGGGGAGAAAGTGCGTCCCCCTTCCCTTTCGCTGGTGATGAGGTTTCCGTTACCGTCGAGGAAGGTCACCTGTCCGGTGGCCAGGGCCACTTTGGCTTTGACTTCGGCAGCCGATACCGTGACAAATCCTTCTTCCTCTGTTACAGTGAAGGGCGGCACCGTGGTTTGGTCGATGACAATCAGGCTTTTTGCGTCTGAAAAGGATCTCTCCGGAACCGCTGTCACCCGTATAATCCGGTCGGTGACGACGCTCACTTTCAGCATCGACGTTTCTGTTGGTGACGCAGGCTTCAGCCTCACCAGCACTCCGTTGTCAGTTTGTTCCCATTCCTTCTGTCCGCATGAGATCATGAGAAGGAACAGAACTGGTAAAAAGAGTAACTTCTTCATAAGGGTAAAGGTGATTTTATAAGTTGTTGTTCTAGATTTTGGCATTTATTTGAATTGAACGCATCAGGGGAGATAAGGTCAACCAGGACAGGCTTCCCTGATTAGGGTGGTCAGGATGCGTCAGATTTGATAGTAAACAGACATTGGTTTATTAGGTTAAGCATCCTGAGGTTGAGGATCAGGGGGCCAGGTAGGTGTCGTGTATCTGGCGGTATATCTCCATCGTTGCGTTGATGTTTTTCTCCCGGTCGGTGACGCGTTCACCCCAGCCGTAGGGTTCCCAGATGCAGGCGCCTTTGCCCATGTCTCCGGGGAGGCCGAAGACGATATCGTGGACTTCTTTTTTGTACCAGGAATATTCGACCACGTTGACGGGTTTGTGGTATTTTTGGTTGAGGGCCAGCAGGTTAGCCTGGAGGTCGTCGAGGGTGCCATGCCAGCGGGGGTAGTAGGAGAGGCCGATGAGGTCGAACCGTACGCCGCGGGCGATCATGTTGTCGAGCCAGAAGACCGACTCGTCATTTTGTCCGCCCAGTGCGATGTGCATCATAATAGGTACGGTGGGGTCGACCGACTCAACGGCTTCCACCCCTGCCCTCAGGAGGGCCGCCAGGTTATCGGGCTGACTGATATGGCCATCGGGCCAGAGCATCCCGTGGTTGATTTCGTTGCCCACCTGCACCATGGCGGGAGGGGTTCCCTGGTTCTTCAGGGCGGTCATCATCTGCACCGTATGGGCAGCCAGGGAATCCCGGAGGGCATTAAAACCCTTGCCGTTCCAGGCCTGCGGCTGGTTCTGCTGCTGCGGGTCGGCCCAGTAATCACTGTAATGAAAATTGAGCAACAGATCCATTCCTGCCTCTTTCACCCGCCGGGCCATGGCCAGGGTATGCTCCTGATCGCAGAATCCCTTTCCGGGCGAATAACCCTTTTCCTGTTCAGGTTGGACGAAAACCCGCAGCCTGACCGTGTTGAAACCACACTCGCGCAACAAAAGAACGCCGTCTTTCTCCTCCCCGTTATATAGGAGTTTCTCCCCGCGGGCTTCCATTTCCGGCAGCCACGAGATGTCGGCACCTATCATCCGGCCTATGATTTTGGTGGTGGGAGGTAACTGCTCTTCCCCGGGCTGCATCATCACGAAGTCCCCTGGAACTATATGCAGCTCATGGGCCCCGGGCCATGTTTTATCGCAGGAAGCCTCCACCTTAACCTTCCCAGGCTGCACTCCCGTGACATAGTAAAAGGTGGCCTCTCCGCCGGAGAGGATAACGCGGGCCGTTCGTTTTCCCGCCGTATCAGCCTCCAGGGCCAGCTCCTCACCGCTCTTGGCGGTGAGTCTTCCTTCACCGTCAAGGGTCACCCTGATGGTATCCGTGGCGGAAAGAATCTCCCGTCCCAGACTGTCGGCCAACGTTACCCGCATGAGGGTCTGGTCATTGCCGTTGGCCCGAAGGGTCGTACTGTAACTGGTGAGCATTACATTGACCGGCGTTCCGCTTTCCACCTGCCTTACACTGGCATAGCCCACAGGCTTCTTTACTTCATGGTGGCACCCGGCCAAAAGGGCCCAACTCATCAACCCCAATAAGATCTTACACCTCATTTGTAATATGTTAAAATGTTGTATTTATTATTTTTAAATCAACGCTGGTGAATTGATATATTTCTCCCTTCTGCTGTTTAAAAATCCTTGGGGCGACCTCCCGGGGCACTCAAGGATGCCCTGTTTTACAAAAATAGGATTTTTCCCCAACAGCCGGAAAGGAAATGATTGGTTCATACCCAATTTGCCACATTGGACATCCATCTGGTGATCAGAATGGTCCTATTACCGGCTGTAACTATGGGTCGATGCCGAAAGGATGATCCCCCTGAAACAATAGACCGCCGGTCCTCTCTGCCGATTGATTTGATCAGTCGTCTGAAACCTTAAATTTCTTCTTATCCTCTTTGCAGATGGACTTGATGAGCCGGCGGCCGGAATGGATGCCGGTGGGCAGTCCGCCCCCGGGTTCCACCCACTGCCCGCACATGTAAAAGTGGTTTAATCCGGGCAGCGTCTGCTTCATGGGCTTGACCATGGTCATGGCATTTTGCGGGGTGATCAGCCACCCTTCGAAGCTCCCCTTCCAGTTGCCGGTATATCTTTCGAAGGTCGTGGGAGTGGCTACATCACTCATCTCCACCTGGGCAGTGATTCCCGGGAACCGCTGCTCCAGGCAGGCAATGACTTTCTCAAAGGCCTCCTCCTTGGCGGCCAGGTAGGCCTGCCGGTTCTCAGAAAGCTTCTTCCAGAAGCCATAATCGCTTTCGAGCATAACGGTCAGGGCCGTTTTTCCGGGAGGTGCCAGGGAGGGATCGTGATGGTAGAGGTGAACGGGCAGCCTGCTGAGGGTCACACCGGCGATCTCCACCGGTTCCTTCAGCGGGAAGCTGAAACCCGACACGGTCAGGGGTACCTCTTCAAAGGTACGGTTTACCCCTAGTCCGACAAACAACAGGGAGTGGAAGAGGGGCCATTTTTCATATTGTTCGAGCAGTGCGGGAGAGGTGAATTTACCTTCCAGCATTTTGAAAATGGTGGTGTACCCGTCAGCGGCTGAGATGACCCGATAAGCCCGCTGTTCCGAACCATCGGCAAGCACCACTCCCAGGACATTTCCATTTTCGGTGAGGATTTTCTCCACCTTTGATTTATAGTGGATTTGGCCCCCCAGATAGAGGTATTTCTTTTCCAGTGCCTTTGACAGGGGCATTGACCCTCCCAGAGGGTAGCCGGCATTCCGTTTATGCAGCCAGGCAAAGGTGAACAGCATGAAAAACAGGGAAAATTCGGGGATCCAGATCTCCCTGAAGGCCTCTTTCAACAGAGGTTCCTTCAGACGGTCTATAAAATCGACGATGGTGGTGTTCATCCATTTCTTCATTAGAGCGCCTTTGGTGGCCATGGCCCACCCCAGGGCAGCCTTTTCCTTCAGCCGCTGCCATAAAGGAGCTTCTTTCCCCGACATATCAAAGACCAGTACCATCCTGATCCCGTTGGTGAATTCACGGATGGGACCGGCATCGGCCGGACTAATTTCCAGCAGGTGCTTTTCCAGGCGGTCGATATCGGACCAGAAATTAACCTCCCTGCCATCGGAGGCCTCATAACGCATGTACAGCTCCATGTCAACGAATTCCCTTCCGGGGAGAAGGCCTACCTCTTCCCAGATATCATGGAAACTGCTTTGGGGATTGGATCCCACCAGCCAGTGGATGCAGGCGTCGATGGTGAAACCTTTGCGATCCCAGGAGGTACACAAACCACCGGGTTTGTCGTGCATTTCAAAGATTTCTGTGCAGTAGCCGTTCTTTTGACCATAAATTCCGGCAGCCAGTCCGGCAAAACCGCCGCCCACGATGATGATCCGGTTTTTTCCCATAATTCCAAATATGATGTGGTAAGTTATGGAATTATTCTCTCTGATCAGCTGGAGACCATTCATTTTTTAAAACTTTGATAATGAGCGGGGGTATTGCGTCTTCTTGAACGGATCCGGAAAAAGAAATAAATGTTAAGTTGAAAAAATTATGTTATCTTTAAGGGTGTTCAATGCCGGACATCTCTATCCTCCCGACAGATCCGGGAAAGGGTAAAACCATATATCAGGGTACGCTGATCAGGACCATTAACTATTGGTTAAAATGACAGAAAACCATCTAAAGTATCCCCCTCAACAGCCGGGGAATCTGCCTTGCAGAGTGGCAGACGTGGTGCAGAATATCTCAGGTTTTATGCATTGTAACACCCTTGATGACTTCAGCCTGATCTGTGCAAACAAGAATTTTGAGGCTTATTTCGGATTGACCTCGCAAAAAATCGCTGAAATGGGCTCTTTATTTATCAGGAGGTATTACCATCGGCAGACCTGGATCAGTTCATTGCGACACATTTTAACCATGGGACTGGACCATCGGGAACAGAAAGTGTTCGGCCATATCCAGAAAATCAGAAAAAGCCCTGCGCAACCCTATCGTTTCTTCATTTGTACTACAAGGGTGCTGCCCCAATGGAACTGTTATGTGACCGATTATGTTCCCGGAGATTTATTCGGATTGAAGTCAGAAGGGATTGGCGCCATTAACAATTGCATGGATTTCATCCACACCAACCAAAATAAGTTTTCCTCCCTCACTCCCCGCGAAAAAGAGATCGCCCACCTCATCGGTATGGGGAAAACAAGAAGTGAGATTTCGAACATGCTTTTTATTTCAAAACTTACCCTTGATAACCACCGCAAGCATATTCGTCAGAAAACAGGGGCTCAAACAACCGCTGAACTACTGCATTTTATACAAATTTTCGATGCATTCAATTGAATCATAAGAAAATGACCGAATTCGGTCATATGTATTCTTATGTAAATTAAATAACTTTCGTAGCAACGCTGCCAGAATTTGCTGTTTCCCTTGTATGGGGAGCTCTGTTTAACTTGGCATGGGCCTCAACTAATTCAAACCAAGATGAATCTGAAATTATTCCCATTTACTTTTTTACTTTTTGTTTTTTGCCTGTGTATTTCGATACCCTCCAGGGCGGATATGGATTTCATCAAATCCGCCAATGTGACAGTAGAATCTCATTTGTCAGAAGGTTACATCAGTTTGAAAATACCGATGTATGAAAACGAGTCTCTGGATGAATGCTTACGCTCAGGCTCCGGTTTCTTCCTGGAAATCCAAAACGATGACATCCTTCATTTTTGTCTTTTCTTCCAATCCTCCAAAGCCGATGGAAGCGAAGGTTTCCAACCTGACAGCGATGAAAAATACAGCATCTGGGTGGCCAAAGGTTCGGGGGCCTGCAGGGTGGTGACCAGTGGAGCTGAAGGGGGTGATGTGACCATATCTTCTACCCCCACTTTCACCGAATGCCAGTTCAAGGTAGAAAATCATGAGGTGTACGCCACCTTTCTCATTTATATTGCTGAACCGCTCCTGGGGAAGAGTATTGATTATACCGTGACCATGGTTCCGGATAAGAACAATGACAGTGCCGGGCCTCCGACCCATGACTTCTCCGTCACGGGTTCCATGGATGGCATCTCCTATGCGACCCCTTCCATTAATACCCCGGGTTTTTCCGATACTCCCGGGTTTTATGACGCGACATTTACCATTACAAATCCCAGAACCGGATCCACCTATAAATGGGATGACCAGACCCCCAGGAGCTATTCGACCAATCTGCCGCCTGATACCTTCAGAATTAAAGAGAGTCCGCAAACCCATAAGCTCTACTTTTACCATAAGGTATCGGATTGGCAGAAGTACACGGTATCAGCATCCATGACGCTTCCCGCTTACCAGCAGCCCTATCATTTTGCGGCTACGGATTCTGTCAATGGCGACACAAAAATCAGTTGGAATATCGCTTCTTCCCCTGATCCTCAACAGATAGCCGACAGATTTGAAGTGCAGCGGTCAACAGATTCCCTTTTCAGCGTGACAACCACCGTAAAAACCATCGACTTTGATAAGACTAAAACTTACTACAGTTTTATAGATGAAACCAGCAAGGAGAACATCAACGGAAAGTTATGGTACCGCATAAGGAGAACGAAGTCCGAGGCGAAATGGGGATGGGCGGTCTGCGCCAAGACCTCCATCGTCAAATCCATGACACACCGTTATATTGCCTCTGCTCAGGCCGGGTTACTGGAGAACAACATCGCCCGTATTACCTGGGAGTATGATCAGGGGAATATCTGGTCAGAAAACTCCGTGGTCATGCTGGAACGCTATAACATCACCAACGGTGGGGTCAGGGAAGTGATAACCTTGCCGGCCGATTCAGTGAAAAAGAGATCTTACTCAGAGGAGTTGTTCCTGATGTGCAATAAGTTCACTTATAAAATTTATGTCAAACCGGGAAGCATCAAATATTCGGCACAGGAGCCACTTTCCGTTTCAGGGGGCAACATTGTGCCGTTGGAGTCGGGTTCCCTGCAGGGGCTTCATGCCTCAAAAGGCTACTTCTCCAACCGCATTGAACTGGAATGGGAAACCGATGGACTGATCATCGATTATTTTACGGTTAAAAACCGCGTCTACCAATCGGGAAAGGTATTCAAACAAATTGCTCAGGTCACCGGAACCGCGGGTTCTGAGTTCTACCAGTACAGTGATATGCAGTCCACCCCGGGAGAGATTTATGAGTACCAGATAGTGGGCGTAACCCGATGTGCCGACGTCACTGTATATTCCGATACCTTGTATGCCTATGGCTTCAGAACCCCGACAGGCGATATCTACGGCAGGGTAACCTTTGAAAGCGGCCAGGCGGAGGAAAAGGTGGAAGTGCGCCTTGAAAGCGAGGAAGGGGTCATGGGACAGAGTCTTGAACTGAATGCTTCCACTTATGCTTCCATCGATACCTTGTTTCTGGAACATACCACTGCGGCACTGACCCTTCAGGCCTGGCTTTCTCCCGATGAAGTTACGGGTATCAGGAAGATCTTCTCAAAGCCGGGCATGTATGAGCTGGGGATTGAAGAGGATCGTTTTTATTTCATAGCCGGAAACCGCATCCTGGTATCGGAGAAACCGGTATCCTCCCTGTTGGCGGGAAACGGATTTATCCATCTCTCAGCGGTGTTTGGTGGCGACAGCCTCTTTTTGTATGTGGATGGAGCGCGCACTGACAGCCTGGCCTATGACGGGAGCGTGAAGGGAAACAGGCAAGAGGCCACCCTGGGAGTGAATTATGACGGCATTATCGATGAGGTGAGAATCTGGGAGCGCGCACTGCCTTCTTATGAGATCCAACGGGATTATAACCGGTATCTGACCGGAGGGGAAAACGGATTAATCGCCTATTGGAGTTTTAACTATGCCACAGACCATGAATTCTACGATTGTTCCTATAAAAACAGTGATTACAATGAGAACCATGGTCAATTGAATGGGACCGTGTTGAATGACCAACGGATTCCATCAGGCAATCAGCTTGGTTATAAGGGGGTTACCGGGGTTGACGGTTCCTATTCGATCAGGGCGGTCCCTTATTCCGGGAACGGCACCGTCTATACCATCATTCCCCGGCTGGGCATTCACCAGTTTGAGCCCGCGCAGGAGGTCAGGTTCATCGGTCCGGGTTCTGAGACCTTTACCGTCAATTTCATTGACAAATCGTCTTTCAGTGTGACCGGAGTAGTCACCTATGAAGGGGGCACCATACCTGTCGAAGGGGTCTCCTTTGCCATAGACGGGGTAACAGCCATGGGAAAAAAGGGGAGTGTCCTGATGACGGATGCCAATGGGGAGTTCGAAATCCAGGTCCCCGTGGGATCTCACGAGGTGGTGGCTAAAAAGGATAACCATCGGTTTAAGAATGGAGGAAAGATAACCGACAGTTATCTACAGGACCTCAATTACCAGGATGAGGTTCTGGGAGTGAAGCTGACGGATGTCACCAGGGTGAGGTATATCGGAAGGGTGGGAGGGGGGTCCCTGCAGGAGGCCTACCTGCTGGGGCATTCTCTCTCTACCAATAACCTGGCCGATGGGATTAGGGTGATTCTGACTTCTAAAAATCCGGCTTACCAGATCGCCAGCCGCGACACGACCCTTCAGTTTGCCCATTTGGTCCCCTCCTCCAAAAAGGGGACCGGCTGGTTTAAGAACAACAGCGTCCAATATTCAGCAGAGACGATCACCATCTATCCCAATGGGGAAACCGGCGAATTTATGGCTGATGTCATTCCGGAGTCTTTTACCGTCAGGGTTTTTGTACCCGGCCATGACAACATTCCCGGATCGGGAGAAAATCTCGATTTTTCCAAGAGTTTTACCTTCCAGAAGGAGATCCATCAGTATACCGATTCACTCCTCAAGGATTCTGTCTGGGAAAAAAAGCAATACGCTGATACGGTGTTTTACCAGAAGTCTCAAAAATTCATCAAGCGTTACTCTCCGGAAGTTAGAATCCGACAGGTTAACCCGGCCAATAACCAGTTTCTCCCCTATTTCGGGAATGACACGGTTCAAATCATGGCCCTGGATGGTTCACTGACAGAGGTTCCGATTTACAAGGCAGCACAAAAAGTCTATACCCTGGGCATGCCGGTGTTCTTACAGGGGGTGGATTATAAATTGAGGGCCGACATTTTTGAGAATTACATCTATTACAATGCCAACGGGACGGTAAAAGCCGATCGTGCCCCCGATGAGATTCCTACCCAGGATGCCCGGGTTAATTTCTCCAATAACATAGCCACACCAGATCAGTCGGTCGTCACTGTTGAAGCCGGCGATAATGGAGTGGCCTATTATGCCTTTACGGCTGGAGAACCTGAAATGACTTCAGCCAAAAGAAAAATCACCGCCACTGTTTCCTTTGGCGGGGAATCATCGACGGTAACGATTCCCTGGTTAAAACCGTTTGATGCCATTGTCCTGGGGTATAAACAGGCCGGTCATAATTTTGTCACCAAAGGCCCGGATAAGGTTCTGATGGTTTTACGTGATCCTCCCGGAAGCAACAGCTATTCCTATCTGGAGAAAGGCACCACCCACAGTGAATCGTCTAAGTATACCGGATCAATTGCCAACAGCGGCGAAGAATCCTGGGTCCTCGGCTTCAAACAGACGACCATTACATTCACCGGAGTGGGGGCAGGAACGATCACCCCGCTTACGGAAACAAATGCAGGGGTGACCCTGGGGGTCCTTCATGAAGAGAAATATGAGGGCAGCGATGCCAAAAAGATCTCCACCACCATCACCACACGGTTCCAAACCAGCAGCGACCCCTCCTATGTCGGGGCCGATGCCGATGTCTATATCGGTTATTCAACCAACATTGCCTATGGGGTCACACAAAACGTAACCATCGTTTCGAAGGAGCTTTATGGCAACGGCGACGGATTTCTGTTGTATGATGCCATTACCCCTGTGCCTGGTGATTGGTACCTGGTGCAAAAAAAAGGACTGGGTGTGGCCCAGACTTTCGAGACCATGTTTGCCTATCCGCAAAGGCATATTGAGCAGGTGCTGTTACCCGAACTGATCAGTATACGCAACACTCTCCTGATGCCTCCGGGTTTATACTCTGATGAACAATGGCAAAAAATTGCCAACCAGAATGATTCTGTCTTCGTGGTGTCGAAGCTGGCTGCCTCAGATCCAAACTATGGAAAGAGCAACAGCGATGAGGTATTCAACAATCCTGATTTTTCGGGGTTTGACGGGAATAGCTATAAGATCTACTTCCCCGATAACCAGGAAGTAAAGACAGATACTATATTGTCAATCAACCAGATGGTGGACAACTGGAAACAAAGGCTGCAGGATAACGAGAAGGCAAAGGTCAACGCCAACGTCCTTCAGAACTATTCCTTCGAAGGGGGGACCCAGGTTGAATACAGTGAAGCTTACGCGACTGAGAAATCGCACGAAAGTTCTTTTTCACTCATGATCGGAGGACAGGTCGCCAATGATTACTTTTTTGCAGCTTTAGGTTCCACTGTCAGGTTTGATTTCAAAGAAACCGTTCAAACCACCCATGGAGGCACTTTTTCTACGCAAGAGGAGGCCCGGCATGTCAAAGGATTTGTGCTTGACGATTCAGATGGAGATTATCTTAGCGTGGATGTTTGCAGGGAGAAGGATTGGGATCCTTCTTCCGAGGAGTATGACACGGGTAACCTTTCACAGGGGAACACGGCCGATACCGAAGAGAAGGATTATTATTCCAGTTTCATCTTCAGAACAAAAGCCGGTGCCTCCTCCTGTCCGTTTGAAGATGAATATGTGACAAAGTATTTCGAACCCGGCCAGCATGTCATCGATAAAGCAACCATGCAGATTGAAGTTCCGGAGATCGCTGCCGAAAAGGATTTTATCGAGAATGTCCCTTCAGGAGGAACAGCCTACTTCAATCTCTACCTGAGGAACAACTCAGAAATCAAACAGGACAACTGGTTTACCCTGCAAATCGTCAACGCTTCCAATCCCTCTGGAGCAAGGATGTTTATTGATGGTTCCCCGATTGGAAACGGGCTTCATTTCTTAGTTCCCGCTGGCAGTACCTTGTCTAAAACCCTGGAGGTGAGGAAGGGGTCTGTTTTGAATTATGATAATTTAAAGCTGCTCCTCCAATCACAATGCCAGAACGATATCCTGGATACCTTCTCCTTTTCTGTCCACTTCATTCCCTCCTGCAGTGATGTGACCATTGAGAAACCTGGCAAAAACTGGATTTACAATACGAAATTGCCAGTGGTCGACGTGGATGGTGTGAAAAAGCATTACATGGAAGTGCTGATGAGCGGATTTGATGTGAACTACGACAGTTTCAACCATATTGAACTGCAGTATAAATCCTCGGCAGAATCGGATGACCAATGGAAAACCCTGATGAACTATTATGGGGATTCCATCCTCTACAAGAAGGCCCTTGAAAATGGAAACGCCGCCTTTATCCACCCTGCTGATGCCGGAAAAATCAAGTTTCTCCTGAAAATGGATGATCTGCCCGATCAGAAATATGACCTGAGGGCGGTTTCGGTCTGCCTGATCAACAATGAAGAGATTGAAAACTATTCTGAAACGGTGAGCGGAATAAAGGATATGCTGTGCCCGCGCCTGTTCGGCAGTCCGCTGCCTGCCAATGGCATCCTGACCATTCAGGATGAACTGAGGCTCAACTTCAATGAACCCGTGGCAGAAGGATTGCTGACCAAAAACAATTTCCAGGTCACAGGCATCCGAAACGGGGCGGTGAATGATCATTCAGTTTCTATCAGCTTTGATGGGATCAATGACTTTCTGGAAACGGAATTTGAGAAAAACATGGTAGGGAAAGATCTGACCGTAGAGATGTGGATCAGGTCAGAGGCGCCACAGGAGGCGGTACTCTTCAGCCACGGCAATGTCAATGAAGCCATAGGCATGTCTCTGACCGCCGATAACCATCTGGTGTTGTTTGTCGGGGATAGGGTAATAAAAAGTGCGCAGCCTGTTCCTTTTGAACCGGGAACCTGGGCGCATGTGGCTTTTGTTTACAATAAAGAGGGGTCGATTTCGGGATATTACAACTTCAGCGAAGTGATCAGTAAAGCTCCTGCAGGTCAATACGCCGGCGTCGGCAATATGGTATTGGGAAAAAGCATGGACGGCCAGGGAGGATTCTTCAGGGGCCTGATGCATCATGTACGGGTCTGGAATAAGACAGTGACTTCAGGAGAACTGCAGGTCAACAGCTTAACGCAGCTTTCAGGCACTGAACCCGGGTTGCTGGCCTGCTACCAGATGGACAAAGGGATGGGCCCGATAGCCGAAGACAAGGCCCGGGGGGCCCACCTGACCCTCCATGGCTGTACCTGGAGCGTGCCCCAGGGAAGAGCAGTCCGCTTCAACGGCGTGGATAGTTATGTGCAAATAAATACAGGGAGTGCCGCGATCACCAAATCGATGGACTTTACCCTTGAATTCTGGTTCAAGGGAGAACCCGGACAGACCACTGCCACTTTATTGTCAAACGGCAAAGGCGATGGTCAGGATCTGGGAGGTTCGGCCAATCTCTTCTCTGTCGAATTCAATGAGAACGGTCAGCTCTGTTTTATCAACAACGGGATCAAAGAGATCACCGAAGGGGATTATCTTGACAACAACTGGCATCATTTCGCCATCAACGCAGGCCGCACCATCGGTCGGGCTCAGATTTACATCGACGGCAATCTGGTCCATTATTTCGATGTGACCCGGTTGGGGGGGATCGCTTCTTCCTTCATGTGTGCCGGTGCCCGGGGATGGTATGCACCTGGTGACCCCTCCACACTCCTGATTGACCGTCCTTTCAAGGGAAGTATCGATGAACTGAGAATATGGAACCTTTACAAGTACGAATCTCAAATTGCGAAAAACAGAAATGTGAAACTTGACGGGACTGAAATGGGCCTGCTGGCCTATTATCCTTTTGAATACTACAAGGAATGGCAGGGACTGAAAGAACTCGATTTCACTCTGGCCGACATGAAAAAAAGGAAAGATCCGGGTTCTGCCGTTCCCCCGGCCGTCAGCCATAATGCCGTACAGATTTCCGACATCCCTCCGGTCATTGACAAAGGCCCAGTTTCCAACCTTGAATTTGATTTTGTGGTAAACAACGACGCCCTCATCGTCAATCTTGAAGAGTCGCCCGAGAAAATTGAAAAAACGGTGGTCACTTTCAATGTGGATGGTGTTCAGGACCTCCATGGGAATAACACCATTTCTCCCATCACCTGGAGCGCCTTTATTGACCGGAACATGGTGAGGTGGAGTGAGTCCGCCCTTGAGATCTCCAAAGAACAGGGTAAAGAGGTGGTATTTAAAGTGCAGGCCGTGAACCTGAGCGGTTCCCTTCAGAATTTCACCCTCCGGAATGTGCCCTCCTGGTTGAAGATCACCCCCACCTCAGGGACTATTCTACCTAATTCTTCTCTTGAACTGAAAATGGAGATTGACGAAGGGTTGAACATCGGAACCTATAACGAGATGATCTATCTGGTCAACAGCGATAATGTGGCTGAGGTGCTGGAATTAAACGTCTCCTCAAAAGGAGAAACCCCACCCTGGACAGTAAATCCGGGAGATTTCAAGTACAACATGCAGGTTTTCGCCAAGTTGCGCATTAACAACATCTTTTCAAAGGATCCCGATGATATGATTGCTGCGTTTTCTGGAGGGAAATGTGTGGGTGTTGCCCATGTGCAATACGAAGCCCGCAACGATATGTGGTATGCTTTCCTGGTGGTATACTCCAATGAGGTGAGCAGCAACAGCATTACTTTCAGAATCTGGGATGCCAGCACCGGCATCGTCTTTCTGGCTGATCCGGGAATAATCATTGGTTTTGCCAACAACACCACCGTGGGATCGCCCGCACAGCCCCAGCGCTTCGATGCCGGAAACATGGTTTGTCAGAATCTGGAGTTGTCACCCGGATGGAACTGGATCTCCTTTCAGGTGAAATCGCCTCTGCTGGGCAGTCTCAATGAACTCCTGACTGATCTGTCGTGGGATTCGTCCAACTTCTTCAAAAGCGAAGCCGATAACCTCAGTGCCAACTATTCGGTGGTTCAGGGCAAATGGGTGGAAGAAAATCCCCTGACCATGACCAATTCCCGGATGTATAAAGTGTCAACGACCATCACCCAAACCCTGGCCATTGCCGGCAACAAAATTAAACCGTCGTCGGAGTCGATTCCCGTCATTGGAAACCAGTGGAATTATATCGGCTATTTGCCGGCGGTAAGGCTGAAAGTGGATGAAGCTTTGGCTGGCTACGAGGCCCATGAAAAGGATATCATCAAATCGCAGGATGCCTTTGCCATGTACGCCGGTAACATCGGGTGGGTGGGAAGTCTTTCTTACCTTGAACCCGACAAGGGATATATGCTCTTCCGGAATGGAAATGACGGGGTGAACCTCCGCTATCCCGACACGGAAGGAACCCTGAAGGGAGGTTACACCGATCATTCCGGAGGTTTTGTTTCGCATGCCTATTCTGGGAATATGAACCTGGTGGCCATCACCGATATGACCCCGGCTCCCAATGACCACATCCTTACTTTCTCCGGTAATGAACTGGTGTCAGCCACTCCTGTCAGGTTTCTCGATTCAGGTCCGATCTATTTCATCACCATCCCCGGTCACGGAGACCAGCTCCTGAGGTTCCGGCTCGAACGCAACGGGGAGATGGCCGGTGAAACCCGGGATCCTTATCTTTTTAAGCTGAATACCATCACCGGAACTTTAACAGAGCCGGTCGTTCTCTGTTTCAGCCAACAGGAGGAGCTGGTCAGGGCTTATCCCAATCCCGTCAGCGATGAAGTCACCATTGCCCTCTCTACCCTAAAAACGGGGTCCGTTGAAATTGAAGTGACAGATTTGACCGGTAGATCTCTTCTCCGCATTAAGGGCCAGGAGATTCACAATGGATCTTCGGTCACTAAGATCGACTGCCGCGCTCTGAACCAGGGCTTCTACCTCGCCAGGGTCATTCTGGATGGAAGTTGTTATGTCGTAAAACTGGAGAAAAAATGATAACAAGATGTATAGACTGGTGTGGTCCTATAAACATGTCCATATTAAAACCTGCAAAAATGAATCTTTCAAGGGTTATTTTCCTGATGACCGCTGCGCTGATGTTGTTGGGCTGCAGTGAAGACACCGATCCATGGCCGAAGCAACCTGTGCCTGAATGGCGGGTGGCTTCGCCCGCATTACTCCCCAACAGTTTTTCAGCCTTTATTGCTATCCCTGAAAACCTGCAGGTTTTTGCCACCGACAAGGATATGGTGGCTGCCTTTATCAATAACCAATGCCGCGGAGTCGGAACCCTGATCAGAGGAAATGACGATAAATCCAGCATCTATGCCCTCACCATCAGGGCAAAGGAGGATGAAAGCGGCAGTATTGTGTTCCGGTATTATAATTCCAGACTCTCTTACCTCTACGAGGCCAGGCAGCGGATAGCATTTGAAATCGACGGAACTTATGGAACGTTTGATGCGCCGGAGATCCTGGATTTAGAACCACTTGCCAATTGAGTCCGGAACACGGATTCCTTAGTGACCATTGATCGACACTTTATAAATATAACATGATGATCAGGAAAATACTCGGAACCTTTATCATTTTTACCCTGTTTTCTGGGATAGTGACGGCTCAGGACCCTGTCCTGCGGCAAGCCGCTGTCTTGGATGTGACCCCCAAAGCCTCCATATGGAACAATATGTTTATAGAAATAGCGGGTGGCAGTCAGATGTTATTTTCTGCAGATGCAGAGAATCTTGATTTTAAAGAGCGGCTGACTCCCCAGGTGGCGCTGTCGCTGGGGAGGTGGTTCAGTCCTGTATTTGGGGTATCTGTGAAGGCGGAGGGTTGTTCCCTCAATGGCTTCAGCACAACTGAAGGAGAATATACGGCGGCTGATGAAAGCAGCCTCCCCTTTGACCGTGATCCTGTCAGAAAGGAGGTCACCATCAATCCCGATGGAACGTACCGTCACTTTATCAGATACATCAACCTCTCACTGAATCTCTCTCTGAGCCTTACCGATCTTATTATGGGGTATGACGACCATTCGGTTTTTAGTCTGGTTACCTCAGCCGGAATCGGAAACATGCATGTATTTGGTTACAAAGGGATTCCAAGGAAGAATTCATTGTCAGGGAATGCAAACCTGACCCTGAAATTCCATCTTTCTCCCTTGGTGGAACTGAATCTGAACGGTTCAGCCACGGCGTTTCCCAACCAATTTGAAGGAAGAATGGCCGGAACCCGTGATTATGAAAACTATCTGACGGCCAATGTCGGGTTGGTGTATAACCTGGCAGGGCGGCGTTTTGCGGGATCCAGGACTCCAACCAGTGCAAACCCCTCAAAATAGCCGGTCCTCCCCGGTACCCAACTTTTCAGGTTGCCAACTAAGTATACCATAGAGGAAATGCTCGATTTCGACAAGGCTGTCGGGAAAGCCCTTGAATTTGCGGCCCGGGATGGAAATACGCTGGTTGTGGTAACTGCAGACCATGAAACAGGTGGATTAACCCTGGTGGGTGGCGACATCAAATCGGGCATGGTCTCAGGTCGGTTTACTACCGGAGGCCATACCGGTATTGCCGTGCCTGTTTTCGCTTATGGGCCCGGCGCTTCAGAATTTACCGGGATGAATGAAAACACCTTCTTTTTCAATAAGTTCCTCAAACTATTAAGATTTAAATAGCTGTGATCGAAGAGGCAGTTCCATCAAAACGGATTTTCGGTAGGATGCGTCGGCCTGTGGTGAGTGAAAAGGAAGCAGGCAGACTTGCATTAGTTTAGTGAGATTCAGCAAAAAACGAAGAGCGGCCAACATCGTTCAGTTGGTCGCTCTTTTTGTGCCCGAGGCGGGAATCGAACCCGCACGATATTGCTATCACTGGATTTTGAGTCCAGCGCGTCTACCAATTCCGCCACCCGGGCGTGCAGTGGTGCAAAACTAATATTTTTTTGGAAAATAAAATGATGGGATAATTAATTCACAAGGACCCAACAACACCTCAAATACCATGCTCCGGACTGGCTCTGTCAGGTGAGGAAGGCGGCACTTTTACGGAATACCTCCCGGAAAGAGTCCTCTACCAGCCGGAGGTCCGTTTTCCCAGTCACCGGGAACGGCGTTTCATGGCTGTAGTCAAAGGGTAAATCAAGGAGTTCAAAACACTCCCTGGCCAGCTTTTTCCCCATGCAGGCTTCCACACCCATAAAAGGCATCACCTTATCTTTCAGGAGAGAGATCCCTGCAATTCTGTGTCTCCACGATTCAAAGAAATGTTCTCTCTCCTGCTTATGGATCTCCGGTTTGATCATGGCACTAAAGGCCCTGTTCAGATCATCGGCTTGTTCTGTCGTGGGTGAAGCGCCGTCCTCGGAAAGATGGAGCCATTCATTACAATAATATTGTAATAACCGCTCATAAGCCAATTTATCCATGATGAATTTTGACTCACCGTACATATGCCGGAAGATGGCTCCTCCGCAAAAGATGAAAAGCCGGGAGGAGGAAAAGAGGTTCCCGGGATTGGCCATCAGCAGGATTTCTGCCAGAAAGGAGCCTATGGAATAAGCAAACAGGTCGATGGAAGTTCCGGCCGGGAAGAGAGGATGCCCGCCTATTCCGATTTGCCGGGTAAGGCCAGTGATATCATCAATCGTTTGCCGGCCACTGTGATAAAACCTCAGGGGTTCTTCGGTCAGCCGTTCGCTGAGCACCGCATTGGCAAAAGTGAGAGATCCCGGATTTCCCGACAATTGTCTGCGGTTTTCAGCCACCAGGTTCATGCTTCTCGGATTCAGCCATGCCGACGGTCCCCGGTTCATGTGAAAGGCTATCGGGAAGAGAATGACAGGTTTTCCCGTGTTAAGGGCAAGGTATTCAGCCCATACCAGGTATTTGTCCCAGTTACGCTCATTCAACCCGTGAAGAAGGAGTATGGCCCTTCTATCGTCTCTTCTTTCACGCGGGATAAAGACCGGATAGGTGAACCTTCGATTTTCCTCAATTCCGGCATCCCGGCAAAAAAGCTCTTCCTGGCCGCCTCGGGCCGGCCTTGCAACAACCGATTCAAATCCGAATTCTTCCATGCGGAATTTCCCCTCCTCCAGGTCGGTCCTGAAACCCTTTCTGAAGGTGCTGAGTAAACTTTTCGGCCACTGTACCAATTTTTCTGATTCCATAACTTCAGTGCTGGCCGTCTCAAAGGGGGACGTCCAGAAGCAAAGGAAAGCCGCCTAAAGAGGAACGCCAAAAAAAAGGGAGGGATAGCCGTTTGAGGGGGAATAATGGGCCAGGGAGGGATGAATTTGCCCAATATGGGGCGAGTGCTGGAAAGTCTCATTTTCAAAGAACGGGCAAATAGGGTGATTCTACTGATAAAATCCCGCTACTAATACAATTTCCCATTTTCCCATCTTAACTTTTCCCCCCAAAATGGAAGAATGGTATTATTACATTTTACCGTTGGAAGATGCTCAAGTGTTTTAGTAATGGAGGCCTGACCATGCGGATAGGGCCTATGTCTTAATTCTATCAGATGAGATAAAACAGCGTAGCCGGGTGTTACCTGACCTTCACCTGTGCCCATGATATTACTTTCCCTGGGGGCTCCCCACCTGAGGACTACCAGGTCTACAGGTCCCTGAACATTTTTGAAATGGTCTGGGTTGAAGCCAGAATCTCCGCAGTGGAGCAATGAAAAATTCCCGGCATCTTTGCCGCATTCGATCCTGAATGCAGTTACAAAGTCCGGAAATTTTGGATCGGCAAGATGATCTGAAATATCGGTACGAATGGTAAAATTCCCAATTTTATAATGGTTTGGTTTGGTTGAAAAATAATTTTCACTTCGCTGGTAAAAATTGGAAAGTACCGGTTTTCCATGGTGACTCATAACCTCCATCAGCTTAGTATTGTAATGGTCACCATGGTTGTGCGTTATACATAGGAAATCAAGATAGGGTTCCAGTTGCTCAGCCAGGCGATGGTCAATATCGATTCCAAAACAACCGGAAGGTGTTTTAACCACAAAACCCATGTTATAAAGCATCCAAACCAGGGTATTCCCTTTCTTGACGCGGGTATTTTTCACCTCTTCAAGTACTTTATTAAAAGCCTCCCGATAACAATAGAGTATGGGAATTGTATTTTCCATGCTGACCGATTTTTCTTCAGTACTGGTCAGATACTCTTTAAATGTTGTGTTTTCCAGACTGTCGGAATAGGTCTGGAACTGAAGCAAATAGTCCAATCTTTGATTATCTAGTAGCAGCGGAGTAGTTTTTCTGAACTGTACCATGGTTTGAATAGCGTCCTGAACGGCTTCATGGGCGACATCCTCAGATTTGTGTTTTCCGTAAAAACTCTGCTGACACGAAACGGCAAAGAATACAAAAACTACAAGAAGTGATAAACTGATCCTTTTCATATTGTTTTTTAAACAAACTTAATAATAATATTCTCAGCACCATTGATTCATCCCCTTTAAATCTCATCGTTTTCCCGGCTTCCCCGGTTTTTCACGGAGCCAGTAGGCGTTTAAAATCCTTTTCAGTAATTTATATGCTCTCATTATTAGTCTCTTAAAGAGCTTCTATTAAGGCTCATTCTAAAAAATAGCGGATGGAGTAAATCGTATTGAAAAAATAATAGTTTTGTGAACTTAAAAAAAAGTGACTAAAAGAGAAATCTAAACGAAATATATGGAAGCGCATAATGAACCAAACGAAAAGTGAGACTTGTTTTTATTTTCATTTAAGCTCGCTTAAATATTCGTGCTGTTCATTTGAAAGCTATCTTTTTGCATCTAATTGCTAATGTTTTAAATGAAAAATTATTCTCTAAGTTAACTAATCAACCAGAAAACATGAATTATATGGTAGGAAGTTTATGGAACACCAGCATCACTCACCTGGGCAAAATGGTCCGGTTCACTGCACTGGCTATTTTGTTTCTCCCATGGGTAACAACAGAGATTTCTGCTCAACAAACCAAAGGGATCATGATTACCGGGCAGGTAACCGATGCATTCAACGATGCCCCTATTCCGGGAGCGAATGTTGTTATAGCGGGTACCTCGATTGGAACGGCTACTAATCTTAACGGGGTTTACGAATTGTTGGTCAATGAAGGTAATGAGCTGGTATTTTCATTTATCGGTTATGAGCCACAAACCGTTAAAGTGGGTCAAAGCAAGGTCATCAATGTAAGACTGACGGAAATTACCGAAATGTTGGAAGAAGCCGTTGTCGTTGCATTCGGTAAGCAGGCCAAGGAGAGTGTAATTTCTTCCATTACGACGATCAATACGAAAGATTTAAAAGTGCCGTCAAGTAATTTGACCACTGCCCTGGCTGGTAAAATGGCTGGTTTAATATCCTATCAGACCACAGGGGCCCCCGGCGAAGAGGATGGTCAATTCTTTGTTCGCAGTGTGACCTCTTTCGGCAGTGGATTAACAAAACCGCTTATCCTTATCGACAATATTGAAATGACGTCGAAGGACT
The DNA here is from genome assembly GCA_964552955.1 of uncultured Prolixibacteraceae bacterium. Taxonomy (GTDB): domain Bacteria; phylum Bacteroidota; class Bacteroidia; order Bacteroidales; family Prolixibacteraceae; genus UBA1413. The sequence continues at coordinate 36,432 of CAZKIU010000029.1, forward strand.
TGTCCCGACTTAACCCCGATGATATTGCCAGTTTTTCCATTTTAAAGGATGCTTCTGCCACGGCCTTGTATGGCGCAAGAGGGGCAAACGGGGTGGTTTTGGTAACTACCAAAGAAGGAGAAAAGGGTGAGGTGAAAGTACAGTTTCGCTACGAAACTTCGCTGTCGGCTCCTACCACACAGGTCGATGTTGCCGATCCGATTACTTTTATGGAGTATTCCAATATCGCCAGCATGACGCGTCATGGGGAGCTCACCTATCCACAGAGTAAAATTGACATGACGAGAGACCCGAACCGGAATGAATATGTATATCCTGCAGTCGACTGGCTGAATATGCTCACCAAGGATTACTCGATCAACCAAAGAGCGAATATTAATCTCACCGGCGGTGGCAATGCTGCCACCTATTATCTGGCTGGCTCTTTTTCACAGGACAATGGTATCTTGCAGGTGGACCGGGCCAATCCGTTTAATACCAATATCAATCTGAAAAAATATTCTGTACGGTCCAATGTAAATCTCAATCTGACCAAGACTTTGGAAGCCAAGGTCAGGGTAAGTGCAAATTTTGAAGATTATACCGGTCCGATCGGAGAATTTGGAAGTGGTGGAGCGAATACCTACGGCAAATCTTTGTTAGCCAATCCTGTGCTTTTCCCGGCCTATTATGCAGCCGATGCGGCCACCCAATATGTGGACCGGATTCGTTTCGGCAACTATTCTGACAACGAATACGGGATGGGTTCTCCTGCCTATATCAATCCTTATGCTGATATTATGAGAGGATATGAGGATGTAAGCAATAACACCCTTTTGACTCAGTTGGAATTACATCAGAACCTGAATAGTATTACAAAAGGATTGAGTGCCCGTTTTATTGGCAGCATTACCCGTTATTCCGGATTTAACATTGTGCGTAACTACAAACCTTTTTATTATCAATATATCAAAGGGACCTATGATCCCACAAATTCTGCTTTCCCGTTTGATTTAGCTGCATTGAATCCGGAAGGGGGCTCTGACTATATTGATTATGCTGCAGGTGAAAAGTCAGTCAGGTCGACCAGTTATGGGGAGGGAGCTGTTTTATATAACCGGAAGTTTGAGGACAAACACGATGTCGGTGGACTTATCGTCGGATCATTCAAAAACATTCTGGATGGAAGTCCTGTCAATTTAGACTCTTCCCTCCCTTCCCGGAATATTTCATTTGCCGGACGTTTCACCTATGGTTTCAATCAAACATATTTTGCCGAGTTTAATTTCGGGATTAACGGTTCGGAGCGTTTCGATCCCAAGCACAGGTGGGGATTTTTCCCTTCATTTGGAGCAGGGTGGCAGGTTTCGAATGAGCCTTTCTGGGCTTCATTAAAAGAAATTGTACCCAAGTTTAAAGTCAGGGCGACTTATGGTTTAGTCGGGAATGATGTGATCGTTTCTGATGAGGACCGGTTCTTTTTTACTTCCAATGTGGATCTTAATGGGCCCAGGGCCGGGTATTTTGGAAAAGATCCCTATATGACCTTTAGTCGTCCCACGATTGGTATTTCACGGTATGCTAATCCGAATATCACCTGGGAAGTTTCCTATAAGACCAACCTGGCGATTGAGTTAGGACTGTTGAATAACGACCTGACCTTTCAGGCTGAGTTCTACCACGAGAACCGCACCAATATCGTCCAGCTTCGTCCCGATATTCCTTCTACTACTGGTCTGACTGCCGGAGTCAGGACCAATTATGGGGAAGCTGTAGGGAAAGGGGTGGATCTCACATTGGATTACACCAAGGCATTTTCGAATTCCTTGTGGTACATTGTTAGGGGTAACTTTACTTATGGAACGTCTGAAATCACAAAATACGATGAACTCGACTATTCAGGAATTGCTCCCTGGAGATCTGTGGTGGGACAAAAAGTCGGACAGACCAGGGGATATGTGGCTGAACGTTTGTTCATTGACGACAATGAAGTCCTCAATTCACCCAAACAGCAAGTCAGCAGTTCTGGTGGAGATTATCAGGCCGGTGACATTAAATACCGCGATATCAATGGCGACGGAGTGATTAATGAGTATGACATTGTACCAATGGGTTATCCATCCAATCCTGAAATTCAGTATGGCTTCGGGGGATCTATGGGGTATAAGGATTTTGATATTTCGATTTTTCTTCAAGGCTCATCGCGCTATTCTTTTTTCCTGAATGCAAAGGCAATGGCTCCTTTTGTCGAAGTAACCTCGGGGGGGCAAAAGGGGAACCGGGCTATGCTGAATTTTATTGCCGAGAGTGTTTGGACCGAAACCAACAGGGACATCTATGCAAGTTGGCCCCGTCTCTCTCCTGATACCGGATCGGCTGCTTATGGAAACAACAATAATTTCGTAAACAGCAATTATTGGATGCGTTCAGCAAGTTTCCTGCGGTTAAAATCGGTCGAGATGGGGTATAAAATTCCTGATATTGGAGGCATTAGCCCCCGGGTTTACGCAAGTGGAACTAATTTGCTCACCTTCTCTGATTTCAAGTTATGGGATCCTGAGATGGGGGGAAACGGACTGGCCTACCCAATCCAGCGGGTCTTTAACCTTGGCCTTCAAATCAACTTCTAACCTTAAAAAATCTATATAATGAAAAAAATACCATATTTACTGGCGTTCATCCTGATGTTCCCGATCTTTGGGTGCAATGATTTTCTGGATATATTGCCTGATGACAAACCCGAACTGAAAGATGCATTTAAGGATAAATATAATGCGGAAAAATACCTGTTCACCTGTTACGGCAGTCTTCCCAGCTCTGCAGATCCCGAGCGTGCACTGGGACTAAGCGGGGGAGGTGATATCATTTATTCGGAAAGGAATACCGGAGGAGGTTTATCGGCAGGCCCTCCGGCAACCATGATGAGTTTCCTTAAAGGAAATAATGTCGTAAATCCTTACAGTAATTTTTGGGACGGCCAAAACGGTGCCGATAAAAACATTTGGCAGGGCATCAGGCACTGTAATGTTTTCCTTGAGAATATAAGGGTTGAAGATGGTGGCCCGCGTGATCTGGATGAGAGTCTCAGGGCTCAATGGATTGCTGAGGCGATGACCATAAAAGCTTATTTGCACTTTTATCTTCTGCGACTCTACGGACCTATTCCGATCATCGATAAAGTGATCCCAGTTTCTGCAAAGGGCGATGAAGTCAAGCTTTATCGTGAACCGGTTGACGATGTGGTGAATTATATCACAAAGACACTGGATGAGGCTGTTGAAAATCTTCCAACCATAAATGAATTGGATGTTGTCAGTGAGTATGGAAGGTTTACCAAAACCATAGCTTTGTGTATCAAGGCTAAAACCCTGGTATTGGCTGCCAGTCCTCTTTTTAACAACAACAATTATTATAGTGGTATTAAAGACAACCGAGGAATTGAACTCTTTCCCACCGGGGACAGCAAGCAGCGTTGGGAGCGGGCCTTGAGTGCTTGTGACGAAGCCTGTCGTTCCGCAGAAGCTGATGGCGCAACCCTATTGATCACCACTGATGGGGGAGATAATGCTATCAGGGGAATTAATATGACAAACATTAATGATACCACCAAGGCTATGGTCAGCCTCCGGCAAGCGGTTACAGAACCCTGGAATACGGAAGTCATTTGGGCGACCAATGAAAGTACCACTAAACTTCAAAGGTGGAGCACCATGCTGAGCAATGACGAATGGTTTAACCTGGCAGGTTCGGGCGGATCAGATATCGGACAACGGCATGCTCCGACCCTGAATGTCGTGGAAAGCTTTTATTCTTCTCATGGTATACCTATTAATGAAGACGAGGAGTGGGAAAACAACGGTTGGTATAAGAACCGCTATAAGACGCAACTTCCGGATGCCATGCACCAAAAATACTTTGTCAAAAAGGGACAGGAGACCGCAATCCTGCACTTTAATCGCTCCTTGCGTTTCTATGCATCGGTAGGATTTGATGGAGGAATCTGGGAAGGAAGGGAAAAGAGCCTGACAGAGGCATCATTCCCTAACATGATGAGACATTATGGAAGTGGATACAAACACACAGAAACCTATGGAGGTTACCCTTACTCAGGTTATTTGGCCAAGAAATTAAGTCATTTAAGAACAACGTATACTGAGACCCGGATTACCTTAATCAATCAAAACTATTCTTTCCCGATTATCCGGTTAGCTGATATGTATTTGTTGTTGGCAGAATGCCTCAATGAGGTTGGAGGTCCTGAAAAAGCGGATTCACAAGGACAAAACGCGTATTACTATCTGGATCAGATCAGGGCAAGGGTTGGCATGGAGGGTGTCGTCGACAGCTGGAATAAATATGCTATTGGGAAGTATAAAACCAAACCGCTCAACATCGACGGCTTAAGGGATATTATCCGGCAGGAACGTCTAAATGAGCTGGCATTTGAAGGTCATTTTTACTACGATGTGAGAAGATGGTTAATGGCGGAAGAGATGTTCAATAAGCCCATATTAGGCTGGAATAAAGAGGGAGAAAACAAGCAGGATTTTTATAATATCAGGGTATTGCTGGTTCCCAGGTTTTCCATGAAGGATTATCTGATGCCGATCAGAACCAATTCATTACTGCAAAATCCCAATCTTGTTCAGAATCCGGGATGGTGATCATTGTAAAACTTTTGAAAAATATGAATATGAAAAAACATATAAGTAATCTGCTGATTGCGCTAATCAGTGCTTTGCTGCTATTTGCCTGTACAGAGTCTTATCTGGGTATTGAACAGGTCAAGACCAGTTCAGTAAAACCGGAAAAAATTACCGTCAATGAGGTCATACCGCAACCGGGTGGCCTGGAGATCCACTTTTCGCTTCCCAAAGGAAATCCGAATATTGAACAGATCGTGGCTTCCTATCTCAATAAACAAGGAGAAAAGATGGAATTCAAGGTGTCACGTTACACCTCTTCCATCCTGGTTGAAGGGATGACCGGGAGCAATGAAGTGAATGTGGAATTAATCTGCATGGACTCCAGCGGAAATAAGTCAGAGGTTACACTTGTAAAGGCGACTCCTTTGTTATCACCCATTGAAGTTGCTTTAAAAAGTATGAGTGTAGAACCTGCTTTTGGCGGAGTGAAAGTAAACTGGCAAAACCTGGGTGGGCATCCATTTGCCATACATGTCTTATCTGAAGATACTTTACAAAAGGGGGTCGTCTCATTTGTGGAAGATCCCAGTAAGACCATCTATACTACAGATTCTGTCAAAACCTTTGCCTATGTCCGGCAATACCCTTCGCTGGAGAAAAAATTCGGGTTTACCATCTCTGATAAATGGGGGAACTGGTCTGACACCTTAATTACTTTTATTACTCCCTATAAAGAACAGCTGATTGATTACAGTCGTGTAAAGGCTGTTGGCTTTTTTAATCCCACTACTTATGCGGGGAGTAGAGATTATGACAAATATGCCATCAATCCTGTTACTGGGATCCAGAACGACGGAAATGCGCATGCTGCTGCATATGCCCCTCAAACAATGTTTAATGGTGTTAAAACCGGAAACCTGTTTTACGGCTATAAATTTGTGAAAAATCTCTCAGATCCTGATCCCGCCAATCGGACCATAGTCCATGATTATTACGTGACTTTTGATTTGAATATGTATGCTCGTTTAAGTAGAGTAAAAATTTATCCTAGAACTGGCCTCGTATATACCTATAAAAGAAGTAGTCCAAAACGTTTCCGGATTTGGGGCACCAATGATGCCAACAATGAAAGATGGGCAAAATTTCCTGGATCATGGACTTTAATTGGAGAATATGTAGGGAAGGATCCTGTGAATCTTGAGAGTTTAACCCCTGAAGAAATAACGTATTTCAATGAAAATCAGGAGTTTTCAATCAATGAAGATAATGTGAATCCCAATGCAAGTCCTACTACAATCTTCCGCTATATGCGGCTGCAACTGATGGAATCGTATAATAAAAATGAAGCTTTTTATACGATCAATGAATTCCAGATGTACGGAGATATTCAGGAATAGATTTATGTCAGAATGGTATAAAGAATTAAAGTTTGAACAATGAAACATAAAATAGTATTAGCGACCATTGCATTGGCCTTCATGTTCGTAAGTTGTGACAATGCCAATGATTTACTGGATCAGTATATAAAAGATGGCCCCATCGTGTACGCAGCAAAAATTAGCGAGATGAATACGCAGTCGGGATATTATCGATTCCGGGTAAACCTTTATCCGGCGGAAGATGTGAATCGATCCTATTGTATTCTGAGCTGGAATATCAGAGAAGGTCTCAAAGATTCCGTAAAAATCGATTATAAAACGGAAAACTTTGATACGGATAAAGGTTGTTATTTTGCTGTGATTGATATTCCACAAACGATGGGTATTCAGGGCAATCTTTCCATCAATGCACAGAACGTGGATACTTTTGGTAACAGATCGTTGGTCGAGACCGAAAGTGCCTACATTTATGGAGCGAATTATGTCTCTTCATTAATCAATGCATCGGTTAGTTTTTCTCCGGAAGCAGATAAAGTGGTTTTCGAAAAGAGAGTGGGTGGTGTAGGAAATTTGTTGAGTTACGAGCTGACGGATGGAAGTTTTACGAGTGAGGTTTTTGTCACTGACGACAGCTATCCGTTGGTTAATGCGAAACCGGGCGGTACTTTGCGATCCAAAACCAGGTATCTGATGGTGGATACTGATATTGATACCCTTGAAGCTACCGAATATCTGGAAAGTATAATTCCATAGGCTTACTGAATCTGATGTCATGGTGCTGCCGGTGCGCCTGTTTCTTCTTGCCGTAAATAAGTGGAGTCATCCGCATCGGGTCCACTAGGGTTGGTCGTCACAATGCCGGACGTCCAAAGGCAAAGGAAGGCCGCCCAAAGGGATCTCTAACAAAATGGGAGGGAAAGCCGTTTGAGGGGGAATAATGGGCCAGGGAGGGATGATTTTGCCAAATAGGGGGCGAATGGAGGCATGTTTCATTTTCAAAAAACGGGGGAATAGGTTACTTTTACCGATGAAATCCTGCTTTCCAACGTATCAGGGAAAAGCGGTTTCAGGAACATATGAATCAGAGGATCCCGGAATATCTGTATGAAAAGGGAAATATCACCCGGCTGATATTTTTCACTGCCCTTTTTGCCCTGGTCTTTATCAACATATACCAACCCTTCGGAGCACAAAACTGGTTCCCCGTTTCGGAAACCATGTTTATTGTCTATTCCAGTCTGGTCATTCTCACTGGCGTACTCGTGGTGGTGGTCAGCCGGATTCTCATGATCTGGTATGGCCGGAGGAACGGTCTTCTGTTGTGGCAGTATGCGCTGTGGATCCTTGCCGAAATGGTGGCCATGGCTATGTTCTATACCCTCTTCGAAAGTGTTATCCTCCACGATACGAGACTTTTCCGGGATATGTTCAGGCAATCGCTGATCAATACCTCCCTGGTGCTTCTGTTGCCCTATTCTATCCTGTGGCTCTATTTTGCCCTCAGGGACAAGGTCCGGATCCTGGAGAAACTGAGTGGCAATAAAACGGCATCGGAAATGCCCGTTAACCGGATGCTTAATTTCGTGGATGAGAAACAGGAGCTCCGGCTGTCGGTGCGCCATGACCAGATCTTTTGGATCGAATCGGCCGACAACTATATCAAGGTGCATTATCTGGACAAGGGAAAAATTGTATCCTTCATGATCAGGAACACCTTGAAAACCATCGAAAACAACTTCCCACATACTGCCCTGGTGCGATGTAACCGCTCCACCGTCGTCAACTTTGACAAGGTGAAAATCCTGAGGAAAGAACAGGACGGGATTTCTCTGGTCCTTGACCATGAGGCAGCGCCCGAGATCCCGGTCTCCAAAACCTATGCTCCCAGGGTGCTGGCCCGCTTTTCAGAGTCGGCCTGAGGAGACCCTGGCTGGGCATCGAAGCTGCACGACATTTTATGTGGTTGGCTTAGCCGGAAAGGAGAATGCTGAGGGGGCCCCGGGCGGAAACCGAACCTGCACGATAGGGCTGCCATGGATGGTGAGTCCCGCGCGACGACCTATTCCACCCACCCGGGTGTTCCATGGTGCATGACTCATCACGCTTTTGGAAAATGCTTACCTTTAGAGGCGTGTTTACGCCTGAAGGCTGGAAATTGGCCTGAGGGCACTCAATGCCTACTGATCATATGGATGACCTGACTCTTTTCGGGCTGATCAGGGAGGGCGACCGGGAGGCTTTTAAAACGCTGTTCCATACCTGGTATGCCCCGCTCTGCCATTATGCCTCCCACTTTCTCAATGACGATGAACAAGCCACTGAAGCGGTCCAGGATTTCTTCGTGCGCCTGTGGGAAAAACGCTCCTCTCTTGTTGTGGAGAGCTCCCTGCGCCACTACCTCTTCCGGTCGGTTCGCAACCAGTGTCTTAACCTGATCCGCCAGGATAAGGTCCGCCAACTGCATGCCATCAGGCTCCAGGAGGCCTTGCTGGCCGATAACGCTCCCGAAGAGTATTCCATCTCTCCGGAAATGTTAGTGAAGATAGAAGAGAGCATCGCCGCCCTTCCGGAGAAAAGAAGGGAGATCTTCAGGCTGAACCGGGAAGAGGGACTCAAATACCGGGAGATCGCTGAAAAACTGGGCATATCGGTGAAAACCGTGGAAGCCCAGATGGGGGCTGCCCTCAGGTCTCTCCGCGAGAAACTGCGTGTTTTTATTTTTTTCTGCTTTTTTATAAAAAAAGGGAAAAGGGAATAGGGGTTTTTTATTGTTCACTTGTCATTTAAGCGTAATGAAAGAGATAAAGCATATAGAAGAAGTCAACTGGGATTTGCTGGCCAAGGTTCTGAGCGACGAAGCCAGTGTATCTGAAAAGGCGGAAGTGGAAGCCTGGGCTGGCCAGCCGGGTGAAAACGGCGCCGTGTTGAAATCTGCTGATGAAATCATGAAGAAGAGCAGGCTTTACTACAGAAACCGGAGGTTTGATCCAGCTGCAGCATGGGAGAAGATCGAAGGTGAACTGCAGGAGAGCAAGCCGGTCAGGCCACTGACTCCCTCACAGCAGCCGGTGCGGCAACGGCAGGTGGTTCCTCTGCGGAGGAGGTTCCTGCAGGTGGCTGCCTCTCTGTTGCTGGCGGTAGCCCTGAGTGCCCTGGGGTATTATGCCGGCTTCAGGCAGCATGAGACTGCCGTCTTCACGGAGGTGATTTCCAACGATCAACAGGTATTGCGCGGGATTACCCTACCCGACGGCACCCTGGTGACGCTGAACAACAATTCGAAGCTCACCTGGCCCCGCCAGTTTTCTGGAGAGGTGCGGGAGGTGAGCATAGAGGGGGAAGCCTTCTTCGAGGTACACCCCGATGCTTCAAAGCCATTTGTAATTACCGCGGGCGACGCCCGGGTCAGAGTGCTGGGGACCTCCTTTAATGTGTGTGCCCGCCCTGGCGACAAAACCGTGGAAGTAGTTGTGGAAACAGGGAAAGTAGAGGTGACGGCCCCCAGGCTGGCTCAGGAGCCGGGTCGTTCCCTGCTGCTTCTCCCCGGTGAAAAGGGAGTTCTCTTTCAGGAGGCCCGTCAACTGGTGAAGTCGGTCAACGACAACCCCAATGTGACCGCCTGGAAAACCAATGAACTGGTCTTCGAGCAGAAACCCCTCGGCGATGTCATTGCTGATCTCGAGAAAACTTACCATACCGAGATCCAGCTCTCCGATCCCGCCCTGGCCGAACTGCTCCTTACCGCCCATTTCAGCCAGCAACCGGTAGAATTCATCCTGGAAGTGATCCGGCTGACTTTCAACCTGGAACTATCGGCACAAAACGGACAGTATTTTCTGACAGCCGTACAAAACAATCCATTAAAACAGAAACCATGAAATATCCATGCACTAAGTATGCCAACATGGTAATGATTAGCCACATGGATATTACATGTGTTTCACAGAATGAGCCATAACAATGTAATAATTTAAACACATGAAA
>CAZKIU010000030.1:0-2554 GCA_964552955.1 uncultured Prolixibacteraceae bacterium
CCCAGGGGGTGGGCCTGGTGTGACGGGCAACTGCTGCCCTTGTCACAGAACACCGCCCTCTTTGCCCTGCTGGGGACCACCTATGGGGGAAACGGAAAATCCAATTTTGCGCTTCCCAATTTGCAAGGGATGGCGCCGATGCACCCCGGACAGGGGCCCGGATTAAGTCTTCATGATCTGGGGGAAACAGGCGGTTCTAAAACCGTTTCCCTCCTCGAGTCGGAGATCCCTGCCCACAGTCATCCGCTGCGTTTCACAAATGCGGAGGCCTCCACAACCACCTTCCCGCAGGATGGAGTTTTCGGGAGCTCCCCCCAGATCAATGCCTCGGTATACACTGCCGCCGGCACACCGGCACCAGCTGGAATCACCCAGGTTACCGGGGGAGACCATCCTCACAACAACATGCAACCCTACCTGACGGTCTATTTCTGCATCGCCCTGCAAGGGGTCTTTCCTCCACGTCCATAGTTACACAATTCTAACTCAGTACTGCAATGGCACAACCTTATGTGGGAGAAATCCAGATGTTCGCCGGTAATTTCGCACCTGCCGGATGGATGTTCTGTGAGGGACAACTGCTCCCCATCTCCGAATATGAAACGCTCTTTAATCTCATTGGCACCTCTTACGGGGGAGACGGCCAGTCGACCTTTGCCCTGCCCGACCTCAGGGGGCGCATCCCCCTCCACCAGGGGAATGGCTTCATTCTGGCGGAGACAGGAGGAGCCGAAACCGTCACCCTCACCACAGCGATGATGCCCAACCATACGCATCAGATGATGGGCTCCAGGGACTCCGGGAACAGCTCCAATGGAGGCCAGGTTCTGGCTTCCGGACAGGAAGCCTTGGTCTATGCCACTGGTGTCGAACCCTATCTGACGGCCGCGCCCGCTTCGGTATCCCCAACAGGCGGAAACCAACCCCATGATAATTTCATGCCCTACCTCTGCGTCGATTTTATCATCTCCCTTTTCGGAATTTTTCCAACACCCACATAATCATAACTCCATGGCTGAACCATTTGTATCTGAAATCCGCATCATGAGTTTTCAATTCCCCCCCAGGGGATGGGCCCTTTGCAACGGTCAGTTATTGCCCATTAACCAGAACATGGCCTTATTCTCTCTATTGGGGACCACCTACGGGGGTGACGGACGGGTCAACTTTGCCCTGCCCGACTTCCGGGGCAGAACCCCTATCCATGTAGGAAATGGACATTCCCTGGGTGAAAAGGGAGGTGAACAGAGTCACACCCTGACCCTGAACGAAATGCCCCAGCATACTCATCTCATCCAACTCAGCAATGCCCCGGGCCACCCCGGGCCGGTGGCCGGAGAGATGTTGTCGGCGTCAGGCGATGAAAAAAGATTCTCTACTTCAGTAAGCAACACCGAGCTCTCCGGTGCCAACAACATCACTCACACCGGCGGTGGTCAGGCCCATCTCAATATGCAACCCTTTCTGGTCCTTTCCTTCTGCATCGCCCTGCAAGGGATCTTCCCTTCTCCAAACTATTAAACCATCCTTCCATGAGCAATAGAAGAAACTTCCTCAAAATTCTGGGAACGGGAATGGCGGCTGCCACCGCAAATCCGGTACTGGCCGGTGTCTCCCGGTTAAAAACCAATCAAAGGACCCTCAAAATCGGCCTCCTCTCCCCGCAGTCCAGCCTCTTCCCCGCCTATCCCTATTCCTTTATCAACGGCTTCAGGCTGGGTATCGACCAACACCAGGCACTCCGGAAGAAACAAATCGAAATCATCACCGAACAGGTGGGGTATGGAACCCCCTTTCTGAGCACCCAGGCGGCCCGCAAACTCCTCTACGAAAACAATGTGGATTTGATGACGGGGATCCTTGGAACCGAAGTGGTGAGCCAGTTCTCCGACCTCTTTCAGCAGAAGGAGGTTCCTTTCATCGTGTGCAATCCCGGTGAGTATTTTCCTGTGGAACCCCTCCGGAAGAATCCCTTTCTTTTCTTCAACACCCTGAATCTGTACCAGTCTTCGTTCCTGCAGGCCCGTTATGCCACCACCCATTACGGAAAGAAAGGGCTCATCGTCACCTCCCTTTACGACAGTGGTTACGATGCGGTATATGCATTCACCCATGGTGCAGAGATGGAAGAAGGCACTACAGAAGTTGTGGTGCTCCGTCAGGGAACGCCTGACACCGTATCAGAAGCCCTTTCCCGGATCAGGGCCATATCACCCGATTATGTCTATGCGCTGCTGAGTGGAGACCTGGCGCGTGAATTCATCCTGCGCTTCAGAAATGAAGAAGGGATCACCCTGCCGCTTATGGCCACCCCCTTTGTGACCGAGGAGCATTTTCTGACTACCCTGGGGGCTTCTGCAGCCGGTATAGAAACCATTGCCCCCTGGAGCAGGAACCTGGATCATCCCGCCAGTCTCGATTTTGTAAAGAATTACCGCGAAACCACCCGGAGCAATCCCGACATGATGGCCATGCTGGGGTATGAGACCGGTCTGCTGACCTATCGTGCGCTGGCCGGCTGCAACGGTGATTTCTCGGGAACCAGCCTCGCCCG